>CAJFRY010000005.1 GCA_904419545.1 Candidatus Woodwardiibium gallinarum
ACCCCGCTGCAATTGCGAAGTCAGTTTGTATCTTAAATTTTAATTCTATCTACCATAGGGGCTTTTTGTGCTGTCCGTACAATTTGGGGCAGTTCAATTTATGCATATGGAGGTTTTTTAATTGTATATATTGCCGCAAAAAATGGCTTTTTCTGTGTTATGCGGACCATTGCAGACACGCATTTTTCCATTTATATGATTTGCGGCTATCCGTCCAATGCAAATGCTTTTCTTTTCCCGCTTGCAATTACGCAAAAAAAGATTATAATAGAATAGAAATCAAAACAAAGGAGGGTTGACGCGTTGGAAACGCTGACCATCCGGAAAAACGACGCCGGACAGCGGCTGGATAAGTTTCTCACCAAACGATACAAAGGGATGCCGCTGCCGCTGGTCTACAAATACATACGAACCAAACGCATCAAGCGCAACGGCAAACGCACGAAGGAAAACGAGCTTCTGGTCGAAGGGGATATCCTTACCCTGTTCATTCCCGACGAGTTCACACAAGCGGCCACGGCCGAACACGCGCCGGCCGACGCATTCCTGCGCATCCGCCCATCGGTCGACGTGGTGTACGAGGACGAAAACCTTCTCATCGCCGACAAAAATGCGGGGATGCTGGTGCATTCCGACAAGCCGGGCAGTTCGAACACGCTCATTGACCACATTCAGGCCTATCTCTACCGCAAGGGCGAATACGACCCGCGTGCCGAGCATGCATTCGCGCCTGCGCTCTGCAACCGCATCGACCGCAACACCTGCGGACTGGTGATCGCGGCCAAGAACGCCGCTTCGCTGCGCGAGATGAACGAGATCATTCGCACGCGCGACGTAAAAAAGCTGTATCTGGCCGCCGTGAAGGGCCGCTTTTCCGAAAAAAACGGGAAGCTCTGTTCTTATCTGCAAAAACTGGCCGATGAAAACCGCGTGATCGTCAAGGAAAAAAGAAACGGCGCAGAGGACAAGAAGGCCGTATCTCTCTACACCGTTCTGCAATACAACGAAAGTTTGGATGTTTCACTCCTGGAAATCGAGCTGATCACCGGGCGCACGCACCAGATTCGCGCGCAGCTCGCCGCCGCAGGGCATCCCCTGCTCGGCGACGGGAAATACGCGGTCAACCGCGAAGACCGCAGGCTCGGCTACGTACATCAGGCGCTGTGCGCCTACACGCTGGCGTTCGATTTTCAGGCGCCGCACGAGCTGCTCGGCTATCTCAAGGGCAAGACCTTCCACGCCAAGCGGCCCTACTTTCTCGAATTGTTTAGATAAAACCGAATAAAAATGTTTTTCCCAAAAAAGCCTTCGCACAATCCACCTATGTAAGATTATGCGAAGGTTTTTTGTACAGTTATGTTTAAGGATTAAAGCTCGTTGCGCGTCAGGTCCTCATAGCTCTCCCGGCGGATCACCAGCCGGTCGGCGCCGTCGCGAACCGAAACCATCGCCGGACGCGGCAGACGATTATAGTTTGAAGCCATCGAATAATTATACGCGCCCGTCACAAGGACGGCGAGGATGTCCCCCCTCCCACAAGGCTGGAGAGGGGCATTTTCCTGAATCAAATCCCCGCTCTCGCAGCAGCGGCCGGCGATGGTGACGCGCTCGGTCTTTGCCTCTGCGGCGCGCGAGGCAATGAGCGCGGTATAATCCGATTGATAGAGGGCATAGCGCGGGTTGTCGGGCATACCGCCATCCACAGAAACGTAGGTCCGATAACCGGTGATGGTCTTATGCGAACCGACGGTATAAAGCGTGACGCCCGCCGCAGCGACAATGGCGCGGCCCGGTTCGATGAGAATCTTCGGAACGGCGATGCCGTGCGAAGCGGAAAATGTGCGGAGCTTCTCCCCGATTTCGCGCAGCACGCGCGAAGCGTCAAGGTCGGCGGTGTCCTCGGTATAAGTGACGCCGTAGCCGCCGCCGAGGTTAAGGTATTCAGCAAGAAAGCCGGTCTTGCGGTACACGTCGGCGATGAACGCGAGCATAACGTCCGCCGCCTCTATGAACGGCGCGCTGTCAAAGATCTGCGAGCCGATGTGGCAGTGGAAGCCCTTCAGCAGCACGTTTTGGAGCGCCAGCGCGCGCTCGGTGATGGACATTGCCTGCCCGGTCTCAATGGCGGTGCCGAACTTGGAATCGACTGAGCCGGTGACGACCTTCTTATGCGTGTGCGGGTCGATGCCGGGCGACAGACGCAGCAGAATCGGCTGCGTTTTCCCTTTCTGTCCGGCAATGCGGTCGAGCGCAAGCAGCTCGTCCTCGTTATCAACGACGAAGGTGCCCACCCCGACGTCCAGCGCGTAAGCGATGTCCGCGTCGGTCTTGTTATTGCCGTGAAAATAGACGTCCGCCGTATCAAATCCCGCCTTGCAGGCCGTGTACAGCTCGCCGGGCGAAACGACGTCCGCCGCTACGCCCTCCGATGCGGCGATTCGGTAGATGTCCACGTACGACAGTGCCTTCGAGGCGAACAGCACGCGGCTGCCTGCAGGGAAGCATTCCCGCAGCAACGCGGAAAAGCGCTGCATATTGCTGCGGATTTTCCCCTCGTCAATGACGTAAAGCGGCGTGCCGTATTTCTGCGCGAGCGCGACAGTGTCGCAGCCGCCGACGAAAAGATGTCCGTTTTCACCGACGGTATAATTGTCGTGTAGAATGTGCATCCTTTAATCCTTCCCTTCCCCGCCGAAGGCGAGCTTTGTAATGTGCGTCCAAAGCGCGTCGCGTCCCTCGCCCCTGAGCGAGGAAAACAGAACACAGCCGGTTCCCGGCGCAACCGCCGGCGAACGGACGAGCTGCGCGGCGGCTTCGCTGAGCGCGGTTTTGCCCAGCTTATCGCACTTGGTGGCAACAAGCATATGCGGCACCTTGTAATAACGCAGCCAGGCGAGCATATCCGCGTCATCCGCCGTTACACCGGTGCGGATATCGATGAGCTGCAACACAGCCGCGAGCGCGGCATTCTCCTCAAAATACGACTGCGTCAACGCCGACCAGCGTTTTTTGTCCGCAAACGAGCGCTTGGCGTAGCCGTAGCCCGGCAGGTCGACAAAAAACAGCTTACCGTCGATATCATAATAATTGACCGTAATCGTCTTGCCCGGCGCGCCGGAAACCCGCGCCAGCTTTTTGCGTCCAAGCAGGCAGTTGACCAGTGAGCTTTTGCCTACGTTTGAACGTCCCGCAAACGCAATCTGCGGTTTCCCGGCCTTCAGGAGCTGTGCAGGCGCGCCGGCAGTCAGCTTCAGCGCGGCGTTATGCAGATTAAGCGGCCCGATCTGCATCAGCATATGGCGGCATCGTCCTTTCTGAAAGCGATGTCGAATACCTCGGTGTAATGGGTGACGCCGACGAAGCGGATATGCTCGCGCACCTCCGCGTCGAACTCCTCGACATCCCGCAGGTTGTCACGCGGGATGATAACCGTCGTCGCGCCGGCCTTATAGGCAGCCATGCTCTTTTCTTTGAGACCGCCGATTTGGAGCACGCGGCCGGTAAGCGTGATCTCCCCTGTCATCGCCACGTCCTGCCGGACAGGACGTCCTGACAGCTCGGAGATGATTGCCGTCGTCATCGCGATGCCGGCGGACGGACCGTCCTTGGGGATTGCTCCCTCGGGCACATGAATATGAATGTCGCGCGTCTTATAGAAGCCGGGGTCGATGCCGAGCGTCTCGGCATGCTTGCGAATATAGCTGACGGCAGCCTTGGCCGATTCCTTCATCACATCGCCGAGGTGGCCGGTCAGCTCCAGATTTCCGGTCCCCTGCATCGAAAGCACCTCAACCCGCAGCAGTTCGCCGCCAAGCGAGGTCCATGCGAGTCCGTTGACAATGCCGACTTCATCCTGCGGATAGATGCGGTCCTGCAAAAACTTCTCCGGTCCGAGCAGTTCCATAACGGCGTTCTCATCCACATGGTGCGTTTTTATGCCGTTGGAGACAACATCCCGCGCCACTTTACGGCAAACCGAGGCGATCTCACGCTCCAAATTGCGCACACCCGACTCCTTGGTATAGCCGCTGATGATTTTCTGCAGCGCCCTGTCGGTAAAGGAAAGGTTGCGCCTGGTCAGTCCGTGGCGCTTAAGCTGCTTGGAAATGAGATGATTCTTGGCGATCGACAGCTTTTCAGCATCCGAATAGCTGTCCATATCGATAACTTCCATACGATCCAGCAGCGGCGCAGGAATCGTCTCGACCGTGTTGGCAGTGGCAATGAACAGACACTCCGACAGATCGACAGGCAGCTCGATGAAATGATCGCGGAACTGCTTATTCTGGTCGGTATCCAGCACCTCAAGCAGCGCGCTGGTTGGATCGCCGTGCGCGTCCATCGTCAGTTTGTCCACCTCGTCGAGCAGGATGACGGGATTCATACTGCCGGCGAGCTTGAGAGAAGCGATGATTCGACCGGGCATCGATCCGATATAGGTTTTGCGGTGGCCGCGGATTTCCGCCTCATCACGGATGCCGCCGAGCGAAATGCGCACATATTTGCGGTTGGTCGCGCGCGCGATCGACTTGGCGATCGAGCTTTTGCCCACGCCGGGCGGACCGACGAGGCAGATGATTTGTCCGTCGAGCTTAGGCGAAAGCTGCTTGACGGCCATAAATTCAAGAATGCGGTCCTTCACCTTCCGCAAGCCGTCGTGGTCCTCGTCGAGAATTTTAGACGCCTGCTGGATATTCATACGGTCCTTTGTCCGCTTGCCCCAGGGCAGCTCAAGGCAGGTTTCGATATAATTGCGGATCACTGTCCCCTCCGGCGATCCGAAGGGCATCCGCGCCAGCTTGGCATCCTCCTCGTGTAGCCGCACGCTGACTTCGGCAGGCAGCTTTGCAGCCTCGATACGCGCATAATATTCATCGCTGTCCGCGTCGCCCGATTCATCGATGTTCAGCTCGCTCTGAATGGCCTTGAGCTGCTCACGGAGATACATTTCCCGCTGGCCGCGCTGGAGGTTATACCTAACCTTGGTCTGAATGGAGCCTTCCAGTTCAATCAAATCGATTTCGCGGCGGAAAATCCCCAATAAGGCCTCAAGACGCTTTTCCGCATCGATAATCCCAATAATCTGCTGCCGGTCTTCAAATTTAACCAGGAAAGTGCTGGCCAGACAATCGGCCAGCAGGCCGGGGTCGGTGATCTTCTTCGCCTCAGCAACAACGTCCTGCGACGGACGCTGGACATACTTAAGATATTCGTTGAATACCGCCCACGCCTCGCGGATCAGGCGGCGGTTGTCCTCAGTATCGTCACGCAGCTCACTGATATCCCGTATATGTACGCGCGACACAAGAAACCCCTCCGCGTCGCTGACCTGCATCAGCTCGGCGCGGGTTATCCCCTCCACGACAAGCTGATAATTGCCGTTGGACAGCCGCAGCGCATGCTTGATTCTTGCGGTGATGCCGATTTCAAACAGATCGTCTGCCTTCGGACTGATGACCGACGCGTCGCGCTGGATGGCTAAAAACAATTCCGATCCCGACTCCTGCGCTTGTCGGAGCGCTTTGATCGAGGCCTTCCGCGCGATTTCAAAACTGGTGATGACGCGCGGAAAGAGAACGATACCGCGCAGCGCAATAGTAGGCAGCGTTTTTTCCGCTATTTTTTCTATCGTAACAGACATGTAGCTCTCCAATCTCCGCAGCGGCTATACAGCGAAAAGACGTGCCCCACCGAAGGACTGCACGCCTTTTCCTGACGCCGCGCCGCAGGCGGGTATATTTTGGGGAAAGCGCCGATCAAAGGCTGAGCATTGCCGCGCCGATGATACCGGCATCGTTGCCAAGCTCGGCGATCTTGATGGCGGTCTGGTCCACGCTGTGCCGCGAATACTGCTCGTTATGGACAATTTCCAGCAGAGGCTTAAGCAGATAGTCGCCCTCATTGCAGACGCCGCCGCCGATACACAGCACCTCCGGCTGGAAGATATTGATCAGATTGACCACGCCGCAGGCAAGATAACGGATATAGGTGTCGACTACCTTGGCAGCAGCCTGATCACCCGCACGCATAGCATCAAACGAAGTGCGGGCGGTTGCATTTTCCAGCTTGCCGTCGCAAAGCGACCACATCAGCGAATCGGGACATTGTTCCATCATCTCGCGCGTTTGGCGGGTCAGCGCAGTCGCAGAGGAATACTGCTCCCAGCAGCCCTTGCGGCCGCAGGCACACTGCACACCGCCGAAATCAATAACGATATGCCCCAATTCGGCCGCCGCAAAATTGAAGCCGGCATAAACGCCGTTTTCGATCACAATGCCGCCTCCGACGCCCGTCCCGAGCGTGATGGTAATGGAATTCCTATACCCCTTGGCGGCGCCGCAGACGCTTTCGCCCTTGGCTGCTGCATTGGCATCGTTTTCGATCATTACCTTTGCGATTCCCGTAAAGTCGGAAAACCGCTGCGCAAGCGGGTAATCCATAAACGGCAGATTGCAGCAGTATACAACCACGCCGTGCTCGCTGTCCGCCGTACCCGGTGTCGCGATACCGGCGCAGACGATATCCTGCACGGTCAGTCCCATTTCCGAAACAAGCTGCAGCGTCAGATCTGCCATAGATTTCGTGATTTCGTCCGCGCTGCGCTCAGCACCGGTTTTTATACTCCCCTTTTTCAGAATTTTGCCCTCACCGTCGCAAATACCGACTTTTATGTTCGTCCCACCGAGGTCCACACCGACATAATACATAGAATTTCGCCCAATCCTTTCCTTGCTGTCCAAAATACTTCCGCGTCCCTTACCGGTCGTCATCCGGTTCGAGGCTGCGATTCATCAATTTTTTGTTGAATTCGACCGCGGTATTATAACCCATCTTCTTCTGCCTGTTGTTCATCGCCGCGATCTCGATGATAACGGCAAGATTCCGCCCCGGCTTGACCGGAAGCGTAATGGACGGCACCTTGATGCCGAGAATATCGGTATATTCGGTGTCCATCCCGAAGCGTTCATAAATCTTCCCCTGCTCCCAAACCTCAAAATGGATCACAAGGTCGATTTTCTCCGTCTCCTTTACCGCACCCATTCCGAAAATGCGGCGCACGTCCACAATGCCGATACCGCGCAGCTCTATGTAATGGCGGATCAGCTCCGGCGCGCTGCCGACGAGCGTTTTCGCCGACACGCGCTTGATTTCGACCGCGTCGTCCGCAATGAGCCGGTGCCCGCGTTTGACCAGTTCGATAGCTGTCTCACTCTTGCCGATGCCGCTGTCGCCCAGCATCAGGATACCCTCGCCGTACACCTCGACAAGCACGCCGTGACGTGTAATGCGCTCTGCAAGCGAAACGGAAAGCGAGCTGATGAGCGCCGCCATAAACTCACTCGTCGGCCATGTCGTCCGATAGAGCGGTGTTTCGTGCTTCTGCGCAAGCTCATATAGCTCTGGGAAAATATCCAGACTTGTTGTTACAACCACAGCAACGACGTCGTGCGACAGATAATCGTCCAGCGCCTTATAACGCGCTTCGGCGCCCAGACTGCTGAGATAACCATGCTCCATATTCCCGATCATCTGAATACGGCCGTTTTCAAAATATTCAAAATACCCGGCCAGCGGCAATCCGGGACGTGAAACGTCCGACCGACGGACGTAAATTTCGTCGATGTTTTCGGGAAGGTAGATCTTCTCGAGCGAAAACTCCTTCGCGATATCGACCAATTTAACCTGATACTGCATACCCGCGATCCTCGCTTCCGCAGCAGCGAAAGCATCCTTTCTTGCAGAATGAAAACAGAAACTCTTTCCGGCCGGAAAATACGTCTGCGAAACCTCCCTTCCGGTCGGCTCTGCTTTGTTTTATTCCCGCGCTTCCCCGTCCTCCTGCGCCGTCTCCGCCGCCCGTTCGAGCTGCCGGAGGACCGACTGCTTCATCAGTCTGCGCGTAGCAAAATATTCCGAGCCGAAGGAAGCACACAGCAGCAGAAACACGGCCGTGATCGGCACGAGAAGCAGCAGAAGTACGGTTGCCGGATTTTTACCGACGAGAAGGTTGTTATAAATATTGCGAAAAAATTCAACCGACATACTGCTCTTGGGGATCGTATAGCCCTCGGCGGCAAACACGGACTGATAATAGAAATTATACGCGGTCAGTCCAGTAAAGACAAGGAACATGACCAGCGCAAACAGGGACACGGCGCGATAGTGCCCCATCGTCAGCCGCAGAGCCGACGTATCCTTTTCGGGAACGTCGGTTCCCTCCCGAATGTAATACGCCCAGCCGCGCTTGGAGGCGCAGAGCGAAAAGCCGTCCTCGGCCCGTTTGGCCGCGAACCGCTCGCCCTCGTCGGACATAGGTGAAACATCCAGCCACTCGAGCGAATAGACAAACGTCTGACCCGCAGCAATGGTGAACTTATAGTCGAACGCGTCAACGCCGGTAAGACGATAACCCTTCGCACCCATCGCGTTGAGCCATTTTTCCTCGGCGCGCCAGGAAACAAAAATCCGTGTTTTTGTCACGATGCGACTGCACTTCCTTCCCATTTTAACCATTACGTATTATATATGCTTCTGCGCCGAAAGTCAATGGAATGCAAGAAAAATTAAAATTCAAAAATTTATCTTGCAACCGGCAGGGATTTGTGGTATACTCTTACCGTATCCGAGGATATGTAATACGGTCATACTAACCGGGGAGTCAGCGGTGCCTTGTAGCCTGCAATCCGCTATAGCAGGGGTTATATGCCATTTGAGGGCAGCGGCCGTGCGGCCGCGTCAACAACGAGTCCGCTGAAGGACGGGTCCCGCGCAATCGGCAGCCGTGAACCATGTCAGGTGGGGAACCAAGCAGCATTAAGCGGTAGCGCCGGTGTGCCGCGGGGGCGCCTGTCCCGAGGACAGATTTTGACTTACGCGTGTGGTCGTTGCTCGATTCTGGATGTATGGCCGTATTACGTATCCTCTCGTTTTGTTTTTTATGGGAAGGCGGTTTTTTTCGTGTACCTCGCTCTATACAGAAAATGGCGTCCGCAGACCTTCAGCGATGTGCGCGGGCAGGACCACATTACCGCCGTGCTGCGGAATCAGGCCGAAAGCGGCCGCATTTCGCACGCCTACCTCTTCTGCGGCTCGCGTGGGACAGGCAAGACGACCACGGCGAAAATTCTGGCCAAGGCAGCCAACTGTCTGGACCTGCAGAACGGCGACCCCTGCAACCGCTGCGAAAATTGCCGCGCCATCGATGCGGGCACGACGCCCGACGTTTTGGAAATCGACGCAGCCAGCAACAACAGTGTGGAAAACATCCGCGACCTGCGCGAAGAGGTCATCTATCCCCCGTCGATGCTCAAAAAGCGTGTGTACATCATCGACGAGGTGCATATGCTGTCGACCAGCGCCTTCAACGCGCTGTTGAAAACGCTCGAGGAGCCGCCCGCGCATGTAATCTTCATTCTGGCGACGACGGAGCTCCACGCCATTCCGGCGACCATCCTGTCACGCTGCCTGCGGTTTGAATTCACGCGAATCTCGCCGGAGGTCATTCGGGAACGGTTGGCGATGGTCGCAAAAGAAGAATCGCTCGTTCTGACCGACGAAGCGGCCGTGCTGCTGGCACGACTGGCAGACGGGGCGCTGCGCGACGCACTTTCACTGCTCGAATCCTGCGCGGCGGCAGCCGGCAGCGGTCCGATCGACGCGGAAGCAGTGCGCCGCCAGCTCGGCATCTCCGACGACGGCTCGGCCGCAGCGCTGCTCTGCGCAATTCTGGATAAGGATTTGCCCGCTTCCCTCAAAACGGTGGACGAGATTCACCGGCAATCGAAAAACGTACAGGTTTTTCTGGAGGACGTGCTGGAGCTTCTGCGCTATCTGCTCATCCGCAGCACATCGTCTGCGCAGGCAAGCGAGCCGGCGCCGCTGGCGGTTCCGAAGGAAGAATTGGATAAGCTCTGCGCGCTGTGCGCCCGTACAACCGTCGGCCAATTGATGCGCTGTGCGGCTGCATTTGAGGACTTACAGGGGCGGCTCAGCCGCTACGCGTCGAACAAGCGCACCCTGCTGTCGCTGACGGTTATCCGGCTGTGTGACCCGCGGCTGGCGAACGATACGTCCGCGCTGGAAGCGCGCATAACCGAGCTGGAACGCAAGCTCGCCGCGCTGTCCGTCACGCCCGTACAGACTGCGGCACCGGCGTCCGTACCGCCTCCGCCGACTTCCGAGCCGCCCGCTTCCCCTTCTGCGCTGACACCCGCGCCGCAGCCGGAGGAAAAAGCGGAGCTGTTCAGCCGGTCCGCCGAGCTGCTGGAGGCGCTGCAGGGACACAAGAATCTGTATTCCTTTCTTTCCCTCTCACGCATCGTCGTGCAGGGCGGGAAGCTGAAAGTATATACCGACTTCCTCGGAAAAAACATTATGTCTACCGAAGGTGCGAAAAAGCTTATTGCAGAAGCCGCCGCAGCCGTGACCGGACGGCGGTTTGAAATCGAAATCACGGAGAAGGCGCCCGAACAGGAGCACCCCTCTCTCATACACGAATTACAGGAGGCAGCAGCAAATGAAAGTCAGATTACCTAAGGGAATGGGCGGTGGGCCGCAGGATATGAATGCGATGATCCGTCAGGCGCAGAAAATGCAGGAGAGCATGACCGAAAAGCAGGCCGAGCTGGACGCATTGGAATACGACTTTTCCGCCGGCGGCGGAATGGTTTCGGTAAAGATCAACGGTAAAAAGGAGATTTTGAATATTACCATCAAGCCTGAGCTGGTCGACCCGGAGGACGTGGAAACGCTGCAGGACGTGATCGTCGCGGCGGTCAACGAGGCGTACAAGAGCGTGGAGAGCAAAAACGCCGCCGAGATGGAGAAGATCACCGGCTCGCTTTCCCTGCCGGGCGGTATGTTCTGATGCCGGGCAGCCTGACTCCCGCGCTCGAACGGCTGGCCGGCAGATTCGCATCGATGCCCGGCATCGGGCGCAAGAGCGCGCTGCGGCTGGCCTATCATGTGCTCGAGATGGACGAGAGCGAGGTGCGCGAATTCGCCGACGCACTGCTGTGTGCAAAGGAGAGCATCCACATCTGTCCGGTTTGTATGAACTTCTGTGAGGGCGCGCTCTGTCCCGTCTGCGCCGACGCGTCGCGCGACCGCTCGGTCATTTGTGTAGTAGAGGACTCGAAGGCGGTCAAGGCGATTGAGGACCTGAACGAGTACCGCGGGCTGTTCCACATCCTGCACGGCGTGATCTCGCCGGTCGACGGCATCGGTCCCGAGAAGCTCAAAATCAAGGAGCTGCTCGCACGGCTGACGCCGGAGGTTCGCGAAGTGATCCTCGCGACCAACCCGAGCGTAGAGGGCGAAGCAACGGCAATGTACCTGAGCCGTCTCATTCGCCCGTTGGGCGTAAAAGTGACGCGGCTGGCCTATGGACTGCCGGTCGGCGCCACATTGGAATATGCCGACGGCGTAACGCTGCTGAAGGCGTTCGAGGGCCGCACGGAAATATAACGTACACAAAGATGTCCCCCGCCGTTTGGCACGAGGGACATTTTTATTGTGGAGCACCACATATGGCCCAAAGCAAGCAGGAGCAGCATCTGCTGCTTCCGGACACAGTGGGAGGGGCCAAAGCGCCTATTCGCCGGGAACCGCACACAATTCATATATAAGTTGTCCGGTACAGTGCGCAAAGAATTTGTCCGGCATCAAAGCGACGTATTCTTCTTATACGCAAACGCAATTGAAAACGGTACAAAATGCCGAACATAATCTTGCATGTATGGATTTTTGGGGTTTCGCATTATGCTCTCAAACGTACCAAAAGCCGGTCTACATTCGGACCGGCTTTTGGTTCTTATTATAATGAAAATCCTGAAAACATTTTCATCCGTCATTCGCTTTTGCGTATGACACCCCGAGCGAAGTCTGGAAAATATACCGTACAATCTCTATTTCTTGCAAATCCAAAAGGATTGGAATGCCGCGGCATTTGCCGCAGTTGATAAAACGGTTTCAAACCGTTTTATCAAGAAATCATATTACTTGCGGACGCCCCAGACGCAGAGCGGTATTTTCTCTGCCGGAAGCACGAGCTTCCCGTCAGCAATCCACGTTTCCATCAGAAATGCCGCCGCGTCCAAGCGGTGATGAATCTTGGCAATATCCCCGCACTGGTCCTTTACCGTGGACGGTACATGCTCCTTCAGAACACGCTCCGCTTCGTCGGAAATTTCCAGCATGCACACCGCCGCTGTCTCCGAAATCGGTGCGAGCAGCGCACAGACTTCGGCGAACACGTCCGAACGGAATACAGGGAAGTTGGCAGAAAGGATACCGTCTTTGCAGAGGACAAAGCCGTTTTCGACAAGCCATGACTGCTCCTCATTTTCTCCGGCTTCCGCCCGCTCCAAAACAGCGTCGCACATTACCCTGGATTTTGTACCCAGAACAAATTCGTCATAGCGCTGACAGGGAGAGATGACGCGGTAGTTTTCGACCGAAAAATACGCGCTGCCCTCCCGATTCCAGCATTCCATCATAATGCCGTAAAAATGATGGTTTGCGTAATCGTTGTCATAGCCGAATACCCAGCCGCTGCACCCCAAGGGCAGTCGCTTCGGCTCACCCAGCGGTGACTTCTCGTTTGCCAGCTGATACCCCTTAATCAAAGCGATATTCAACAGCGCGAACAGCAGCCGGTTGTCGTCATAGTCGCTGCCGTGAAAGTCCAGCTTGCGGACCTGCGGGAGCAGCTTCTCTGCGGCCTCGAAAATTGTTCCGGCGGCTTTCGGATATACATCCTCGGTGGTTTTAACGAATTCCTTTTCATAGTCATCCGTCAGAATAACCAGATTCGTCTGGTATTTGCTTCCGTTTCGCGTAAGCAGTCCGGCAGACATAAGGATTTCCAGCTCGTCCTCCAAATACGGCATAGATACGCCAAGCTCGACAGACAGCTCCTCGGCAGTCATCGGAACGTAATAAGCCGCCAGCAGGATAGAGCCGGGGAGCTTTCTGCGGAACAGCTCCTGATATTTGTTACGGTCACCCCAAAAGTCCAAGCGGAAAACGCCGGGGTTATAGCTTTTTTCACCTAAAGTTCTTGTCATACCGATTCCTTCCTTCAACAGCTTGCGTGTTTTGAACAGATGGTATTTCACCATCTCCACGCTGATGCCCTGTTCTTCTGCAATGCGGGAGCAGCTTTTCCGGCCTGCGTAGTAGGCGACGCAAACCTCACGGTGCGTTTGGGAAAGCAGCGACAGCTCGCGCCGGAGCAGGTAAAGCATCTTTTCCTTCTCCTCGCGCTCGATATACACATCCTCCGCAGAAGCCCCGCATATGTCGGTCAGTGTTTCAAGTTCCGCATCGCCGCAGCAAGCCGGGTCGTCCCTCCGGATGAACTTACGGAACGTATTTTCGGCCGTCCGCCACACAAAGCCGTAGAACGCCGCGTCCTTTCGCAGGCGCCGTACCGAGGAAAGCACCGCGCAGATGATTTCCGAAACCAATTCGTCCACTTTGTTCTTGTCATACAGGCGGGCAAACGCATATCCGTAAATGGCCGTCAGATTTTCGGAAATCCATGCGGCGGCTTGCATCTCGGTCATAACTACACCCTCATCCTTTGAAAGCTTTCATTCATATAGTACGAAAAAGCAAAATCGGTTAAACGTCCGAACAAAAAATGCCGTCCCGAAAAAGGGGCGGCATTTTTGATGTTTGGATAGATACACACAAGAATCAACGCACGGACGCACCAAAAGGCATCAGCGCCAGCTTGCTGAATTTGAAGCATTGCAGGCCGAAGGGAATCCCAACGACTGTCACACACAAAAGCAATCCGAGCGCAGCAGCCAGCAGCGCCAGACTCCAGCCGAAAACCAACAGCCAAAGAACATTTGCAAGGAATCCGCAGACGGACGGGCCGCCGAACACGATTTCCTTCCCGAACGGGAAAAGCGCCAATCGGGCAAACTTAAAGCATTGCAGCCCGAGTGGTATGCCGATGACCGTGATGCAGAAGAGCAGCCCGCTCAAGAACCACGAGACGGCCAACACCAGCCCTGCAATCAGGAACCAGAGGACGTTTCCCAAGACCCGCATAAGCGCCTTAGGCGTTCGCCTCCAAATAATCGACCACGTCACGCACGGTCAGCAGACCGGGCAGATCTGCATCCTTGAACACGATGTCAAACTTTTCCTCACAAAGCACGACCAGGTCGGCCAACTCGAGCGAATTGAAGCCGAGATCGTTGATCAGCTCGGCATCGGGCTTAATGTCGTCAGGATTGATGCTCATTTCCTCTACAAGCACCTGCTTGAGCTTTTCATACATAAAAATCCGTTCCTTCTTTCCTTCTGTTCTTTCGCCGGTTCAAACCTTATAGCGAATGATTTTTTTCGACGTGGTCTTTTCAAACTCGTTCTTTTTGATTTCAATGTTGCGGATCTGCTTAAACACCGGCAGGTGTTTGTTGACGGCCATAACCTCAGCTTTGATCGTTTCTTTGATCTGTTCGGCATCTGCACCCTCAAAGCGGGAATATTCAGGGTAAACGACCGCGGTCAGCAGCGTTTCGCCGCCAACCTCGCGCGCAACCACGACGCACTCATTGATCACATCGAGCTTATACAGATATTCTTCTAACTCCTCGGGATAGATATTCTTGCCGTTGGCAAGAATGATGACGTTCTTCAGCCGGCCGGTGATGAATATGTAACCCTCGTCGTCCACATAGCCGAGGTCGCCGGTACGAAAATACCCGTCCTCCGTAAAAACCTCCCTCGTGGCTTCGGGGTTATTGTAATAGCCGAGCATGACCTGCGGGCCTTTGACGCAGATCTCACCGATACCGCCGGTCTCCGCCTCGCTCTCGCTGCCATCATCGTTCTTACGGAGAATCTTGATGCTGCTGCCTCGGATCGGTACGCCGACCGAACCGTACTTCAGGTTGGTATAGGGATTCACCGAGACGAGCGGCGCGCACTCGGTGATGCCGTAGCCCTGTGCGATTTGGATACCCAACTCATCAAAGCGGTCGACAAGGTCGGGATCCAGCGCAGCGCCGCCGCAGATAATCTTGCTCAGCCGGCCGCCCAGTCCCCTTCGCACCTCCGCAAAAACGGGCTTGCGCAGGTCGATGCCGACCTTACGCACCATTTTGGTCACCGCAATACCGCGTGCAAGCAGCTTCTCCTTGCCCTTTTTGCGCACCTCGTCACAGATTTTCTTATAGATCGTCGAAACAAACAGCGGCACGAGGATCATACCTGTCGGGCGGAAGATATTCATATTACGCACAACATATTTCAGGCTGTTGTTGATGCAGACCGTCGCCCCAATGCAAATCGGAGTAAGCATACCGCAGCAGGTTTCATAGGTATGATGCAGCGGCAAAACGGAGAGCAGTACATCCCGGCTGCTGAAATTCACCATATTGGCAGAAGCTCTGATGCATTCCAGCAAATTGTCGTGCGAAAGCATTACGCCCTTGCTGGTACCGGTTGTGCCGGAGGTGAAAATGATTGCGCTCATCGCGTACACATCCACCTTGGCAGAGGTATATGCGTCGTTGCCGTTCTCATACATCTCCTGTCCGTCCTCAACCATACGGCGATAGGACAACAGGCGACCCGCAAGCTCCGGCGGCCACGTCTCGGACGTCTCGTCAAAAGCGATAAACGCACGCACACCGGGCAATTCAGGCGCCATTTCCAGCAGCGCCTTTTCATATGGCGCAGAGAAAAGGATCGCTTCCGCTTCAGAAACGTTAAGGAAGTTGCGGATCTGCTCGGTCTGCAGCTCGCGGTCCAGCGGGACCGTTACCCCACCGCCGCCGATGGTAGAAACATAGCCGACCATCCATTCCGGCCGGCTCTCGGACAGGATTGCAATACGCTTGCCGAGCAGCCCTCTCGCAGCCAGCGCAGTGCCCAATGCCCTTGTCGCATTGCCGAACGTACAGTAGGACATCTCCCGGATCTGTCCATCCGCATCAAAATATTTGTAAAGCGGCTTGTCACCGAACCGCATTGCACTGGAAGAGACCAACTCCTGCAGATTTGCGAATTTGCCGTATCTCTCTGTCGGATATATTTTTTTCAATCTCACCATTCCCTCTGTTTCATTCCTGCCTAAACAGTTCAATTATATACACGATCACACAGCAAAGTCAAGTACTTTGGTATAAATTTTGACCGATTGCAGAGAATATATTTACATTAAATGTGAGGTTGCAGATTTTTATGAATAAAAAAGATTATCTCGACTATGTCTCCGAACGAAGCAAAAAGAGCCGGTGTCTGCTCAATTCAATCAAGGCTTTTTTCGTCGGCGGTTTGATCTGTGCGCTGGGACAAGCCTTTTCGGACCTGTACAGCCATCTCGGCGCGGAAAAAAGCGTCGCTTCGGCACTGGCTTCGGTTTCGCTGATCTTTCTGGCCGGACTGCTGACCGGAATCGGATGGTTCGATGTGCTTGCCAAGTTTGCAGGCGCAGGTACGCTTGTCCCGATCACAGGGTTTGCCAACGCGGTAAGTTCTATCGCCATCGAAAGCCGCAGCGAAGGCTACGTGACCGGCGTATGCGCGGATATGTTCAAAATTGCCGGCCCGGTAATCGTGTTCGGCACATCGCTTTCGGTGATTTACGGTATAATCTATTATTTCTGCATTTGAACAAAGGGGAGAAACGATAGCCATGGCAATACTTCAATATCAGGGCTGCTACATCTCTCACACGGCCTCGACCGTTGGAAAAATCGAGGCAGAGGGCCCGCTCGGCACCTGTTTTGACCTGATAGAACGCGACCCCTATTTCGGCGAGGAAAGCTGGGAAAAGGCTGAGAGCGAGATGGTGCACCGCACGCTGAACGTTCTGCTCAAAAAGGCGGGCAAAACACCCGACGATATCGATCTCATCCTCGGCGGTGACCTGCTCAACCAATGTACGGCTTCGACCTTTGCCGTCAGCGAATTGAAAATCCCCTTTCTCGGCCTATACGGCGCCTGCTCAACAGCGGCAGAATCCCTTCTGATCGGAAGCCGTTTCTGCTGCAGCGGGCAGACCAAGCGTGCTATTGCGTTTGCAGGATCGCACTTTTGCTCCTCCGAGCGCCAGTTCCGTTTCCCGCTTGAATACGGCAACCAGAAAACACCGACGGCACAATGCACGGTTACAGGCGCGGGCGCGTTCCTCATCGACACGGAGGAAGACCGAGGCGTCGAAGTCTGCGAAGGGCTGGTCGGCCGTATTGTGGACAACGGCGTAAAGGACGCCAACAACATGGGCGCGGCGATGGCCACGGCGGCGGTCGATACCATTCTGCGCTATTTTGACGAGAGCGGTCACAAAGCCGAGGACTTCGACTGCATCGTCACCGGCGACCTCGGCGCAGAGGGCGAGGAGATTGCCGAAGTGCTGCTGAAAAAATGCGGCTTCGATCCCCAAGGTCGGATGACGGACTGCGGAATGCTCATCTTTGACCGCGAAAAACAAGACGTAAACGCGGGCGGCTCGGGCTGTGGCTGCTCGGCAACGGTAACCGCTTCCTATTTTTACCCCAAGCTGCGCAGCGGGGAAATCCGCGATATGCTTCTTATCGGCACGGGCGCGCTGCTGTCTCCGAGAACTGTACTGCAAAAGGAATCGATTCCTTCCGTAGCACATCTCGTACATTTAAGGAGGACACAAAAATGACGTATGTATATTCTTTTCTTGTCGGCGGGCTGCTCTGCGTGTTTGCGCAGATCCTCATTGATAAAACCAAAATCACACCGGCTTATATCCTCGTCGGTTATGTCTGCGCCGGCGTTGTCCTGAGCGCGGTGGGACTGTACGAGCCCTTCAAGGAATTCGCCGCCGCAGGCGCGACGGTGCCGCTGACCGGGTTCGGGAACCTGCTGGCCACCGGTGTGCGCGAGGCCGTCGCAGAAAAAGGCCTGTTCGGCGCGCTGACCGGCGGACTGACGGCAACGGCGGCAGGCATTACGGCGACAATCTGCTTTGCGTTCTTGTTTTCGATACTGTTTAAGAGCAAGCAGAACTAACTGCTTGCCAGACTATAAAAAGGAGGGACGTTCAGAAACGTCCCTCCCCCTGTTTAATATTGTCTCCGTGCGCGCAGGCAGAACACAGACAACGCCGCTGCCAACAGCAGAACGGCTCCTGCGATCCCCGCATCACCGGTCGGCGGCGTCTGTGACGAAGTCCCCGAGGAAATATCCTCGGACGATTCTGAAGGGACTTCGGACGAGGAAGGCACATCCGACTCTTCCGTATCCGACGACGTATCAAAAATCGCTATATTGACAATGACGAAACCGTCTTTTTCGGCTTTTATGGTCTTTTCATAACCTTCCGGCACATCAAACTCATCTACCGTCCACCTGACGGTGTTATCCAGATCACACCATGTATAGCTCCAACCGTTATCGTCCGACAGGCAAACCGGCTCGCCAACAGGCTCTCCGTTGCCGTACAGGGTGACAAACACCGAATCGGGACGTGAAGACGGGTCATCTCCGACCCATTCCTTACGTACTTGAAGCGTGACCCCGTCCGGTCCGAGATTGGTAAAACAAACCGAGGTATGGCCATCGATCGTGCCCGCAGCCGCTTCGACCGGTTCGTCATTGACGGCAATCGAGGAACGGTATATCTCGGTCTGTGCCTCGGTCAGCTTTTCTTCCACCGTATAGCGTGTGCCGGGGAGCAAATCCTCGACGATTACGCGCTGTCCGTTTTTAAGCGAAACGTTAAACGCACCGGCTTTCAGGACCGCTTTACCCTTATCCACTGTTTTGCCGTTTGCGTCCGTGATCCGATAGTCGTATCGGCCATTCAGCGGGCTTCCATCCTTTTTGGTGAAAGACAGCGTAAATGCAAATGACGGGTCGGTCTCGCTGCTGTTGACAACCTGTTTCTCCACCGTCAGATCGTACGCATCGCAGTATTCTTTAACGACAATCGCATTTTTCACCAGCGTGAAGATTTCCTGAAGCGGCGCATTGATTTCAATGAACTGGCCGGCAGTTCCGAACTGCTCGAGCGCTTCCTGTGCCTCCTCGGTTGTAAAGTAACCGTTTTCAGTGGTCGGATCTGCATACCATACGGCTATTTTATTCTCATGACGGATAGGATCAATAAAGACAGACCCGTAATCATCCGCCGCGTACCAAAAGGCGTCGACGATAAAACTGTAATCGGCAAAAGTGTTGACGTCCTGCAAGTCCTCCATACTTCCCTGCTTGACGTCACCGTCCTTGCGCATATTGGTCGCGCCGACAATGGTACGGCTGAAAGTATTGCCTTCCAGACTCAAGCGCACAGCGCCGGTGTTATTCTGGTCAAGAATGGCAATGACGGCGAACCGGTCGTCCGCACCCGTGATGGTATTTCCGGAAATTTCCATATAGCCATCCGCAGACGCTCCGCCATAATAGCCATGAACGGCATAAACACAATCATAAATGACGTTATTGCGGATTGCACAATCTGCAGCGGAAAAATTATCACCGTAAAACTCGATTGCCTGCAAAAAACCGGTAATCGTACAGCCGGCGACCACAAAGGTCGGGCAATCAAAAAGGAACGCATCGCCGCTGCCGCTGCCCGTCAGCGTACAGTTTTCTATCGTAGGGGAAAAGGCACTGCCGCCGACATTTCCGTCGTGGACACCGACCGCGGCGGTAAAACCGTTCATTTGACGCGTACCGGCTTGAATTGTAAGGTTTTTCAATGTAATGTTTGTTCCGCGCAGCGTGATACCGCCGCTGTCGTAACCCGTTCCCCAGAAGGATTCATCTTCTGCCTGCAGGACGCGCACAACTGTACCTTCGCGGGATTCGCCCATGATGGTGATATTCTTCGTGCGCAGCGGCACATCAAAACGGTCGTATGTACCGGCCTTGACCGTCACGCGCCATTGTGTACCGTCATCGGCGCCTGCTGCCGTTTGGACTGCGGCAATGTAATCGATTGCCTGCTGGATAGTCGGATATGTTTCGCCCTCCGCAAGCTCCGCGTTCGCATCCACGACAAGCTCGACCGTGGAAGCTTCCAGTGCCGCTGCCGGCAGCGACATCAGTGCCAAAAGCAGGCACAGCAGCAGCGGCAGCCATCTCAGGTGTCTTTTCATAGTTGTCTTTTCCTTTCGGTTTGCAATATGTATTTGGGGTTTTCTTACTTGTCTTGGTTTCCGAATAATTATGCAGCCTTCTTCGTTCGTTTGTGTTATTGTTCAAATCCTTCCCATTTATATGTCAATTGTGTCCGTATTATCCCGTTTATATCCAATTTTGCCAATATGGAATACGGATGTATACCCGGTTACAGATAGAACGATATGGTCTGCCTTTTCGGACATTTTTTGCAAATCGGATATTTGAAAGAGCAGATGGCAGTCTTTTTGTCAGCATATGGTGCGCACAGGCAAAACGTTCGCAAGCGGCCCCCATAATGAACGCAAAAAAAGACCCGACCACTGAGTGGTCAGGTCTTACTGCAAATAAAAACGGGTGCAAAATTGCACCCGTTTTTCATATTACGGAACAGAAAAGCGAAATACCGAGCTCAGCCGGTGATACCACTTCTCTCCACACCCTCGATCAGCGTTCGCTGTGCGAAGAGGTAGATGATAACCAGCGGAGCCAGAATCAACAGACCGCAGGTATTGCGGATGGCCGCTTCGTACGTTTCCTTTGCCGCGTATTCGGTGTCCAGCGACGAAGGGATCGAAACGATATTCGGCAGCAGCCAGTTTTTCGTCTTATCGGTGAAGAACAGGCCGGTATAGAACTCGTCGGTCCACTGCCACGAGAACGCGAACATGAAGATCGTGACCAGCATCGGCACGGACATCGGCAGGATGATGCGGATAAAGGTCTTGATGACGCCCGCACCGTCCACATACGCCGCCTCCTCCAGCTCATCGGGAACACCCTTGAAGTACTGGCGCATGATGAAGATGTACAGACCGTTCTTGAACGCCAAGCCGGTGAAGGACAGGATTCCCAACGGCCAATAGGTATTCAGCAAATTGGCGATTGCCGGCGTTGCCTCCGTGGAAAGGCCGAAGGTCTTGGCAATGAAACCGTAGATGCCCCAAATGTCGAAGTAACGGAACTTCATAAACATAGACATCTGCAGCGTTTCATGCGGGATGACCATCGTGAAGATCACCGCAAAGAACAGAATGTTTCTGCCCTTGAACTTGAACTTCGACAAGCCATAACCGACAACGGCGCAGGTGAGCATCTGTGCAACGCCGCAGAGCAGCGAAAGCGTAGTCGTATTGAACAGCGCTTTGAAATACTCATTGTCGTTGATGATCGCTTTATAGGTATCCAACGTAGGATATTTCGGAATCAGCTTGACCATAACATCGACAAAGTCCTCCCGGCTCATAAACGAACCGGCGATCTTTGAGATGTACGGGAACAGCACGACATACGAAATACCGATCAGCAGCACGAGCCGGAAAATCGCCCAGCAGGCACGCTTAAAGAAGTAGAAAGTAAAATACTTATACCTCAGCAGCTCCCAAAACGTTGTCTTCTCATCAAATTTGCGAAGACGGGGATCGGATTTGATTTTATTTACGTTATCCATCTGTATACCCCCTTAATCTCTGCGCTGATAGAAGACGAACGCCGACAGGATACCTGCAATGACCGCCAGAATCAGGATGACGATGAGGAAGTAAATCCAAGACATCGCCACGGATTCCGTCATACGGCCGGAGGAATCATAGACCGATTGTATGGTCTGCATCACGGCGTTGGACTCGGATGTGAAGGAGTCGATGATCGTATAAATCGTATTTACCAGAATCATCGGGCTGATCATCGGGAAAGTGATTTTCCAGAACGTTTCCCACGCAGAGGCGCCCTCCATATAGCAAGACTCATAAATAGCCGGCGAAATGGACTGGAGGCCTGCAAGGAAAATCAGCATCTGCACGCCCGAGCGGTTAACGATGTCATAGATGTTGTTGACCAGATTCTGAATCCACTCTATTGCACCCGTACCGATTTGAATTCCGGAGAACAATCGCGCAATATCGATTGCAGATATGAATTCCGTTCCCGATGAAGCGCCGGCAATATTGCCGGATGACATATCGGTCGCGGTCTGCTGCGCTTCCGCCAACAGATTTTGTGCATCGATACCGGCAATGATGCCGGTCGATACGATGACCGGGATGAAGAAAATAGCTCTGAACACAGCTCTTCCGCGCATCTTCTGGTTAAGCATGATAGCCATAAAAAGCGAAAAGATGACGGTGGCCGGGATATTGATGGCCAGATCCTTCAGCGTGGTGACAAGCGTTCTCACAAAGTCAGGGTCCTCAAACAAGGCCTTGGAATAGTTTTCAAACCCGACAAACTCCGTGATGTAGCCGCTGCCCGGCTGCGTATGCATCTCACTGAAGGAGAACTTGATCGATTCAAAGATCAGCGGAAGGTAAATCAACACAAAGCCGATGAGGAAAGGAGCCACGAACAGCCATCCCATCTTCGCCTTCTGACGTTCGAGCGACTTTCCCTTGCGCTGCTTAGGAGCGGTCTCCGGCTTGGGTGCTTTGACAGTCTTTACGACTTCTTGTGCATTATCCATCTTTACCTCTCCTCTCTCTTACGCATTCGTCTTAACGAAGTCTTCAGCCGGAATCACGATATCCGTGTCTTCTACTTCATAAGGCGTCAGCAGGTAATTGATGTAGAAGCATTCGCCGTTATCATAAGTCACCTTGACGACCTTGTTATTCTCGTCGAGGAACTCATGATTGACGATTGTGGCGTTTTTAACGGATTTAAGTGCGTCATTCAATTCAACATAGGTATTCACCATATCCTGTACCCAGATGTTGTAGCGCACCGAGTAATACTCCGCCAGATTGGAATAGCCTGAATACTGTTTCAACTCAGATGTATTCTCATACGCAACGACGAAATACGGATTGGCGCCGTTTTCAATCGTTTTCAGCAGCGTGTACTGATAATCCCCTGCCAGATTGATGGCACTGCCGGCGAATTCCTTATACCCGTGGAGAACCATACCCATAAACGGCACGGTACCGCCGGAGTATTTGTACTGCGAATCGTCAAGCGGCACATCGATGATATCGGTGACATGCTCCAGCGTATATGCGTTGCCGCCGGAGACCATCACATTGCCGTTGTTTTCCTTAATCTTTTTCAGGAGCTTGACAATAGCGGTCTTGGAATCCTCGCGGTTAAGAGGTTCATCTTCATTGAAATCGGAGTTCAGATCCGAACCGAGCGTGGCGACCGAAATGCCGCCGACGTTATACTGTTCATACTCCGCGTAGAGCTTATCATACATCGTTTCCATCACGTTCGGCGTAATCACGCCGGTACCCATACCGATGAAGCCCTGCCAAGCGGGATCATAGATCCGATAGCCGGCCATACGGTCATCGATGGTACGCGAAAGATCGGTGCTCGAATCAAAGCCGTCAAACCATTTATCCTTATACGCCCGTGCATAATCGAAATCGGGATAGAGAATGACGCCGTTATCCTTCGCATACGTCAGAAGCTCTTGAAAACCGTCCGCGCCGCCCAGTTCTTCGACAATATCGAAGCTGACAGGTGCAAGCGGAACAAGCCCTTCGTTTGCAATACCGACCATACGGATTTTCACGTTGGTGATCGACGCCTGTTCTTTAAGCTGGGAAAGAATATCGATGGTATTCTTAAAGCTCGTCAGCGATACGGTCGCGGAAACCGGTACGCCGAGCACCGTTCTCGTTGTTTCCAGTGCGCCGAGCGTTTCAAGATAAAGCGGAATGTCTTTGCCGTCCGACTCAAGCTTCGTCAGAACCCCCGTCGAAATCAGGTAGTCGCGATATGCATTCGCCATACCGGAGTAGGTAGCGTTATCCTCGTCAAGGATGAAAATACGCATCCGGTAGTCGCCGGTATACTTACGCTCGGATTCCACCGTCCAGACCGCGTTGGTGCCGACGGATAAACCACCGTCAAGCGTATAGGAATCGTTCGGACGAGGATTGAAGCTGGTATATACCGAGCAGAACATATGGCTTGCGCCGCCGTTTTCAACGGTGACCTTAGCAAGCGATTCACCGCTCTCAATGACCGCGAGGAAGCCTCTCGGCTTTTCGACAATCACCTGTTCGGTGACTTCACGCTGCTGCTCGTCGCCGTTTTCATCGACATAGGTTTCGGTTCTGGTGACGGTTTCGGTGCTGGTTTCCACCTCAACCGCGCCGAACACGGGCAGACGAACGACTTCCTTATTCTGACCGGTGATCGTATGGAAGGCTTGATCCTGACCGTAGATCGAACTGGTAATCGTGAAATTTCTTCCCACGATATCCTCATACTCGATAATCGTACCCGAGCCGTCCGGTGTGAACACATAGCCTTCGTTATTCACATTGCCCGCGCCCGCATACGGAAGCATCACAATGTTGCTGAGCGTAAAGGCAGAGGAATCGAAACGAACGTTACCTGCGTTACAGCGGATCGAAAGCCCCATTTCATCAATGGTATACTCCAGTGCCAGCTTAAACAGCGGCGGTGTTTTATCGTTGGAGACATATTCTGTCTCTGCATGATCTTCATCCATCTGCTCGAAGGTGTAATCGGTATAGAGTTTGATATACTCCTCCAGCAACGACAACTTTGCGGGAACGATGGTCTCGTCACAAACATAAATAGGGAACTGCTTTGTGATCGGGAACGCCATCTCGATTTGTACTTTCGTCTTCTCGGTAATGCTCGGGTCGTCAAGATCCTTCCGCGTATAGTACGCATCGAACTGACGCCAATGGCGGTCATTTTCAGCATTCTGCTGCATTTGAGCAAGCAGCGCTTCATACTTATCCGCTCTGATTACACGCGGGACGAGGTAATTGGTTTCTTCACGTCCGAGTGTATACTCGACACGGATACCGTTGCGGATATCCTTGACAGTCAACTGATCGCTGATCGCGCAGTCGTCAAAGGAATTATAAGTGGTGGTTGCGTCATTGTCAATGAAGTCAAGTAAAATCTGCGCATACAGCCTCGACTTCGTCGCCTGGGTACTATCCGCACCCGTGGAGGATTTGCTGCTGCCTATGGAATACGGGTTGGTAGAATAGTAACCCGAATAGGCATACGAACCGTCCTCATTACGCTTATAGTCGTCGCCCTCGGCAATAAGCTTGAGCACGACCACTTCGCCGGTCTTGGCATCGACGTAGAGCGCGTAGCCGTCCTTGACAAGCTTCTGCTCCATCGCGGCGATGGCATTTCCGTCGCCCTTGATCCGTTCATCGATCGAGGTGAACTCGGCCTGCATATAAGCAGGAATGAGCACATCCTCCCAAACGTCCACATCCTCCTCCGATTCATCGGCGGCAAAGGCGTTTACAGCGGTGAGAAAAGGTACCAGCAGCAAGAACGTCAGCAGCGTTGCCGTTATGCGTTTGAATTGTTTCATATGATGAGCTGCTCCTTTCTGCTACATTCGGAATTGGATCTCTACAACGATATTATAGACGAATGTGAATACCTTCTGGATCAGACCGGTAAACAGCATCGCTATAAACATAATGATTGCGGCGCCCAGCAGCGTACAGACCGAAATGATGATGTTTTTGCCGAGCGTATAATCGTGAATGGTCATCATTCCGAAGAAGATGAGGAATCCGGTCCACACATAAGCCAGCGTGAGGAACATTGAAACCAGCGAAATTTCATCCGATGAAACGAAGTTGGAGACGATCGTCATCGGGATGACAAACAGCGGCAGCGGGGTGAGCGCATAACAGGTCGCGATATACACGTCCTTGAGCGTGCCTTCGCCGTCGAACAGTGTCGTCAGGCACCAGTTGGCGAGCACCCACAGCGCGACAGGAAGCGCAACGGACATAAAGACCATAATATAGCTTGCGCTGTTCTGATACGGGTTGAACAGCCATCCGCGGCCGACCGACTGATACAGGAAAGCTGCCACGGTTATGGCCAGAATCGTAGTCGCACCCTTGACCGTGCCGCGTTTCTCATGCTTGATATCCCAGAAGCCGTCAAACGGGTGGAAAATCACATGAATCGCATACCACAATTCTTCCCCCAGTGAGCGCTTTTCCTTGTATACGTGTCCGCGCTTGTTGACCTTTTTCGCGTGGCGGAAGAACCAACTGATCAGCACACAGACAGCCACGATAATGATTGGAATCAGGATGACATATTTTTCGACCCATTCCTTACGGTAAGCCGAATAGGCCTCGGAGTAATTCTCCGTATCGTAGGCATACTTAAAGTACTGCATCGCCTGCAAATATTCGCCGTCACGATAAAGGCTCTGCCCGATACCGACATAGGCACTGTCGTAGTTGTTGTTGCGCTGCAGGATGGCGGTATAATAGTTGACCGCCGCATCGTAGTTCTGATCCTCGGTGTTCTGAAGCGCACTTGCAATCAGATCACCGTAGGCAGTACGCTTATACACCGTAATGGTGTTGTTGGTAGAGTCGAGCAGCAGGATATTCGAACCCTGATAGGCAATGGCCTGCAGATTCTGAATGTTGCCGACCTGATCCCCCATATCACCGAATGCAAACAGCAGCACGCCGTTGGCGTCATAAGTAAATACCTTGGAACGCTTCTGGTCAATGATGCTCCACATCCCGTTCGGACCCAGTGCCACGTCCACAATCGTGGAAGCTCCCGTGATGGTAATATCCTTATTGCCGACACCCGTGTACACATCCACCTCACCCGAAGGCGGGAAGAAACCATTACGGTTCATTACGTCGCTTCCGCTCGGATTGAGCTTCTTGACCGGCGCATACGTATCCGCCGTACTTCTGGACGTAATGGCAGCCTGCTGCTGTTCCGCATCGATAGACGAGGTGGTAACGTAGAGAAAACCGTCGGAATCGATGGTAAGGTTATTGTATTCGGTCGGGACATACTGAATATTGGACCTTCTCTGCTCAGCGGTCTGGAACATACGCCAGAAATAGTCCCACGCGTCAATGGTTACCTTCTGCGGCCCGATAAAGCCGTTGAAGGAGCCGTCCCGGTTCAGCGAAATGACGCCGTAGTTCGTTGTTGAAGAGACAACATAGATACGGCCGGCCGCGTCTGTTGCGACCGCAATGGGTGTGTAAACACTCGCCTCAGGGAAAACGTCGCTCGCAGGCTCAGGCACAATGGTCTTGAAATTGCCGACCTTATCAAAGATGACAATTCTTGCCTTCTGCGAATCAGCGACCAGGATTTCCGTATCCGTGACGAACACACCTTTGGGTTCGGAAAACGAATCGGGCACGCCCTGATCGTTCACGAACTCGTTGATAACGAGGCGAAGATTATAATTTTCGTCCAAGCAGATGATGCGTCCCGATCCGGCCGTTGACGCCGAACCCGAATCGACGATATACACATGACCGAGATCATCAACGCAGACATCATTAATAGCCTGCAGATCGAGAAAATTTTCGCCGTACTTATCGGCCGCAATCTCATTCACGCGGTTCGCAAGCCCCTGCTTAATCGAAGCGGATGAAATCACCTGCTGCGGCACATACGCATGCGGGCTGTTCTGCTGCATACCGTCGACATTATACGTATACGTTGTATACGGCACAATCGCAGCCGCCGAGACGGAAAAAATCATCAGCAGGCAGACGGTCAGGAAGAAAATTCTTGCGAGTTTGTTTTTCATACTTCTCTCCTCCCTTAGTCTTTCATACCGGATGCCGACATCGTCTCGATAACGTTGCTCTGCGTGATGACAAAGACCAGAATCGGGACGATCATCATCACGACCGTTGCAGCCGAGCTTACACCGGAGCGCGAGATGCCGGAGGTGACAAGCTGGCTGATGGCATAGTTGAATGTCTTGAGCTGTTCGCTGTAGATGTACATATTCGCACCGGAGTTCCACAGATCCTTAAAAGCAAAGATGATCAGCGTAATCCACGCCGGCTTGACCATCGGCATAGCAATTTTCCAGAAGATTTTATTCTCGGAGGCACCGTCCAGCCGTGCAGACTCAAGGACGGCATCCGTGACCGAGGTCTCCATGAACTGCTTCATCAGGTACAGACCGAAGGTGGTGCAGAACGCAGGAACAATAACCGCGAAATACGTATCAACCCAACCGAGAGCCGACATCGTAAGAAAGTTGGTGATACCCGTGACGGTCGAGTTGAACATCAGGGAGTAAACAACGATCTTGAACAGGAAATTCCGGCCCGGAAACGGAACCTTCGCGATGGCATACGCCGCATAAGCGGAGAAGAGCACGTTGCCCGCCGTACCGACGACGGAAATAAAAGCCGTGTTGAATATGTACCGCGAAAAGGGCACCCAGGAATCGCCCATCAACTTAAACAAGTCGGTAAAGTTCTTAAACGTCGGATTGACTACGAAGAAACGCGGCGGGAACACCCAAAGCTCATCCAGCGGCTTGAGGGACTGCGCAATCGCGTAAACGAGCGGCAGCACCATAATAACGCCGAAAATGGCCAGAATGATATAAATACCGATATCGCCGCCGACCGAACGGGTAACCGAGCGTTTGAACTGCTCCTTGGGCTGTTTGACCTTGCTTCTGAGTCTAGCCATTTTACGAGCCCACCTTTCTAAGAATCTTCGTGACCAGCAGGTTGGATCCGATCATCATAAAGAAGAGGATCGTAGCGATGGCCGAAGCATAGCCCATTTCAAAGCGCTGATTGCCGTAATCTTCCAAATGGTGCATAATGGTATGCACGCAGTAATTCGGGCTGGGGAAGCCGACAAGCGCCGTGATAACCGCACCGAAGCCGAAGGACTGCGTAATGGCGAGGATGGCGCCGAGCATCATCTGCGGACGCATGGTCGGCAGGGTAATAAACCACAGCTCCTGCCAGCGGTTCTTCACACCGTCAACCGCGCCGGCCTCGTAGAGGCTTTTATCGACGACCTGGAAGCCGGCGATAAAGGTCAGGAACGAAGTGCCCAAGCTGGTCCAGAGCGCAACGAGAACGACAAGCGTAAAGATGTATTTCTCGTCCTGGAACCAGAGAATCGGCTTTTGAATGATGTTGAACTTCATCAGCAGTGCGTTGGCATAACCATACTGGTCGCTGGAAAAGATGATCGTCCAAATCAGATAAACGTTGCCGGAAATGGAAGGCGCATAGAACAGCAGCGTAACAACCGCACGGATCTTCGGACGCAATTCATTGATGAACCACGCGAAGAACAGCGAGAGCAAGTATGACGCCGGGCCTGTAATGATCGCGAACATCAGCGTGTTTTTGACGGCGATCAAGAAAATCTCGTCGTCCAGAAACAGCCGGATATAGTTATCGGCATATACGAGCGTCGGCCATTCGAGCATGTTGAACGTGGTAAAGCTCAGAATAATCGAAAGCAGAACCGGAACAACCGTAAAGATAAAGAAGAGAATGAAAAACGGGGCAATCATCAGATAAGCAACCTTATGCTGCTTCATCTGCATCATCGTCCATTTGAATTTCGAAATGTCTCTTCTAATAACAGCATGCTCGGCCGTGGTGGAATTTGCCATTATTATCCTCCTCTAACAGATGATTGGGATCTTATCGGTTAATTGGTATCCAGAGGGAATTCGTCGGCCGTAGGCAGATCAAACTCTTGGCGTTTCCTTGTCAGCTCAGCGTTGATGCTGTCAATATAGGAAAGCAATGTTTCAACAGGATCCGTACCATTGTTATAAACATCAAGGAACGCAAAGTTTGCATAACGGGCAATGATGTAACCGCCCGGATATTCCGGCGTGCAGGTTACCGCGTTGAACTGCGCCTTCAGGTTATCCAGCTCATCCTTCGACCAGGACATACCCTCCAGTGCCTCAATATTCGCCGTATTCTGTTTGCCGGAAGGGCCAAGCAGAGCGACCATCTCGTTGCAGAAATCACTCTGAATCTCAGCACTCGACCACCACTGCATAAACACCCATGCCGAGAAATGATTGGCCTCGGTAACAGACCGCATCATCATCATACAGGTAACGCTGGCAACCGTTGTGTTATCGATGGTATTCGTTTCCTCGTTCAGCGTGCCGGGCAAGGGCGTGAATTCCCACAGGCCCTTGATTTCGGGAGCAAAAACGATCAACTGGTTATACGTTGTATAATCTATAATGCCGATCGGCATCGTACCCTGCCTGAAGCGATCCGCAAATGTATAGGTAACGGGGAAACTATAGTCAGTGAAAAGCCGGCAGACTTCTCTGAATTTAGCCAGTGCCGTATTGGAGTTAAGATTGATCTCCATACCGTCGGTCTTCGGAATCTCCTCGCCGTCGGCATTGATGTACGTCTGGCCGTTTTCGCGCAGAATGTCGCCGTACTGCTCCATATACGCGTCGTAGTTTCCTTCTTTGTACATCGTCTCGCCCAACTGATACATCAGAATGGTAGAGCCGGTCAGTCCCGTCGGGAAACCGATATCCAAATTGTTGGACTGGAGCTTATAAATAATGGCATAGAAGTCGTCCCAAGTGTTCGGCACCTCGATATCAAGCTCAACGAAAATGTCCTTGCGGTAGAACATCATAGAAAAGCTCATATTTTCCGGCACGCCATAGGTTTCACCGTACAGCGTCAGCGGCACGGAAGCGGCAGGCGCAAAGCGCTCCATCACCTCGTCAAAGGTGGCGACATCATCAAGGATATCCTTATAGACGGGATTGTCTTCATATTTTGAAAAGTCGTTGAAATCATACCCGTGCGCCGTACTGTTGAGCGAATACACGGCAGAACGGATAGCGTAGTTGATAGCCGTATCCTGCGTATTGCCCATCGAAACGTCCGGGCCTGTACCGGCGAGCGTCGCGGGCATCAGGGTAGAAGCAACAACAAGCTGAACGGAAACAGGAATCCCATAGCGCTCCGCAAAGTCGTCATCAACGAGCGAACGGATGATCTGCGCTCTGTCACGGTCGGTCATCGTCCAGACCTCGATGCCGGCAGCTTCCAATTCCTCGGTGGTGACTTCTTCGGTTGCAGAGCCGATAGAGTTATAATCCGAGAAGAAGGACATGATAAACTTTTGAATTTCTCCCCAAACGGACTCGAAAAAGCCTGCCTCCGCTTTCGGCGGTTCGGAGCCGGGCGCCTGCAAACAAATGTAATCCAGGTCAAGCGGCTGATTCTGCGTCGTGGTCAGCCAAGAGCCAAGAGCCGCAAGCTGATCCTTCAAACTCGACAGACGCGCCGCGATGGTATCGGGATATCTGCCCATATAATCGACAATCAGAGCAATCTTATCCAGCGTAGCCGAATTTTCGCCCTTAGCGCCGGTAATTTCAGCCAGGCGGTCGGAAACGGCGTAAAGCGCTTCCGCCTGCTGAACGAGGCCGCGAAGCACATCGGGCATAATGCGCTGGAAGTTATAATCGCGGTACTCATCAGGGTCCGAACCGGTGAGCATCAGGATCTTTCTGTAATACTCGTTGATCGTACTCAGCGAGCTTTCCACTTCACGCAATACTTCCGCCATGTCGCCGAGCACCACTTCAAAGCGAATGGTGTTCTCCCCGGCTTCAAGATAGAACTTATACTGCGTCTGGCCGTCCGACGAAGCAAGAGGGTTGGTCTGCCAATCGCTCGAATAATCGAAGCGGAAATTCGCCGCCTCGGCAAACGGGACCTCGCCGTTTATGTAAATCTTACGCGAGGTGTACATGCCGGAATAAACATCCTGCTTCGAACGCGGGACGATCATATAAAAGCCGCTTTCCGGCACCGTCACCGTGTATTCGATCCATTGACCGGCATACTGCCATTTTTCGCCGCCGATCTCATTCATTTTGATAAGCGCAGGGTCCTGCGGCATTGTAATCACCGAGGATCTGTCGTTAAGCTGATATATGGTTCGGTCGGAGGTTGCAGTGGGATATTCAGCCTGGATATAGATTTTGTCGCTGCCGCTGTAATCCGCAGCGTCGGCGTGTTTCTGAAGATATGCTTCATACGAATCGGGCTGTTCAACGCTGCACAGGGTGATGCTCTTGATGGCAATCGGTTCACGAACCGTTTCCAGCGTGAGCATGTGCTCGCCCTCTTCAAGATAAAACCGGAGCGGCTCATCGTAATAACCGGAAGAATCGACCAGTGCCTTTTCAACCCAGCTATCATTGAGCAGCTTATCCGGCCGCAATTCGTTTCCGGTGGAGTCCGTCACGAAAAGACGCTTGCTGTCACTGTTCTGGTTCGCCTGCTCCTTTACAAACTCCCGGAACTGTTCGCTCGCGGAAGTGAAATACTGCTTATTGCCGTTTTCATCGAGCACGGCCTTGTTGTTCTCGTCGACAACCAAATAATTGTCGGACCAAGACTTATACAACACAAGCGAGCGAGCCTCTCTGAAAGGCACGCTGCCGTCGATTAGCAGCATACGCTCGATTGAAGACGACTTGCCCTGGCTGGCAACGTTCCCGTCGGCATCATGCACGGTAATATCACCCGTGAAATACTCAATCACGACGGAATACATCGCGCTTTTGTCAACATTTATGTTCCATGTGATCTTACCGTCATCGCCGACAAGCAGAATGTTTCCATCCGTGCCATAATCGCTGCCGGAAACATTTTCAATCGTCGCAGTGGTCTGCTCAACGACATTGCCACGGCTGTCGGTCGTTTCCATCAGTATGTCCATAATGTCGACATCAATTGTCGAATCGGCCCTAGGGGTGTTCTCGTGCGATGCGAGATATTCACCGTAGGTCAGACCCGTGAGGACGCTCCTGATCTCATCCAAAGAGGTACGGACAAGTGAATCCGAGCCGCCGACACTTTCAACAACCGCGGAAGCGGACAGCCCTGTCCCGAGAAACGCATAGCTTGTAAAAAGCATAACGCACATCAGGAAAAAGCAGAATCCCCTTCTGGCTTGTTTCTTCATGTTGGTCATGTGGTTTCCTCCTACCAAATCGTTACGTGCTTTGTGGAAAATGCACTACAGCGTTTTCCTAATTATTTATATTAAATAATAGCATGTCTTCGTCGATTTGTCAAGTGTGCATATATTGGGCAGTCTTCTTTTGTCCATTATGCACCGATGCCGTTAGCGGGCGGCAGGCATGCAAACCGCAGAAAGCGGGACACATTTTATACACTGTCTTTACAGGCTGCTGTAAACACAACTATATAATTCAAAAGAAAAGCCATTTTCCCCGCCTTAAACAGACCTTAAATCAAGAGCTTTTGGTACCAGCCCAAAAGCAAAATGCAGCCACGTGTAAAAAATGTGTCCGGAATGGTTTTGTTTATAATTTGTTCTTCAACACATCCCAATCGAGGAACAAAAAAACCAGCAAAAATTTGCCGATTTTTATTGTGCAATATATACAAATTCGAGGGTTATTTTTTTACGCCTTGACAAGGGCTACAAAACGGATGTTCTGTTCGCGGGCACCGTATCTCGTCCGTCGTTACGCCTTTCCGTCACCCATTCGACGCAATAACCACGAATCCGTCGCGATTATTCCCGCTCACCGAATATTCGAGTACAGCGGGGACCCAGATCATCGTCTCGGTTCCATCGGATGCGCGCTGAAAATAAGCAGCGAACGAACCGACCTCACAATCCCAGAGAAGCGGCTCCTCAGGCGTGGCCCGCTCAACGAGATCAAGAAACTCTTCCAGGCACAGGTTATTCTCGTACATATACGCCGCAGCCGCACGGCCGACATAACGATAATGCCCGTCGGATGGAGAAATACCGGTCACATCAAGCTTATCCTCCGGATAACGCAAAATAAAGCCGTAGCGGTACGCATTATCCGAAAGCCAGGCATAGCTGCCGTCGCCGATGCTTCCGTCGCTTGAAGGATAAACGGTCAGCGAGAAAGACAGACCTGTATGAAAATCGCTGCCGCCCGCTTGCGCCGTATGTGTCTTATCATCGGCGCGGTCATAACGATCCCCCGCCTCTTCCGGTGTAAGATAGCCGTGAAGAACCGTCACAGAGCCGCTTCCGGTCGCCGCGTAGAAATCATCCAGCATTTCGTTGAACGCTTCAATCGCGCGCGCTTCGGCAAGGCCGGAGGTATCGCCGCACTTGTACGAACCGCTTTTATTCTCAAAGATACTCGCCAACGAAGCAGGATCGGGATGCGTATAATGATACTCATTCGAGACAAGAATCAGATCGCCCGAGGCAACCTGTGCATTCGGCACTGTCTGCTCAGTAAGCACAGCAAATGGGCCGGACAGCGATTCGCTCTCAGTATCCGACGCATCGCTTCCCACACTCGTCTCATCCGAAGGCGCGGCCGACAACTGGTCAAGCGGCTCGGAGGGCGCATCTTCTCCCGGCGTGCGGAAAAATACAGCCGCCAGTATCAGAGCGATGACTGTCAAACATGCAACAATCGCTGCAACGTTCAGATATGTATACCCTGCTTTTTTGATCCTTTCAGACTTCATACTTTCCGCCGCCATTCCTTTCCCGCAAGCATTTACGTTTCAACGGCGCGGGCGGGCAAGAGCAAAGCACTCTTGTCCGCCCCGCCGCAGCGCGGCAATGCCGTGTGATTATTGCTCAGCAAGCTTTTTGAGCTTGTTGTACTTCTCCTTAGCCTGCACCTCAGCCTCGCCGAACAGGACGTTCGCCCTATCCGGGAACGCAATCTGCAGCGCCGAGTATCTCGTCTCGTTGCGGATGAAGTCCTGATACGAGGCGGTCGGCTCTTTCGAATCGAGCACGAACGGATTCTTTCCTTCCTTGGAAAGTTCAGGATTGAAGCGGAAGGTGTGCCAATAGCCGCAGGCAACCGCCGCCTTCTCTTCAAGCTGGCTCGTGCCGAGGCCTTTCTTGATACCGTGGTGGATACACGGCGCATAGCCGATAACCAAGGACGGACCCTTATAGCGCTCAGCCTCGTTCAGCGCCTTGATGCACTGGTTGTAATCCGCGCCCATCGCGACCTGCGCTACATAAATATAGCCGTAAGACATTGCGATAGCTGCAAGATCCTTCTTCTTCTGCGATTTGCCGGCCGCAGCGAACTGCGCAACCGCACCGGTATTGGTGGACTTGGAGGACTGGCCGCCGGTGTTGGAATAAACCTCGGTGTCGAAGACAAAGATGTTGATGTCCTCGCCCGTTGCCAACGCGTGATCCAGACCGCCGAAGCCGATATCATAAGCCCAGCCGTCGCCGCCGAAGATCCAGATCGACTTCTTGACAAACAGATCCTTCATTGCCAGCGCTTTCTTATACAGCGCATCGAGCTCGCAGCCGCAGGAGCCGCACTCCTTAACCGCCTGCTCCAGGGCCGCAATCAGCGCCTTGGAGGCAGCCTTAGAGCCTTCGGCATCATCCATCGACGCCAACCATTGCTTGGCCGGTTCGCTGACAAGCGCATAGTCGCTGTCAGCAAGCGTTTTAATGATCTCCGCAAGCTTTTCTCTTCTCTGACGCATCGCGATTGCCATACCAAGGCCGTACTCGGCATTGTCCTCAAACAGCGAGTTTGCCCAGGCGGGGCCGTTGCCCTCTTTATTCACGGTGTACGGCATCGACGGCGCCGAACCGCCCCAGATGGACGAGCAGCCGGTCGCATTCGCGATGAACATGCGATCGCCGAAAAGCTGGGTGATCAGCTTTGCATACGGTGTTTCTCCGCAGCCGGAGCAAGCGCCGGAGAACTCGAACAACGGCTGTTTGAACTGGCTGCCTTTAACCGTCTCCGGCTTGAACTTGGCAAGCACCGCAGGATCGTCGGCAAATTTATAGCTGGCTTCAAAGTATTTCTGCTGCTCAAGCTGGGTGTCGAACGGCTTCATCACCAGCGCCTTTTCGCCCTTCTTGCCCGGGCAGACCTGCGCGCAGGAGCCGCAGCCGAGACAGTCGAGCGGCGAAACGGTGACGCCGAACTGATAGCCGGGCATGCCGGTCATCGGCAGAAGCTTCATACCGGGGTACGCTTTCGCGTCCTCGTCGGTCATCGCCGCCGGACGGATGGTCGCGTGCGGACAGACAAGCGAGCAGAAATTGCACTGAATGCAGTTTTCGGGATGCCACTCGGGAATATCCACAGCCACGCCGCGCTTTTCATAAGCAGCCGTGCCCTGCGGGAATGTGCCGTCAGCCGCGTCAACGAACGCAGAGACAGGCAGCTTATCGCCCTGCTGCGCATTGACGGGAATCATGATATTTTTGACGAAATCGACGACCTCCTTGCGGCCCGTAATCTCCGCATCGCCCGGATTGGCGTCGACCGCATCGGCCCAAGAAGCAGGCACATCAACCTTATGCACGGCCGAAACGCCTTCGTCAATGGCCGCGTAGTTCATATCCACGATGGCCTGACCTTTTTTGAAGAAGCTCTTATACGCCGCTTCCTTCATATATTTGATAGCGTCGTCAATCGGAATGATATTGGCCAGCTTGAAGAACGCACTCTGCAGCACGGTGTTCGTTCTGCCGCCAAGTCCAAGGCGGCGCGCAATGCTGACCGCATCAACGATATAGAAGTTTGCCTTCTTACGGGCGAGGTCGCGTTTGACCTTTGCAGGCAGTCTCTCCTCCAGCTCCTCTGCGGACCACTGGCAGTTCAGCAGGAAGGTGCCGCCCTCGATAATATCCTCCGTAATATCATAGCGATATATATAGGAAGGATTGTGGCAGGCCACAAAGTTGGCGTGCGACACGTAATAGGTCGAACGGATGGGCTTGTCGCCGAAGCGGAGATGCGAGATCGTGATACCGCCCGACTTTTTGGAATCATAGGCAAAATACGCCTGAATATATTTGTCGGTATGATCGCCGATAATTTTGATCGAGTTTTTATTGGCACCGACCGTACCGTCGGAGCCGAGGCCCCAGAACTTGCAGGAAACTGTCCCCTCAGGGGTCATGCTGGGCGCCGGTTCGAGCGGAAGCGACAGTCCGGTGACGTCGTCCTCGATACCGACTGTAAAGCCGTTGACCGGCTTGTCCGCGTCGAGATTCTTATACACGGCGATGATGCAGGAAGGCGTGGTGTCCTTCGAGCCGAGTCCGTAACGGCCGCCAACAATAAGTGCGTTTTCAAACGCAGTGCCGCGGACGGCGTCAACCACATCGAGATAGAGCGGCTCACCGAGCGCACCGGGTTCCTTCGTCCTGTCCAGAACCGCAATCCTTTTGACCGTGGCAGGAAGCGCCTTAAGCAGGCGGTCGGCCGCAAAAGGTCTGTACAGTCTCACCTTGACAAGGCCGAGCTTTTCGCCGCGGGCGTTGAGGTAATCGATCGTTTCTTCGATCGTATCGCAAACCGAGCCCATCGCAATGATGACCTTCTCAGCATCGGGCGCACCGTAGTAATTGAAGAGCTTATAATCAGTGCCGCACTTCTCATTGACCTTTGCCATATATTCTTCGACGATAGCAGGCACAGCATCGTAATACTTGTTGCACGCTTCTCTCGCCTGGAAGAAAATGTCGGGGTTCTGTGCCGTGCCGCGCAGGACGGGATGCTCCGGATTGAGCGCGTTGTTGCGGAACGCTTCAATGGCGTCCCAATCGACCATTTCGGCAAGGTCGGCGTAGTCCCATGCCTCAACCTTCTGCACCTCATGCGACGTGCGGAAGCCGTCGAAGAAATGCAGGAAGGGCACACGGCTCTTGATGGCGGACATATGTGCGACCGCACCGAGATCCATAACCTCCTGCACGTTGCCGGCGCAAAGCATCGCAAAACCGGTCTGACGGCAAGCCATAACGTCAGAGTGATCGCCGAAAATGTTGAGCGCATGCGAAGCAACGCAGCGCGCGGAAACGTGGATAACGCCGGGCAGGAGTTCACCGGCAATCTTATACATATTCGGAATCATCAGCAGCAGCCCCTGCGAGGCGGTGTACGTCGTCGTCAGGGCGCCGGCAGCAAGCGAGCCATGCACGGTACCGGCAGCGCCGGCCTCAGACTGCATCTCAATCACCCTGACCGTCTGACCGAATATATTCTTCCTGCCGTCTGCAGCCCACTTGTCCGTGACCTCGGCCATCACCGACGACGGCGTGATCGGATAGATGCCGGCCACCTCCGTAAACGCATAAGAAACATGCGCTGCGGCGGTATTGCCGTCCATCGATATCTTTTTTCTTGCCATTACCATGACCATTCCTTTCTTTGCATATAAAAGAACATCCATACAAAAAACGAAGACGCCGCAGTAGGAACATCCGCATTTGCCGCGGCCGGACTGCTCCGTTTTATCGTATCAACTTATCATACCACTTTTTTTCGCTCCTGTAAAGATGTTTCGCAACTTTTTTTCGTTTTTTCCTCTCTTTTTTACACCCGGCTTTGCACTTGGCTCCGAAACAGCCACGCATAGCGGGGGGGGAAGCAACGGGAAAGAATCAAAACAACATCTTTTCACAACCCGAAAGCAGGATTTAGTTTACATTTACGTCTTGAAAAAAAAGCGCCGGTATGCTATCATAAGAGTGGATTGGAATTCGGGCAGTCATCTCCGTCAGCAAAGCGAAGGAAAAGGCCTCCGCACACGGCGCGGGGACACGGTTCCCATACTGCCTATTCCCACCTCTTCCTTCCCGCGGTCTTTCCCTCCTTCGGGATCGAAGCACTGCACGGAGTTCAAACACCGAGAACTGCGAGGGTACGCGTTATGATCAAGGTCATCAGCACCATGGCGCTCAACGGCATCGACGGCATCCCCGTCGTCGTAGAGTCATCATGCATCGGCTCACCCAGCCCGAGGCTGGACATCATCGGACTTCCCGATGCAGCCGTAAAAGAAGCGGCCGGCCGTGTACGTGCGGCTGCGCGTTCATCCGGTCTGCCGCTGCACAACGGCGTTCTCACCGTCAACCTCGCGCCCGCCGATGTGCGCAAGGAGGGTTCGTCCTTCGATTTGCCGATTCTGCTTTCGCTTATCAACACCGACGCCTCCGAGCGCATCGACTACAACGGCAAGTGCTTCGCGGGCGAGCTGTCGCTCACAGGCGAGGTCAGGCACATCAACGGCGCGCTGCCGATGGCCATTTCAGCGCGCGATCTTGGCTATAAGCAGATTTATCTGCCCGAAGCCGACGCCGCCGAAGCGTCCGCCGCGCAGGGGATCGATGTGTTCCCCGTGCGGGACGTACTTTCCCTGTACAACCATCTGACCGGCGGCAAGCAGCTCGAACCCGTTCCCTTTTCCGCAGACCGGCTGCGCGCGGAGACTTCCGTACACGCGCTGGATTTTGCGGACATCAAAGGGCAGGACGCCGCCAAAACCGCACTGGAGATCGCAGCGGCCGGCGGTCACAACGTATTGATGATCGGCCCGCCCGGCTCGGGCAAGAGCATGCTCGCCTCACGGCTGCCGTCCATACTGCCGCCGATGACCATCGAAGAAGCCATCGAAACAACCAAAATCCATTCCGTAGCTGGTATTCTGCCGCCCGGCGTGTCGCTGGTTTCGGAGCGGCCCTTCCGTTCGCCGCATCACACGCTGTCCTGCGCAAGCATGGCCGGCGGCGGCAAAAATCCGCGGCCGGGCGAGATTTCGCTGGCGCACAACGGCGTTTTGTTCCTTGATGAACTGCCCGAGTTTGACCGCTCGGTCAGCGAGGTGCTGCGTCAGCCGCTGGAAGAACGCGTCGTACACATCACCCGCGTAAGCGGAACGGTCACTTACCCCTGCTCGTTCATCCTCGTCTGTGCGATGAACCCCTGCAAGTGCGGCTATTACGGACATGCCTCCAAGCCCTGCACCTGCACGCCGAAAGCCCGTCTGGCCTATACGACAAAAATCTCGGGACCGCTGCTGGACCGCATTGACATCCACGTCGAGGTTCCGGCGCTGGACTACGGCGAGTTATCCCGCACAGAGCCGGCTGAACCGAGCGCGGAAATCCGCCGGCGCGTGATTGCCGCTCGGGAATACGCCGCCGAACGAACGGACGGCGCGGTCACCTGCAACGGGCTGATGACGCCTTCGGACATCCGCCGCTTCTGCCGTATGGACGAATCCGGCGGGAAGCTGATGCAGACCGCCTATGACAAGTTCGCGCTTTCCGCACGCGCTTATGACCGCATCCTCAAGGTCGCACGCACAGCAGCGGATTTTGACAAGAGCGAAATCATCCGCAAGGAACATATCGGACTTGCACTGCAATTGCGGAGTATGAATAAAAAATACTGGCAATGACCTGACAGTTAACATAAAAACGCAAAATAATCTCCAATTCACCGAATGCGATGTGGATAACCCGGTGGAAAATGTGCATAAGTCGCGTGATTCCGTCCTCCGCATTGTGGATAAGTCGGTGGATATGTGGACAAGTCGCCGTCCGGCTGGGGTTATGTCAACGCGGCGGCACAGAATAGGAGCACACGATGGATTACGAGGGCAAATATTTTCCGGACGAAGACGACGGCCGGCAGTCGAAAACCGGCAAGACCGTCAAAAAGATTTTCAAATATCTGATATACGGCATCTCGTTTCTCGTATATGCGATTCTGATTTATCGTATAATTGCAACATCGGACCTCGATCTGGTCGAGCAGATGATCTTCACGAGCGAAACACGGGCCGAAGCTGAGCGGCTGGGCGATGATTTTGATTTGTACTACGTCTTTCCGGAGACATTTATGAACAATGACGCGACGATCCAGATTAAAAACTGCTATTATGCGGCGGCGCAGGGCGAATACGAGCTGGGCATCCGATACAGCAGCGAAATAACCGGCGACAATATGGAAACAGAGCTGCTCTACACCCTCACCGACAGCAGAGACAACGAATATCCGCTGGTCAACCGTGTGCGCGACACGAAGGATAAATACGTGTTCGAGCGGCTTTGTTTTAGCAACGTAGCGTTTGATTTGTCGGAAAATGTGACCAACCGCGGCGAAGACTTTTCACAGGAATATTCCCGCCTGTATGAGGAAGGATTGGCTCTGGCCGTTTCAGACGCAGATGCCGAGGATTTTGCCGAGGACTATGCAGATTCGGCAACGGAGGGCACCGTTTACACCCTGCGCATCTACCGCCCGGGGACCGAAGCACCGATTTTCAGCACCGAGGTATACAGCAATAACTTTTACATTTCCGAAGAAAAATACGATTCGCCGGACAGCAAATATCTGAAAGGAGCTGCAGCGCAATGACCATTTACCAGAAGCTGTTGTACGTGTCCACGTCCTTCGCCGTAGCGCTGTCGGTCTCGATGGCAAACTATGTTTTTTACGACGAGCGCCTGCCTGACACGCCGCAGGTGGAGGGCTTCTATACCGATATGCAAACGCAGAACGACAAGCTGCTCAAGCACTTCTTCCCCTACGAGATCATTGACTACGACCTCGAAGTGCCGGATAATATGTCTTACACGCAGGCCGAGTTCCAGAAATTCAAGGGCACCTATCTCGAAAGGGAATCGGTCGCTGCGGACGAATCCTACCTTGAACGCATCGCCTTCTGCGGCGACTCGCTGACCTATCATATGGGAATGAGCGGCAACCGGCTGGAAAACTACGACGTGCTGGCATACGGCGGTCTGAGCGTGAGCGACTATGCGACTTACACGCAGAAGCCGGTATATAACCAGTCGAACGTTTCGGGAAAGACTACGATTGCGTGGCTGAGCGAGCTGAAGCCGGAGATCGTATACCTGTTCCTCGGCGCCAACGGGATGTCCATTTTCGACGTCAACGTACATATCAATCTGTACAAAACGCTGCTGAGCAAAATCAAAGCCGCAACGCCGGGCTCGGAGATCGTGCTGATATCCGCATCGCCATGGGGCAAAAACGCTAACCCGACGTACACTTCCAAGGATATCAAGGAGCTGAACGCGCGCATCGACCAGTTCAATATGCTGCTTCTGGAACTGGCAAAGGACAACGGCTGCTATTTTATGAACGTGGCGGAATCGATGACCGATGAAGAAGGATATCTGCTCAGTTCGTATGACGGCGGCGACGGACTGCACTGGTCGATGGCCGGCCGGAGCAATTATGTGGAATACGTTCTGGAGCACCCGATTCCCGGTTATTAAAGCGCTGTATAACCGTATTCCGAGCGGCGCTTCGTTATCCGAACTGCTCTGCGAGTGCTCTAAATACCCCAATCTCCGGTTATAGTTATAAACCCGAAGTTGTCCGACGCTTTACTTCCCGATGAATTCATAATACGCTGGGGATGCTTTCAAAACGCGTCCCGGTATAGTTTTACCCAAAATGCCGCAGCTTGGCATACAGCAGTAAAGCATTCCGATTCACGGAGTCATTCATCCAAACGCGGCGTTCACAAGCACCGCAGCGAAATCCGTACGACGAAAGGAGAAACGGTTTATGAAAGACGGCATCACACGCATCCAGCGGCGCAGTGCCCTGCTGCCCGTACTGGCAATCCTGTCACTTCTTATGACGGGTGCTTCCATTTTCTGCATCATTTTTCCCTACATAAAAAAATTTGACGATATGCTTTTTTATGCCTTCCTCGCAGTAGGCGGTATCGGGCTTTTATACTTTTCATATATGTTTGCAAGCTCGGTTTACCGCATCTTTATCCCGCAGAATGCATTGCTGATCGACGAGAACGGCTTTTGCGATTATACAGTCTGCCAAGCGGGAACGGGCTTCGTTCCGTGGTCGAACGTCGACAGTATCAAGGTTTTCGGCCCGGAGGATGAGCCGCTGCTCGGCATCACGCTCAAATCGATCGACCGGCTCGAGGAGATCCCCGACAAACGGGTGTACAAGGAATTATCCGACAATATGAAAACCGGTGTGCCCGAGATCATCATCAAGCAATCGGACGTCAAAATGCCGCTGCGGCAGTTGGAACGCGTGATGAAGCGTGCCGCCGGGCTGGCCGACGCCCCGTCTGCGCCGAAAACAGACGACGCGACCCGAGAACTGCCGTTAAAGGACATCGTCCCAACCTTGAAGCAGGAAGCCGCCGAAGCGGAAAGCGCAGAAAAAGCAGATGATTTCGAGGCGCTCGCCGACCTGTTCGCCCGCAAGGAGGAGCGGCCCAAGCCGGCGGAAACGATTCCGTCACAGCCCGAGCCTTCGGAGCCGGCTTCACCGCGATCCGAACCGTCCGCAAAGCCGTCAGACAAAACCGAGAAATCCATCGACGAGCTGCTCGAAGAACTGGCTGCCACGCTCAAAGCACCATCCGGCGACACGGACAAGTCCGCCGGAACCGGCTACGGCAAAAAATTAGAAGCGCTGCTCGAAGAGCTGAAAGCCGATGCACCGTCCAAGGATGCGGATACAAAAAAAGATCAATAAAGCCCGTCCTGCGGGCTTGATAATGGAGTTTGCATATGAAAAAAATCATTCTGCTTTGCCTTGCACTGCTGTTGGCACTCTTTTCCGTATTCGCCTGCACAGGAGATAACAGCGAGACTTCTTCCGAACCGCCTGCCGAAAGTGAAACAAGCCAGACATCCTCCGAAGCATCCGCAAACACAAGCAGCGGCGAAAGCGGCAATTCGAGCAGTTCGATACCGACGGTATCGAATCCCGATGAATCGAATGAAACGCCGTCGATACCGGAGGAAAGCTCGGACGCGCCTGCCGAAAGCCAGATCGGCCCGCTGACCAAGCCCTATGCCGACATCCTTGCCGGCAGCCAAAGAATGTTGAAAACGACAGTCTCGAAAACAGTCGGCGGCGACGCTGCGCCTTACACGACGGCCGCTTATTTCAACGGCTCGCTTATCTACGTGGAGACGGAAGAATCCGGCGTGATTTCGCGTATGCTGCTGGACGGCGACGCGGTTTACATCATCGACACCGACAATAAAATTGCCATCATTGTCGACGCGGCTGCCGCGGGCGTGGAGCTTCCGCAGCTCTACAACGGCGCAATTACAATGACCGACAGCGGCACAACCGAACTGTTCGGCCGTGAATATGAATACGAGAGCTACACCGATGAAACCGGAAAGGATTTTGAATTTTTCTTCAGCGGCGGTGTGCTTGAGCGCTACAGGACCTATGATGAAAGCGTTTCCGACACGATCGTCAACACAGTGGAGATCAGCAGCGACATCAGCAATGCGATGTTCGAAATTCCCGATGACTACACCGTAACCGACACAAGGTAAACGAACCGCGCAGCCGGCCGGTTAAGATTATGCCGCGTATCCCAGCCTTCCGCACAGCGCATGCCGAAGAAAAGGGGTAAAGATAAGTGAAACTGCATTATAAAGGCAAGTTCGATCTGAATCCGGAATCCCTGCCGCACGGAGAGCATCAGCCGAACGCAGTTCCGTTCCGAGAACCCTAGGATACAAAGACGCTTGCTTTGATCGCAAATGTCGGCGCAATCTTTCTGATGGCCCTGCTGGCTGTTCCCGCCTTTTTTCGCTGCCGCGCATATCTTGGTGTTCTGCCTGTCATGGCAGGCTGTCTTTGCGCAATGCTTGTTTTGTTTCCCCACGAATTGCTTCATGCGATTTGCTTCAAAAAGGATGTGTACCTTTATACGAATTGGAAGCAGGGCATGCTATTCGTTGTCGGGCCCGAGACAATGTCCAAAAGCAGATTCATTCTGATGTCACTCCTGCCGAATCTTCTATTCGGGTGCATCCCTTACAGCATCGGATTGCTGTTTCCGCGCCTCGTTTCTCTCACCGCGTTCGGAATCGTTTGTATCGGAATAGGCTTCGGTGATTACTACAACGTTTTCAATGCATTGACGCAAATGCCGAGGGGTTCAAGAACATATTTATATCATATGAATTCCTTTTGGTATATGCCGGAACAGGAATAATCACGCAAAACATTTATTCAGCAAACAGGACATCGGACTCGAGCCGATGTCCTGTTGATCGCTCCGCATAAAATGCGGATAAGCTGCCGTCCCGCATCCGTTTTACGGCAAATCCTTCAAATTTGCCGAGCTGCCGCATCGCAAATGATATTCATGATATTATTATATAAACAATACCCGTCGAATTTTCGACGGGTATTGTTTTAACGGCGGCATCCCTGCCGGCCGGCAACCGTCTGCCGACGCCGCACAGCTCTGCCATATTTGTTTTTGATCCCTAAGCTATTACAATTCTGACGAACTTGTTTTTTCCCTTACTGAGAATGTATTCGCCCTTGTCTGCGAGCACTGCGGTCGGATCCTTCACAGGTGTGCCGTCAAGCTTAACGCCGCCGCCGGTCATCAGCCGGCGCGCCTCGCTGCGGCTGGGCGCCAGCCCGCTTCGGACGAGCAGCTCGGTCAGCAGGGCGCCGGGTTCTGCCGTCAGGGATTCCATATTCTCGGGAACGCCGCCCGCCGCCACGCTCCTGTAGCGTGCCTCGGCAGCCGCGACTGCTTCCTCGCCGTGATAAAGGCGAACGATGGTTGCCGCATACAGGAAGTGCGCCTGCCGGATGTCGCCGCGCACGAGCGAAGCGTAAGCCGATTCCGGCAAATCGGTAGTCAGATTAAAATAGGACAGTAGCAGCGCATCAGGCACCTTCATGCATTTTTCGTACATTATATCTGCGGGTTCGTCAATACCGATATAATTATCCAACGACTTGGACATCTTCTCCACGCCGTCCAATCCGGGCAGCAGCGGAAAGGTGATGACCTCCTGCGGAGTCTGTCCGTAATCGCGCTGCAGTTCGCGGCCGACGAGCAGATTAAAGGTCTGGTCGGTGCCGCCGACTTCAATATCAGCCTCCAGTGCAACCGAGTCGTAGCCCTGCATCAGCGGATAAAACATCTCATGCATCCCGATCGGCGCCTTCTCGGCATAACGTTTGGCAAAATCGTCGCGTTCGAGGATACGGGCCACGGTATATTTCCCGGCAAGTGCGAGAACGTCCGCAAAATTCATTTTGGATAGCCATTCGGAATTATACGTAATGCGGGTCTTATCCTTGTCCAGAATCTTTGTAACCTGCTCGTAATAGCTGCGGCTGTTCTCACGGGTCTGCTCAAAGGTCAGCGGCACACGCGTTTTGCTGCGCCCGGAAGGATCGCCGATCATCGCGGTGAAATCACCGATGACGAAAACGATCTCATGGCCGAGGTCCTGCAGCATACGCAGCTTGCGGAGCACAACGGAATGGCCAAGGTGCAGGTCGGGACGGCTCGGGTCGGCGCCGAGCTTGATCTTCAGGCGTCTGCCGCTTTCCAGCTTCTCCTTCAGGCCCTCCTTGGAATAGATCGACACGGCGTCCCGGAGCAGATTTTCATACACTTCCTGCGTTGTCATAACGTAACGTTCCTTTCCTGCAATCTAAACAAAAGCAGCGGCGAGGGCGGCGTTTTGCCGGCCGCCGTCTTGATCTTTTTTACTTCCATAAAATTCGTCAAATAGGAAATCGGCTTTAAGCCGATTTCCTGCTTTGCTGTTCCACAACTGTTTTATCAAGCCGCCGCATCAGAGAAGCGCATTCCTACGCGATCACCAGCGATTTTGCGGTGTTGATATCATATTTGGCCAGTTCTTCTTCATTAACGGTGACACTGTCAACAAACGAATCCAGATATTTCACATACGCCTCGTCAATGAGCGTTGATTCCACCGTGCTGTACTTGGCATTGAAATCCTCCTCGGTGGTGTCGACACGCCTGAGGATATAAACGCCGTATGCATCCACCGTGACGATCGCCGTTTCGCCGGTTTCCAAATCGAGCGCAGCCTTCTCGATGGCCTCGTCACCCTCACCGATTTTGAACACAGTGCCTGCATCGTATTCATATTCGGCGTCGTCGCCGCCGTCGGCAAACTCGGCCTCGCCGTTTTGAAGCTGCTCGTAAAACGCCTCGGCCTGTTCGCCGATAAGCTGCTTCGTCAATGCGGTCTCACACGCGGTTTCGATGTTGGTGCTGCCGGAAATCGAAGTGCCGTCGATATCGTCCTCCTCCAACTCTTCCCTGCACATAATGTGCCAGCCGTTCGAGGTTTCGACAAGCCGATACTCGCCGACCTCCATATCGAAGGCCGCCTCTTCAAATTCCTCGACCATCTCACCATAAGTAAATACATACCCATCGGGATACGTCGTCGAGCCGCCGTCCTCCGATCTGGAATAGTTTTCATCAAAGGTCGTTTCTCCGGCGATGATCTGGTCGTACAATTCCTTTGCCTCGGCCTCCTTGACAGCGATCTGCTCGTCGGAGAGCGGGTTGCGGCTGTCGTCGATCGTCTTAAAGAGGATGTGGCGCACCTTGACATAATTCTCCTTGAAATATTCAGCCACCGCTTCGTCGGTCAGACCCTCCGGCGTCTTAAGCGTAGTGCCGTTGGAATCAGTATAATAATTGAAATAGATCGACTCGACCTTGTAATACTGTTCGTCAAACGCGGCGCGTACGGCGTCGGCAGCAATCTTCTGGGTGCCGTTATCCCCATACAGGTAATCGCGCAGCACGCTCAGGCTGGCATTGTTCAAATAATAGTCGCGCACCATATCAATATCCACACCGTACTCAGCATATGCAAGGTTCAGCTCATACTCGTTGCCGCCGGCATCTTCCATATCCTGCTGGATATAGCCCTCGATGGTGCTGACGGCGGACTCGTCGGTCAGCGCAAGGTTGTACTGCTTGAGCAGATGATTGACGACGACCATCCGCTTTGCATTGAGAACAAGGCTTTCCCACACCGCGTCGGCATACGTCATCCCGGACTCTTCATCCAGCACGGACGACCAGCCAAGGTTGGCGTCGCTGTAATAGTAATTGATATAGGCAAACTGCTGCTCATAATACGCTTTTTCGGATGAAAGCATATAGGAAAAGGTGCCGGAATAAAAATCCGTCCCCTCATAGCTGAACAGCACTGTCTTCTCCGCACCCGTCGCACACGCGCAGAACGTAAGCAGCATCGCCGCAGCGAGCAGAAGCACAACGGTCTTACGAACTAATTTCACTTTTTTACCTCCGATCGTTTTTATCAAGCGGAAATGCCCTGCCGCACAAGCGCCAAACACAAACGCCGTACCGGCTGCGCTCTTTAAACCCCGGAAAAACGAAGCGCAGCTTCGTTTTTCGAGAGATGCTTTGCTGTGTTCGCACAGAACTTAGAGCATCTCATTTTACGTAAAGCCCCGGAAAAACGAAGCGCAGCTTCGTTTTTCGAGAGATGCTTCGCTGTGTTCGCACAGAACTTAGAGCATCTCATTTTACGTAAAGCTCCGGAAAAACGAAGCGCAGCTTCGTTTTTCGAGAGATGCTTCGCTGTGTTCGCACAGAACTTAGAGCATCTCATTTTACGTAAAGCTCCAGAAAAACGAAGCGCAGCTTCGTTTTTCGAGAGATGCTTCGCTGTGTTCGCACAGAACTTAGAGCATCCCATTTTACGTAAAGCTCCGGAAAAACGAAGCGCAGCTTCGTTTTTCGAGAGATGCTTCGCTGTGTTCGCACAGAACTTAGAGCATCTCTATTATAGCGTAATTATTCCGATTTGTCTATACCTTTTTGTGATAATTTTGTGTATAGCGAAAGCACCCGATGCGCCGCCGTCAGACTGTTCTCTCCCTTTTCCAGCCGATACGAAAAGTGTCCGCGCTTGCCGGCGGAGGCCGTGATGCGTCCCCGCAGTTCAGGCAGCATCGCCAGCGCGGCAATGCGCTCCATATCCGGCGCGTCGGCATAAAAGGAAAGCAGCACGCCCTTCTGCTCGACCGACGTGAAACCGAGGAGACTGGCCGCGTTGCGCAGCAGCGAGATGTCGACGAGATTGCTCACCGGGGGCGGCAGCTCACCGTAGCGGTCGGACAGCTCGTCAAGCAAATCATCCCGTTCCTCGGCGGACTCGAGGTGCGCGATCTTGCGGTAAACGTCGATACGCTGCTGCGAAGAGGAAATATAATCCTCGGCGATATACGCGTTGACATTGATGTCGATGAGGCAGTCGCGCACGGAAGGAACGGATATTCCCTTCTCGGCGTTGACCGCATCCTCCAGAATCTTGATATACAAGTCGTAGCCGACCGACTCCATACATCCGCTCTGCTCGGCACCGAGCAGGTTCCCCGCACCGCGCAGCTCCAAATCGCGCATGGCAATTTTGAAGCCGCTGCCGAACTCGGTGAACTCGCGGATAGCCTGCAGGCGTTTGGACGCGATTTCGCTGAGCAGCCTGCCGCGCCGGTAGGTAAAGTACGCATACGCCTTGCGGGACGACCGGCCTACACGTCCGCGGATCTGATGGAGCTGCGAAAGGCCCATATGATCGGCATCCTCGATAATCAGAGTATTTGCGTTCGGCACGTCGATACCGGTCTCGATGATGGTCGTACAGACGAGGATGTCCACCTCGCCGTTGACCATCTCCTGCCAGACCTCGGAAAGCTCCTCCTTGCTCATTTTGCCGTGCGCTACAGCGATGGATGCATCGGGGAACGCCGCGCTGAGCGAAGCGGCCTTTGCGTAAACGGTATCGATGTAGTTGTGCAGATAAAACACCTGTCCGCCGCGCCGCAGCTCTCGCCGGACGGCTTCGCGGATAAGCACCTCGTCGTATTCGGCGACGTAGGTCTGCACCGGCACGCGGTCCTGCGGCGCTTCCTCGAGCACCGACATATCGCGGATGCCCGACAGCGCCATATTCAGCGTGCGCGGAATGGGGGTCGCCGTCAGCGTCAGGCAGTCGATTCCGACCGAAAGCTGCTTGAGCCGCTCCTTGTGCGTCACACCGAAGCGCTGCTCCTCGTCGACAATCATCAGACCGAGATTTTTGAAGCCGACATCCTTCTGCAGCAGGCGGTGCGTGCCGACGATCACATCGATTTTCCCGCATTTCAGATCCTTTAGAATCTCGCGCTGCTGGCCCGCAGTCCGAAAGCGCGAAAGCATCTCCACTTTTACGGGAAAGCCGCGGAAGCGCGAGAGCATCGTCTGGTAATGCTGCCAGGCAAGGATGGTCGTGGGCACGAGCACGGCGACCTGAAGGCCGTCGGAAACGCACTTGAACGCCGCGCGCAACGCCACCTCGGTCTTGCCGAAACCGACGTCGCCGCAAAGCAGGCGGTCCATCGGAACGGCGCGCTCCATATCGCTTTTGATCTCAGCGACCGCGTCAAGCTGGCCGTCGGTTTCGGCGTACTCGAACTGCGCCTCGAACTCCTCCTGAAGCTCGTCGTCGGGCGGAAAGGCGTGCCCCTGTATACGCTGACGCGCAGCATAAAGGGCAATCAGCTCCTTGGCTACGCCCTGCGCCGAGCTTCTGGCCTTTGCCTTGGCGCGCTGCCACTCGGACGAACCCATTTTCGACAGCTTGGCCACGCTTTCCCCGCCGCTGCCGATATATTTGCTGACCAAATCAAGCTGGTTGCAGGGAACGTACAGGCAATCGCTGCCTGCGTATTGAATTTTAATATAATCACGCGAAACGCCCTCGGTTGTAACGGTCTGCAGGCCGACGTAGCGTCCGATGCCATGGTTGGCATGGACAACCAAGTCGCCCACCGACAGGTCGGCATAGGATGAGATACGCTCGCTTTTTTTCGTTTTCGACGTACGCGCACGCTTCTGCTTATTCCCAATGCCAATCTCGGCATCGGTCATCCATACAAATCCGGCGCGGGGCAGCTCAAAGCCTTGCAGCGAACGACTGCCGTCATTCACCATCAGCGCCACCGCAGCCGGCCGCAGCACACCGTCGTAAGGATAGACAGCGATGCCCGCCTCACGCAGCTTCTCCTCCATTGCGGACATCGCGCGCGGGGAGGAAACGCAGAGCATCACCCGCCGGCCGGCCGCAAGGTAATTCGATGCGTCGTCGAGGAACAGCGCCGTATTTTCGGTCAGCGGCGCCGTCGGATTGGCCTGCACGGTGAACTGCGCGCGATAGGAAAACATCCCGCCGGCCTGCATGAACATATCCACCGCCACGCTGCGGCCGGCGATAGCACCAAGCAGCCCGTCACTCTCCTGCATCACGCCGGCAAGTGCATACGTCGTCCGTCCCTGCTCAACGAGCAGTTCGAGCGTCTCGTGCGTCTGCCACGAAAAGGCGCGGATGCGTTCGGCGATCCGCGAGCTCTCGAAAAGGAGCACGGTGCAGTCGCCGAGATAGGAGAGCAGCGTCTCTCTTTCGTCGTACACCAGTGAAAAATACTTATCCTGCGCAGCGGGCGGAATGCCGTCCTTTGCCTGTGCACATTCCTCGCGCAGTCCTTCAAGCGCCTTCGGTTCTCCCTGAAAGCGGTCTGCGAGCTTCGAGGCAGCCTCAGCCGTCCGCTGCAGCGCCGACGCGGAAAACAGCACCTCGTCGGCGGGAATGCAGAGGTATTCCGCCGTATTTTCATAACGGCGCTGGCTGACGATATCGAAATAGCCGAGCAGGTCGACCTCGTCCCCGAAGAAATCCACGCGGCAGGGGTACGGCGACCCGGGCGAAAACACGTCAAGAATGCCGCCGCGCAGCGAAAACTGTCCCGGACCTTCGACCAGCTCGCAGCGGGTGTAACCCATTGAAACCAGCCGCGCCGTCAGCGCCGCGACGTCCAGCCGTGCGCCGCGCGCAATGCGGAGGGTGCCGGCTTCAAGCACAGAGCGGGGCATCGTGTACTGCATCAGCGCATCGGGAACGGTGATGACAAGCCCGCAGGTGCCGGAAAGGATGCGGGTGAGTACCGCAAGGCGCGCCTGCTCGAAATCCCTAGAGCGCGCGCTCACCGAATCAAAAACAAAATCGCGCGCCGGATAAACGGCCGCGCGGTCGGTGTACGCCGCCATCCCGTTGTAGAGGCGGTAGGCCTCCTTCTCATCCGGCACGACGATGACCGCAGGCTTGCCCGTATCCTCTGCAAGGGCGCAGCAAAAAGCGGGGCGCGCCGCCTCGCACAGCCCGTTGACCAGAACGGGCAGACTGCCTGTTTTGACCGCTCCGGCCAGCGCGGCGTATTCCGCGTCCTCCCCGAAGCGCTTGAGAATATCCATGTCCCTTTCCCTTTCCGTCACAGTTCCAGACGGAACGTTGTCCATTCGTCCTGAGGTTCGGCGCCGAGCGCACGGTAAAAACGCCGTGCAGGCTCATTTCCGTCCAGACAGCTCCATTCCACGCGCAGACAGCCCTGCGAAACCGCCTCGTCGATCACATAGCGCATCAGCGCGCCGCCGATGCCGCGGCCGCGGCATTCCGCCTTGACATACACATCCTCGATATAGCGGCAGGGACGCCCGTAGCGCGAGGAATAGGTCGGAAAATACAGCACATAGCCGACCAGTTTCCCGCTCTCCTCCGCGACCGCGACGGACGGATGCCCGTTTTGCAGCACATCGCGCTCGAGCACGGCGGCTTCGACGGGCGTGCCGCCCTCCAGCCCCTGAAAGGTCATCAACTCGGCGATCATCCGCACGACCGCCTCAAAGTCGCCCGCGCGCGCCGGGCGTATCGTCCGTTCAACCATTGCAGCGCTCCATTGCACGCGCCGGCTCCCCCGCCAGCAGGCAGGAGACGGCGGCGCAGATCCTTTCGTAATCGTTCTGTATCGTTTTCAGTTCATCCGTCGAAAAGCGCGAAAGCACCCAATCGGCCAGATCATAATCCGGCGACGGCTTGCTCCCCACGCCGACCTTGATGCGCGCCCATTCGTCACCCAACGCCTCTATGATGCTCTTTACCCCGTTGTGACCGCCAGCCGAACCTTTCATACGGACACGCAGCTTGCCCAATTCCATTGAAACGTCGTCATAAATCACAATCAGCCGCGCAGGCTCGAGCTTATAATAGCGCATCACGGCGGCAACGGCTTCACCCGAGCGGTTCATATACGTTTGCGGCTTGACCAGCAGGACGCTTTTGTCCTCCATTATTCCGCGTCCGGTCAACGCCATATGCTTCAAATCACGAATTTCCGCGCCGATGCGGCCGGCGATGTAGTCCAGCGCCATAAAGCCGACGTTATGCCGCGTGCGCTCATATTCCCTTCCCGGGTTTCCCAAGCCGACAATCAGGTATTCGACCGGTTTCTTCCTTTGAAACAGCGCCATATCAGCTCATCCTTTGAAAATTTCGAATTCATATTAGTTTACAATATATTTTTGTCGATGTCAAGCAAATCGCGTATTTTTTGTATCGTTTGCCAAATATATACTAAGTCAGTGAAAATATTCGCGTTTGACTATAGACAGACGGGACAATATATGATAAAATAGGTAGGCTTGAAGCCAAGCGAGCCATTGAGCCGCGCCGCCCGTGAGCAGGAGAACAAAACGGCGCAGAAGCGGACAAGCAATCTTATGAAAGGAATGTTCAACATGGGAAAAAAGTACGTTTACCTGTTTTCAGAAGGCAACGCACAGATGCGCGACATTCTCGGCGGTAAAGGCGCAAACCTTGCGGAAATGACCAACATCGGCCTGCCCGTGCCGCAGGGCTTTACGGTTTCCACGGAGGCCTGCACAAGATATTATGAGGACGGCGGCATCATCGCGCAGGATATTCTCGATGAAATCGCGCAGTACGTCTCCAAAACCGAGGAGATCACCGGCAAAAAGTTCGGCGACCCGGCGAACCCGCTGCTTGTGTCCGTCCGCAGCGGCTCACGCGCGTCGATGCCCGGGATGATGGACACCATCTTAAACCTTGGCCTGAATCGTGAGGTTGCGGAAGGACTGGCCGCGCTCACCGGCAACGAGCGCTTCGCCTACGACTCCTACCGGCGCTTTATCCAGATGTTCTCCGATGTGGTTATGGGGCTTCCCAAATCGAGCTTTGAAAAGATCATCGATCAGATCAAGGCGGAAAAAGGCGTCAAGGCCGACACCGAGCTGACCGCTGCGGACATGCGGCGTCTGACCGACGAATTCCTCGCCCATTACAGGCAGAGCATGGGGAAGGAGTTTCCGACCGATGCGCGCGTACAGCTCATCGAGGCGGTCAAGGCCGTGTTCCGCTCCTGGAACAACGAGCGCGCCATCGTTTACCGCCGGATGAACGACATCCCCTCAAGCTGGGGCACTGCGGTCAACGTGCAGGCGATGGTGTTCGGCAACATGGGTGATACAAGCGGCACGGGCGTAGCGTTCACCCGCGATCCGGCCACCGGAGAAAATCGTCTCTACGGCGAATTCCTGATGAACGCACAGGGTGAGGACGTCGTTGCCGGCATCCGCACGCCGCAGCCGATTTCCGCTCTGAAAGAGGTAATGCCCGAGGTGTACACACGCTTCACCGAGATTGCTTCCACGCTGGAAAAGCATTACAGAGATATGCAGGATATGGAATTCACCATCGAGAACCGCAAGCTGTATATGCTCCAGACCCGCAACGGCAAGCGAACGGCCGCAGCCGCGCTCAAAATCGCCGTCGACCTCGTAGCCGAGGGACTGCTCTCGACCGACGAGGCGCTGCTGAAGGTGGAGCCCCGTCAGCTCGACACGCTCCTTCACCCGCAGTTCGACGCCAAGGCGCTTGCAGCCGCCAAGCCCGCAGCCGCCGGCTTGCCCGCCTCACCCGGCGCGGCTGCCGGAAGGGTCCGCTTCACCGCCGAGGACGCAAAGGCCGCGGCTGCGCGCGGAGAAAAAACCGTCCTCGTGCGGCTGGAGACCTCGCCCGAAGACATCGAAGGCATGTACGCCTCCGAGGGCATCCTCACCGTGCGCGGCGGACGCACTTCGCACGCGGCGGTTGTCGCGCGCGGTATGGGCCGCTGTTGCGTAGCAGGCTGCGGCGACATCCAAATCAACGAGCAAGAAAAATGCTTCACCGTCGACGGCCAGACCGTCCGCGAGGGCGACAGCATCTCCATTGACGGCACGACCGGCTTTGTCTACATCGGCGAGATTGCCACGGCGCCGGCTACGATTGCGGGGGACTTTGAGACCTTTATGAAATGGGCAGACGAAAAGCGCACCCTGCGCGTGCGCACCAACGCCGACACGCCCAAAGACGCGCAGCAGGCAATTGCCTTCGGCGCGGAGGGCGTGGGACTCTGCCGCACGGAGCATATGTTCTTTGACGCCGACCGCATCGCAGCGATGCGCGAAATGATCGTCTCCAAAACCGTCGAGCAGCGAAAATCCGCGCTGGCCAAGCTGCTGCCGATGCAGCGGCAGGACTTTGAGGGCATCTTCCGCGCAATGGGCGGACTGCCGGTTACCATCCGCTTCCTTGACCCGCCGCTCCACGAATTCCTGCCGACAGAGGAGGGCGATATTCAGGCGCTGGCTGCCGAGATGCGCTTGCCTGTCGCCGAACTGAAGGCGACCATCGCCGCGCTGCACGAATTCAACCCGATGATGGGTCACCGCGGCTGCCGTCTGGCCGTTTCCTATCCCGAGATTGCCGTGATGCAGACCACTGCGGTCATTGAAGCGGCGCTCAACGTCGCCGCCGAAGGCATCGCTGCCGAGCCGGAAATCATGATCCCGCTTGTGTGCGATGTGCAGGAGCTCAAACGCGTGAAAAAGACCGTAACCGAAACAGCCGACCGCATCATCGCCGAGCGGAACGCCGAGCTTTCCTACAAGGTCGGCACGATGATCGAGCTTCCGCGCGCGGCGCTGACGGCCGACGCCATTGCCACCGAAGCGGAATTTTTCTCCTTCGGCACGAATGATTTGACGCAGATGACCTACGGCTTCTCCCGCGACGACGCAGGTAAGTTCCTCAAGGACTACTACGAAGCGGGCATTTTTGAAAGCGACCCCTTCGCCAAGCTGGATCAGACCGGCGTCGGCCAGCTCGTGCGCATCGCCGCCGAAAAGGGCCGTGCAACCCGTCCGTCCATAAAAATGGGCATCTGCGGCGAGCACGGCGGCGACCCGTCCAGCATCGAGTTCTGCCACAAGCTGGGGCTGACCTACGTCTCCTGCTCGCCCTACCGCGTACCGATTGCACGCCTTGCCGCCGCGCAGGCCCGCATTCGCAGCGAACTGGGCTGAATCCACATCCGTTCAGGCGGGTCTGGATACGCAGGCCCGCCCCCGCCAATTTAACGACTGCAAGAAAAGGAACGCTGTACAACACTATGAAAAAATGCATTCTCTTTACCCTCCTCTGTGCGCTGGCATTACCGCTGCTGGTCGCCTGCGGCGATCCCGCCTCTGATGAGAGCGGCGAAAGCTCGTCCGCACCCTCCGAAACCTCGGGCACCGAAAGCGAGCCGTTCGTGGAAAACGAGCTGATCGCACAGATCAACAGCTATCTTACGGAGGAAATCGACCGCACGCTGCCCTGCACCAACGTTTTTAAGGGGATGACCTACACCTCCTCCAAGGAACCGAACGCCGATTACGCCGACAACGCGTCCGCCCCCAAGCTGACCGACGGCATAACCACTGAGCTTTTTGATAAATACAACTGGCTTGGCTTTTCCGGAACATCGGCATTTACAATCGATTTCGACCTTGGCGAAGGAAATAAGCAAGCTATTGCAGATATCAGCGTCGGTTGCCTGCGCCAACTCGATTTCGGGATCGGCCTGCCGACATATGTATCGGTTATGGCATCCAACGACGGCGTGAGCTATACGGAGATCGGTAAGCTCTACACGCCCACCGGGTTGGACTCCAGCGACAGTCACGTATATAACTTCTGCTTCCCGAAGGCGACGACGGCGCGCTACATCCGCATTTCATTTGCCAATTCGGAGAAATCCTTCCACTTCATTGACGAAATCAGCGCCTACGTCTATTCGGAAGACGGCGAAGGTCCGAGAGAAGATCCCGAAGCCGAAACGGCAGGAATGGACATTTACGACTATGCACTCGATCTCTCCCCTTCGGAGCCGTACCCCAACACGGATGACGCGGATTACAGCACCCGTCAGAATCTCGCCCTGCTCGAAGGCGTGGACGTGCAGATCGAACAGTTCGGCGAAATCATCGAAAGCGCACTGGAAGCCAATTCTCCCGCCGAAGACAAATTTATGCTCATCGACGGTCAGAAGATGACAACGAACGCCTTTACCGACCCTGCACTGTACCACTTTGTCCGCGGCGACGGGCGCAACGTGGTCATTGATTTGAAATACCTGATGGGAATTTCGGGCTGGAGCCTGGAGCTTTCCGCGAACGTATCGGCAGGCCTGGGCTGCCCGATGAATCTGGTCGTTTCGCTCAGCGAGGACGGCGAAAACTGGACGACGGTGGACGCCGTCCACAGCGAAGGCAGAGGGGAAAACGGGAATGAGATCGTCACACTCGCAAACGATCTGGACGACACCTATAAAGCGCGTTATATCCGCTTTTCCTTCGTCGTCGACAACGGACAGTGGAACGTAACCGATCACTACGTCAGTGTGTATATGTCCGAAATCGAGGTGTTCGGCACCAAATCCGCAGAAAACGCTCAGCCCGCAGAGGACTGCGGCAGCGTTTACGGCCGCTTCGCCTCGCCCGAGCAGCTTGACGGCATCCGCAATATGCTTTTCGCCTGCCTGGGCACGCTCGACACACACGCGTTCGATTATGATATCGCTATGGACGCCTTTTCGCTCCGCGATGAGGACGGAACCGTTACCGGCATTCTGATGGACGCTGTCTGTATGGCAAAAGCGACAACGCTCGGCTATTCGCCGGACACAATCGAAGGCTACGAGCAATACTTCGATATTATTTTTGACGAAGAGATGAACCTCGGCGCCATCGAAAAGGCGCGCGGCGAAATCAACGCAGCGCTTGGCATCACCGATAAGATGCCGGTATATCTGAGCGTCTTCTCGATGAATATGGCGGATCATGTATTCGGCGAGGTCGACGGCGAAGTGCTGAATTATTCGGACAACGAAGACCGTGCCAAGGTCGTCCGCTATGTCATCGACCGGTATATCGAAGCATTCAATGCGCAGGGCTACGAAAACCTGTATCTCGCCGGCTTTTACTGGGAGAACGAAGCGATCAACGTAGATACGCCCGCACAGGATATCGAATTGGTCAAGCAATTCAACGCCTATGCGCATGAACTGGATTATAAAACCTTCTGGGTTCCTTATTTTGATGCGAACTACTATTATTACTGGGATCAGCTCGGCTTTGATCTGGCCTGCATGCAGTCCAACTACTCCTTTACGGTCATAAGCGAACAGCGGCTGTACGCCAACGCCTGGCTCTGCTGGGTCAACGGCCTGAGCGTAGAGCTGGAAATCGAGGACTACAAGAGCGCCGCCGGCACCGACAAGTATAAGGCGTATCTCGAATGCGGCGTCAAAACCGGATATGTGAACAGCGTCAACATCTACTACCAGAGCGGCGTCCCGGGCGCGATTTTCTCGTCGAAATACTATAATGACGACGAATTCAGCGTTTACAAGGATACCTGCCTCTATGCCACCGGCGAAATGACGCCCGATTATTATGCGACTTCCGGCGCCGGCCTGGACGGACTTCCGTCCGAACTGACGCTTGAAACAACCGATGGCAAAACCGCCGAATTCACTCTGGAAGGGATCGACGGACTCGAAGCCGAGGTCACACTCCTGCCCTTTTACGGCGCGCTTCGCCTGAACGCAGACGGCACCGGCCGTTATGAGCCGATTGAGCGCTTTGTCGGCGAAGACAGCTTTGCTGTCACCGTTACCGATGACGTCGGGCAGAGCAAGACCATCACCGTCAAGGTTACCATTACCCACGAATAACCATCCCTCCAAGCGGCGCCGGTGCATTCGGCGCCGCTTTGCTTCATTTATGGAAAATTTGAATAAATCGCGCAGATAGGATACGGATTTTGCTTATGAAAGCCAATCCCTGTTTTCTGTGCGGTGCAAGCCGAATCGGAGAACAGTCTTATCAACGATAATCAACATATAGCCACACTATGCGTTTCCTGTTTGCGCCGGCCTTCAAATCCGTTTTTACCCCCGCTTTGCCTTTCCGATCCCGTCGCTTCGTATCGGCAGCAACACGCCTCTGTGAAAAAACGCGGATTTTGTAAAGCTTTGTGCTTTTTTCTATTGCATTTTGGGCGCAAATGGTGTAAAATGATAAAGTTAGCATAAGTCTCAGAATCGATTGGTTTGGATGTGAAGCGTTTGTCAAAAGAAGCAGTCATTTATCTCACGATTGCCGTCTACTTTGTACTTATGATCGCCGTTGGTGTGCTGAGCAGACGAAGCTCGCGCACAATCTCCGATTTCACCGTCGGGACCCGAAACGCATCGGCGTGGCTGTCGGCTTTTTCTTACGGTACGGCTTATTTCTCGGCCGTTATGTTTATCGGATATGCCGGAAGTTCAGGCTGGGAATACGGCATCTGGGGCGTACTGCCGGGCATCGGCAATGCGATATTCGGCTCTCTTTTGGCGTGGATGGTGCTTGCCAACCGCACACGGGAGGTAACAAGACGCTTAAACATCCGGTCGATGCCGCAGCTGTTTGAAAAGCGGTTCGGCAGCGGCGTGATGAAGCAGTTCTGCGTATTTGTTATTTTTATTTTTCTGGTCCCCTATTCCGCTTCGGTTTACAAAGGACTGTCCAGCGTATGCGCAGTGCTCTTGAATGTGGATGAACAGCTTTGTATGATCATCATTGCTCTGGCGGCCGCAGCTCTGGTTATTTTCGGCGGCTATGTCGCCACCCTGAAAGCCGATTTTTTACAGGGGCTGATTATGATTGCCGGCGTCATTGCGCTGATCGTCGTCGTTTTCCGCTCGCAGCAGGTCGGCGGGCTTGCAGAGGGACTGCGCAGCATCGTAGCCGAGACGAAGGCGCTGGAGCTGGACGCGCAGGCGCATATCGGACTCTGGGCGACGGTGCTGATGACCTCGTTCGGCACCTGGGGCCTGCCGCAGATGGTTCACAAATATTACGGCATCAAGGACAAAGCCGAGGTCAAGCGCGGCATAGTGATTTCAACCCTGTTCGCACTCATCATTGCCGGCGGCGGCTATCTGATCGGCTCGCTGTCTCATCTGTTTTTTACCGAGCTGCCCGAAAAAGGCACCGATTATCTTGTCCCTAATATGCTGGTCACGGCCGGTCTGCCGAATATTCTGCTCGGCGTCGTGCTCGTGCTTCTGATCTCTGCCTCTGTTTCCACACTGGCTTCGATCACCATCACGGCCTCGACCACGCTGACAATGGACTTCCTGCAGGCCAAGCTCTTCAAGCAAATGCCTCAGGAACGGGCCGGATTGCTTGCCAAGGTCGTTTCGGCGGCGTTCATTGCCGTCTCCTATCTGATCGCAAACACCGATACGCCGATTCTGGACATGATGTCCTATTCATGGGGCATGATTTCCGGCTCGTTTATGGCGCCGTATATGATCAGCCTGTATTGGCGCCGGCTCAGCCGCGCCGGCGCATGGGCGGGGATGCTGGGCGGCTTTCTCACTGCCTGCCCGCCGGTCGTCTGCAAACTGTTCTTCCCCGATGCGACAACCGCATTCGGTAAGGTCGCGGACCTCGGCCCGCATTTCGCCTGTCTGGCGATGCTTGTTTCGATCGTGCTCTGTCTGCTCGTTTCGCTTGTCAAGCCGAGCGACGGTACGGAAAGCGGATTCTATGCTCAGCCGGCGGCTGCGCCGGAAAGGAAAGGCTGATAAACGACGTGAAAAGCAATATCTGGAACCCCGAAATGGAATGCATGTCCCGCCCCGATATGGAGGCCCTGCAGCTTGAACGGCTCAAGGCGCTGGTCGATTACTGCGACCGCAACGTCGCCTTTTACCACAAGCGCCTGACAGAGGCCGGCATCTCGGCGGACAAAATCAAGACGCTTTCCGACATACAATATATCCCCTATACGACCAAGAACGACCTGCGCGATACCTACCCCTTCGGTATGTTTTCGGTGCCGAAAAAGCAGCTCGTCCGCATCCACGCTTCCTCCGGCACCACGGGGAATCCCACGGTCGTCGGCTATACGCGCGAAGATATGGACAACTGGAGCGAGCAGGTGGCACGGCAGGTCGTCGCCGCCGGCGCGACCGACGAAACGGTGGTGCAGATCTGCTTCGGCTACGGAATGTTCACCGGCGCGCTCGGCCTGCACTATGGTCTGGAAAAGATCGGCGCGACGGTCGTCCCCACCTCGTCGGGAAATACGGTCAAGCAGCTTAAATTCATGCGTGATTTCCAAACCGACGCGATTGTTGCCACGCCGTCCTATTGTCTCTATCTTGCCGAGGCGGCGCACGAGTCTGCAGAGGAATTCCCTATGTCCTCCTACAATGTGAGACTCGGCCTGCTGGGCAGCGAGGGCTGTACGCCCGAAATGCGCGCCCAGATTGAGGAACGCTGGTGCAACGACTTTTTCGTGACCGACAACTACGGGATGAGCGAGCTGAACGGCCCGGGAATGTCCGGCGAATGCGTGTACCGCGATGGTCTGCACATCTGTGAGGACCACTTCCTCTGCGAGATCATTGATCCGAATACCGGCATTCCGCTGGACAAGGGCGAAACCGGCGAACTGGTCGTGACCAACCTGACCAAGCGCGGGCTGCCGATGCTGCGCTACCGCACGAAAGACATCACCTACATCAACTACGAGCCCTGTTCCTGCGGCCGCACCAGCGCGCGGATGCACAAGGTCATCGGCCGCAGCGACGATATGCTCAAAATCCGCGGCGTGAACGTGTTCCCCTCGCAGATCGAGAGCGCGCTCATCGGCATCAGCCAGATCAGCCCGCACTACCAGCTCGTCGTCACGCGCGAAGGCTTTGCCGACGCGCTGGAGGTCCGCGTGGAGCTGGTAGACGGCTCACTGCTGACGCGCTACGGTGAGCTGGAAGCGCTGCAGCACGGCATACATAACCGAATCAAAGCAATCCTCGGCATCGAGATCAAGGTCTCGCTGGTCGAGCCGAAAACGATCGAGCGCTTCGTCGGCAAGGCGCAGCGCGTGGTCGATCTGAGGAAAGAAGGCAAATCATAATGGAAAAGAAATTGCTGCTCGGCAACGAAGCGGTTGCCCGAGGCTTATACGAAGCCGGCGTGACGGTGGTTTCGTCCTATCCCGGAACCCCGAGCACGGAGATCACCGAAGCGGTCACAAAATACGATGAAATTTACTCTGAGTGGGCGCCCAACGAAAAGGTTGCCTTTGAGGTGGCGTTCGGCGCTTCGCTCGGCGGCGCGCGCAGCTTCTGCGGAATGAAGCACGTCGGGCTCAACGTGGCAGCCGATCCGCTCTACACCGCCTCCTATATCGGCGTCAACGGCGGTATGGTCTGCGCCGTGGCGGACGACCCGGGGATGCATTCCTCGCAGAACGAACAGGACTCGCGCCACCACGCCATCGCATCCAAGGTGCCGATGCTTGAACCGTCTGATTCGGCCGAATGTCTGCGTTATACGATGCGGGCCTACGAACTGAGCGAACAGTTCGACACGCCCGTGCTGCTGCGGCTCTCGACCCGCATTTCACACTCGCGCTCGATCGTCGAGACGGGCGAACGGCAAGCGCGTGAAAATCTTCCCTATGTCCGCAATGTAGCCAAAAACGTAATGATGCCGGCGATGGCGAAGGCGCGCCACATCGACGTCGAAGCGCGGACCGAAGCGCTTCGCGAATGGGCGGAGACAAGCGGCATCAACCGTGCCGAATACCACGACAAATCCATCGGCGTCGTCTGCGCGGGCACGACATATATGTACGCGCGCGAGGCGCTGGGCAACAAGGTGTCCTACTTCAAGCTGGGGATGGTCAACCCGCTGCCGGTCGAATCGCTTAAGGCGTTCGCTGCGCAGGTCGGCCGCCTGATCGTTATCGAAGAGCTGGACGACATTATCGAAACGCACTGCCGCAAACTCGGTTTGGCAGTGGAAGGAAAGTCTCTCTTCCCTCTGTGCGGTGAATTTTCGCAGTCGATGGTCAGGAAAGCCGTCCTCGGGCTCGAGAACGAATACCGTACCTATCCGGGCGAAATCCCCGCGCGCCCGCCGGTCCTCTGCGCCGGATGTCCGCACCGCGGGCTGTACTACGCCATCAAGCCCTTCAAGCCCTACGTCAGCGGCGACATCGGCTGTTACACGCTCGGCGCGAGCGCGCCGCTGTCGATGATGGACGCCTGCGTCTGCATGGGCGCGTCGGTCAGCGCGCTGCACGGTTTCAACACAGCGCGCGGGAAGGAGCAGGCGCGCCGCTCGCTGGCCGTCATCGGCGACTCGACCTTCATCCACTCGGGCATCACAGGGCTGATCGATATCGTTTACAATAAGGGCATTTCCACCGTCGTCGTGCTCGACAACTCAACCACAGGTATGACCGGCCACCAAAACAACCCCGCCAACGGTCTGACCATCAAGGGCGACCCGACCGCCGCCGTGGATCTCGAAGCGCTTGCGCGCGCCGTCGGCATCCGCCGCGTGCGCGTGGTCGACCCGTTCGACGTAGAGGGTACGCGTAAGGCGATCGGCGAGGAATTGGAGGCGGAGGAACCGTCGCTGGTCATCTCGCGCCGTCCCTGCGCGCTGCTGAAAACCGTAAAGGCCCAGCCCGCGCTGCGCGTGGACGAAGCCAAATGCGTCGGCTGCAAAGCCTGCCTGACGGTCGGCTGCCCCGCTATCTCCTTTAAGGACGGCAAGGCAGTCATCGACCACGTGCAGTGTCTCGGCTGCGGCGTCTGCGCCTACGCCTGCCGCACCGGCGCGCTCGTGCGCTGAACACCCGAAGAAAGGCGGTCAACACAGATTATGGATACAAAAAACATCATTATCGTCGGTGTCGGCGGGCAAGGCACCCTGCTGGCCTCGAAAATTATGGGGCGCGTATTTATGGACGAAGGGTTTGACGTCAAGGTCAGCGAAGTCCATGGGATGTCGCAGCGCGGCGGCAGCGTCGTGACCTACGTTCGCTACGGCGACAGCGTCGCTTCCGCCGTCGTCGACAAGGGCGAAGCGGATATGATCATCTCGTTCGAGAAATTAGAGAGCGCACGCTGGCTGCCCTATTTGAAAAAGGACGGCGTGCTTATCACCAATTTGCAGGAAATCGACCCGATGCCGGTCATTATGGGCAAAGCGGTCTACCCGTCCGGTATCCTCGAAACGCTTGCCGGCATGGGTGTGAAAACGGTCGGCGTGGACGCATCGCAGCTTGCGGAGGAAGCCGGCAACGTCCGCGCGGCGAACCTGATTTTGCTGGGCGTAGCCTCACGCTTCATCGATCTGCCTGAGAACGTCTGGCTGACAGCCATCCGCGCCACGGTCCCGCCGAAAACGATAGAGGTCAATCTCACCGCGTTTGCCAAAGGACGCGCCTGCGCCGAATAGGAGAAAGAAAGGGGTTTGCAGCGATGTTCATCAAGCAGCTCTCCATCTTTATGGAAAACAAGGCCGGCCGGATGGCGGAAATTTCCCGCATCCTCGCCGACGGCGGCGTCAACATCCGCGCACTTTCCGTAGCCGACACGACCGGCTTCGGCATCCTGCGGCTGATCGTGGACGACCCCGAGAAGGCTGAACGCGTCTGCCGCGCCGCCGGACTGACCACCGCGCTCACCGACGCCATCGCCATCTCGATGGACGACCGTCCCGGCGGCTTTGCCGATGTGATGGAAACCGTCGCAGAGGCGAAAATCAGTGTGGAATATATGTACGCCTTCCTGACCCCTGCGGATGACGACCGTGCCTGCATTATTATGTGCACCTCGGACGGCGAGCGCGCTGTGCGCCTGCTGCGCGAAAAGGGGATCACCATTCTGAGCGGCGACGAAATCTACACACTCTGAGCCGGCGGACGAAAGGACGGAGGTTCGTCAGGCGAAAACAAACAGCCGCCGGAAGCCAAATGGCTTCCGGCGGCTGTTTTTGCTTCTCTCTCCGTCAGAGAGGTCGTTAAATGACATTCACTGTTGCGGTCTGCTTCCAGGAATTAAGCTGCGTCGGCCCTTCGTGGTACTCGGTTCCGCGCCCGAAAGGATCGAGCGGCGTACCCTCCAGCTCCTCGATTGTGGAAATCCTGCCCGCCGCATAGTCCTCCAGCCGCTCGCGGCAGTGCCGGAGCCGAAGCAGCAGCGCGCCGATGCGGATATCCTGCACGTCGAAGCCCTGCGGCTTGTTTTCTTTCATCCACTGCCGGCGAAAAGCGTAGTAAAAGGCATCGGTCAACTCGGTCAGGCGGGAATACTCATCGATAAGCGCCCGTATAGCCGCCATGTCCTTCTGCTGATAGGCGCTTCTCGTCCGCTTGCCGATATCGGCCTTGACGGCCAGAAGCTCGCAGAGCTTCTGCATCGTCTCGAACAGATAGCCGTATTCCGAAGTCTTGCCGACCGCAGCGAGCTTCTCTGCGCATGCGGCGAAGCCGGGCGCGGCGTCCGCACGGACGGTGGTGTCCATCACGCCCGCCAGACAGTCGTTGTACAGCATATATTTGTCGGCATTGGGGCACCAGGTCGAGGACTCGTTCGGCGTCCCCGGCAGGTCAAGCAGCATGTATGTATCGAAATCCATTCCGAACATCCCGCGGAAGCCGTCCTTGATGCTCTGCATATCCTTGTTTCCGCGTGCCGCCTCTGCTGCAAAATACAGGGAGGGCAGCATGGCAAATTTTGAGCACTCGGCGCCGTCATCGCCCCACATCGTCAGGAACACATCCTGCACGCCATGCTTTCTGCATGCCGCCAGCGCGGCGGTGGTCGCCGTGATGGCATAGGAATTGTGCGGCGCAAAGCCGCTCCACATCCAAAGGCCGCCCGCAAACCAGATGTTTTCCTTTATTGCCCTGTGTGAGCGGATCTGGTTCTCATAATGCTGCTGATCAGTGGAATAGTAATCCCAATAAATCAGATTGACATTGGCCGGAATCTTTTTCTTAATCTCATCCGAAACCTGCAAATCATCTACATAATATGTACCGCCGCTGATGAGACGGAAAAACATATCGCCCCACATAATCAGTTCAAAGCCGTGCGAAGCAGCGATCTCCGCCACACGTGTCAGATGCTTTACGAGCAGCTCGCTCCTGTCCTCCCAGCCGTGCAAATCCTGATACTTCCCACGGCCGACCATATGCGCTTCGTCCATACCGATGTTAACCGTCCGCGAACGCACCGTGCGCTCCAGGGTCGCAAAAATATCCTCGATAAGCTGGTAGGTCCGGTCGTCGCCCGCCAGCAGGATATCGTCACAGTCGCGGAACGCAGCATACTGCGGCCAGCGGAAAATGGCGTTCAGATGCGCAAGCGTCTGGATGCAGGGAATCAGCTCCATCCCTTTTTCCGCCGCATAGTCGTCGAGTTCGCGCAGCTCAGCTTTAGAATAGCGGCCGCGCATATAGCCGAAATACGGCTGTCCGTCCACCTCATAGGTATCCTCTGTGTACAGCATCAGGGTGTTATAGCCCATCGCGGCCGTTACGTCGATCCACTTTTTAACTGCCGGTACGTTCATGACCGCATTTCGGGAGCAATCGACCATCGTACCGAACCTGCGAAAATCCGTTTGCATCAAAATAACCTCCTTTTTTGTGGTGCCGATTGATTATAACACGAAAAACACAGTGATTCAATCCACTTTTTCCAAATTCTGAAAATACCGCCTATTCAACCGGGCAGGATCACGGTATTTTCGACTGCAATGCAAAGGAACGGCCAACGCCTGCATCGGAGCCGCAGAGAATTCGATTGTATGAGACAAACAGCAAATGCTGTAAATTCTCAAGCTTTGATTTTCAGCTCTGCTATCGCCGCATAATGCAGGACATCAAATTCATCCGGTGCGATTTCCGAAAGAAGTTTTCGATGCGCACACTCCCACGAAGCGATTTCCTCATCCGTCAGCGATGCTCCTATGGCTCGGCATGCCTTCATTCTGCCGTGCCAAGTCTCTCTTGTAAAAGGAATCTTCAGCCGAAATTCTTCATGGTATGCGCATTCAAAGTGAAGATTGTAACAATCCGGTACGATGATCGGACGCAGCGTTTCACCCGCTCCGCTCCAATTCGGGCTATACCGCAAAGCCAACACTTCACTTGCGCCTGCAATCCTGTCCTCAAGCGGGAGATATGCCATATACAGAAGCAGAATACGTCTGTCCGGCTTTAGCATCCGCAGGAAAGCAGGCAGGACCTCTTCGTGCTTGAAATACCAGAAGCACTGGCAAGCCGTAATCACATCAAAGGATTGCACCGGAAACCGAAGCACTTCCGCAGCGCAGACGTAATAATCGATTTTCATATCTCCGGAAAGCCGTTTTGCCTGCTTGATCTGCTCTGCGGAGATATCCGCCGCCGTCCATCTCGCACCATACCGATAGAGATTTCTCGGCAATACCCCTGTTCCCGTACCGACATCCAACACGGCTTGTCCGCAGACGCACAGGCCGCGCCCAATTATCTTATCGTAAAACGCCTGCGGGTAAATATCCCTGTATTTTGCATAGTCTGCGGATGTCCTGCCCCAGTCAAAGGGCTTTCCGTTATCGATGCTTTTGTCCGATAACTTCATAAAAACGCGTCCCTCCTTTCATCCGGTAAAAAATACGCGCAAAACGGATTTCACCGCATGAGAAGCGCCATTTGAAAAAAATCGGACGCAGCATATTACGCTGCGCCCGCATAAAGCCGAAAAACGGTTTTTCTTACTTCAACTCGGAGAAGTACTTGATGGTACGTACCATCTGGCTGGTATAGGAATTCTCGTTGTCGTACCAGGAAACGACCTTGACAAGAGTCTTGCCGCCGTCAAGAGGCGTGACCTTGGTCTGCGTCGCATCGAACAGCGAGCCGTAAGTGATGCCGATGATGTCGGAGGAAACAATCTGCTCCTCGGTATAGCCGAAGGAATCGTTCGCAGCGGCCTTCATTGCGGCGTTGACCTCGTCGGCGGTGACAGTCTTATTGCAGACGGCAACGAGCTCGGTCACGGAACCGGTCGGAGTGGGAACACGCTGAGCAGCGCCGTCGAGCTTGCCGGCAAGCTCGGGAATAACAAGACCAATAGCCTTCGCAGCGCCGGTGGAATTGGGAACGATATTGAGCGCGCCCGCTCTCGCTCTTCTCAGGTCGCCCTTTCTGTGCGGACCGTCAAGAAGCATCTGGTCGCCGGTATAGGCGTGGATGGTGGTCATAAAGCCCTTCTCGATGGAAGCGAGCTTGTTGAGCGTGTCCGCCATCGGAGCCAGGCAGTTCGTCGTGCAGGAGGCAGCGGAAATGACCGTGTCGGTGGGCTTGAGGGTCTTCTCGTTCACGCTGTAAACGATGGTGGGCAGGTCATTGCCGGCAGGCGCCGAGATGACAACCTTGCGGGCGCCGGCGGCGATGTGGGCGCTGGCCTTCTCTTTCGAAGCATAGAAGCCCGAGCACTCGAGCACAACGTCAACACCGATCTTGCCCCAGGGCAGATCCTTCGCGTCCTTTTCGGCGTAGATGGTAATCTCCTTGCCGTCAACGACGATGGCATTCTCCTTCGCCTCGACCTTATCGCAGAGCGCGTATCTGCCCTGCGTAGAATCGTATTTGAGCAGGTGCGCAAGCATCTTCGCATCAACGAGGTCGTTGATCGCGACGACTTCATAGCCCTCCGCGTTGAACATCTGTCTGAACGCGAGACGGCCGATACGGCCGAAACCGTTAATAGCAACCTTGACTGCCATTGTAAATATACCTCCAAAATTTTATTTAACCTTATCAGTCAAGCTATTATAATCCTTCCATATCCGTTTTTCAAGAGCGCAGACGCAAAATTTGAAATTTGTTAAAATTTAGCGCGTCTCCGTTCCCGTGTCCAACGGGCGAACGCGGAAGGATGCGCCGAGCGACTCGGCGGTGCGTCTGCACAGCTCGATATCTTCGTCGGGCAGCGTGGTTTCGACGACGGTGAAGACCACCTTCTCCACGCAGGGTACACAGCAGCGCGCGAACTCGAGGATGCCCGCGTAGGTTTCACGTCCGAACGCGGGACGGCAGACCGCCTCGTACTTCTCAGCGGTCGCAGCATTCATGCTGATGGAAACGATATCTACCGCCCCCGTCAGCAGCGGTGCGACATTTTTTTTATAAATCAGGTTCGCCTGCCCGTTCGTATTCAGGCGGACAGGCTTGCCGTACTGCGCCTTCAGCGCGCTGCCGACCTCGACGAGTGTCTCCAGCCGCATCGTCGGCTCGCCGTAGCCGCAGAACACGAATTCGTCGTACTGCGCGCTGTCCTGCTTTCCGACGGAAGCGAGGACTTCCGCCGCCGACGGCTCGTGTTCGAGCCAGAGCGGGTCGGAACCGTAGACGCCGTCGCCGTTGTTGCGGATACAAAACGAGCAACGATTGGTGCAGCGATTGGTCAGGTTGATGTACAGCCCGCGGCCGACCTTATATGTGTAAACATTTCCCTTTTTCATCGTTTGATCTTCGAAAACAGCCGCAGGGCGTTTTCGGTTGTAATCCTTTCTATGTATTCGGCCGTCTGCCCGCGCTGCTCAGCCAGCGCCGCGATTGTCAGGCGCATCAGCGCGCTGTCGTTGCGCTCCCCGCGGTGCGGATGCGGTGCAAGATAGGGGCAGTCGGTCTCGACGAGCAGCAGCTCGTCAGGCACCGTTTTGGCAGCGCGGCGCGTTTTCTCGGCATTTTTGAAAGTAACAATGCCGTTGAAAGCCATATACACGCCGCGGCGGGCAAGGATGCGCGCGCTCTCCTCACTGCCGGAAAAGCTGTGGAAAACACACTGCAGCGCCGGACGGGCCAGCACCTCGTCGATGCAGTCCTTATGCGCTTCGCGGTCGTGAATGACGGCGGGCAGCCCCAGCGCGCAGGCCAGTTCCAACTGCTCCGCGAACACACGGCGCTGGACGTCGCGCGGAACGGTGTCGTAATGATAATCCAGCCCAATCTCACCGACGGCAACCGCTTTCACGTTCTCCGCCAGCAGGCGCAGCGCATCGAGGTAGTCACCCTGCGCCTTATCCGCCTCCTGCGGATGCACGCCGACGGCGTGGTACATTCCCGGATATTCAGCGGAAAGCGCCTCGCACGCGCGGGCGGACGGCAGATCGGTCGCGGCGTTGACGATATGCGAAACCCCGCCGTCCGCGAACAGCGCCGCCAGCAGCGCGTCGCGGTCGCCGTCAAAGCGCGCGTCGTCATAATGGGCGTGCGAATCAAACATCCCCGCACCCTCAGCGGACAATGCTGCCGTTAGGCACGCTGTCGTCCACGAACACGACCTTGAGCTCGTTTTCACCCGTCGCAAGAATCATTCCGTTGCTCTCCACGCCGCGCAGCTTGACCGGCTTGAGGTTGGCGACGAGAATAATCTTTTTCCCGACGAGCGACTCGGGCGTGTAAAACTCGGCAATGCCCGAGACGACCTGCCGCTGTTCTCCGCCGAGGTCGACGGACAGCTTGAGCAGCTTGTCCGACTTGGGCACCGGCTCGCAGACGGCAATCTCTCCCACACGCAGGGATACCTTTTGAAATTCATCGATGCTGATGACGCCGGGAGCCGGTTCGTTTGCTTTTTCCTTCGGCGCGGCGTTGTCTTTAGATGCGGAAAGCTGCTTGATCTGCTCCTCCAGCTTCTTGGTATCGATGCGGGCGAAAAGCACACCGCATTCGCCCACGCTGCGGCCTTCCGCACAGAATCGGAACGAATCCAGCGTATCAATGGCCAGTTCCTCGGACGCGAATCCGAACAGTCCGGCGATCTTCGCAGCGCTGCCCGGCGCGACCGGCGTAAACAGCGCACAGCCGATGCGGATCGCTTCCGTCAGGTTGGCGAGCACCGAAGCGAGGCGGCCGCGGCCGTCCTCCGATTTCGCAAGCACCCAGGGCGTGGTCTCGTCGATGTATTTGTTGCAGTGGCGGAAAATCGATATCACATCGGCGCAGGCGTCGGCAATTTCGTAATGCTCGTAATGGTTTACTGCGTCCGCCGCACAGCCGAGGACGGCCGTCTGCAGCGCAGCGTCGACGTCCTCCCGCTCTCCTGCCGCCGGAACGGTGCCGTCAAAGTACTGGCGGATCATCGCGGCGGTGCGCGAGACGAGGTTGCCGAGAATGTTGGCCAGATCGGTGTTGGTGCGGGCAGCGACGGCCTCGAAGCTGATGTTGCCGTCGTTTTGCAGCGACAGCTCGCTGAGCAGGTAATAGCGGACCGCGTCCAGCCCGAAGAGGGCGATCAGGTCGTCGCCGTAAATGACATTGCCCTTGGATTTGCTCATCTTATCGCGGTTGAACAGCAGCCACGGATGGCCGAGCACCGTGCGGGGCAGCGGCTCGCCGAGCGCCATCAGGATGATGGGCCAGTAAATCGTATGGAAGCGCACGATGTCCTTGCCGATGACGTGCAGATCGGCCGGCCAGAGCTTTTTATACGCATCGCCCGAGCCGTCGGGGTCATAGCCGATGGCAGTGATATAGTTGGAAAGCGCATCGATCCAGACATAGATGATGTGCCCGTCGTCAAAATCCACGGGGATTCCCCACTTGAAGGAGCTGCGCGACACACAGAGGTCCTGCAGCCCGGGACGGAGGAAGTTATTGATCATCTCGTTCCGGCGCGAAGCGGGAACGATAAAATCCTCGTGCGTTTCGATGTATGCAAGCAGCCGGTCCTGGTATTTGGAAAGGCGCAGGAAATATGCCTCCTCGCTCGCGCGGGTAACCGGCGCGCCGCAATCGGGGCAGCAGCCGTCCACAATCTGCGAGTCGGTCCAGAAGGATTCGCAGGGCTTGCAGTAGTGGCCCTCATACGAGCCCTTGTAGATGTCGCCCTGCTCGTAGAGCTTTCTGAATATTTTCTGCACCACCCGTTCGTGCTGTGGGTCGGTCGTACGGATGAACCCGTCATAGGACACGCCGAACGCATCCCAGATCGCGCGGATCTCACCCGCCACGCCGTCGACATACGTCTTGGGCGAGACGCCGGCCTTGGCCGCACAGTCCTCGATCTTCTGCCCATGCTCGTCGGTGCCGGTGAGGAAAAACACGTCCTTGCCGCTCTGGCGCTTATAGCGCGCGATCGCGTCGGTCAGTACCGCCTCGTACACGTTGCCGATATGCGGCTTCTGCGAAGTATAGGCAATGGCTGTGGTTATATAAAATTTTTCTTTCACGTCGTTATCCTCCGTAGTCCTGTCTATTTTGTCCGTTTCCGAAGCCGCTTGAAGAAATCCCCCAGCAGCTTCGCCGACTCGTCCTCCATATGGCCGCCGGAAACCGCGCAGGTATGATTGAACGGATAAGCGTTCAGGTCGATCACGCTGCCGCAGGCGCCGGCCTTGGCGTCATACGCACCGAAGTACACGCTGTCCAGCCGCGCGTTCAGGATCGCGCCCATACACATCGGACATGGTTCAAGCGTAACATAGATGTCGCAGCCTTCCAGCCGCCACGCGCCCAGCCGTTTGCAGGCGCGGTCGATGGCAACGATTTCCGCGTGCAGCAGGGCGTTTCGCTTTTTTTCGCGCATGTTCCGGCCGGTGGCGACCACCTCGCCGTTTTGTACAATCACCGCGCCGATAGGCGCCTCATCCGCCGTAAAGGCGGCCTTCGCACACCGCAGAGCGCGGCGCATCCACTTTTCGGCATAACTCACGACATCACCCAATACTGCAGATAAATAAAATACACATACAGCAGCAGAAACACCACCGCAAACGCGTTCAGTGCAGCGGAAGAAAGCATACTGCCCGCCCGAAGCCGGGGCGCGGAAGACGGGACCGGCTCTGCAAAGAAAGGCGATTCACGCCGGCGAACAAACCAATAAACCAGCAGAATGCCTGCACAGGCGATGCAGACAATCATATAACCGGAAAGAAGCGTCATTGATAATTCGCTTCCGTACAGCGTCACATAACCGGCCAGAAACGAGATTGCGTTATTCACCGCGTGCAGGAACACACACATCCACAAAGAACCGGTCGAAGCGTAAACGAGCGCAAGGACAACGGCAAACGCAAAGGCGAACACCGACTGCGCCGGGTCCAGATGCATCAGGCCAAACAGCGCAGAGGAGAAAAAGACCGCAAACGTCCGGCCGTAAGGCAGCAGCGCCCGCAGCACCACGCCGCGGAAAGCCCATTCCTCCACCAGCGCCGGCAAGATCGCCACGCTGACGAAATAAAGCGCAATGCCGGCCGGCGATTCGGGCAAACCGCCGGTAGTCTGCCCCTGAGGCATCCATGAAAACAGGAGCGTGCCGATAAAACTGGCGATATATCCCATACCAAGTGCCAGCAGCATCACCGCAAACGGCTTGCGCGGCATCGCAGAGCCGCCCCGAGAGACAGCCTTGCGCACAACGGCTTTTTTGCAGCACAGATACGGAATTCCGAGCGTGAGAACGTAGACGACCATCTGCAGCACCAGCAGTACCGGCTCGGAAAGCATAAAGTTCTCATAGAGCACGGCGGCGTCGCCCTCCGCAAAGCCTGCGGCAATCGATTCACCGAGCGGCGCCAGCGCATCGATGATCCAGCGCAGAATATTGCCCATATAGATGCGCTCGTAACCGAGCAAAAGCAGCGCAGCCGTTGAAAACAGCAGCACTGCCGACACGGTGAACATAAACCGTCTGCGGAAGCCTGCCTTCACCCGCCGTTCGCGCGCAATACATTCGGAAAGCGTCATATCGTCGCTCCTTTCCAAACCGAAATTCCAACGCCAAAGCAATCGGCGCCGCGCTTCGATTGCTTTGGAAAACCGCCGCATGCGGTTGATATACCCGAATATCTCATCGTTTTCCGCTCCTACGCAAGCCCGTAAAAAGCAAAGCGTATCGTCTTTTATCGGGAGACTCTCCGAGCTCGACCCGATTCTTCAAACCATACCAAAATCAACGCCCAAACCGTACCCAAACTGGGGACAGTTCACATTTTCCGCGTTTCCGTTTGGTATAATCGTGCTTAATATACAGCGTTTCCATTATATCACATTCCATACTTTCTTGCAAGAGGTTTTTCACCCGTTTCCCTTCCATGCAGCCAGTCCCTGCTCAGCGCATTCCGATTAATCCGCTCACGGCAAAGGTTGACAGTGCGGCATTGCGGCCCGAATGCTCTACAGCGCTTGACAATCCGGCTGCCGTGTGTTACCATATTATATGGAGTGGTATACTCTGCCGCAAAACCAAGTGCAAAGGAGAATCCGAATATCCGCGATGGAAACGATCCGAAACCGAACCTATGACGAGGAACGCGCGCTGTACGGCGCCCGCAGTTTAACCGTAACCGACTGCCGCTTCGACGGCCCGGCTGACGGCGAGAGCGCCTTCAAGGAGGGCGCAGACTTGACGGTCGCGCGCTGCTTTTTCAATCTGCGCTATCCCTTCTGGCATGACAAAAGACTAAAAATCGAACAATGTGAGATGACACCGCTTTGCCGCGCGGCGCTTTGGTACTGCGATGACGTACAAATCGACGACACCCGCCTGCATGGCATCAAGGCGCTGCGCGAGTGTAAAAACGTCCGTCTGAAAAACTGCGATATCATCTCTCCCGAATTCGGCTGGTCGTCACGCGGCGTCGAAATGACCGGCTGCCGCGCCGAGAGCGAATACTTTATGCTGCGCGCGGAAGGGCTTTTATTCCGAAATGTACGGCTGACAGGGAAATATTCGTTCCAATACATCGAAAACGCGCTTTTCGAAGACTGCACTTTTGAAACAAAGGACGCGTTCTGGCACGCGAAAAACGTCACCGTAAAAAACAGCCTTATCAAGGGCGAATATCTGGCATGGTACAGCGAAAACCTTACGCTGGAAAACTGCCGGATCATCGGCACGCAGCCGCTCTGCTACTGCAAGAATCTAACCCTCATAAACTGCGAGCTGCTTGACGCCGACCTCTGCTTCGAGCGATCCGAAGTGAACGCGACAATCACCACGCCGGTCGTCAGCATCAAAAACCCTCTTTCCGGCTGCATTCACGTCCCGGCGGTCGGAGAGATCATCCGCGACATTCCCGGCGCGGACGGCGAGGTGGTCATTGAAGATGGACAAGCCCCGAAAACGGAGGAAGCCGTATGCGAAAAAACATACTGATCCTGTCGACAAGCCTGCGGAAAAACAGCAATTCCGACGCGCTGGCGGAAGCGTTCGCGCGCGGCGCGGCAGAGGCCGGCCATCATACAAGCAAATGCGGACTGCAGGGCAAGACGCTCGGCTTTTGTCTTGGCTGTCTGTCTTGTCTGAAAACAAAACGCTGCGTCATTCCCGACGATGCGGCGGACATCGTACAGCAGATGAAGCGGGCCGACGTGCTTGTATTCGCCACGCCGATTTACTACTATGAAATGTGCGGACAGATGAAAACGCTGCTCGACCGCGCCAACCCACTGTACGCCGACGACTATGCGTTCCGTGATGTTTACCTGCTCTCGGCTGCCGCAGAGGACGCGGCGGGCGTGGATGCCCGCGCCGTCAGCGGGTTGGAGGGCTGGCTCGAATGCTTCGAGCATGCAAGGCTCGCCGGATGCGTATTTGCAGGCGGCGTGGATGCGCCCGGCGCCATCGACGGCCACCCCGCGTTGCGGGAAGCATACGAGCTGGGCAAGCAAGCATAGCCAAAAACCGGCTTATCGGACGGCAGGAATCTCAGAACAAGCCGGACCACACACCCCCGCCTTTCGGCGTGCAAACAAAAATACCGCGCCATACAAAAAAGAACATTTTCGGTATGCGGTTCTGTATGCTCTGCATGCCGCATGAAAATACGCAAGGACAGAATGATTCTGCAATCTCATATAGGTATAGGCAAAGGCAATTGCATCAAAAAGCCGTTTCAAGCTTTTTTGACCGTCATAAAAACGGCCCGAAAAGCTCGGACGCCGATTGGATCCACCGGTATCCATAGGCGTCCGACTTTTCAAACGGCGATAAAAAATACATTTTGCGCTCTCGGCCGGGAGAGCCGAACCCTAACTGCCTGCAATTCACAGGCGGTATTGCCGGAATTTATTTTTGTTTTTCAATCGGTATCCAAAGTTCTCTGTAACGGTTCTTGCTATTGTCTCCCCTATACCAATGTGTAACGACGATTTCAGGCGCATTGGCAAGTTGATAACCGGAAGCGGGAAGCCATTCAGCAATCACTCTCCGTCTAAGCCCCAAAGATACGGTTGTGGGATATGTGCATCGTTCCGTTTCGAAAACCGCATATCTTTGCTTCGGTATGGTGATATTCTCATAATATCCGGCAAACGCTTCTCCGAGTACCCCCGGCTTATGCAGGTTATTACGATAAAATTCAGGGAGCAGATAGGCGATATAAAAATCATAGCCGTCATCATCGATATTGGCAATGACATCGTAATTCAAATCAAGGCGCCCCGAAAGCCCCTGCAGAATGTATTGCAACGGCCTTGTGTGGATATACATATCCTTTTCCTGTTCTTCCCGCTCACCCGGTACACCCGAAAAATGACATTTATACCCTGTCAAAATCATCCCGGGGGTTTCTTCAATCCTGTAATTCATAGTGCTTCCGCCTTCCAATGATAATTTGAGTACAAGACGGGAGAAGGATCGAAGGGTACCGCCATTGCTTCGGGCCTGAGACGGCAGTACACCATGGAATTTCTGAAATGCTTTTGCAAAGCTGTCCGGACTTTCATAGCCATACTTCAGCGCAATATCCATTATTTTCGCATCGCTCGCAGCCAATTCTGTTCCGGCAAGCGAAAGCCTGCGATTACGAATATACTCGCCGAGAGTAAACCCGCAAAGAATGCTGAATACACGCTGAAAGTGATAGCTTGATGAAAAACTTTGTGCCGCTATCTTTTCGTAATCTATCGATTCCGTCAAATTGTCTTCGATATAGTCGATAGCCTTTTGCATTCCGATGATCCAATCCATATGTTCCCTCCTTGTCTGCTTATATTCTATCAGAAAACAAATGATATTTCCCGAGAATTTATGCTGTGTATAATCGGGTTCGTTTGTTTTAGATAATTACGCAGACAGTAAAGCAATATTGCAAAAATAAAAACGGCAAGTTTCTGCTTGCCGTTTTTATTGGCGGAAAGACAGGGATTCGAACCCTGGGTGCGCTATTAACGCACACACGATTTCCAGTCGTGCGCCTTAGACCAGCTCAGCCATCTTTCCATATCCATATGCTGCCGCCGGTGCCCGACGGCTTTTTTTCTTTGCAAAGTATAGCACAAAAATCCCGCCTTGTCAACCATCAGACGTGAATTTTTGCTTTTTTTGCGCTCATACCGAAAAGTCCAAGTCATCACTGCCCGAAATCGTCCGGCGGCGGGGACTGACCTTAAGCAGATCGAACACAAAGCGACGGCAATGCCCCTCCGGCCGGACGACGCCCTTATAATCACACAGGAACGCCTCCGCGTGGTTTACGGGAACGGCATGCTCGCAATAGGCACAAGTGTTTTCTTCCTCCGATTCCTTCCGCTTCAAGCGCTCCGCCCTCCCATCTGTATACGAAACGCAATTCAAAGCCGTACAATAGCCAAGCATAATCCTGCATATATGGATTACAAAGTTTTTATGTTACGTTTTTATTGCGTTTTGTTATTCCATACTGGTTACAGTATAACAAAAAATACGCCGCTTGTCAAGACGGTTCAGCGGAAGAGGAAAAACGCTCCCAATGCCATCACCGCCGCTTGCAAAACGCGGGCGCAGAGGAACATCCGCGTTGAGAGCAGCTCGCCCGCGACCGCGCGCACCTGCATCTGCACGCTCAATCCCGCCCAGCCCAGCAGTGCCGCGGCGAGCACGGGTCCGGCGACACCCGGCAGCTCGGCGCAAAGCGCGATTCCGCCGGAAAATTCCAAAAATCCGCTCAGCAGCGCCGCCGGCAGGCCGGAAAGACCCGCCAGCTCGTTCAGCAGCGTGCCGACGCAGGCGAATACCGTAATCATTGCACAGACACGAATCATTGTATCCGCGCTTTCGGAAACCGCGTCGACCAGCGACTTGGATTCGCTTCTCCCCAGCGCCAGCGGCTTGGAAAGCTCGGCGCGCTCCTCCGCAGTAAAGAAAACAGCGCGCAGAACAAGCATATTCAGCAGCGACGAAGCGATGATCAGCAGCGAAAATTTCCAGCCCGCGCCGCTGCCGGGGAAGGCGCGCTCACCGGCGAAGCCGAGCACGAACGACAGGCTGGGGTTGTTGGCATACGCGCAGATATACGACGCGCGCTTGGCCGACACGCCGCCCCGGTCGTACAGCTCGCGCGCGAGCACCGCGCCCGTCGGGAAGCCGCAGAGGAAACCGAGAGCCAGCAGAAACAGCGCCTGCGACGGCTTGGCGAACCAACCTGCTGCGGCCGAACCGAGGATCAACTTGGACAGCACGATATAAATGAACAGCGACGGCGCAATCACCGTCACGCAGAAGCGTATGCCGGCAAGCGTGCCCGCCTCGGCCGTGCGGCCGTACACGTTCAGCAGCACAAACGCCGCCAGCAGCGCTGCAGCAAGTACGTTTTTCAGTGCTTTCCCGGTCTTTTCCATCGTTCAGGGCTTCCTTTCCTGTGCAATCGGGTTTTCCGCCACCCGTTTCGGCCGTCCGTCGGCTGTACTTCTATCATATTTGTGCGCGCGCCGCAATAGTATAGGACGGTGGGTGATTGTTTTGAAAAATATTTTTGCTCCGTTGGAAAAGCTCGAAAAATGCTTTATTGAGCTGCGCGGACAGGAGGAGGCGTTTGTGGACGGCTGCGTCAAGCTGCTCGTATACGGCCGCGAGGAAATCGATCTGGCGGTCATCGGAGACAAGCGGATACGCATCTGCGGCGAAGCGCTGACGCTCGCCTACCTGTCCGAAGAAAAGATCGCCGTCCGCGGTGTCATCAGCGGCGTGAGGTACATCGAACATGTATAAGTTCATTCATCGAATTTTCGGCTTTTACGTTCTGCAGGTTGCCGAAGCCGATGCCGTCCGACTGTTGAATCTGCTGACGGAAAAGCGGCTTCTGTTCTGGCGTCCTGAGCATTGCGAAGGCGGACTGCGCCTGCGCTGCTCCCTGTTTACAATGGAATGGATCCGTCTGGCCGCCGCGCACGCGGAAATCCCGCTGACGGTGGAGCGGGCGGTAGGCGTCCCCTTCATCGTCTATAAATACCGGCACCGGCTCGGACTGGTGCTCGGCAGCTTCATCGGACTCATCATCATCGTCATGTCCTCGTTCGTGGTCTGGGAAATCGAGGTCACCGGCAACACGAACGTCGAGACAGCTCGTATCCTGCAAGCGCTTGACGAACACGCGCTGCGGGTGGGTACGTTCATTCCGACCTTCAACGTGCGCAAAGCCGAGCTGGATTTTATCCTTTCCTTTGACGAAATCTCGTCCATTTCGATCAACATCAAGGGAAACTACGCTTACGTCGACATCATCGAGCGCCGTACACCGCCGCCGTTCGACGACACATCGGGCATCTACGACGTGGTCGCCTCCGAGGACGGGGTGATCACCTCCGTCGAAGCCATCCGCGGGTCCCCGATGTTCAAGGCCGGCGACGTCGTCCTCAAGGGAGAAACGCTCATCAGCGCTTTCAGCACCGGCATCTATGAAACCATCCGCGCCTGCCACGCCAAGGGCAGCGTATATGCGCTGGTTTACCGGAATTTTACGGTGCAAATCCCCTTCGACTATACCGAGCGGGTCGCGACCGGACGCACGGAAAGCAAAACCGAGCTTTCTGTTCTCGGGCAGGATTTTACCCTCTACCTCGATGAAAAGCCGTCGTTTGAAGCCTACGATGCACAAGTCGACGAACACAACGTCATCCTGTTCGGTTTCCTTAAGCTGCCCGTGCAAAAGCGCACCGTCGTTTACAGCGAATACACGCGGCAGGTGCGGCGCATCGACGAGGAAGAAGCCCTCGGGTACGCCACACTCGCGATGGACAACTGGCTTTCTGCACTCGACGGAACGCTTCAGTCGGTCGAATACACGTGGAAGCGTGACGACGAGCGCGAAGCGTACGTCCTCACCGCCGAAGCGCGCATTGAAAAAAATATAGCCGTCGAAAAGGAGCTGGACCTTTCCGACGGCATTCCCGAGCTGGACGGCTGAGCCATATCGCTGCCGGCCTGCAGGGCACAAAACCGGCAGCGCGTTTCAAAACGCGGCATTTGTTGCGTGCGATTGTTTCAGAGGAGATTTCCATGTATGCTTTTGCACAGGAGCCGCGCCCGCTCAGCCCACCGACTCCGCAAGTCCGAGCAGCGAGAGCGTGAAGATTTTTACACCGCATTCCAGCTCGGTTATGGTGATATATTCGTCCACCTGATGCGCGCCGCCGCGTCCCTCACCGCGGAGTCCGCGCAGGGCAGGGATCGCCGCTCCGAAGGCGACTGTGCCGGGCATATGGCGCGCGTAGGTGCCGCCGCCCATCGTATAGGGCGCACAGGGACCGCCGAGCACGGTGCCGCAGGCTTCGGTCAGCGCGCGGATCTCAGGGCTGTCGGGGTCCTTATAATAGCCGGCGCTGACTGACTCGTTCTCCACCCGGCCGCCGAGCGAGGCTGCCTTCTCCGCCACGCGGCGGCGCAGCAGCCCGATGTCGGCCGACATCGGATAGCGGACATTGTAATTCTGCACAAGCATCCCTTCGCGCGTGGACACCATCGAGCCGACGCATGTGAGCGGACCGAACGCCTCGTCCGCGCAGTCGATGCCGAAGGCCTTCCCCAGATACTCCGAGCAGCTTTCGGCAAGGAAACGCACGCCGGCACTGCCGTCGAGCCGGTTGGCGGCCAGATAGCGGCAGAGAACGCCGATGGCGTTGACGCCGCTCTCGGGCATCGCCGCGTGGGCGGTCAGACCCTCGGCGTGGACGGCCGTCTCGCCGGCGGCGGTTTCGAGCGTGATCTGCTCGTCGTACAGCAGCATGCCCGGATCCGCGCAGGCGCGCAGGACGGCACGGGCGGACGCGGGCACGGCGTTGGGCGCCGAGCCGCCCGTGATCTCGGTCCCGGCGTCGCAGGGGACGACAAGGTCAAAGCCGTACATCCCCTTCTCACCGATGCAGACCGGGTATTCCGAATCGGGCGTAAACGCAAAATCAGGCGCTTTGCGCACCGAGAGATAGTGTTCGAGATCGGAGCAGCCGCTTTCCTCGTCGCAGCCCATGATCAGGCGCACGGCAAAGGGCAGCGCGCGGCGGGTCTCCTTCAGAAAGCGCAGCGTGTAAAGCGAAGCAATGAACGGCCCCTTGTCGTCCTCGGTGCCGCGGCCGATGAGCATGTCGCCGTCGCGCAGGAGCATATAAGGGTCGCCCGTCCAGCCCTCCTTAGAGGCGGGCACGACGTCCAAGTGCGTGACGATGCCGACCTCCTTCTCTCCTTCCCCAAACAAAATGCTGCCGCAGCAATATTCGTGGTTCTCCGTGACAAAGCCGTATTTCTCTCCCAGAGCGAGCGCCGCGTCCAGCACGGCGGCGCAGGCGGAGCCGAAGGGGAACCCGCCCTCACCCGGCACGCCGACACTCGGGACGGCGACAAGCGTGCGCAGATCAGCCTCCATATCGGCGGCAATATCGGGACGGCGCAAAAACGCCGCAAGCTCGTTCATTATTCCGGCCGTATCAGGCATATATATGATTCAGTCCTTTCCAAATTCGTAAACGTTGTTCCCCGCGCAGTCGATACCGACGACGAGCGGGAAATCACAGAAGGTCAGCCGCTTGACCGACTCGCAGCCCAGCTCGGGAAAGGCGATTTCCTCCAGCGACGTGATGTGGCGCGCCGCAATGGCGCCCGCGCCGCCGATGGCGACGAGATACACGGCGCGATTGCGCCGGATAGCGTCAACGACCGCCGCGCTGCGATTGCCCTTGCCGATGGTCGCGCCCAGACCGAGGTCATAGAGCGCGGGCGCAAACGCGTCCATCCGTCCGCTGGTCGTCGGCCCGAAGGAACCGCAGACAGCCCCGACGCGCGCCGGCGTTGGGCCGGCGTAGTAGATCGCCGCGCCGTCGAGCGGAAAAGGCAGCGGCTTGTTTGCCGCAAGAAGGGCGGCCATGCGCTTATGCGCCGCGTCCCGTGCGGTATACACGGTGCCGGAAAGCAGAAGCTCCTCTCCCGCGCGCAGCATCGGCGCCCAGTTTCGAATATCTTTTGTATCAAACCTCGCGCTCATTGTCAAACATCCTCCTGAAAGCGCCGATCACACTTTTCCCCTCGGGAACGGGCCTGCGTGCGCGCACCCGCTTTTTGGGCACAGTCGGCGCGGCTTTCTCCGGCTCGGCGGGCTTCTGCGCCGATTCCGATTCGGCAAGCTTTTCTTCCAGCTCCGCGACCTTGCCTTCCAGCCTCGAGAGCTGTTCTCGTAAAGAACCGTTTTCGTTGCCGAGCGTCTGCAATTCTTCTTCGAGAGACGCGGTGCGGCTGCGCAGAGCGTCATTCTCGCCGGCAAGACGCTTGATTTCACGGTCGCGCGACTCCTCGGCGGCACGGCTGTTCTCATCCAGCTCGGCGAGGAAGGCGTTGACCTCATCGCGGTCATATCCCTTGCGGGAAACAGAAAAAAGCAGCGGTTTCATTCTCTTCCCCTCCCGTCAGCATTCGGAAAACCGCACGACAAGCCCATGGGGCAGCAGCTTGGCGATGACGCGGTAGAGCTTATAGATGAGCTTGTTTGTGTAAATCCCGCGGTTTCGGCAGGCCGCTTTGACCGTCTTTTCCGCCACCTCCGTCACATTGCAGCGCGGAAGGGTGTTGAACATCTTCGAATTCCCCACGATCCCGGCGACGGGCAAAAATTCCGTGTCCATCGGACCGGGGCAGACAGCGGTGACGCCGATCTTATGCTTACGCAGCTCGGCGCGCAGCGCCTTTGAGAACGAGTAGACGAACGCCTTGGTCGAACAGTAGACGGTCATCCGCGGCGTCGGTGCGAACGCGGCGATCGAGCAGACGTTGACGATGTGCGCGCCCGCGTGCATATACGGCAGCACCGTACCGGTGACGGCGGACAGCGCCGCGCAGTTGAGGTTTGCGATGTCGTAATGATCGCGCGGGTCGATCTCGCCGTAGTCACCCAGCTTTCCAAATCCGGCATTGTTGAAAAGCCAGACGACGTCGGGCTTCTTCTCCTCCAGTGCGCTGCGGAGCGCTTCATATTGACCGTAATCGGTCAAATCGATGGGCAGGATAAACGTTTTCTTCCCCTCAACCTGCGAAGCCGCAGCGGCGAGGCGATCCTCCCGGCGGGCAAGCAGCCAGAATTCCTCAATTTCGGGACAAAGCTTCGCTGCCGCCCTGAGCAGCTCGACGCCCAATCCGCTTGAGGCGCCTGTGATGATTGCTGTTTTCATAGGTATGACCCATCCTTCTTTCGGAATTTTCGCGTATGGCCGGACGGCAGTCCGCGACTGCGCTTCCCTTCCCTCCCGGCCGCCGACACGGCGCGGTCTTATTCAAAGAACAGTATAGCACAAGCGGCGTTACTTTGCAACTCTCGATTTGAAAAGGAGGTCTTTTTTTGCTGTTTGAGCTGCTGCGGGACCTGATCTGGGGACTGCCCACGGTGGGGCTGATCTTCGGCTTCGGCCTGTATTTCACGGTTAAAAGCAGATGCATCCAGCTTGCCGGCTTCAAAACGCTGCTGCGGGAAACCTTTTCCGGCAGCCGCAGGACGGAAAAGGGCGGCATATCGCCCCTTACCGCGCTCTCGACCGCGCTCGGCGGCACCGTCGGCATCGGCAGCATCGTCGGCGTGGGACTGGGCATTTCGCTCGGCGGCGCGGGCAGCGTGTTCTGGATGTGGGTATGCGGACTGGTGACGGCCGCCATCAAATACGCCGAGGTATACATCGCGGTGGCACGGCGGCGAAGGGACGGCGACGGCTTCGTCGGCGGCACGATGTACTGTCTGGACGACGCGGGACGCCACGGAACGGCGGTTTTCTTTTCGCTCTGCTGCATCCTCGCCGCGTTCGGCGTCGGGAACCTCGTGCAGTCCAACGCCATCGCCGACGTACTCGCCGGCGTGGGCGCAAAGCCGTTATTCAGCGGCGCGCTGCTGGCGCTGCTGCTCGCAGTGGTCATCTTCGACGGACGCAGCCGCATCGCTTCGGTCAACGCGGTACTGGTGCCGCTGTTTTCGGCGCTGTATATCCTGGCGATGCTGTTCATCATCCTCCGGAACGCGGAAATGTTCCCCGAAGCCGTCCGCCGCATTTTTACCGAAGCGTTCGGCTTCCGGGCGGCCGCAGGCGGCTTCTCGGCCTCTCTGCTGTCCTCGGCGCTGCGTATAGGCGTGTCGAAGGGTATTTTTTCCAGCGAAGCAGGAATGGGCTCCTCGCCGATCGCCCACGCCGCCGCAGAGGGAACGACGCCCTACCGTCAGGGGCTTTGGGGCGTGGCGGAGATTGTCATTGACACCTTCATTGTCAGTACGCTGACGGCATTCGCCCTGCTGCTGACGGGCCATACCGAGATGGACGCAGTGTTCCGCAGCGCCTTCGGACCGGCGGGCAGCTACATCCTGCTGGCGTTTTTAGCGGTATTCGCTTTCGCTTCTATCCTGTCTTGGGTGTTTTACGCAGACGGCTGCATCGGATTCCTGTTCGGTACGAAGAAAAAGGCCGTCTCGTTCGTGTTCCGGCTGCTGTCGGTGCTCTTTGTGTTCGGCGGCGTATTCCTGTCGGGCGAAGCCGTATGGGCGGCGGCCGACATCTTCAACGCGCTGATGATCTTCCCGAATCTTTTTATGCTTTTCATATACAGAAAGGAAATCAAGTATGGCGTTCTATAACCAGCCGCCGGAGGCAATCCTCCGCGACCTCGGCAGCTCGCCCGCCGGACTGACCGAAGCGGAGGCGCAGGCCCGTCTCGAGCGCGACGGCAAAAATCTTCTTCAGGGCAAAAAGCGCAAGGGACTGCTGCGCACCTTTTTCGGCTCGCTCTGCGACCGGATGACGATCGTGTTGTTTCTGGCCGCAGGGGCCTCCTACGCGGCTTCGCGCATCGCGGGCGAAACCGATTACGACTTCATCATTATTCTGGCCATCGTCCTCATCAACTCGGTCATCAGCGTTTATCAGGAGCGGCGGGCGGAGAAGGCCATCGAAGCACTCAAAAAACTCGGCACGCCGCAGGCGCTTGTCCTGCGGGACGGACAGGAGCGAGAGATCAAAAGCGAGGACGTGGTCCGCGGCGACCTGCTCATTCTGCGCAAGGGCTACTTTGTCCCTGCGGACGCGCGCGTGCTGGAAGCCAACGAGCTGCTGACCGACGAGTCGTCGCTCAGCGGCGAATCGGTGGCCGTTTCCAAGACAGCCGAGCTGCTGTCCGGCAACGAGCTGCATCTTTCCGAGCAGCGCAATATGGTCTTTTCCACCACGGCCATCCTCGGCGGCAGCGGCAAAGCCGTAGCCGTCGCGACGGGGATGGATACGAGTGTCGGCCGCATCGCCGCGCTGCTGCACGAGGAGGAGGCCGGGAAAACCCCGCTTCAGGAGCGGCTGGCGCGCATCGGCACGCTGCTGGGCAACGCCGCGCTGGTCATCTGCGCGCTGCTGTTCGGCTTTTCCCTGCTGCGCGGGATGCCGTTCGCCGAGATGTTCCTGACATCGGTTTCGCTCGCGGTGGCGGCCATCCCCGAAGGGCTGCCGGCGATCGTGACAATCATGCTGTCCATCGGCGTACAGAAAATGGCGCGGCACAAGGCCATCGTCAAGCACCTGACCAGCGTGGAAACGCTGGGCTGCGCGTCGGTGATCTGTTCGGACAAGACCGGTACGCTCACACAGAACCGGATGACCGTCGTCGAAACGCACGGCGACCGCGAGAAGTTGTTCCGCTTGTTCCTCCTCTGCAACGACCGCGCCTCGCCGACCGAAATCGCGCTGGCCGAAAAAGGGGAAGCCGAACGCGCCTACGCGCCCGAGCCGCGTGTGGCAGAGGTGCCGTTCGACTCAAAACGGAAATTTATGATCACCGTACATAAGACCAAGGAAGGCTATCTGTCCGTACTCAAAGGCGCGCCGGACATTATACTGCCAATGTGCAAAGGCGCCGGCGGCGTGGCGGAGCAGGCGTCGGAGATGGCGCGGCGGGCGCTGCGCGTACTCGGCTTCGCCTACGCCGAGACGGCAACGCAGCCGGCATCCCCCGAAAAGCTGTCTTACACCTTCTGCGGCCTGGCCGGACTGATCGATCCGCCGCGCGCGGAATCCTATGAAGCGGTCAAGGCCTGCCGCCGCGCAGGAATCAAGGTCGTAATGATCACCGGCGACCACGCGGACACCGCCGTCGCCGTCGCGCGCAGCATCGGTATCTGCGGCGAGCGGGACAGCGCCGTGACCGAAAGTGAACTGCTGGCGATGGAAGAGACCGAGCGGCGCAGGGCTATCCTCTCCCACACCGTCTTTGCGCGCACGACACCCGAGTTCAAGCTGCGCATCGTACGCGAGCTGCAGGCCGGCGGCTTCGTCGTGGCGATGACCGGCGACGGCGTGAACGACGCGCCCGCGCTCAAGGCTGCAGACATCGGCTGTGCAATGGGCAGGAGCGGCACCGACGTGGCCAAGGAGGCCTCCGACCTGATTCTGGCCGACGACAACTTCGCTACCATCGTCAGCGCCGTGCGGCAGGGGCGCGGTATATACGAAAACATCAAGCGCACGGTGCACTTCCTGCTCTCCTGCAACATAGGCGAAATCATCACGGTGTTCGCCGCCATCGTCGCGCGTCTTCCCTCGCCGCTGGCCGCTGTGCAGCTTTTGTGGGTCAATCTCGTGACCGACTCGCTGCCCGCTGTGGCGCTGGGACTGGAAAAGACCGACGAGGACGTGATGCGGCGCAAGCCGATCAAAAAGGGACAGGGAATGTTCTCCTTTGTCGACGGATTACAGATTTTCTTCGAGGGCATCCTTATCGGCATCCTGTCGCTGAGTGCCTATCTGATCGGCTGCCGGCTGGAAGGGCATATGACCGGGCGGACAATGGCGTTTCTGGTGCTGTCGCTCTCGCAGCTTTTCCATTCGTACAACATGCGCAGCGACAAGTCCATCTTCCGCATCGGGCCGTTTTCCAACGGAATGGTCAACTTTTCGTTCCTGCTCTGCGGCGCCCTGCAGGTGGCGGTGGTGCTGTTCGCGCCGCTGCGGACCGTGTTCGGCACCGTGCTGCTGGACGGCAGCGCATGGCTGACCGTACTGGCGCTTTCGTTTGCGCCGGTGGTCGTCTGCGAGCTGCGCAAGGCTCTGAATCGTAAAAAAATGTAAAAAGCGATTGTCTTTTGCTGCAGAATGTGCTATAATGGAGATGCTATAGACCTTGTGCGAACACAGTGAAGCATCTCCCCGAAAAACCGAAGCTCCCGCTTCGCTTTTTCCCGAGTCTTGTGCCATATCGGAGAT
>CAJFRY010000006.1 GCA_904419545.1 Candidatus Woodwardiibium gallinarum
AAAAAGCTGTTCCCAGATGCTCCACAAGGGGGCTTGCTTTGTTGCGCCTTTTTTCAGATTGAGGACTCCCTCTAGCCGTGGGCGATGTTTTCACAGTATCTCCTTTTCCCAAAAATGTCCATTCAGCCCTCGAAAGACGTATGCGCTCATCATTCGTATGTGCCGCGCGCCCCTATACCAAAACGCCATGAAGCCGTACAAAAGCTTCGCATAATCCGGTATGGGCTGTTTGACGCACGGTTTTTGCGTTTTCGCATTATACATCTGCGCCCGTCATCCTGCCGTACTCGTCCGCGAAGTTTGAAGCTTCAACCGAAAAAAGGTATTCGGTTTCCGTAACGTAGGCTTCCACCGGCACGATATGGAACATAACCGTCCCCTCGCCGCGCAGCGCCTCAAGGACAGACGGCACATACACCGCATCGAGGAAAATCCGGTCGCCGCCGGCATACATCGCGCCGGTCATCCGCAGATCTCCCGCGGCGCTCCGCATGGTGACCACATACTCCTGCCAATCGCCCGATGAATGATTTTTCACCTGATAGCTGCCATACTCATACAAAAAGAAGGTGATGTCCCCCGTGCTGTCCGCCAGTACCTGCGCTTCCAGCTCGTCATCGACGGTTGCGCTGTTGCTGAATTTACCGACGGCTCGGCATGAAATATACCAATCCTCCGTCGGCTGGTCGAACTGGTCGACATAGTACCTCGTCTCCCATACGCCGCCGATATACTGCCCACAGCGCGTACATCTGCCGTTTTCGGTCGTATGGCCGAGCACGGGGAGCGTCTGTTCCTCCTCGAGCACTTCGCCGCAGACAGTGCACCGCACTTCCCCGACAAATCCCGGCGCCGTACAGGTCGGTTCCTGCCGCTCCGCAGTCTCCGGCATGTGTCCGGCTGCCGGGATTTCCGTATGTCCGGACAAAACCTCGCCGCAGAGCGCGCAGTGCGTCCCCTCGGTCTGCCCCGGCTCGGTGCAGGTCGGCTCGACCCGCGGGTCGTTCACCGGCTCATGCACGCATCCTGCCGCCGCAAGGTCGGATGCGGCAACGGACTCGCCGTCCGATGTTACGGAGAGCGAATCGTCTTTACAGGCGGTCAGAAGAAACAGCATCAGAAGAACGAATACGCAAAAATACCGTTTCATTCACTTACATCCTCACTTTCGAACCTGCGCCTGCGCAGTTCTTTTGTGTTCTGTCCTGTCATAGGACAATATTTTCCGAAACATAGTATACCATGAAGTCTGTCCTATGTCAAGACAAAAAGGAGCGTATTGTTTTATGGCGCGAATCATTGACGGTCAGGCAATGAATTTGGTGGGAAGCCGTGTGCGCACACTGCGGATGGAGCGGAAAATGAGCCAACAGACGTTATCCGACAGGCTGGAGACGCTGGCCATCTATGTTTGCCGCGGTTCTATATCCCGAATCGAAGACAAACGGCGCACGGTGACCGACATCGAACTGTACGGTCTGGCTAAGGTGCTGCAAGTGCCGATCGAAAGCCTGTTTGAATTCCCCGACGCTTGACAAATACACCGCGTTCGGATATACTGAACAAGAGGCGGGATCCCTCCCGTCCGAATGCGGTAAAACGAACGGAAAGGCGGCGCAGGCGATGCGAAAATGGATTCTTCTCCTGTTTCTGCTGTCGGCGCTTCTGCCGGCGGCAGCCTGCACGCCCGACACCCCCGATGAAAGTCTGCCTGTCTCGGAAGCCGCGAGCATTGCCGCGCCGGAAGGACCGTATCAGGCCGCGCAGGTTTTCATAACGACGTCGGCAGAGATCACCAAGGACGCCTACGTTCAGGCGTCTGTCCGCATCGTGGACCCCAACGGCGTGTTCGCCGAAATCAACGACAGCGAATCGACCGTGAAGGTGCGGGGGAATTCCACTTCCTCGGGCGCAAAGAAGCCCTACAACATCAAACTGAGCGCGAAAAAAGACGTGCTCGGGATGGGCCGCGCGAAGAAATGGTGCCTGCTGGCAAACATGTACGACAAAACGATGCTGCGCAACAAGCTGTCTTACGACTTTGCGGCCGAAATCGGGATGGATTTCGTTTCGGCATCGGAATTCGTCGAGCTGTATCCCAACGGCGAATACCGCGGCTGCTATCTTCTGACCGAGGCTTTGGAGATCGGTGAGACACGCGTGGACCTGCTCGTCGAAGAAAACGAGTTCCTGCTCGAATACGAGCCGTACCCCGGATACAGCAACCCGATTTCCTTCTACACATCCTACTACAATCTGCTGCTCGGCTTCAACGACCCCACCGACCCCGCACCCTCGCAGCAGCGGTGGGTGAAGGATTTCTTCCGCGAAGCCGAGGAAGCGCTGGCCACCGGGAACCGCGAACGCATCGAGCAATACTTCGACATCGGCAGCTTCGTAGATTCGTTCATTGTCAACGAGCTGTTCAAAAACGTCGACTATGCGACCAGCTCCACGCGCTTTTATATTATGGAAAATAAGCTCTGCGCCGGTCCGCTGTGGGACCTCGACCTGTCTTCCGGAAATACCGACGCCGATTATTACACCGATTACCACAACGACTGCGGCAACGAGAATCCGTATGCGAGCTGTGAGGGTCTGTACTGCGACAAGCTGTGGAACGGCGCGCTGCTGCAATATGACTGGTTCGTCGATTGTGTGCGTATGCGCTATACAGAGCTTTCGCCCGCTATCGAAGCACTGACGACCGACACCGCGCAGGCGCAGAACAAAATCGACGCGCTGCTTTCGCGGTACGGGGATGCCATCCGCCGCAATTACGAAGAAGCCGGCTGGAGCATCACCGCAAAATACAGCGATTACGAGCGTATCCCTTTCCCGACCTACGAGGAAAACGTCGAATATCTGCGCGAATGGCTCGTCCGCCGCCACGCGTGGCTGAAGTCCTATTTCGGCATAGCATGAACAACGCCTCAGCCGTCCCAGCCGTCATATCCGCCGTCCCGGCCGTCTTCTTCCCAGTCGGAAAGCAGGTGCAGGCCGCCCGAAGCCATATCCATCGCCAAGCTGTCGGACAGGCGCAGCATCAGGTGCCCGTCGGCGTCCGCCCCCATCGTTTCGGAAAAGGGAAAGAGAAAATCGCCGTCATCGAAATCAAACACGGGGTGCATCATTCCGCCGTCCCCCTTTCGATGTCCGGCCGGATGCCGCAAACCCTGTCGTACCAGCCGTTCAGCTCTGCTATGAGCCGTTCCGTCCCGCCGTCCGCCGCGACATCCTCCGGCATTCGGAACAGATTCGTGACAAGGCCCGCCTTCGCACCGGGGTCGCGGTAAAGCACATAGCCGTCGCCGCATTTGAACTCGCTCAAGATCTGCGCAGAAACATATGCATCATATTTTTCGCGCTCACCCGCCCAGAAAGGTCGGCGCTTTTGAAACGCTTCGATTGTACCGCACATCAGCTTTTGCAGATTTTCATAGGTGTTCCGGTTGTGCTCGACGGCGCTTTTCAGCAGCACACGCGCACCCTCTTCCTCCTTTTTCTCCAGCAGCCGCGCGGCCAGCTCGGGCAGACGGGGATACATGAACCGGTGGACTTCACCAAAGCTGTTTTTGACTTCAAATTCCTCCGCAAAATAGGCCGGAAGCTTTTCGAACGCTGCCGCGACGGAATCCAGCAGGTTCTCCTCGGCTAACTGCTTTGCCTTCCGCAGTTCTTCATTCCCGCGCGTCTGCATCCGGCTTTCGGCCTCTGCGGGCGTGGTCCAGCCTTTCGCGCTTGCCTGATAGAAGGCGGGGATTTCCCTTGCGTGCAGCTTCGCCAGCATATCGAGGTCGCCCCGTTCTGCGGCGAGCGCAAGCAGGCGCAGGCGCAGCGACTGATCCTCGCCCATCCGGCAAATCAGCAGGTCGCGCGGCTGTGAGTCAGAAAGCCGTTTGATTTTCACACCGGCGCCAAAGTTGCAGGCATAGTCTTTCTCATCAGGCCCGACAAAGTAAATATAACCTTCCTTCGTCAAATAGGACAGCAGCCTGTAATTCTCAAAATCCAGCGCATATTCGATGATGTTTTTGCCGTACTCGTCAAGGTTGAGGATCGGCTCGCCCGGCTCTTCGACATAGGCTTTCCACACGCTTTCGTCGTCGGAAAGGGCGACGGAATAGTTCGTCAAATGATTCACGGACGCAGCAAAGCACCGGCCGGCGCTCAGCAGCTCTTCGCAGGAGATGCCGAGCAGCTCTGTAAAGACCGGCAGGTCGTAGATCTGTATCCCCTTGTTTCCGTTCTGCATCTGCGACAGCCGGTTGGCCATCCTTTGCTCCTCCTCGTCGCTTCTCGGAACGCCCGTCTTATTAAGATAGGCTCTTGCGAAATCCCGGTTGCTCTTAAATCCTTTTTCTTTGATGCGTTCGGATAGATAACGACCGATTTCCTGATTATCTGCCAAAGAAAACATAGCATTCCCTCCGTTTTGTCTCTGGATAAAGGCATATGCGCCGTTCCCGCCGGTCGAAAACGAAAAACGGCGGCTTCCCTTCCTTCTGCCCATATTATAAAACACACCGCCGTAAATGTCTATCCCTTTTCTTGCATACATAAAGCAACCGCTTTCCGGATACGCGCGCGTTTTTGTATGCCGAAGGCATACAATTCCTTTCGCCGCCGTAAAAAGAAACTGTGCGGCATACAGAAAAATGTTCCTGCATACCTTTTCCCACTTGACATTCGTCGCATTTTGTACTATAATACCCTTCGCTTGCCAGAAGGAGCGGTTCCGGTGCGATCTGCATACGCCGCTGCCCGAACCGGCTCGTATCTGTACAATCATATACAATCGTCATCGGAGGACCGTGTATCGCAATACACAGTGAGACGTTCCGTCTCCGGTCGGATAAGATGTCGGGTGCGCCCGGTTATTGCAACAGATAATCGGGCGCTTTTTGGATTTTGTGCAAGCCTATCCAACCAAATAAAAGCGAAAGGAATAGAAAGCATATGGAATCCACCGTGTTGTTTTCAAAGACGCCGCCGCTGAAACTGTTTGCCATCGCCGCTTTGCCCGGCTCCGTGAGCATGCTGGCTTCGGCGCTTTATCAGCTTCTCGACGGCGCTTTCGTCGGCCGTCTCTTGGGAGAAACTGCCTTTGCGGCACTCAATCTTGCCATGCCGTTTGTGATCATCAATTTTGCACTCGCGGATCTCATCGGCGTTGGCTCCTCCGTCCACATTTCCGTCTGCCTTGGCAGGAAAAACGAGCGTGAAGCTTACAACATCTTTACCTGCGCCTGTCTGATGATTATCGGCACCGGCGTACTCGTCGGCGGCATTCTGTTCGCGGCGGCACCGCTGCTGATCGGATTTATGGGCGCCGAGGGTGATTTTGCCGCAATGGCGATCCAGTATATGCGCGTTTACGCGCTCTGCTCGCCGATAACGACAATCATTTTTGCAGTAGACAACTTTCTTCGCATCTGCGGGTATGTGCGCGGCAGCATGTTTTTGAATATCCTGATGTCCGCTCTGTGCGCCATTCTGGAATTTCTTTTTCTCGGCGTGTTTCGCTGGGGAATCTGGGCAGCGGCGCTGGCGACCTGCTCCGCTATGATGATCTGCGCCGTCATTGCCTTTATCCCCTTTTTCCGAAAAAAAGCGCTTCTCCGTTTCTGCCGTCCGAAATTTCAAGTCAAAATGATCCGGCAGATCATCACCTGCGGAAGCCCGAACTTCCTCAACAACATCGCCGGCAGGATCACTTCGATCCTCATCAACCGTATTCTGGTTCGTTTGGGCGGCGAAACCGCCGTTTCGGTGTACGGCGTTCTGATGTATGTCGATGGTTTCATCCAGCCAATTATGTACGGTCTGTGCGACTCGCTCCAGCCGGCGGTCGGGTACAACTGGGGCGCCGGAAAATATTCCAGAGTCCGGGCCGTCGAGAAATGCTGCTTTACCGCAAGCGGCATCGTTTCCCTGCTGGCGGTCGTCGTCATCGCTTTGATTCCCGCGCAGATTACGACGCTGTTCGTAGACGACATCGCGCCCGAAAATCTGGGTCTGTTTGTCGGTGCGCTTCGTCTTTTCTGCCTTACCTACATCGTGCGCTGGTTCTCTTTCGCCACGCAGAGCTATATGCTGGCGATCGAAAAGCCTCTGCCCGCGTCCCTGATCTCGGTATCGACCGCGCTTGTCTTTCCGGTAATTCTGATCGCCGCCCTCTGGCCGCTCGGGCTGACGGGGATTTGGCTGAACTTTGCGGGAACCTCATTTCTCGCCGCCGCTTTGTCTCTGATTGTGCTCCTCAGGCTGCGCCGTGAATTGACAAGACCGGACGCCGAGCTTCCGTCCGAAAACGCCGGATAAGCACCTGCGGCAGTCCCTGTGAAAAGAAGCTGTAAAGCAAAGCGTACAAAAAAATGACAAAATGCTTGCATTCCTCGAAAGAATGGTTTATAATATCCCTATTGAAAAGTACGGGCGGCCTTCGGCTGCAAAAGTACATACGAAAGGAATTGGCATTTATGAAAACGTTTGCAAAACTGCTTTGCCTTGCACTTGCCTGCGTGTTTGCGCTGTCTGCGCTGGCAGCCTGCGGTGACGGCGACAAGCCGACCGCAAAAATCATCGACATCCGCCTCACCGACGAGGACTACGCCTTCGGCGTGGATAAGGACCAGCCCGAGCTGCTCGAGCAGGTCAACGCGTTCATTGCGGAGATTATGGAGAACGGCACCTTCGAGGAAATCTGCAACAAATATTTCGGCGACGGCACGCCCACGGCTGTGGCCTCTGCCGAACTGGATCCGAACAAAGACCAGCTTCTTGTTGCAACCAACGCTGCTTTTGAGCCGTTTGAGTATAAGGACGGTGATATGTATTACGGCATAGATATGGAAATTGCCAAGCTCCTGGCCGACAAGCTCGGCAAGGAATTGGTCATCCAGAATATGGACTTTGACGCCGTCTGCCTGTCGGTCGGCCAGCACCAGAGCGATATCGCAATGGCCGGTCTGACCATCAATGAGACGCGTGAACAGTATGTCACCTTTGCTACACCTTATTATAAAGCTTCTCAGAAACTGATTGTCCCGAGCAACGACACGCGGTTTGACGACTGCAAGACCGTTGAAGATATTGAAGCCATCCTCAAGGAAATGGACAAAAACACCAAGATCGGCGTCCAGAACGGCACCACCGGCCAGAAATATCTTGTCGGCGACGCGGACTGGGGCTTTGAAGGCTTCAACGTTGACTGCATCGGTTACAAGAACGGCTCGCTGGCGGTGCAGGATATGCTCAACGGCAATCTCGATTACGTCGTCATCGATGAAGAGCCTGCCAAATTCATCACCGAAGCCATCAACAAAAACGCATAAACAGCCTATTCAGGCTGTCTCCCCGATACGGACCCGGATATGCACCCGCATTCTCGGTGCGGAGCGTACCCCGATATGCCCCGCTTCCGCCGGACGGGCATAACAAACGATGCCCCGCCTATACCGGGCGGGGCATTCTACTGCTCATACCCAAACGCAATTTGAAAACCGAGCATAATCAGATTTATGCGATGATTTTTGCCTTGCAGCTTTATGCGTTTTTGTATTATACGGCTGACTGCCGGCAAAAAGGAGCCTTTGTGAGACAAAGGAGATGGGGATTGCTGTACGATGAATGATTTCGCTGGAAAGCTTGAAAACTTCTGGAATGTGTTCTTAAACGCCGGCGGTTACCGCGAGGTACTCAAGGGCCTGCAGAACACGCTGACCATTGCCGTGCTCGGCCTGCTCATCGGCATCGTGATCGGTACGGTGATCGCGGCCGTGCGCGTGCTGCCGAAATACAAGCGGCTGCCCCGCGTGCTCAACTCGATCTGCGGATTCTACGTCGGCCTGTTCCGCGGCACGCCGATGGTCGTGCAGTTGCTTGTATTCTATTACGTCCTGCTGCCCCTGCTCGGCGTCACACGGATGCCGTCGGTGACGGTGGCGACGATCGTATTCGGCCTCAACAGCGGCGCGTACATTTCCGAGATTATGCGTTCCGGCATCCTGTCCGTCGACAGCGGGCAGATGGAGGGCGGCCGCTCGGTCGGGCTGGGATACGGCGTGACAATGATGCGCATCGTCATCCCGCAGGCGGTCAAGAACATCCTTCCCACGCTCGGCAACGAGTTTATTGCCCTTATCAAGGAAACCTCGGTCGTCAGCTTTGTCGGAGCGACCGACCTGTACGTGGCCTTCAACAACATCGGCAGCAACAGCTACGAATTTATGGTGCCCTATCTGGTGATGGCACTCATCTACATCGCGCTTGTTATGATCATAAGCGCGGGAATCAAGCTGATGGAAAGGAGCCTGAGGAAAAGTGATCGAAGTCGTTGACCTGAACAAGAGCTTCGGCGACCTGCATGTGCTCAAGGACATCAACATCTCCGTAGAGAAAGGCGAAAAGGTCGTGGTCGTCGGTCCGTCCGGCTCGGGCAAGAGCACCTTTCTGCGCTGCCTGAACTGTATGGAGGACCCCACCTCCGGCAGCATCATCTTCAACGGCGTAGATATCGCCGATATGTCGGTGGACATCAACGTGCACCGGCAGAAGATGGGAATGGTATTCCAGCATTTCAACCTGTTCAACAACAAAACCGTCATCGAAAACATTATGCTTGCGCCCGTTTATGTCGAAACCAAGCGGATGCGTGCGTTAAAATGGAAAAAGCGCTTCGGCAAGGCCGTCGATGAGCCGCTCCGCAGCAAGGCAGAGATCAAGGCCGCCGCGCGTGAAGCGGCGATACAGCTCCTCCGCCGCATCGGGCTGGAGGAGAAGGCGGACGTTTACCCCGCGCAGCTCTCCGGCGGCCAGAAGCAGCGCGTCGCCATCGTGCGTTCGCTGGCGATGAACCCGGACGTGATCCTTTTTGACGAACCGACCTCGGCGCTCGACCCGGAAATGGTCGGCGAAGTGCTGGCATTGATGAAAGAGCTGGCCGAGCAGGGAATGACAATGATCGTTGTCACGCACGAAATGGGCTTCGCCCGCGAGGTGGCCACCCGCGTCGTATTTATGGACGGGGGCCGCATTGTGGAGGAAAACGAGCCGAACGCCTTTTTTGACAGCCCGCAGAACCCGCGTCTGAAGGAGTTTCTTTCCAAGGTATTATAAAAAGAGAGCACCGCACAATTCTGACGGCGCAATCGCTCCATCCGATTTGTGCGGGGAAGCCCAAAAACAAAGAGAGCTGCGCCGCAGCTCTCTTTTCGTATTTTGTTTCAAGACGCCCTGACCCGCACCGGCTCATACAAGCCGTTGACCGCAGTCCGCAGCATATTGACCGCAGATACCGGACATATGCGCACTGTACATGAATGACATTTTCTTCCCTTCGGAGACAAACGGCTTCGTCCGGGGAAAAGGGGGACTTGCTTTCTTCGCTGCTCTCGTGTATAATAGCTTTAGAAAAAGAATACCGGAAAGGTGCTGATGGACCATGGAACTGCGCCGTATGGAAAATCTCGGCGTTGAGACCTCGCTTCTGGGCTTCGGCTGTATGCGCTTCCCCACCGATGCGGACGGAAAGATCGACCGTCCGGCAGCGAGCGCACTGCTGGAGCTTGCAATCAGGAACGGCGTCAATTATATTGACACCGCTTATCCCTACCACAACGGCGAAAGCGAGCCGTTTCTGGGCGAGGCATTGGCAAAATACCCGCGCGACTCCTATTTTTTGGCGACGAAGCTGCCTGCGTGGGCGCTGGAGACGCCGGCGGATGTCGAACGCATATTCAACGAACAGCTTGCACGGCTGCAAACCGACTACATAGATTTCTATTTGCTGCACGCGCTCGACGCGGCAAAGTGGAAAAAATTGCAAGAATTCGGCGCAGTCGAGTTCTGCGAAAAGATGAAAAAGGCGGGAAAAATCCGTTATTTCGGCTTCTCGTTCCACGACAGCCTCGACGTTTTCCGCGCCATTCTCTCCACGCGCGACTGGGACTTCTGCCAATTGCAGATCAACTATATGGACACCGAGACGCAGGCAGGACTGGAGGGCTACCGGGAAGCAGCCGAGCACGGCGTCCCTGTCGTAGTGATGGAGCCGGTCAAGGGCGGCCTGCTTGCAAAGCTGCCGAAGGATATTTCGGCCCGCCTTGCATCGGTCACACCCGACCGGTCGGACGCATCGTGGGCAATGCGCTATGTCGGTTCTCTGCCGAACGTAAAAGTCATCCTCAGCGGGATGTCCGATGCCTCGCAGGTACAGGACAATCTGGCGACCTTTGACCGCTTTGAACCGCTCTCCGAAACCGAACGAGAAGCAATAGACGAGGCGGTAGCGATCATGAAGGCCCGTATCAAAAATCCCTGCACGGGTTGCCGCTATTGTATGCCCTGCCCTGCCGGAGTCGACATTCCGCGCAATTTCCGCGTATGGAATTCGTTTGGTATTTACGAAAACACCGCCGTTGCTGCCGACGGCTGGAGGAACATTCCCGAAAGCGCGCGTGCGGACGCTTGTGTTGCCTGCGGCGCATGCCTGGAAAAATGTCCGCAGCGCATTGAAATCCCCGACGATCTTCGCCGCGTGCGGGAGGCGGCAGAAGCATGGCGGTGAGGACGAAGCGGCTGACGCTTGCCGCGCTGTTTACGGCGCTGGGCATCCTGCTGCCGCTTGCCTTCCATCTGACGGGGATACCGGCAGCGGGGCAGATCTTTCTGCCGATGCACATCCCCGTGCTGCTCTGCGGACTGATTCTCGGTCCGGTATACGGCGCTGTCTGCGGTGCGATATGTCCCGTCGCCGGCTTTCTTCTGATGAATATGCCGGCAGCCGACCGCGTCCTGTTTATGACCGCTGAACTGTGCGCCTATGGCCTGGCCGCCGGACTCTTTTACCGCAAATGCGGTTTGGACAGACTGCGCTTCGGCGTATATCCGGCGCTGTTGGGCTCAATGCTGTCCGGCCGCGCCGTCTACGCGCTGGCGCTGACGGCGGCGGCGACGCTGTTCGGATTGGAAAATCTCAGCGCCCATATGGCCGTACAGGCCGCGGTCACGGGTCTTTCCGGCATCGCGGTGCAGATCGTCGTTTTGCCGCCGCTGGTCAAGCTGTTTGAGAAAAGCACCTTTGCTCACCAGCTCGGACTGCGCACTGACAAAAACGCTCTGCTGCGCGAAGCGAAGAAGCTCTTGCAAAGCGAAGGCTGCACGCTGGCCGTCGTGTTCGCCGGCGGAGGGCGCTTCACATCCGACGGCAAGGGCGTGCGTCCGCTGCTCGAATGCATCGACCGCTACGGCGCCGCGCTGCGCGGCGCGGCGGTGGCCGACCGCGTAACGGGCCGTGCTGCTGCGCTGCTTTATGCGGGCGCGGGCGTGACGGCCGTCTATGCCGCCGTGCTCTCCCGCGAGGCGGAGGAAGCGCTTAAACAGCATGGAATCCAAATCGAGGCCGACACGCTCGTGCCCCGTATCGTCAACCGGACCGGAGACGGGCTTTGCCCGATGGAAACCTCAGTACTCGGCATCTCCGACCCTGCCGAAGCGCGGAAAGCCATCGAACGCAGGCTGGCCGAGCTGACCGCACAAAAAGAATAAAACAAATCCGCTGCTATGTGCCAGGCAGGCGCAGCAGCCTTACAGGTTTAACATATTGCGGGCATTACCCTTTCCTCAGGCGATGCCCGCAAAAGCAGAAAAAGACATGGTCCGTCGATACGGACATGGAAGCCGGAGCATTCCGCATTCGCTACGCATATCCGGCATCCGCAATACGTGCTGGTTTTACCCTTCTCCTTATACAGATTCGGAGGACAACCGCCTGTACGTCAGCACAATGAGCACTGCCGATGCAGCCGCCGCCAGTATGTCGGACACAGGCATCGAGTACAATACGCCATCCAGTCCGAAGAAGACCGGCAGCAGCAGTGCAAGCCCGACGCCGAACACAATCTCACGCGCCATCGACAGCAGCGTTGAGGCGGCCGCTTTGCCCATTGCCTGCAGAAAGATGAACGCTGCCTTATTCACGCACGCGAGCGGCAGCATACAGAGAAAAACGCGGAAGGCCTTGACCGCATACTCCGTATAGTAAACGCTCTCATTTGCCGCGCCGAAAATACCGATGAGCGGTTTGGGAAACAGCTCGACGCTCACCAGCGAAATCAAGCCGACAGCCGCTTCCGCCAACAGCAGGCGGGTAAAGACCTGCCGGACGCGGTCCCGCCGTAAAGCCCCCATATTATAGCCGACAATCGGAATACAGCCTGCGGCCATACCGACGACGATTGAGATGACGATCTGAAAGAATTTCATCACGATGCCAACGACGGCCATCGGAATCTGCGCGTACTGCTCTTGTCCGAATATGGCGTCCACCGCGCCGTATTTGCGGAGCATATTGTTAATAGCCGCCATCGCCGCAACCAGCGAAATCTGGGAAAGAAAGCTGCAAATCCCCAGCACCAGCGCCCGACCGGCAATTTTGAAATCCGGCTTGAAGCAGGCACCGGAAAGGGAGACCGTCTTTGTGCGTCGGAGATACCATATGGAAGCCGCCGCCGTCACCATCTGTCCGAGCACGGTGGCGACGGCCGCGCCCATCATACCCCAATGGAATGAAAAAATAAAGATTGGGTCAAGAATGATATTGACAATCGCCCCCGCCAGCGTGGAAGCCATTGCAAACCGCGGGCTGCCGTCCGCACGGATGATCGGATTCATCGCCTGCCCGAACATATAAAACGGAATGCCGATCGATATCCAGAAAAAATACTCCTTTGAATATGCAAAGGTCGCCTCGTTGACCGTACCGCCGAACATGGCGATCAGCGGCTCGTCAAACAGCAAATACACCACAGCAAGGACGATGCCCGCAAGCACGGACAGCAGTATGGCGTTCCCCATACTGCGCTCGGCGTCGTCAGGCTTACCGCGCCCGAGGCTCAGGCTGACAAAAGCACAGCAGCCGTCTCCGATCATTACGGCGATGGCGAGCGCGACGACCGTAAGCGGAAAAACAACGGTATTCGCCGCGTTGCCGTAGGAGCCAAGATAATCGGCATTGGCGATAAAAATCTGATCGACGATGTTGTACAAAGCGCCGACGAGAAGCGAGATGATGCACGGCACGGCATAACCGCGCATCAGCCTGCCGACCTTCTCATCGGCAAGATATGACGGATTGTTGGCGTTCATTTGCGTTTCCCTCCAAAAAGAATGCAAAAAGAAATGCGTAAGTCCCAACCGGACTTACGCATTTCTTGCTGCTCGTTGTTTGTATTATACTTAAATTCAATAAAAACGCTTGCGTTTTTATTCGTCAAACAGGGTAACGGCTTAAAGCCGATTCCCTGTTTGACGCCCCGCATTTTATGCGGGGAATTTGCCGTTCAATATCTATTTTCCTGCAAATCGGAAGGATTTGCAGACTGCGGCAGAGCCGCAGTTGATAAAACGGTTGAAAACCGTTTCATCGGACAATTGTATTATAACATAATTCATTTACTTTTGCAAGCAAAAGTTTGATTTTTCCACCCGGCGAAAAGCAGCCCGATATCGTTCAAAAGCTATTTCGCCTCAGGCTCGTAGCGGTTCTTGGTGAACAGATACGTGTTGTGGTAAACGTCGTTGAGCGCTTTATCGGCCGACTTGAACGCTTCGTAAAATTCGCCCGGCCCGCCGCCCTGATAGTACATATGCACCGAATCCATAAAGCCGGTTTCAGCGCCGACACGGAGATAATCGTTATACCTGCGTACATATTCCGCATTCGTGCCGCCGATCTCCATCTCCACGCACATGCCATACTTTTTCGTTATCTCCGCTGTGGAGTACAGGAGCGCGTCTCCGCCCTCGCGGAAGGAGTGGTTGGGCTGCATACAGGCGAAGTCAATCCCGTATTCCCACCACTTGTTGTAGCCGCTGGCACGGTAATAAGGAATCCATATCGTCTTATAGCCGAGCGACCGCACGTAATCGGTGGTCCACGAGAGCATCTCCTTCTCATCACGGTCGGAGATGAGAATCGATTCCTCGAACCAGTAGAAGCCGCACAGCTCGCTGTACTGGTAATTGCGGCTTTTGAACAGCGCAAGCTGCGTGTCGATAAGCCACTTGATAGCCTTCTTACGATCCTTCAGTTTGGCCATACTGAGAAAATCGCCGTCACCGCACAGGTCGCCGAATTGCGTTTGAATCTTGAACGGATAGAGAATGGACAAAAACACCTTCGCCCGCCGTCCCGACGTATCGCCCAGCCGACGCTTGGTTTCGCCGAAGGCAAAGTCCAAAGCATCGGTATTATAGCCCGTCGCAAAGGTGTTGTCGACGTACATCCGCCACAAGTCGGCGTTGCACTCCGGCACCCGCATCGGGAACGCTGCAAACGGCAGGAAGAGGAATGCGTCGAAGAAATAATCGCGCAGCTTGCCTTCGCGGTCATAATAGCCGACGTAGGGCAGGAACTGCTCCACCGTCCAGCGGCCCTGGTCCTTACGGCCGGGATGACAGTTATAGGCCAAAAGCAGCTCACGGATATCCATAAAGTCTGCGGGCATCAGATATTTGCCCACAATATGCTCCTTTTTCCGGCGCGGACGCGTAGGCTTGAGCGTGCGCGCGGCGCGCTGGAGCACCTTCGTGCCATATACCTCGAGCTGACCGATGAATACCCAGACATCCAATTCAAAGGAGAAGCGGACGAACCTCGCGGCCAGCTTCTCGCCGAATTCCTTCTTATAATCCAAGATTTCATCGGGATCCCTGGCCAGAAACTGCTTTTTCACAAATACCTTTTCCCAGCTCTTCCCGTCCTCCGAAAGAGAAACGGTAAAATCGGAGGGATAATACACGCCGCCTTCGGCTTTATGCATCAGTACGACGCGGAAGCCCGTCACCGTCGAAGTATGCTGCAGGTCGAAAATTACATCGCGCGACAGTCCACGGGCAAACTTGAACCAGTTCCGTTCGTCATAGTTGATCTTCTTCGGTACCTTTCCGTCGGTGAGCACGCCGCATTCCGGCTGCGAATTGAGGCCGGCGGCGGTGATGTCCTCCTCATCGCCTGCGGTGATGCGCGGCATCAGACCGCGGATGAGGTTCTGCACTTTGCGGTAATCCTTTTCGCTGCTGTCCCAGTACGACGGCGCGTCGACGACAGGCAGCTCTGCCGGGTCGTTCTTGTAAATCATTTCTGCCCTTGTCCTTTCTTTTTCGGTTCGCAGCCCGCGACGGCTGCCATTTTCTGCCCTTTTAGGCTATCATAGCACATCCCGCACCGCTTTGCAAGGGGTATGCGGACGAAAAAGGTCGGGAGCGTCATTTTTTAACGCGTTTTTTACGTAAAAAACGTTCTGTAAAATAGAGGTAAAGCAAAATATAAAATTCTTCGGCAAAACTATTGACAAAACCGACGAAACGGCTTATAATAGGAGCATCAAAATCCTCGCCCCAATCGTGGGGCGGAAATGTAAAGAAAGGAAACATAACCATGAAAAAAGCACTTGCTCTTATGCTTGCGCTCGCGTTCTGCGCCGCTTGCTTCGTGCTCACCACGGGTGCTGCCGCTCCTGCGGATGAGTTTTCGTTTTTGCCTGAGGAAGGCAGCAACGCCACCATCACGCCTACCGGCTGCACCTACAAAATCAATGACAACGGCAGCGTCACCATTACGCTGACCGCCGCCACCGGCTCCCTTGCCGTTGTTTATAACGACGGTACCATCCTGGAAGAGAAAAACATCAATATGAAGGAAGACGGCCAGTACATTCTTACTTCGTGGACTACGACCGGCTCGGCTGTACTTGGCGATGTTCTGGTCAAACACAACCGTAAGGACAAGGACAACGCCGACCTTTACAAGACCGGTATGGCCTCTTCTGCGACTTACTTTGAAGTTAACGAGGACAACTATACGGCGTGGGATTGGAGAGCTTATCTCAATCAGAGTGGCGGCACAAGAATGCCCGATGACGGTGTCATCGAATGCATCTCCGCGACTTTCCCATTCACCGGCGCTGTCGGTGACACCATTACGCTTTACAGATGGTGTGTAGCCTCTTCTATTCCTGAAGATTTAGGAAAAGAAGCTGAGGCTTGGGCTACCGAGGACGAGTCTTCCGAGCCTGCAGACGTTTCTTCTGCCGCCGAATCCGAAGCCGCTTCCGTTGCTGAATCTGAAGCCGCTTCCGTTGCTGAATCTGAAGCCGCTTCCTCTGCCGCCGCTTCTTCCGCCGCTGAGTCTTCCAAGACGCCTGTGACGGGCGATGCGGGTGTGGCCGCCATCGTCGTGCTCGCGGTTGTTGCCGCTGCCGGCGCTGCCGTGATCATCCGCAAGAGAGGTTAATCGGTTTAGCCACTGACATAAGCGCATAACATTGGCAAATCCGCACAACACGGATCGTTTCCAAGCGTGCGCGTCGGAGCGGCGCTCCGGCAATCCCTATGCAAGATACGGTGCAGCCCGCGCGGGCTGCACCGTTTTCCTTTGTCCTTCTCCGGCAAAACAAACATCGCCGCGCTTATACCGAAATGCAATATCAATTCCCCCGAACGGCGCAGCCGCAGCAGGTAACCGTATTCCTTCCGAACTTCAGAAGAAGCACCTCAATAATAGGATTTTTATGACAAGCCGGATAAAGCGGCTGCCGGCCGGCCGCGATGCAGCAAATTGCCGGAATGTTACCGAACCCCAAAACAACCGTGCGTGATATGCACGCATACCATTGCCTTTACAGCGGGGAGTTCATTTTCCGATTCCATCTTTGTTACTCCCAAAGCAAAACTTTGTTCAAGTCTTTGCCGAAGGGAATCGAATTTTTAATTTAACCCGTATGATTTTCAAGGAAACGCATTGACAAACGCGTTCGGTTGGCCTATAATAATTCCCCGAAAGAATACAAGAAGCATCAAAAGCAATTTTCGATCGAGAAGGGAAAGCATGAGCAAAAAAAGAAAAAGAATATCGCTTGCCGTATGGCTGGCACTGATTCTGGCCTCACTCGCCGGTGTGGTCCTGACGGGCAGTTCCGCGCAGAACGAATCCATACAGGAAATAATGCGAGATGCAGTGCTGCACGAAAGCAACAAACTTGATCTGTTTGGGATGGAGGTCAATCCCGGGCTGATTTCGGCGTTTACCGTGACGGGGCTGCTTCTGCTTGCCGCACTGCTGATCCGAATTTTTGTCATTCCGAAATTCAAATACGTACCGGGAAAATTCCAACTGCTGCTCGAACAGCTCGTCGGCTTTTTCAACGGCCTTGGAACTTCCAACAGTCCGCACCGCCACAGCTTCTTGAATGTGTACATCTTCGGAGCGGGCGTTTATATCTTTTTCGGCACGCTGTTCGAGCTGTTTGGTCTGCAGGCAGTCACGACCCACGGACTTTCGATTTCGCTGCCCGCACCGCTCTCGGACATAAACGCAGCCATTGCGCTGGGCTGTCTGTCCTATCTCGTTATCCTATCGGGCGGCATCGTTGCGAACGGGCTGCGGGGCGTCGGCAAAACGCTGAAGGATTTTTCGCTTCCCATATCCATGAGCTTCCGTCTGTTCGGCGCGCTTTTAAGCGGGCTGCTCGTAACGGAATTGGTTTATTATTATTCGAGCCTGAGCTATGTGCTGCCGGTCGTGGTGGCCGTATTGTTTACCCTGCTGCACGCGCTGATCCAAACCTACGTGCTGACGATGCTTACCTCCCTCTTCTACGGCGAGGTATCCGAGGTTCATACACCAAAATCCCAAAAAAACAAACCACAAACGCAAGAACAGCATTAAAGGAGAAAACGGAAGAATGAAAACAATGAAAGCATGCACAAGATATTTTGTACTGATCCTGGCGCTGATGATGCTCTTTATGGCATTTGCCACGGTCGCGGGCGCTGCGGACGGCGAAGAAGCAACCGCAGAAGCAGCGCAAGCGGATTCCTCCGGCATGAAGGCGCTCGCGGCAGCCATCACAGTCGGCCTTGCGGCAGCGGCCGGTGCAATCGGGATGGGCATTGCCATCGCCAAATCGGTCGAAGGCATTTCCCGTCAGCCCGAAGCGGAAAGCAAAATCCGCACCGCTCTGATGCTCGGCCTTGTGTTCGTGGAAACCGCAATCATTTACGCGCTGATTATCGCCGTGCTGATCATATTCGTGCTGTAAAAAGAAGGTGCAATTTATATGGGGATCCCTCTCAATATCGATTGGCAGCAAATCCTGCTGCATGTGTTTAACTTCGTCATCCTTGTAGGCGGATTATATTTTTTGCTGTACAACCCCATTCGGAAATTTATTGCAAAACGGGAGGAGCACTACCGCAAGCTGGATGAGGAAGCCAACGCAAAGCTGGCGTCCGCGCAAAAATACGATGCGGAAGCGAAAGCGCGGTTTGAAAGCGCTGACAACGAAATCCGGGAAAAACGTATGGAAGCGGAAACCAAGCTGAACAGCTATATCGCCGCCCAAATGAAGGAGGCCGACGCAAAAGCGGAAAAGCTCGTCGCCGACGCGAAAAAAGCCGCGCAGGAGCAGAAGCAGGAAATTCTGGACAGCGCCAAGAAGGACATCCTCCTCCTGACCAGAGAGGCGGCGATTAAGATTATCAGCCCGGATACGGACGAAGCATACCGCCGGTTCCTCGATGCGGCGGAAAGGGACGAAGATCATGACGAATAACGGTGAAAAGCGCAAAGCGCGCCTTTACAGCGGCAAAGCGCCGGGCAAAGCCGATTTCGACCGCTTTGTCGCCTTTCTGCATCACAAATACGGCGAGGATACCGAGCTGGAATGGGTTGAGGATCAAACGCTCAAAAACGGCTTTCGGCTGGAAGTGGGCGCACATGTGTACGACTGGAGCGAAATGGGCCTTTTTGCGCAGTTTGACGCATATCTCAACAGGCTCAAAAAAGCTGAAGCCGAGGACCGCTCGGTCATACCCCTAATAGCCGATGCGCTCAGAGAATGGACGCCGGCGGCTCTGGCGGAGGAGACCGGAGAGGTACTCTCCGTTGCGGACGGGATCGCTATGGTTTCGGGACTGGAAAACGCGGCATACGGCGAAATTCTTCTTTTTGATTCAGGTATCCGCGGGATGGTGCAGGAGTTGGATCGCAGCCGAGTCGGCTGCATTTTATTCGGCGACGGCGATCTCGTCGTACAGGGCAGCACGGTCAGACGCACCGGGAAAACAGCCGGCATGCCGGTCGGCGACAAGTACATCGGCCGCGTCATCGACGCGCTTGGCAGCCCGATTGACGGCCGCGGAAGAATTCCCCATACGGAATACCGCCCGATCGAGGCTCCGGCGCCGAGCATCATCGACCGCCAAAGCGTGAACGAACCGCTGGAAACGGGCATTCTGACCATTGACTCTATGTTCCCCATCGGGAAGGGACAGCGCGAGCTGATTATCGGCGACCGTCAGACCGGCAAAACGGCCATCGCTGTAGACGCGATTCTCAATCAAAAAGGCAAAAACGTCATCTGCATCTACGTCGCCATCGGCCAGAAGGTCAGCTCGGTCTCGCAGCTTGTGGATGACCTTACCGAGCGCGGCGCGATGGAATACACCATCGTCGTCAATTCCGGCGCAAGCGACCCTGCCTCACTGCAATATATTGCACCGTATGCGGGCTGCACGCTGGGCGAATATTTTATGAACAAGGGCCGTGATGTCCTGATTATATACGACGACCTGTCCAAGCATGCCGTCGCATACCGCACGCTCAGCCTGCTGCTGGAGCGCTCACCGGGCCGCGAAGCGTATCCCGGCGATGTGTTTTATCTCCATTCCAGACTGCTGGAGCGAGCTGCACACCTCTCTGAAAAGCGCGGCGGCGGCAGCATGACCGCGCTGCCCATCGTGGAAACACAGGCGGGCGACGTCTCGGCGTATATTCCCACCAATATCATTTCCATCACCGACGGACAGATTTTTTTGGAAAACGGTCTTTTCTTCTCCGGCCAGCGTCCGGCCGTCAACATCGGCCTTTCGGTCTCCCGCGTCGGCTCGGCCGCACAGACAAAAGCGCTCAAATCAGCCGTCGGGACACTGCGGCTTGATCTGTCGCAATACAGGGAGATGGAGGTATTTACACAGTTTTCCAACGACCTTGACGAGAGCACGCAAAAGAAGCTGACCTACGGCAAGGGATTGATGTACCTGCTGCGGCAGCAACGGTACCAGCCGTTGTCGCAGTTCGAACAGACCGTACTTTTGACCGCAGCGCTCGGCCGCGTACTGACGGACATCCCGGTCGACAAGATTGATGCGTTCAAGAAAGGCTTTCTCGCATATATCGAAGAAAGAAGCCCTGAACTGCATTATCTTGTCAAAAACGATACGGCACTGACGGCGGAGTTGAAAAACAAAATCATTGCCCTTGCGCAGAGCTTCAAGGAATCCTCCGAGTTGAGGTGAGTGTATGGCAACCGCAAAAGAAATTCGGGATCACATCGTCAGCATCAAGAAAACACATAAAATCACCAAGGCCATGTATCTGATTTCCTCGGCAAAGATGAGCAGGGCAAAGGCTGATTTGGATCGGACGCGTCCGTACTTCAATGCCTTACAAGCCGAAATCAAGCGTATCTTCCGCACGGTCGAGGACGCGGACAGCCCGTATATCTATCCCGACGTGCTGCCGACCCACCCGAACGGCGTGTTCGCCTGCCTCGTTATCACCGCAGATAAAGGGCTTGCAGGCAGCTATAACCTGAACGTTATCCGCGAGGCCGAGGCGCTGCTGGCCGAGCACCCTGCTACACGGCTATTTGTGGTCGGCGACTACGGCCGGCGCTATTTTATGCAGCGGAGCATTCCCATTGAAACCGATTTCCGCTATTCCGCCAAAAACCCGACAATGGAAAAGGCGCGGGAAATCTGCAATCTGTTGCTGTCCGAATTCAACGCCGGCGCGGTATCCAAGATCATCGTTATCTACACCGACGTTAAGAACGGATTGGAAATCGAAACCCGGAACGTGCGGTTGATCCCCTTTCACAAGGATTATTTCCGCACGCACGAAAATGAAAAAACAGTAACGGTGCCGTTTGAATTTATGCCCTCGGTTTCGGCGGTTCTCGAAAGCATTATGCAAAGCTATATCTCAGGCTATATTTACAGCGCGCTCGTAGACAGCTTCTGCAGCGAGCAGCAGGCTCGTATGACTGCAATGGACGGCGCGAACCGAAACGCGGAAAAGCTGCTCGGCGAGTTGTCTGCACAATACAACCGGGTGCGCCAGAGCGCCATCACGATGTCGATTACCGAGGTCTCGGCGGGCGCAAAGGCGCAAAAACAAAATTCCGGCGGAAAGAGGGAAAAACAATGAGCACAGGTATGGTCGCGGCGGTTCAGGGACCGGTCATAGACGTTACGTTTGCGCACGGGACGCTCCCGAAGATCCATGAAGCTTTGCTGCTGGAGGCAAATGGTCGGAAATACGTGATGGAGGTGCAGGCGCACATCGGCGCCGACACGGTCCGCTGCATTATGATGGCCGGCAGCGAGGGAATTGCGCGGGGAATGGAAGTATCTGCAACAGGCAACGGTATCTGCGTGCCCGTCGGAGAATGTACCCTGGGACGGATGTTCAACGTGCTCGGCGAGCCGATCGACGGCGAGGGCGACCTGCCGGCAGGAATCGAAACAGCCTGCATACACAGGAAGCCTCCCGCCTTCGACGAGCAGCGGACCGAAATTGAAATCCTTGAAACGGGCATCAAGGTCATCGACCTGTTGGAGCCATACGCCAAAGGCGGCAAAATCGGCCTGTTCGGCGGCGCGGGCGTCGGAAAAACAGTCCTGATTCAGGAGCTGATTCACAACGTTGCCACCGAGCACGGCGGCTATTCGGTCTTTGCCGGCGTCGGGGAACGCAGCCGCGAGGGAAACGACCTGTTTTACGAAATGCGGGAAAGCGGCGTGTCTCAAAAAACCGCACTCGTATTTGGACAGATGAATGAAACACCGGGCGTTCGTATGCGCGTCGCGCTCTCCGGACTGACGATGGCGGAATACTTCCGCGATCGCCGGAACAAGGATGTGCTTCTGTTCATCGACAACATCTTCCGTTTCGTACAGGCAGGCAGTGAGGTCTCCACCCTACTGGGCCGTATGCCGTCGGCAGTCGGTTATCAGCCGACGCTGGCCAACGAAATGGGGGCGTTGCAGGAGCGGATCACCTCGACCAAAAACGGTTCGGTCACATCGGTGCAGGCGGTTTACGTCCCGGCCGACGACCTGACCGACCCCGCGCCCTCGACCACCTTCACGCATCTGGACGCGACGACGGTGCTCAGCCGTAAGATTGCCGAGCAGGGAATTTATCCGGCTGTGGATCCGCTCGGCTCCAATTCCCGCATACTGGAAGCAGCCATCGTCGGCGACGAGCACTACCGTATCGCACGCCGCGTGCAGGAAACGCTGCAGAAATACAATGAATTGCAGGATATCATCGCCATCCTCGGTATGGAGGAACTGAGCGACGAAGACAAGCTGACTGTTACACGCGCCCGCAAGATCCAGCGCTTCTTTGCCCAGCCCTTTCACGTCGCCGAGAAGTTCACCGGCATAAGCGGCATTTTCGTTCCGATTGAGGAGACGGTCAAGAGCTTCGGCGCAATTATCGATGGCGAAATGGACCGGTATCCGGAGGATGCCTTCTTCAACGTGGGCACCATAGATGACGTTATTCGAAAGGCCGGCAAGCTATGAACCGTTTTACGCTTTCCGTTCTTGCGGCAAATCATCCTTTATACGTCGGCGAATGCTGCTCCCTTGTCGTCCCGATTGCGCAGGGCCGTTACGGCATACTGGCCCATCACAGCAACACCCTCGCGGCAATCGTCCCCGGACTTCTGGAGTTCACGCTCCCTGACGGCAGCAAGCGGACGGCAACCGTTTCCAAGGGCATCATCAAAATTGAGAACAACGAGGTCCTGCTCCTGGTAGACGCCGTCGAATCCGCAGAGGAGCCGACCGACCCATTGGATTCACAATAGAAACGTATACCGTTTGCCAAGGGGCTGCCGCAATGTGCTTTTAGGTACATTGCGGCAGCCCCCTTTGATTTTCCTTGCCGGTTTTGCTTCGTATGCAGGCCCCCTGCTTAACTATCCACACCTTTTTATGCCGGAGACGTTGATATTGCGCACACATTTCAAAGGCCTTTCGTGCCGCATCGTGGGATAATAAGTAGAACTCCGGATTTCAAACGCAACCTTACAGTTTTTGCAGAAGCCGTCAAAGGGTCGGTTATGACTCCAATCCGCCAGCCAATGCTGCTCTGTGCTCCAACGTGCGACGGCTTCCTCAAGCGTTTCCGAGCGATTGAGCCGGTGCAGGAGAATCGGTGCCATATCCAGCTTTCCAACCACATGATAATAAACGGCGTCGTCGCGTACAAAATAATCGTCCACTTCCGCGTAATACATATTTTACCTCCTTATCCATTCCGTACCGTGACAAGAATCGAACTGAAATCGTAGCCGATGGGCCGTAAAATGCGGATCATTAGGATATTCAGCAGGGTTTCCGTGTCATAATGCGTTTCCAGATACAAATTTTCTCCAAGCAGCATAGGACTTCTCATCCCTTTCCCGCTATTTGCCAACAGGGCGCGTTTCCTGCCCGAAACCTTCCCTGCCTGCCTATAAAGTGCATTCCGGTATTTTGGGTCGGCCATACAGCGCTTCATGATTTCCTCGACAAGCTGTCTCCATGTACGCAGCTCCACCGTTTCACCCTCAATGACGGCACTTGTCGGCTTTTTCCCCTTGAAAATACCCGCTCCCGCAGTCAGCGGATACTGCATATCATATGGAAGCGCATACGCACAGGGATCTATTCCCTCGGACATCTGCTCCCGCAGGCATTCGGCAAAAGCATCAAACTCTGTGTAGATTTCCTGCAGAATCCGCTTCCGCATCGCTTCAAGCTGTTGAAAAACGTCCATAATGCATCTCCCTCTTCTGCAATGTACCACGTGTTTTACTGTATTTCGGTTTTGTTATACATGATTCCTTTCCAAATGTCAATAGGAAAACAAAAGATTTTGTATTTCGGAAGCATCCCATTGTTCCTGCGGAACCAAAAGACGCCAACCGCCCTGTTCGCATTTCCAACGCTTCCTAATCATTTATGTTATTCTCACAAAGTTGAACACGCAAACCGGCAGGCAAGCGAGCGCAAAGTCGTAAAACAACGCAACTATCCGTACCGGACCGATGGCATATAAAACAAACAGACGCGCGACAGACAAGCCGTTTGCTGTGCGACGTTTGAGATCAGGCGCCGAGCTTTTGACATCCTTTTTCGATTCTACAGCCCCACCAGACGACTTTTCAGATACCGCATAGACCAAGGCGCGGGAGCATCATTTGTCTTTCATAAAAAAACGGCCGGCGGAAGCAACCGCCGGCCGAAAAAGCCTTTTATTTGATTTTCGGAAGCGAAGCCGCAGCGACCGACTGGCCGACGCGTCTGCTCGACTCGTCCGGGATATGCAGCTCCAGCGTCTTGGCAAGCGCGGGGAACTCGGTATCCAGCACCTCCTGCGCCTTCTTCAGCAGAATCACGCCGCCCTCGCCGCTGGTAACGCGTCCCATGATGAGCACGTGCTTGATCTTATAGAACTCGGCATAGAACGCAATCGCGTAACCGAAATAGACGCCGATGGTTTCATAAATCTTTGCGGCACGCTCGTCACCCTCGGCCATCAGCTTCTGCACGACCTTCAGCTTCTCCGCCGGGGAAAGCGACGCATCCAGCTCAATGCCCGCAGCGGGAGCGAGCTTGATAACCGCATCCTGCGAGAAATACTTCACGCCGCAGCCGTAATCACCCGACCACTCGTCGACCATCGCGTTCTTACAGAAATCAACCGGCACAAAGGCAAGCTCATTGAGCCAGCCGGTGATATTGCCCTGCTCGTCCACATAGCCGCCTGCCTCGCTCGTACCCATCGCCACGCCGAGAACCGAATCGTCGTTCAAGTCCATCGCGCCGGCAAGCGCCGTCACATCGCCGTCATTGGCGACCTCGACAGGAATATTCTCGCCGATCTCCTTGGCAACGTCCAGATACATGTTCTTGACATGCTTGTCAAAATCGTCGTCCGAAACCTTCAGGAACAGGCTGGCAATCATAATGCGGTTATCGATATACACACCGGCAGACGAAACGCCGATGCCATCGACCCGCGGCATATGCGAGGCGGCAGTCTTCATCGCCTCCAGAATGCCCTCGTAATGGTACTTGGGGTCGGAATTCGTCTTGGGGAACCAGACGACCTCCTCAGAAAACACCGCTTCGCCGTCGATGACCGCACTGACCTTACGGTCGCTGCCGCCTGCATCAAAGCCGATGCGGCAGCCGTCCAGATGGCGGCCGACAGGGCTGGCGCTTTCGCTGGTGACGGGCGCGTTTTCGAGTGTCGTTACGACAACCTCAAAGGGGCGTTCATAAACGCGGGACATAAAGCCGTTGTCAAAATCACGCAGGCCGCCCTTCGCGTAGGCCGCTTTGATCTGATTGCCGATCAGCTCGCTGCCGGCAATGATGATTTTATAACCGCCGCGCACCCAAAGCAGCGCCTTGACCATGCGCTCGATGAAATCAAAATTCAACTCGTCCTTACCGACGCCGTCGGGGTATACCCGCGTGCGATAAGCCGAAATATAGCCGTTGTTGCGCTCGATGCCGATGACAATGTCCTGACCTTCCTTCTCCGTGGCCTCGCGCATCTCCCGGCAGAGCAGCGACATCGGGATAAACTGGGGATCGAGTATAGCCTTAACCTTCATATCTTACAGTACCTCCGATGATCGTTTTCAGCACATTGAAGCTGTCGTCCGCCAGGATGATGTCCGCATCCTTGCCGATGTCCAGCGAGCCCTTTGTGCGGCCGAAGCCGATGAGGGTAGCCGGATGCAACGAAGCGCAGTTGACCGCCTCGTACAGCGGCATATCCGAGTTGGTGTATGCGTTCCAGACGCCCTTGTTCAGCTTGAGTACGCTGCCGGCGATGGTACCGTCCGGCAGGCGGCATTCGATACCCTTGGCAATGAATTTCTGTCCGCCGAGCGTGTACTCACCCTCCGGCAGCCCGCCGGCGGGCAGGCAATCGGTGATAAAGACGAGCTTTTCCCCCTTCTGCTTGCTGACAATGGAGTAAAGGCTCTTGTCCACATGGAAGGTATCCACGATCATCTCGGTATACACATCGTATTTCAGCGCCGCGCCGACCACGCCGGGACTGCGGTGTCCGAGTGCGGACATGGCGTTGAACAGGTGCGTCGTACTGCGCACGCCGTTGGCGACGGCAGCAGCCGCAATCTCGTAAGTCGCGTCGGTATGTCCCATCGAAACGACGACGTCCGTATCGCTCACGATCTCACGGATAGCGGCGAAATTTTCGTCCATTTCGGGCGCCATCGTGATGATCCTGATCATATCGGCATTTTTCTTAACAAAGGCCGCGTCCGGCTTGAGAATATACTTTTCGTCCTGGGCGCCCTTTTTCTTCGGGTTGATGAACGGCCCCTCCGCATGCACACCGAGAATGGCGGTGCCCTTCCATGTCTTCGATTCCTCCTGCAGCTCACGGCAGACGTCGATGGCCTTCTGGATGACGGCCTTATCGACAGTCATTGTCGTAGGAAGGAAGCCGGTGACGCCGTTTTCCACAATGCCGGCTGCAATTTTACGGATCCCGTCGGGATTGCAGTCGCAGACATCCTGGCCGAGATAGCCGTGGATATGAACGTCGATGAGTCCGGGCGCAACATATGCGCCGGCGGCGTCCATAACCTCGGCGCCTGCGGGAACATCGTCGTTATCGACGAATCCGACGATGCGTCCGTCATAAGCAAGCGCTTTGCCGGTCAGAATCCTGTCCTTGAGAATAAGCCGGCCGTTTTTGATAAACTTCATAACCTTTACCCCTACCTTTTTACCTTTATTATGAAAATTCCGTTTTTCGTCCATGGTGACGTGCAGGCGGCGGGCAAGTCCGACGCGGCACCGTGCAATCCCATGTCAGTAAAGCGCAAATCCTTTTGCGCTTTGCATCTGCAGGGAAAAGGTCAGACCCCCGCCAAAGCCGAAATCCCGCCGGATAGATGCACAAAGCATATCGGATGCTTTGTATTTCTCACGTTATCTTTCATTATAACAGAAATCGCTTCAAATGCAAGATTTATTTTCAATCACCGGTAATTTTTTCAATTTCAGCGTTGCCGCCGATAAGAATGAGCGTCTCCTCCGGAAGAAGCACACGGTCGGGATCGGTAAAAATTTCAAAATCATCATTACTGCCAGCCTTGCTGATGGCAATGATATTGATGCCGTATTTTTTTCGCACATCCAGATCCTTAATCGACTTACCGGCCCAGCGGCGCGGCGTTTTCAACTCGACAACGGAGCAATTCCGGGAAAAATTGATAAATTCAAGCACGTCGGTTTTGGAAAGTATATACGCGAGGTTTTGTCCCATATCCTTTTCGGGAAATACCACTTTGTCCGCACCGACCTTAGCCAATACCTTACGGTGCTGCTCGCTGGAGGCACGCGCCACGATCTTGGGAATGCCCAGTTCCTTAAGCGTAAGCGTAACAAGGATGCTTTCCTGCATATTGTCGCTGCCCAGACAAACGACGCAGCAGCCATAGCTGGTCACGCCCGCCGCGCGAAGAACCATTTCATTGGTCGGGTCCCCGCAGACGGCATTGGTCACCTGATCGGCAATGGCGTCGATATCCGACTCCACATTGTCGATGACAAGCACCTGATTGCCGTTCTGCGCAAGCGTCAGCGCCAGATTCTTTCCAAAGTTGCCCAATCCTATAATACAAAAGGATTTCATTGTTTCCTACCGTTCCTTTCCGCATTCTTTTCAGCCGATCAGAAATTCGGCTTTCGGCCGGCGCAGCGGTTCCTTTTCGCTGTGCAAACCGATCATAATCTCATAAGTGATGGTCAGGATGCCGACCCGACCGAAAAACATCATTGCCATCAGCAGCAGCTTTCCAAAGTAAGAAAACTGCGTTGTGACACCCGTCGTCACACCCACCGTGCCGAACGCCGAGAAGGTTTCAAACAGCACGTCCTCAAACGTTATACCGTCAACAAGCGAAATCAGAAACGCGCCGAAGCAGATGATCATCAGACTGATGACGGTGATCGACAGCGCCCGCAACAGCGAGCCGGTATCGACACGACGCTTCATAACCACGACGTCCCTGTTGCCGCGCGCAACGCGGAAAGCGGCAATAATCAACAGCCCGAAGGTAACGGTTTTGATGCCGCCCGCCGTCGAACCGGAGGAACCGCCGATGAACATCAGAAGCATCGACGCAGCCTTGCTCATCCCTGTCATCGCGCCCAGATCGATGGTGTTGAAACCCGCCGTGCGGAAGGTGACCGACTGGAAAAAGCCGCACAGCAGCTTTTCCGGCACAGGCATCGGCCCGAGCGTTTCGGGATTGTTCCACTCCGCCGCGGCGATAACGGCCGTGCCCAGCACGACCAGCAGGCCCGTAATCAGCAGCACGAGCCGGGAGTACACGTCCAGCCGTTTTTTTTCACAGATGCGCCGGCGGATATTCTGCCAGACGACAAAACCCAGACCGCCGCAGATGATCAGCAGCGCAATGATGATGCTGACATACGCATCGCCGGAAAACGCGGTCAGCGAGCTGTACGGACCGCTGAAGCTTCCCATCGTGTCGAAGCCGGCATTGCAGAAGGCACTGACGGAATGAAACACACTTTTCGTCAGTCCTTCCCAAAAGCCGAACATCGGGATAAATCGGAAGGAAAGCAGCAGCGCACCTGCCAGTTCAAACGTAAAAGTAAAGGCAAGCATATGATGCAGGAACCGAAAGAGACGGTCATAAGCGCTCAAATTCATCGATTGGGCAAAAATGACCCGCTCACGCGGAGTAACGGTCCGCCGCATCAGTGCCGAAACGAGCATTGCCACCGTCATAAAGCCGAGCCCGCCGATTTGGATGAGCGCAAGGATCACGCCCTTGCCGAACATGCTCCATTCCGTCGCGGTGTCGCGCACAACCAAACCGGTCACACAGGTGGAGCTTGTGGCCGTGAAGAGCGCATCGATCGGGTCGGTAAACTTCCCGTCAGCCGATGAAATCGGCAGCGTCAGCAGCAGGCCGCCGATCAGCACAACCGACAAGAAGCCCAGAATAATCGTCTTTGTCGGAGACATAGCCGTCTTATAAATTCTCTTTCTGAACAATCTTCCGAACCTATGCGCCGAAGGCTGCGTATGTATGTTTTGCGTGTTTTCGTTCATAGCCGTTTTTCGGCTCCTCGCTTTCTGAAAATGTCAAACCATATTTTCATTATTTTTAATTTATGAATTTACATTTACAGGCTCATCCGGCACATAATCCAGCGCCGAGTCAATTACGACACGAATGAGCGAAATGTCCTTTTGTATCCGGTCAAGCGTTTCTTTCCGCCGCAGAGAACGAAAAATCGGGAGCTTAAATGCATTCTTCCGGTTTTCGACGCCCACATGAAGCCGGCTGCCGAGCACGCCGGAAATCAGGTCGCAGTCCAACTGCTCGCGCGCATTCCACAGGCTTCTTGCCGGCGGTATTTTCATCCCCTCCGGAAAATCAAAAATCATCCACCGGCCGCGGAAGCAGGTTCCGCCATAAATCAGATAATCGATGAAGCCCTTGAAGGAGTGCGTATAAAATCTGTATTCCGGTCTGGGTTCTATGCGCACCTCATATTCGTCTATACCGGTGACATAACACCGATCCGCGCCGCCGGCAAAATGCTCGCGCATGTGACGATGCCGGGGAGCGTAATAAACATGGAGATCACACTGCTCGAACCTCACGTCCCGATACGCACCTGTAATATAATCTTCCATTTTATATACGTTCCCTCTCCGGATCAGGTTCGTCCGCCGGATCGCAGCCGACGGAATGCCCGCAATATGACAGACGTTCGGCCTCTCAAACACCTTTTCCAATTCAGGCAGGACAATTTCCTGCATAAACCGTTCACGGTGACGAACACGCGTCCGAACCGCGAAAAAAGCTGAAATGCCCGCACCGGCAAAACACAGAAGCATCAGTTCGACCTGTCCGACGGTAAAGCAAAGGACCCCGCAGACCAGCAGCGCCGGCGCCGCCGCCCACAGAAGCAGGACGCGCACGCGCATCAAATTCAAGCGCATAAAAGCATCGTTTGTCATCGGTTTCGACTTTCTCTCCCAAATTGTAATGCGAAGTGTCAGAATCGCATTTTCACATCGTCTCTCTGCTCGGCGTCCGCCCGGAAAAACGGGCGCGGCTTCGCCTTTGCAAAGGCAGCGGCAAGGCTGGAGGGGAAGGTCACAAGCCTTTCATTGTATGCAGCCACGTTGCCGTTGTACAGCCGGCGCGCCGCCTGCAAATGCTCCTCGGTGTCCATCACCGCAAGCTGCAGCGTTTTGAAGTTTTCGCTGCTTTTCAGTTCGGGATAACTTTCAGCCATCAGTGTCAGGCCCCGCGCGGTTTCATCCATCCGCGCACCGGCCTCTTCCTTCTCGGCCATCGTCATCCCGCCGCGCAGCTCGACAACGCGTTCCAGCGTTTCTCGCTCATGGGAAGCGTAACCCCTGGTAATGTCCAGCAGCTTGGTCAGCGCATCATAACGCTTTGCCAGCGCCGCGTCGATCCCCGCCTCGGCCTCGTCGACTTTCAAAGCGGCACGCCTGACGCCGTTGTAGAGTACGACGAACCAAACCAGCAGCAAAACAACGGCGGCGCCCAAAATAATCCAAATCATAAATCCAATCCTTTCCGTTCCGCCCCTTCCGTATCGAACAGCCGCCGGTCAAGCGCAAGCATTTCCGCGATGACACGGACAAGCTCGGCTTCCCGCCGGATTTTTTCCAGCGCAGCCTCGGGCTTCGGCTGCGAAAGCAGCGACGGCTCGAACGCATCGCCGCCGTTCGGAACGGCCACGTGCAGCCGATTGCCGCAGAAGCCGAACAACATCCCGCAGCCCAGCCGCGCGTTCAGCGCCAGAAGCCGCTCCATCAGCGGCGGAGTGAGAATATAATACGCCTCGTGTGCATCCTGCGCGTAAACCTTGAATGCGTCGTTGAACGCCTCGCTCTCCATCGAAAGCCGTTCCGAGCGGTCCTTCCCGAAGAAGCCGCCCGGCCGCTTGGCATACGAAAAGGAATCCGACACGACCAGCAGATTATGCGTAAAGCGTTTATTGAAAGCAAAAATCAGCCAACGGCCCCGAAAATAAGTGACAGTCGACGTTGACTTGCCGTTGGAGGTAACGTTCTGGATACAGACATCGCTCTGCTCGAACGGCACGCCGCCGGCCGTACCGGACAGATAGTCCTCTGCGTGGTAGCGGTTTCCCATCCGCATCATTCCGGTCTGTTCGATACTCGACGCGGGGATACCCGCCTCCGGCAGATAGCGCAGGTCGCCGAACTGCTTTTCCAGCTCGCTGCGAACCAGCCGCTCCTTGAAAAGACGGCGGTAGGCTTTTTGACTGCGCATGATAAAAAACAGATCGCCGGCAAAGCCAAGCATACAAAGCACCAGCCCGACGGCAAAGCCACTCGTCACGGAAAGCACCGCGCAGATGACAAATACGGCCAGCAGCCCCCAGCCGAGCAGGATACGCCGCCGCAGACAGCGCAGCCGTGCAAACAGTATGTTCGATGTATCGTCCAAAGCTCTATCCTCTTTGTGCAAACAAAGCCGTCAGCCGGTTGTACAGCGCCTCGGGCGTTTCAAAGACTTCCTTCGCGCCGTTCTCACGCAGAAACGCAGCCGTCCGATATCCCCAGCCGACCGGACAGCAGGGAATACCGGCCGCTTGAGCGGTCTGTATATCCACATCGGAGTCGCCGATATAGACGGTGTGCGCCTCGTCGGTCCCCAGCAATTCTATCGCGCGCAGCAGCATTGAGGGATTCGGTTTGCGCTCGCTGTCGTCCCGTGCGCCGAGCGCGCAGCCGAGCAGTGCGCCGAAGAACCGGCGGCAAAGCGGCTGCGTGGCGTCGTGCTTCTTGTTGGAAACGACGCCCAGCCGGACGCCATCCTCCGAAAGGCGCTCCAAAAGCCACGGTATCCCCGGATAGGGCGCCGTGGTTTTGGTCATGTTTTCTCCGTAATAAGCGGAAAAGAGTGCCATCGCCTGCCGGTGCATCTCCTCATCCGCGCCCGCAGGCAGGCTGCGGCGCAGCAGCGTGGGAACGCCGTTGCCGATGAAGGAGCGCACCTCCTCCCGTGTACGGCGCGGACAGGACAGTTCCCCGAGCGCATAGTTGACCGCAGCGGTCAAATCCCCGAGGGTGTCAAGCAGTGTGCCGTCGAGATCGAAGATCGCGGCAAGGGCAGCCATTTACGCGTTCGCCTCGATATAGTCGGCCACGTCGCGCACGGTTTTGAGCTTGACGGCATCGTCGTCGGAAATAATGACGCCGAGATTGTCTTCAATAGCCATCAGCATCTCGACCACGTCGAGCGAATCCGCGCCGAGGTCCTCGATTATGTTCGCATCATCCTCAATGGTGTTTATGTCGATTCGGAGCTGTTTTGCAAGCAGTTCTTTGATTTTTTCCAGCATCGTTTCTTCTGCCTTTCCGCAATTAAATTTTATGTACCCCTACTATAATGCATTTTGTCGTCCAATACAAGTACTTTGAGAAAAATTTTCGCTTTTTTCATAAAAACGGTCGGCGCTTTCTTGACTACGAAATCAGAGTGTGCTACAATAAGGTGTTTCATTATATCTAAATTATGGTTTTCGGAAAGAGGACATGCATGGTCATTCTCGGCATCGATCCGGGCATCGCCACCGTCGGCTTCGGTATCATTGCGGCGGCGGACGGACGATACGGCGCAATTGAATACGGTGCGGTCATTACCAAGCCGCATCAGCTTCTGGAAACGCGGCTTTGCGAGATCTACGATGCCGTGACCGAGTTGATCGAGCGGTACAAGCCCGACTGCATGGCGATCGAAGAGCTGTTCTTCAACATCAACCTCAAAACAGCCGTCGACGTCTGTCACGGCCGCGGCGTTATCCTTCTGGCGGCGGCCAAGAAAGGGCTGGACGTTTACGAATACACACCGCTGCAGATCAAACAGTCGGTTGTCGGCTACGGCCGTGCGGAAAAGCAGCAGGTAATGTATATGACCAAGCTGCTGCTCGGTTTGAACGAAACGCCGAAGCCGGACGACACAGCAGACGCGCTCGCCTGCGCCATCTGCCACGCCAACCATATGATGCACAACTACGGGCGGTAAAGCTGCGCTGACGGCGGGAAATGCCCCGAACGCATTTTGTCAGCCGTCCAATCGGACGTGCGGTCCCCGCCGCAGCCCGACGCCCGTTTCCCGTGGGAAAGACGGACTGCGTATCAAAAGTCGGGTCAATGATTCGCGCATACATATGAGCTGCGGCTTTCCCTGCCCGACCGGCGCCATACGTCATATCGGCAGAAATCGCCAAATCCGGCATCCATAGAATGTTGAACCTGTACCCACTGAATCCCGAAAGGAGAGCGCTTTCGTTCCGCGAGAGCGTCAGTCATAAAATGTACGATTATTTCAAGGGGACGCTGGCGAGCCTGAAACCCGACGCCGCCGTCATCGACTGCGGCGGCATAGGCTATAAGCTGACGGTCAGCGCCTCAACGCACGCGAAGCTATCACCCCTGCTGGGTCGGGAAGCGACGCTGTTTGCCCACCTCGCCGTACGGGAGGACGCAATGGAGCTATACGGCTTCTTTGACGAAACCGAGCGGTCGCTGTTCATCCACCTGCTGTCGGTCTCGGGCGTAGGCCCGAAGGCAGCGGTTTCGGTGCTGTCCACCCTGTCGGCGGACAAGCTGGCCTTTTGTGTGGCCTCCGGCGACGCCAAAGCGATTGCCTCTTCGCCCGGCGTGGGCTTGAAAACGGCGCAGAAGATTATTCTTGAGCTCAAGGACAAGCTGGCCAAGGAGTTCTCGTCCGCCGAGCCGCTGCCCGACGGACTCCCCGCAGGCGAAGCGAACGACGCCTCCGATGCGGTCAACGCGCTGCTGGTGCTCGGATATTCACGCGCACAGGCACTCGGCGCGCTCAAGGGCCTCGACCCGGCGCTGCCTCTGGAAATCCGCATCCGGGAAGCGCTCAAAAAGCTCTATTGAATTTTTGCTCTACTTAAAAAAATAGTTAACATGAATCCGATAAAAGGAGGTGCAGGGCGATGCCGATCAACGCAGCCCACGGCAATATCCGCGAGCCGTCCGGCGAGGGGTGGGACAGCCTTGAAAGCCGGCTGACCGGGCCGGAATACGGTCCCGCAGACGGCGAAAACGAATTTTCGCTGCGGCCGCGCAATTTTGACGAATACATCGGGCAGGACGCAATCAAAGAGAACCTTTCGGTTTTTATCGCGGCCGCGCGCGAGCGGGGCGACTGTCTTGACCATGTGCTGCTGCACGGCCCGCCCGGGCTGGGCAAGACGACGCTGTCCTGCATCATCGCCTCGGAGCTGGGCGTAAATTTGAAGATCACTTCCGGCCCGGCCATCGAGAAGGCCGGTGATCTGGCCGCGCTGCTGACCACGCTCAACCGCAACGACGTGCTGTTCATCGATGAAATCCACCGACTGCCCCGCGCGGTCGAGGAGGTCCTATACCCGGCGATGGAGGATTTTGCGCTCGACCTGATGATGGGCAAGGGCCCGTCGGCGCGCTCCATCCGCATTCCGCTCCAGCCCTTCACCCTCATCGGCGCGACGACGCGTTCGGGACAGCTTTCCTCCCCGCTGCGCGACCGGTTCGGTATGCTGTTCCGGCTGGAGCTGTACACGCCGGAGGAGCTGGCCGTCATTGTCACCAATTCGGCCGGACGGCTGTCCATGCCCATCACGGCCGACGGCGCGGCGGAGATCGCGCGCCGCTCACGCGGCACGCCCCGCATCGCCAACCGCTTCCTGCGCCGCGTGCGCGATTTTGCGCAGGTGATGGGAGACGGGGTGGTGGACGGCGCCATCGCGCGCAAGGCGCTGACCGCGCTCAATGTCGACGCACTGGGATTAGACGCGACTGACCGCCGGATGCTTTCGACGATCGCCAAGAGCTTCGGGGGCGGCCCCGTCGGGCTGGAAACGCTCGCCGCCGTCATCGGTGAGGAATCCGTCACGCTTGAGGACGTCTATGAGCCCTACCTTCTGCAGCTCGGCTTTCTCAACCGCACGCCGCGGGGACGCTGCATCACGCCGGCAGCCTACGCGCACATCGGCCTGCGGCCGCCGAGCGCGCCGGAGGACGGGCAGCAACAACTGGATCTGTAGAGGAAAAGGCATGTTTATATCCGATAACTGGACCGATTATCAGCTTCTCGACGCCGAGGGCGGCGAGCGGCTCGAGCGCTGGGGCGACTATGTGCTCATCCGTCCCGACCCGCAGGTCATCTGGCACAGCGAGCGCGTCAACCCGTTCTGGAGGAAGGCGCAGGGAATCTACCGCCGCTCGTCCTCGGGCGGCGGCGCGTGGGTGCGCCGGCAGATGCCCGACGAATGGCAGATTACCTACCGCGACCTGACCTTCGCGGTCTCGCCGATGGGGTTCAAGCACACCGGCATCTTCCCCGAGCAGGCCGTCAACTGGGATTACATCGCCGGGCAGATTCAAAACGCCGGGCGGGAGATCCGGCTGCTGAACCTGTTCGCCTACACCGGCGGCGCGACAGTCGCGGCGGCCAAGGCGGGCGCGTTCGTCTGTCATGTCGACGCGTCGAAGGGCATGGTCGCCAAGGCGCGGCAGAACGCGTCCCTGTCGGGCATCGCGTCCGACCGCATCCGCTACATTGTGGACGATTGTTTCAAGTTCGTCGCGCGCGAGGTCCGGCGGGGCAGCCGGTACGACGCGGTCATCCTCGACCCGCCCTCCTACGGGCGCGGGCCGAACGGCGAAAAATGGCTCATCGAAGAGAACCTCGACGGACTGGTGCGGCTCATCACGCAGGTACTGTCCGACGACCCGCTGTTCGTCATTCTCAATTCCTACACGACGGGGCTGTCACCCTCGACCTGCGGGTTCATTCTGGACAACAATATCACCCGCCGCTTCGGCGGCCATACCGAGAGCGGTGAATTGGGACTGCGGCTGGCCGAAAACGGCTTCTGTCTGCCCTGCGGCGCTGCGAGCCGTTGGGCAAGAGTTTGAAGGGTGAAGTCCTTCAAACTCTGCAAGTTTCCGCCTGCGGGCGGAAACTTGCAGACTTAAATCCACCGCTGCGCAAAGCGGCAAAATCCATTATACCGAAGGGACCACAAGATGTCTTTCATACAAGCCGAAAACCTGTCCTTCGCCTACCGCGAGGGGGAGGAACCGGTCATCCGGAACATAAGCCTGTCGATTGAAGAAGGCACCTATACGGCGATCATCGGCCACAACGGCAGCGGCAAGAGCACGCTGGCCAAGCTGCTCTGCGGCATCCTGCCGCCGACGGGCGGCCGCGTGACCGTCGGCGGCATCGATACGACCGACGAGGAGAGGGCGTTTGCGCTGCGGCAGCTTTGCGGGATGGTGTTCCAGAACCCCGACAACCAGATTGTCGCCTCCGTCGTGGAGGAGGACGTGGCGTTCGCTCCCGAAAACCTCGGAAGGCCGCCGGAGGAAATCCGCCGCACGGTGGACGAATGCCTGAAGGCCGTCGGGATGACCGAATACGCCAAGCACTCCGCGGCCAAGCTCTCGGGCGGCCAGAAGCAGCGCGTGGCCATCGCCGGCATTCTGGCAATGAACCCGAAATGCATCGTGTTTGACGAAGCGACCGCCATGCTCGACCCCGCCGGACGGCGCGACATCGCCGCGGCGATGCGGCATCTGAACCGCGAAAAAGGCATTACCGTCATCACTATCACCCATTATATGAACGAAGCCGTCGAAGCCGGCCGCGTGATCGTGCTCAACCGCGGCGAGGTCTACAAGGACGGTACGCCGAAGGAAATTTTCTCCGATGTCGCCGGCCTGCAGGAAATCGGTCTGTCGGTCCCGCAGGTGACGGAGTTCGCCTACCTGCTCGGGCAGGCGGGCTATCCGCTGCCGAAAGGGCTGCTGCATACGATGGAAACCGCCGACGCAGTCGAAGCGCTTCTGCGCGGCCTGCGGAAGGGAGGGACGTTGCAATGAGCCTGACGCTGGAAAATATCGGCGTCGTGTACGGCGAGAACACCCCCTTCCGTCACACTGCGCTCGAGAATATCAGCATCGCTTTCCCCAAGGGGAAGGTGACCGGCATCATCGGGCACACCGGCAGCGGCAAGAGCACGCTGGCGATGCTGCTCAACGGACTGCTCAGGCCGACATCCGGCCGCGTCCTGCTGGACGGCGAGGACATCTGGGCCAAGCCGAAGGAGATGCGCGCGGTCCGCTTTCGGGTGGGACTGGTGTTCCAGTACCCCGAATATCAGCTTTTTGACGAGACCGTGCGGGCGGACATCGCCTTCGGGCCGAAAAATATGAACCTGTCTGCCGAGGAATGCGACGCGCGCGTCGCGCGGGCGGCGGCCTTCTGCGGCATCGACGAGACGGTGCTATCCCGCTCGCCGTTCGAGCTGTCGGGCGGACAGAAGCGTCGCGCGGCCATCGCCGGCGTTCTGGCAATGGACCCGGAGGTGCTCGTGCTCGACGAACCGGCTGCGGGGCTGGACCCGCGCGGACGCGAGGAAATCCTCGGCGGGCTGATGGAATACCAGAAGCAGCGCCAAAGCACGATGCTGATCATCTCGCACAGCATGGAGGACATCGCCAAATACGCCGATTCAATCCTTGTGCTCAAAAACGGTAAAGTCTTCCTCTTCGGTACGGTCGGAGAGGTCTTTGCCGATGCGCAGAAGCTGTTCGACTCCTCGCTCGACCTGCCGCAGATCACGAAGCTCTTCGTCGAGCTGCAAAAACGCGGCCTTGCCGACCGCACCGACGTCTACACCGTCGGATATGCGGTAAAAACGGCGGCAAAGCTCGCCGAAAACGCTGCAAAGGAACTATAGATTCATGCTCAAAGACATCACCTTCGGTCAGTTTTTCCCGGGCGGCAGTCTGCTGCACAGGACCGACCCGCGTTTCAAAATCATTATCCTGCTGGTCTTCCTTGTGCTGGTTCTGCTGGCAAAAAGCGCTGCGGCGTTTGCCTTTGTCGTGCTGCTGACGGCTGCTCTGCTGCTCTGCTCGCGGCTTTCGTGGCGCATTCTGCTCAAGGGTCTCAAACCGCTTCTTTTCATCCTCCTGTTCACCGCGCTCATCAACCTTTTTGCTACGCAGGGACATACGGTGCTCTGGCAGTGGTGGATCATCCGAATCACTCGCGAGGGCCTTGTCAATGCCGTCTTTATGCTCTGCCGGCTTCTTTCGCTTTTTCTGGGAAGCTCGGTCATTCTCACCTATACCACCTCCCCGCTCGACCTGACCGACGGCATTGAACGGCTGCTGTCGCCGCTGCGGCACTTGCATGTGCCGGTACACGACTTTGCGATGATGATGACCATTGCACTGCGCTTCATTCCCACGCTGATTGAGGAAACCGACAAGATCATGTCCGCACAGAAGGCGCGCGGATCGGACTTTGAAACCGGCAGCCTGCTGCGCCGGCTCAAGGCGATGATCCCGATTCTCATCCCGCTGTTTTACTCGGCCATCCGCCGTGCCTATGATTTGGCGGAAGCAATGGAATGCCGCTGCTACAACGGCGGCGCCAACCGGACGCGGATGAAGGTGCTCAGGGCGAAGTTTTCCGATTTCGCGTTTCTCGGCTTTATGCTTGCCTGCACGGCGGCCGTCGTGCTGCTCAACGGGGTCGCGCTGCCGTTATGAAGGTCGCACTGACAATCGCCTTCGACGGCACGAACTACTGCGGCTGGCAGGCGCAGAAAAACGGCAACGCCATCCAGACCGCCGTCTGCGAGGCCGCCGCGCGGGTCTATGGGACGGACGTCCCCGTCACCGGCTGCTCACGGACCGACGCGGGCGTGCACGCCTACGGATTTGTCTGCCATCTCGAGGCTCCGTTCATCATTCCGGCAGATGCGCTGCCGCTGGCCTTCAACCGCGTGCTGCCGCCCGACATCGCCGTCCGAAGCGCCTGCGAAGTCGGCGAGGACTTCCACGCCCGCTACAGCGCTGCAGGCAAGGAATATCTTTACCGCATCCGCAACAGCCGTCTGCGCGACCCGTTTGAAAACGGACGCGCGCTGCTCTGGCCGCACCCGCTTGACGAAACGGCTCTCGACCGCGCCGCGCAGGCCTTCGTCGGACGGTATGACTTCCGCGCTTTTATGGCCTCCGGCTCGAAGATCACCGACACGGTGCGGCGCGTGTTCCGCTTCCGTGTCCGGCGAGAGGGTGAGGACGTCACAATGGCAGTAGCCGCCGACGGCTTTTTATACAATATGGTCCGCATTATGGTCGGGACACTGCTGTGTCCGGGCATGACGGCAGAAAAAATCACGCATATACTGGAATCGTGCGACCGCGGACAGGCCGGCGCCACCGCGCCGGCGCATGGCCTCTACCTGCGATGCGTCTTCTATCCGAACGGCGCATTAGCGCCGCCGTTTCCCACGACACCGAAAGGACATACAAACGATGGGCGTTTTTTCCATCTTCCGCGAGCCGGGGAAGAAAACCGACCCGGCGAAGGTCAAAATCCCTACGAGGGAAGCATATTATGAAACGATCGCCCGGCGCGTGTCGTTCGTCAAATACGCGGTCATCCTGCTGAGCGTCTGTTTCGCCGCGTTTGCATTCACCTTTTACGGCGACGAGCTGACGATTGAAAACTTTCGTTATATGCTGAAATTCGTTTCCTTCGATTCCGTCACCGTCGGCTCCGACGGGTCGCGCGTCGCCTACGACTACGACACGGGAAACATCGGCGCGGTGGTTCGCGGCGATCTGGCGGTAATCAACAGAAGCGGTATTTGTGTATACGATTTCAATTCCCGCCGCGTGCTTAAAAGCAGCTTTTTCTATACAAATCCGCTCGTGCGCACATCCGACCGCAATGTCTATGTCTGCGATCTGGGCGGGAAGGAGCTGGAGGTCTTTACTTCCTATTCCTCAGTGCTCAAGCAGACCTATGAATATCCGATCCTCGGGCTGGATGTGACAGACAGCGGCGCGTTCGCAGTCATTTCCAAAAAACGCAACTACCGCTCGGGCGTCTGGGTGTACGATGAAAATTTCAATACGATTTACACGGCCTTCTTCGGCGCCGGCGACGACGACCGTGACCGCGAAATTCTGGACGTCGCGCTGCGCGACGACAAAGGCGAGCTGCTCGCTGCAGCCTTTTATACCACCGAAAGCGGCGAGTTCGAGACCTGCCTGATGCGGCTGGATCTGACTGCGGAGGACAGCTACACGACGCTCACTTACACCGGAGAACTGCCCTGGAAGGCCGTCTACCGCGACGACGGCGGCTTCTGGCTGCTGACCAACAAGGCGCTGCGCTCATTCGCCGCCGACGGCAGTTTGCTGTTTGAGGAACGCTACGGCACGCGCACGGTGCAAAAATTTGAGCTGGGCGAAAAATACGCGTCTCTTGCATACGGAGGCAGCGGTTTTGGCAACGATATGGATACCGAATTCTTTACGGCAAACGAAGCATGCAGAACGGTCGCCGGACCGGCGGTCACAGACATCGCCTTTTTCGGCGATCAGGCCTTCCTGCTGCGGGACGGCGAGCTTCAATCCGTCTCGCTCAGCGGCGGGTCGGATGCAACGCAGTCCCTTTCACAGACCTACACGTCGCTGCTGCTTGCGCCCGAGACCACACAGCTCGTGCTTTTTTCCGGCGCGGAGGCTGTGATATTAGATATCGACGGCATCGGACAGACCGAAGAATAATCAACAGACGGAGGGTGTTATGAGCGCTATATTGGACATTCTGATTGTCGTCATTATCGGCGTGACGATTTTATTTGCAGTTAAAAACGGCTTTGTTAAAACCGTGCTGTCGGCAGCGAGTTTCCTTATCGCGCTGGTGGTCGCTTTCCTGTTTGTCTCCCCGGTACGCGACGCATTTCTGGAAAGCGGAATGGCCGTCAAGGTGCGTTCGGCAGTAGACGAGAGCATTACCTCCTTCGTCACCGGCGCGTCGGCCGAGCAGGAGGAGCTGCCCGAATTCCTGACCAAACTGGAGTTCATCGGCATCGACCGGGCCGAGCTGGAGGAAAAATGGAACGATTGGCGCACCGAAAACACCGAAACGCTCAAAAACGAGCTGGTCGGCTACGTCTCCGAGCCGGTGCTGCGTGCGGTGGCGACCTTTACCGCATTCGTGCTGCTCTACCTTGGCTCAGTGCTGGTCCTGCGGCTGGCCGCCTATCTGCTCGACAAGCTGACCGACCTGCCCATCCTGCGGCAGGCCAATAAGCTGCTCGGGCTGGTCGCGGGCGTCGTGCTGGCGCTGCTGCGCGTCTGGCTTTTCTGTGCGGTGGTGCAATTGCTCCTGCCCTGCGCCGACACGCTTGGCTTAGGCATCGTCTCCCATATCGATCCCGCAAATACCTTTTTGTTCAAATTCTTTTATGAAAACAATTTCTTCAGCCTTTTCTTCGCCTGAACCGGCAGATGTGTCGGCTGCTTCCGGGGATTCCCTCCCCTGCCGACGCCATACCAAACCGGCGGGCAATATCCCTGATTGAACCTGCTGCCTGCGGCGGCAGCGGAACGGAGTGCGGAATGGAAAAAAGACAGATTCCCAATATACTTTCGGCGATCCGGCTGCTGGCGGTGCCTGTTTTCGTCGCCGTCTTCTTCTCGGACATCGCCAATGCAAACATATGGGCGCTGGTCATCTTCGTAGCGGCAGAGCTGACCGATATCCTCGACGGATATCTTGCGCGCCGGAACGGATGGATCACCGACGTCGGGAAGATTCTCGACCCGCTCGCCGACAAGCTGATGCAGGCGGCCGCCATCATATCGCTGGCCGTTAAGCAGCCCGTGCTGATCTGGCTGACGGTCCTCTTCGCGGTCAAGGAAACCTGCATGCTCATCGGCGCTTATCTGATCCTGAAAAAACGCAAGGACATCGTCGTCTCCTCGTGGTACGGCAAAGCGGCCTCGGCCATCTTTGCCTGTACGGTCACCGCGCTGCTGCTGCTTTGGGAGAACTACGTCGTCACGCTGACGCTGAGCATCCTGCTCGGGATCGTGATCCTGTTTGCGTTTACCATGTATTATATCAAAATTTTTCGCGGCAAATACGGGCTGAAAAAGCCGAATCCGTCCGCGAAGCATACGAAAGGCAGAACTGAATGATGCAAATGAAGCTGTGTTCCCGCTGCAAAAAACGTGTGGCGGTGATTTACGTGACAAAAACCGAAAACGGTCAGACCACCTCGGAGGGTCTGTGCCTGCGCTGCGCGAAGGAGCTGGGCATCAAGCCGATGAACGACATCATCCGCAAGCTCGGCATCTCGGAGGAGGAATTCGACGCGATGGCCGATGAAGTGGCGGGGATGATCCCCTTCGCCGAGCCGCAGGATGAGAACGACAACGAGGGCCGCGCGCCCGCGCTGGATTTCAACGCCATTATGGGTGGCGGCGGGCTGCCCGTCGAGCGGCAGACCGAGTCCGAGCGTGGCACTAAGGGAGACGGCAAGCCCAAGCGCAAGTACCTCAGCCAATTCTGTATGGACCTGACCGGCAAAGCGCGCGAAAAGAAGCTGGACGCCGTCGTCGGCCGCGAAAAAGAGCTTGAGCGCGTGATGCAGATTCTCTGCCGCCGCCAAAAGAACAACCCCTGCCTCATCGGCGAACCCGGCGTCGGCAAAACAGCCGTAGCCGAGGCACTTGCACAGCGCATCGTTGACGGGAAGGTTCCCGGCAAGCTGGCCGACAAGGAGGTCTATCTGGTGGATATGACCGCCATCGTCGCCGGCACGCAGTTCCGCGGACAGTTTGAGAATCGGATGAAGGGACTCATCGACGAAGTGAAAAAGTTAGGCAATATCATTCTTGTCATCGACGAGATCCACTCCATCGTCGGCGCGGGCGACGCGGAGGGCGGCATGAACGCAGCCAACATCCTCAAGCCGGCGCTCTCGCGCGGCGAGATTCAGGTTATCGGCGCGACCACGCTGACCGAATACCGCAAGCATATCGAAAACGACTCGGCGCTCGAGCGGCGCTTCCAGCCGGTTATGATCAACGAACCTTCCATCGAATCGACGGTCGAGATCCTCAAGGGAATCAAAAAATATTATGAGACCTTCCACGGCATCAAGATTTCCGACGAGCTCATCCGCAAGATGGTCGTCCTCTCCGAGCGCTATATCACCGATCGTTATCTGCCCGACAAGGCCATCGACATTATGGACGAAGCCTCCTCCTACATGGCGATGCATTCACCGCTCATCAACGAGCTCAATTCGCTTTCGCGCGAGCTGACGGCGCTGAACGAGCGGAAGAGCGCCATCGAGTCCCAGGAGAACAAGACTGAGGAGGACTACCGCCAGCTCGCTGAGGTGACGACGAAGATCGCCCAGAAGAGCGGCCGGTTCGACGGCCTTTCCGCCGAGCGCGATTCGCTGTGGCTGGACGAAGCCTCAGTCGCAAAGGTCATCGAGAACTGGACCGGCATCCCCGCGACGAGCATCAGCGAAAATGAGTACCAAAAGATGCAGTCGCTCGAGTCGGCACTCAAAAAGCGCATCATCGGACAGGACGAGGCCATCGGCAAAATCGCACGCGCCATCCGCCGCAGCCGCGCGGGCATCTCGTATAAGAAAAAGCCGGTCTCCTTCATCTTCGCCGGCAGCACCGGCGTGGGAAAGACCGAGCTGGTCAAGGTTCTGGCCTCCTACCTGTTCGATTCGCCCGAGTCGCTCATCCGGCTGGATATGTCCGAGTTTATGGAAAAGCACTCGGTCTCGCGCATCATCGGCTCGCCTCCGGGCTATGTCGGCTATGACGATGCCGGGCAGTTGACCGAAAAGATCCGCCGCAAGCTCTACTCGGTCATCCTCTTCGACGAGATCGAAAAGGCGCACCCCGACGTGCTCAACATCCTGCTGCAGATCCTGGACGACGGCCGCATCACCGACGCGCACGGCAAGACCGTCAATTTTGAAAACACCGTGCTTATTATGACCACCAACGCCGGCAGCTCGGCCGACGGCACGCCCGCCGGGTTTACGATGACGGCACATTCAGCCGACGAAGTGAAGGTCAAGGCCGCGCTGGAGGACTTCCTCCGGCCCGAATTCATCAACCGCGTCGACGACATCGTCGTCTTTAACCGGCTCACACGTGAGAACTTCGGCTTCATCTGCCGCATTATGCTCGACGACCTTAAATCGGTGCTGGCCGAGAAGAACGTGGCTTTCACCTACGACGACGCAGCCGTGGCGCTGCTGGTCGAGAAGGGCTACTCCGAAAAATACGGCGCGCGCAACCTGCGCCGCCTCATCCAGACTGACGTGGAGGACGCGGTCGCCGCCGTTATCATCGAGAGCTACCAGAACGCGGTCACCTCCGTTTCGCTGACCGCCGAAAACGGCGCGCTCAAGCTCGAGAGCCGTTAGCGCGCGATGGCACGCAGCTTTTTGAAGAAGTCGGAGGAAGGACCGAGCATCCGCACGATCACCTCGGCCTCTGCGCGGGAATACACGCGCGAGTTCCTCTCGCCTTCCGAAATGCAGCCCTACGAGGTCGCCGAAATTCTGGGCAGCGACATCGACAACGGGCTGACCAAGGCGGGCGTGGCGCACGCGCGTCGAAAGTACGGCAGCAACATCATCAAAGAAGAACTGTCGCTCTCCTTCGGACAGAGCCTGAAGAAGCAGCTTCTGGGCATTCACGGGCTGCTGGTGCTGCTGTGCGCAGTCATTTTGTATATTTTTACGCCTGACCCGCTGTATATGCTGCTGGCCGTCTGTGCAGCGGCGGTGACGCTGGTCAACGCCTATCTGGAGAGCCGCTCGCAGAAAGCGATCAAAAGCACGCTGCGCCGCGTCTCGCCGAAAGCCATCGTCATCCGCGACGGCCGCGAGTTCTCGGTGGACAGCCGCGCGCTCGTTCCCGGCGACGTCATCCGGCTGGAGGTCGGCCGCATCGTCCCCGCGGACGCACGGCTGATCGAAGCCAACAGCCTGACCGTGCTCGAAACGCCGGTCACGCGTGCCAAAGCCTCCGTCGGCAAGGACGCTTCCTATATCGCCGACGGAACCGGCGACGCCATCGCGCTGAATATGGTCTGCGCTCTCTCAGTCGTCACCGGCGGCAGCGCGAAGGCCATTGTCACCGCAACCGGCAAGGACACAGCCGTCCGCCTGCTTTCGGGCGATCGCACGCGCGACCCGATGCCGGCGCTGCTGAAATACATCCGCAGCACGGGCCGGTTCGTGTCGCTGGCGGCGGTAGTGACCGACTTCGTTCTCATCCTGCTCGGCCTGCTGACAAACCGCGACATCGTCAACGTGTTCACTATGGCGCTGACAATCGGCTTCGTCTCGCTTTCGGACAGCGCCTTCGCGCTCGCCTCGGCAGCCATCGGACTGGGGATGAAAAAGGCGTCGGCTGCGGGCGCTTCGCTCAAGAACCTCAACAGCATCGCCAAGCTCTGCTTCATCGATACAGTAATGTGTGAAAAGAACAGCGCCTTCCCGCCCCGGCAGCTCACGGCGCAGACCGCCTTTGTCGATTTCCGCCGCGTACCGGTCGAAAAGCAGAACCGCGATGCGCTTGAACAAGTATTGACGCTGTCGCTGGTCTGTTCAAACTTCCGCGAAAAGTTTGAAAACCCCTCGCTCTACCGCCGCCGCCGGAACCTCGACTTGTTTTACGAGGGCAGCCAGAGCGATTTGGCGCTCATCAAGGCCTGCGGCGAGCTGGATATCGAGCTTTCAGGGCTGAAAAACGATTACTTCAAAATTGAAACCGAATATACCACAGGCGGAGAAGCGCTGCGCACCCTCGTGCTGCACGAGGGAAAAAACCTTGTCGTCCTCAAGGGTGCGCCCGAGATGGTCGTCAGCCGGTGCGCGGGCTACGAAATCGGCGGCGAAGCAAAAAAAATGACGCCGGCCGCTGCGAAACGCCTGCTGGACGAAGCCGCGCAGCTCTCGCGCGAATCAATGACAGTCTACGCCGTCGCCGCCGGCATAACCGAATGCGACAGTCTGAAAAGCATCGATGTGGAGAAGCGTCTGATCTTCAAAGGCTTCATCGGCTGCTATATGTCGGTTTACGTCGATTCCGCCTCAGCCGTATTCAAGTGTACGCAAGCCGGCATTGAGCCGGTCGTGCGGACCGACGAATCCTTTTATACCGCAGTCAGTCACGCAAAAAACGCAGGTATCATCACCGACGAATCGCAGGTCATCACCGGTGAGCAGCTCAGGAGCATGGACGAAGGGCTGTACATCGCCAACAGCCCGGACTATAAGGTCTACCGCGGCGTTACCGACGCCGAGTGGCTGCGTGTGCTGCGGCTGCGTAAGGAGGACGGCAAGGCCGTCGCAGTGACCGCCGAGCGGATGGAGGACCTGACGCTGATGAGCGAAGCGGACGCAACCTTTGTCTCCAACAGTCAGGCGCCCGAGACGATCCTCCAGTCAGCCGACGTGCTCATCGACGCGGGCGGATTCGACGTGATCACGCGCGTGCTCGAATGCGCGCGCAGCATCTACAAGCGCGTGTACTCCGTTGTGCAGTATCTGACCGTTGCGTATGCGATGCTGGTGTTTTCGGCGCTGCTGTCGCTGTGTTCGGGGATGGCGTTCCCCGCGCGGGTGAGTGAAATCGTATTCGCGGGCTTTGGCGCCAACCTGCTGTTCGCACTGGCGCTGGCGTTCGCACCCACGCACCGTAAAATTCTGACCGACAGGATCCCACGCTACACCGCGCGTCCCAAGCTGTCCGACTTTGCGGTGCCGCTGGCCTACGCGGGCGGCGGCGCGCTGGCGCTGCTGCTTTCCTATCTGGCCGGAAACGCGGAAGGCGCGCACTCACGCGTGCTCGTCACGTTCGTGCTGCTGCTTGCGATGTTCGCTTTCTCGGGCTCGTCAAAGCAGAGTCTGGTTACCAGCCGTGCCTACCGCAACTATCTGCTGCTGCCGGCGCTCGGCATATCCCTCGTGGGTATGGCGCTGCTGCTGTACGAGCCGTCGGCGCGCGCCGCATTCGGCTATCGCGCACTCGGTGCGGCCGATCTGCTGACGGCCGTCGGCATTGCTTTACTGAATTTCGTATGCCTACAGCTCGCGCTGTTTGCCATAAACAAATGTAAAATCAAAAAATCGCGTGCGCGGACCTTCCCGAAGTCGGGGCGCGGCGCGGCAGAAAAGGAGAATGTATAATGAAAGAGATCACCAAAAACACCGTCATCGGCGATATCCTCGATCTGAACGAGGAGCTTGCCCCCTACTTCCTCGAAATCGGCATGCACTGCCTCGGCTGCCCGTCCGCACGCAGCGAAACCGTAGAAGAGGCCTGCCAGGTCCATGGTGTAGATGCCGACGAGCTGGTTAAAAAGCTCAACGCAGCCATCAACGGCAAATAAAAATACGAATCCGGCCCGTGAAGACAAGTTCGCGGGCCGGAATGATACGAAAAGAGGACAAGAATATGGGCAAAAGCACCTTTTTCAAGGATTTCAGAGCCTTTATTATGCGGGGGAATATCATTGATATGGCCGTCGGCGTGATCATAGGCGGTGCGTTCAGCAAGATCGTGTCGTCACTCGTCGCGGACATCATCACGCCGCTCATTTCCCTGGCGCTCGGCAAGACTGATTTTTCCGACATTGTCTGGACGCTGAGAGCCGCGACCGATGACAGCGAGGCCATTGTGATGAACGGCGGTGCGTTCATCCAGACTGTCATCGATTTTCTGATTATCGCGCTCTGTATTTTTGTTGCGCTGCGCATAGCCGTCAAAGCCAGACATAAGGCTGAAGCCCTGCTGCACAGAGAAAAGGAAATGGAAGCGGAAGCGAATACAGCTCCGCCCGCCCCCACGCCCGAGCAGGAGAGCGCCGCCGCACTCAAGGAAATCCGCGACCTACTGGCCGAGATGAAAGAGCAGTCCAAATGAACAAACAGCGATACATAATCGGTGCCGACGGCGGCGGCTCGAAAACCGCTATGATCCTCGCGCACGAGGACGGCAGCGAGGCCGCACGTCTGACAGCCGGCGCTTCCAACCCAACCGACCTCGGCATTGAAAACAGCGCCTCGTTCCTGACCGAAACGGCATCCCGCCTTTGCGCAGAGAATAACATTGCGCCCGAACAGGTGTCCGCGATCTTTTTAGGAATCGCGGGCGGCTCGCATGAGGGCTTCCGCGCGCTGACGAACCGCAAGCTGCGCGCGCTTTTCCCGCAAGCGATTACGGAGGTGTCGCATGACGCGGTAAACATCTTCTACGCCGCATTCCCCGATGAGGACGGCACGGCCGTCATCTGCGGCACAGGCTGCTCGTGCTTTGTCAAAAAAGGAAACCGGCTGCATCGCATCGGCGGCTATTCGATTTTTGACGTCTCCGGCAACGGCTACGAAATCGGCAAACGCGCCATTTCACATGCACTCGCATGCGGAGACGGCCGCGCGGAGCCGGACGCACTCTACAGGCTGGTGCGGGAGCAAACGGGCGAGGAGATGCTTGACGCACTGCCCCGCCTGCTGCTTGCCTCCAAAACCGAAATCGCTCGCTACGCGCCGCTGGTGTTCGAAGCCGAGCGGCAGGGCTCTGAGGCGGCGGCAGGCATCCTCCGCGAGAACATTGCACGCATCGCCGAGTACATCAACTGTGCGGGTCGCCGCTTTTTCGACGCCCCCTTCCCCACCGCCATTGCCGGCGGCATCTTTCGCGACACGCGCGCAATGGAGCTGCTCCTGCCCATGCTGACCTGCGCCTGCCGCGTGTCCGTCCTGACGCGCGAGCCGGTGTTCGGCGCAGTGGAAAAGGCGCGGCGGCTGTTGACAAACGGCTGAAAAGCGTGCTATAATCATGTTTGCCGAATCAACTGCGCTGCGGGTGATTCGCGCGGCAATTGCCGCGCAATTTCATTGTTTTTTGAACCGTCTTGATGAAACTCAAGCCTGATTCCGACGCGAAAGCGCAAGGCTTTTAAGCATAGCCCCGCAAAGTCCTTGCGCCTGAGCAAAGCCCGGCTTGCCTTGAAAGACTTGGCCGATAAGGCTTCGACTTCTTAGCCGGTACGATAAAATTATATGCGCTGCCGCACGGCCATTTCGGAGCCGCGGGCAGCGGAAAGAAGGACAGATACCAATGGACAACGAGCTGCAAACGCTCAGACACACAGCCGCGCACATTCTGGCGCAGGCAGTCAAGCGCCTGTACCCGCAGGCGAAGCTGGCGATCGGGCCGGCGATTGAAAACGGGTTCTATTACGACATCGACATGCCTGTCTCGGTTACGCCGGAGGTCTTGGCGCAGCTTGAAGCGGAGATGAAGAAAATCGCCGCCGAGAATCTGCGCATTGAACGCTTCACCCTGCCGCGGGACGAGGCGCTGGCTCTGATGAAGGACGAACCCTTCAAGACAGAGCTGATCCAGGACCTGCCGGAGGGAGAGGAAATCTCCTTCTACAAGCAGGGAGAGTTCACCGACCTGTGCGCCGGCCCGCATGTCGCGTACACAAAAAAGCTCAAGGCCTTCAAGCTCACGCAGGCGACGGGCGCCTACTGGCGCGGAGACAGCACAAAGAAAATGCTTACGCGCATCTACGGCACGGCATTTGCGACCAAGGAGGAGCTGGAAAGCTACCTCGCCGCCGTCGAAGAAGCCAAAAAGCGCGACCACAACAAGCTCGGCCGTCAGCTCGGCCTGTTTACCACCTCCGAGGAAATCGGACAGGGCCTGCCGATCATCCTGCCGAAGGGCACGGTCGTCCTGCGCACCCTCCAGCGCTGGGTGGAGGACGAGGAGGAAAAGCGCGGCTATCTGCAGACAAAAACGCCGTTTATGGCCAAGCGCGAACTGTATAAGATCAGCGGACATTGGGACCACTACCGGGACGGAATGTTCGTTATGGGCGACCGCGCCGAGCAGGACGACCCGGAAAAGGAGATTCTTGCCCTGCGTCCGATGACCTGCCCGTTCCAGTTCCAGGCCTATCTGACCCAGACGCATTCTTACCGCGACCTGCCGCTGCGTTACAACGAGACGAGCACGCTCTTCCGCAATGAAGCCAGCGGCGAGATGCACGGGTTGATCCGCGTGCGCCAGTTCACGATTTCCGAGGGGCATATCGCCTGCACGCCCGAGCAGCTTGAAGGTGAGTTCGCCGGCTGTCTGGAACTGGCAAAGTATATGCTGACCACACTCGGCTTGGAAGAAGATGTGTTTTACCGCTTCTCGAAGTGGGACAAGAACAACCGCGAAAAATACATCGGCTCGGAGGAAGCATGGGAAGCCGCGCAGGACACGATGCGCCGCATCCTCAACGACCTGAAGATCGATTATTACGAAGCGGACGGCGAGGCGGCCTTCTACGGACCGAAGCTCGACATTCAGATCAAGAACGTCCATGGCAAGGAGGACACGCTCATCACCATTCAGATCGACTTCCAGCTCGCCGAAAAATTCGGGATGGAATACGTCGACCGTGACAACAAGCGAAAGTACCCCTATGTCATCCACCGCACCTCGATCGGCTGCTATGAGCGCACGCTGGCGCTGCTGATTGAGAAATATGCCGGCGCGTTCCCGCTCTGGCTCGCACCCGAGCAGGCGCGTGTGATCCTGATTTCCGACGAGCAGAAGCCCTATGCCGAGAGCGTTCTGCAAACGCTTCGGGACGCCGGCATCCGCGCCACGCTCGACGACCGGAACGAAAAGCTCGGCTTCAAGATCCGCGAAGCACAGCTTGAAAAGCTTCCGTATATGCTTGTCGTCGGCGGCAAGGAAGCCGAGTCCGGCACCGTCGGCGTCCGCAGCCGCAAGGAGGGAGACCTCGGCAGCATGACGATCGATGCTTTTATCGGCAAGGCCGCGGAGGAAATCCGTACCAAAGCGAAATAACGAAATATTGCCCGCAAAAGTGCGGCATGGGGAAAACGCCGATGCCGCAGCATTGTTTCATTGGTTTTGCACGGCGGCCTTGCCGCCGTACCCTATAAAAGAAAACAGCCGACGAGTGCTTCGTCGGCTGTTTTTTATCTTTTTCAATCCGCCCTCTGCTTTTCTATGCACGATTTACTCCGGTCCGGATGCCGCAGACAAAGCCTGTGTTCGGTGCCGTTTCACACCCGCATCCATGTGCATACGTTTTTGCAAATCTCCTATTGCTTTGACCGAAATTATGGTATATAATGAAAATGTATATCCGTTTCTCCGGGATAAAAAGCAAGGGATATACGAAACACAACGGGAAGGACAGGAAAAACGATGTTCAAAAGCCTCTTTTCCAAATACATCACCGCATTTACAGCGATCATTGCCGTCAGCTTTCTGATTCTGGTGCTGGCGATATCCTCGATGGTCTCCAATTACTCCATTGAAACAAAAAAAGCGCTGATGGACAGCAGTGCACGCTACACCTCCGAGATCATTGATACCTACCGCGTGTTCGACAACACCGGCTTCAAGGGCACGGTCGAAAAATACGCTTCACGCATCCGCGACGCCTTGGAGGAATACGCCTCCACCGCCGATTCGGTGATCTTCGTGATGGAGCCAGACGGCAGACTGCTGCTCGTCAGCTCGCATACGTACGATGCGCTCGTCGGCAACGTGCTGTTGCCGCAGACGGTGGTCAGCGACGTTATCAACGGCGTAAACCAGTACGAGCTGAGCAATCTGGAAAACACCTTTTCCGAAAAGCGGCGCAACCTGTTCTCGGTCGTCCGCGAAGACGGCGGCGAAGCGGAGGGGTTGATTCTTGTTTCTTCTCCGTCGGTGGGCAATCCGCTGCTCATCGGCACGATGCAGAAAACAATGATTGCCGCCTCGCTCTGGGTGCTGCTGGCCGCGATCATTGCGGTGTACGTTATCAGCCAGCGCATCAGCGAACCGATTAAAAGCATCAGCAAGGCAGCCAAGAGCTTTGCATTGGGCGACTTCAGCGTGCGTGTGAACGTGACCAGCCACGACGAGGTCGGACAGCTCGCCGCAGCCTTCAACAATATGGCCGCGTCGCTGGCCAAAACAGACGAGCTGCGCAGCGCCTTCGTCGCCAATGTCTCGCATGACCTGCGCACGCCGATGACGGTCATTTCCGGCTATGTGGACGGCATCCTTGACGGCACGATTCCCGAGGAAAAGCGCGACTACTATCTTGAAATCATCTCCGATGAGGTACGGCGGCTGTCACGGTTGGTCAACTCGCTGCTGGAAATTTCACGAATGCAGAGCGGCGACCGCAAATTGACGATGACCAATTTCAACATCACCGAAAAAGCGCGGCAGGTGCTTTTGAGCTTTGAGCAGAAAATCGACGAAAAACATTTTGAAATCGAGTTCAATTCTCCTGAGGATATCTTCGTCAACGCAGACACCGATGCCATCCATCAGGTGCTTTACAACCTGTGTGATAACGCGGTGAAATTTACGCCGGAGGGCGGCACCATCCGTTTCACCATCGAAAAGCGCGATAAAAAGGCTTATATTGCCATCCGCAACAGCGGCGACGGCATTCCCGAGGAGGAGCTGCCGTATGTATTCGAACGCTTTTACAAATCCGACCGTTCGCGTGGTCTGGACAAGACCGGCACCGGGCTGGGTCTTTACATTTCCAAGACCAACGTCAATATGCACGGCGAGGAGCTGAACGTACAGTCGGTCTACGGAGAATTCTGCGAGTTCAGCTTTACTTTGCCGCTGGCACAGAAATAGAGGGCGGAAAAAATTTTTCCAAAAATTTTTGCGCTTTCAGAAAATTTTAAGTATATCGCGCTATACTATGGGCACAACAAAAGAGAAGGGAGAAAGCAATCGATGAACGATAATTTCGAACACAACGATAGAGAGAACACCACCCCTCAAGAGACGCAATCGTCTCTTACGCCGCCGCAGGTTCCCGAGGTGCAGCCGAATTACACCTACGAATGGAACGGCGCACCTGCAAACGGACGCAGGCGGAAGAGCCGGAAAGGCATTTTCATTGCCGTGACCGCCGTCGTTCTGGCGGTGTTAACGATTACGTTATCCTGCGCGCTGCTCTTTGCCGACGATAACGGCGGCGGATTGTTTACGCCGGGCAGCACGCAGGGGACGACAAGCGGCGGAACCGCAGGCGAGGTCAACCAGACTGTCGGGATTACCGAGGAACAGGGCGAGACCTACGACCTGAAAACGCTGTATGAAAAATGCTCGGTTTCCTGCGCGACGATCCGCACTACGGTTCGCAACGGCTATTCGATCGGCAGCGGCTTCGTGATCACTTCCGACGGCTATATCGTCACCAACCACCATGTGATTGAGGACTATGTCTCCATCGAGGTCATCTTTTATGACGGTACTGAATATGATGCCGAGCTCATCGGCAGCGACGACGCTTCCGACCTGGCGGTGCTGAAAATCGACGCAAATGACCTCACGCCCATCGAGCTGGGCAATTCGGATGCGCTTTCGGTCGGCGATCCGGTCGTAGCCATCGGCACACCGTACGGCATCAATCTTGCCGGCACGCTCACACAGGGCGTCATCTCTGGCGTCAACCGTGAAGTGACCGTTTCCTCCGGCACAGGTACAAAGACGATGCGTCTGCTGCAGACCGACTCGTCCATCAATCCCGGCAACAGCGGCGGTCCGCTGCTGAATATGCAGGGACAGGTTGTGGGCATCAACACGCTTAAGCTGAAGGATGAATATGAGGGAATCGGCTTTGCCATCCCGATGTCAAACGCAGTGGAAATCATCAATATGCTTATCCAGGACGGCGAGGTCATCAATCGGCCGGATAACGATTACGTGACCGTCTCAGCTTTTCTCAACATCACCGTTTCCGAGATCAATGACCAGACCATCGCGCTTTACCGTCTGCCCGAGGATGTGCCTGAGGGCGTTCTGGTCGTAAACATCGGCAGCCGCACCGCCGCTATCTACCGTGCCGGCGTAGAGGTCTATGACATCATCACCGAATTCAACGGACAGGCGATTACAAGCAATGAATCGCTGAAAACAGCGCTGGCTGCCTGCCAGGCCGGTGACGAGGCAACCATCAAGGTCTACCGCATCTCGCGGGACGGCAGCACCGGCACCGAGCTGACCTTCACCTTCAAGCTCGACGCGGCACAATGATAATAAGTCCGAGGCAGCATTGCCGAGGCTTTCATATAGATCCCCGATCCGGATCCGAAAAACCGAAGGCGCTGCTCATTTTGCAGCGCCTTCGGTTTATTGAACACTTTATACTAAAAAACTGTACAAAAACCGAGCATAAACAGATTTTGAGCTGCCTTTTGCCGAGTATAATTATATGGATTATGCAAAGGTCTTTGTATTATTGCGTTTAAGTATTTATATGAAAAAACTCCCCGCTGTTTTTCCAGCGAGGAGTTCCGATACGTTGTTTCAATCCGCTCAGGAAACATTCGCGGATGCACCGACATCGGCCATTGTCACACGGTGGATATCCGCGCCCACGCTTTGCAGCTTTTCCACAATGCACTCGTAGCCGCGTTCGATGTGATAAATATCGCTGATAACCGTCTCGCCCGGCGCCGTCAGCGCAGCGATGACCATCGCCGCACCCGCGCGCAGGTCGACCGCGCGGACATGCGCACTGCGAAGCGTCTCCACACCTTCTACGATGGCAGTGCGGCCGTCCACCTTGATGGAGGCCCCCATACGGATAAGCTCCTCGGTATACTTGAATCGCCCGTCCCATACGCCTTCGGTTAATATGCTCATTCCATCCGCAAGGCAAAGCAGCACGCACATCTGCGGGTTCATATCCGTAGGGAATCCGGGGTACGGCAGCGTCTTGACGTTCACACGCCCCAGACGTCCGTGCGGAATCACAGTGACCGACTCATCATGCTCTTCAATGCCGACGCCCATCTCCTCCAGCTTCGCGGTGATCGATTCAAGGTGTTTGGGGATCACGTTGGAAACGGTCAGCCGGCTTCCGGTTGCCGCCGCAGCCATCATATACGTGCCGGCCTCGATCATATCCGGAATGATCGCATAAGTCACGCCGTGCAACGCATCCACGCCCTTGATTTTGATGATATCGGTACCCGCGCCGACGATGTTGGCGCCGCACGCGTTGAGGAAGTTGGCCAGGTCGACCACATGCGGCTCCTTTGCCGCATTCTCGATTACCGTCTGCCCCTGCGCTTTGACAGCGGCAAGCATAATGTTGATCGTGGCGCCGACGGTAACAACATCCATATAGATATTGGCTGCCTTAAGCCCCGATTCGGTCGCATCGCAGCGCACATAGCCGCTGACCACGCTCACCTTTGCGCCGAGCGACTCAAAACCCTTCACATGCTGGTCGATGGGACGCACGCCGAAGTCGCAGCCGCCCGGACATGCGGCCGACGCCTGACGAAAACGCCCCAGCTCCGCACCGAGCACATAATAGGACGCACGCATATTCCGCGCCAGATCATAGGGTGCGCTGCCACAGCGAATAACAGTGGTATCAATCTCAATTGTCGTTTTATTGACCATATGTATTTTGGCGCCCATCGCCTGTAAAATTTCCAGAGCAGTCGTGACATCGCTGATCGGCGGCAGGTTTTCGATCACACACTTGCCCTCAACCAGAATCGTCGCAAAAAGAATGGGCAGCGCCGCATTTTTCATCCCGCCGACCGTGATGCTGCCGGACAGAGGCTTACCACCGTTGACCACTAAGCAATCCATCAGTATATCCCCTTATATGTATATCAAATCGAAGTTAAAAACCTCGCACATTTTCTATTATAGGATACCAGCCCGCGCACAAAAAGTCAAGGGCAAAACGCCGCCGGCAGAAAGTTTTAACAATATCAATATATGCCTATACGCCGATTGCGGTGTTAAACTTCGCGAAATCGGTCAACCCTAAATACGCGGGGAGAACGCTATGCATCATCGCGCCTCTTGATTCCGTATATGAATTTCGGGATTTATTAAAATTCTGTTTTTTATTGACTTGCATTTAATCACATGTTATGCTTTAGATAATAATATTTTGGTAGAAATTGCCTCATCTGCAAATTACGGCTATCGCCGATTACACATAACAAATCTTATGATTTGAAAGAAGGATGCTTTCGCTGCGCGAAAGCCATCGCACATTATGATAAAATCAGTTTTTTCTTGCCGTAATCATTCTCTTATCTTTTGGCGCAGCACCCGCATCCGCTATGCCGGTCACATCGGACATTCCTATTTCCGACATAAACGAAACGTATTACAAAAAAGATTATATAACCTCTGCAACATCTGAAATTTCTGTATTGGCAAATAGAATACCCCTAAGCGGTTCAACTGTATCTGTTCAAGCCATATCCAACGACATTGTATTTTCAACCCCGGAATATGTTCCGAACAGCAACGACTGTTTAACATCAGAGCAGATTGCATATAATTATAGAAGAGGCGCCGCCTTTTGAAGAAATTGCCCCATACCTTGTCGAAGGCGGCGAGGACTACATAGACGCGGATACCGTATGGAACAGCTTGATGACCGAAACAGTAGCGATTTCGGATAATCGTACAAGAGTCAATCCAACAAATACAAGTCCGTATAACCGAATCGGGCTGGTCGTCGCTTGGTATGACAAAAATGAGAACGGTCAGTGGGATGCCGGCGAGATATCCAAGGGCTCAGGTTCTTTGCAAGGCCCGGATGTTGTTTTAACTGCCGGACATGTAATCATGACGGATGGCGTATGGTCGCATAGAGTCTATTATTATCCGGCTAAAAACGGAACCGGTTCAGACGCTGCAGGCGAACCGTACGGACAGGCGACTTCTATTGCATGTTATGTCAGTTCAAATTGGGCCGTTGTCGGCGGAAACTCGAATTACGATTACGGCATTGTGGTGATCAATCGCAACATAGGCGCATTAACAGGCTACAACGGGAAAGCCTGGACCAGCGGCTCGCTGGTCAATAAAGCCGTCACGATGACGGGTTATCCCGCCGATAAGACCGGCAGTCTTTCCGAGACGATGTGGAAAATGTCCGGTACAATAAAAAGTGAAACGGCTTACAAAATTTATTACGACATTTACTCAGCCGGCGGCAGCAGCGGTTCGCCCGTTTACGACTCCTCCAATGTTGTGTGGGGTGTTCATACGTTCGGAAGCTCGCCCTACAACGGAGGCATACGGATCACGGAAAGCATATACAACTTATTGCAGACAAAGCTCGAAGAGGGCTTAAACCGGTATTACGGATCATAAGGGAGCGTGTTGAAATTGAAAAAAACAATCCTCCTCACAATGCTCATATGCGTTCTTTCGTGTCTGCTGCTTGCAGGCTGCGCTTTGTCGGACGGCAATGACGCAAGCAGCGCAAACCCGGACGGTACCGAATCGCGCTCCGACGGCACGCAAGCCCAAAGTCCCGGCAGCGCAAGCGCGGAGCACATGGAATCCGCCGACGGCGTTCCGCAAGACACAAGCAGTTCGAATTTATCGCTGGCCGAGAACGCCGATTCGCTCACAATGGAGATCAATCCGTCACAAGCAGCCCTTTCCGATAAGGAGTTTCTCCTAACCTTCCGGAATTCCGAAGACACGCAGTTTTACTACGGTCTGGAATACACTCTGGAGCATTATGACGGCGGCGAATGGAAAAGCGTCGGCTTCGTGCCCGGCTTTGAAATCCGATCAGCCGCATATTTAGGCGCCGACGGCACCGAGCTGGAAATCTCGCTCGACAACCACGACTACGCCTTCGAAGCCGGACGCTACCGGGTCGCCAAAACCATTCTCGGCAAAACGCTGTACGCCGAATTTGAGATTCTCGGATAATGACCGCCGAAGACTGCAAAACCCTGCGGCACAGGGTATTCCAAGCAAGCGACAGCAAAATACGAACATAAAGATAACGAACAAAAACATAGCGGCCCGGCCTGCGTCCGGTGCCGCTATGTTTGCCGTATGACGCAGGACGGCCTTTGCATTTCCGACAGGAATCCGGCTGTCCCGTCCCCGAAAGCACGGCCTGCACGCGATTGCCCCTTGACAAAGCGAAAAAAATAGTACATAATAATATGATGACTTTGGATTTTACAATTGAAAGGATATATAGATTTTTATGCCAAACAAGAAAACCGAAAAGCTGCGTGTGATACCGCTCGGCGGCGTCAACGGCATCGGAAAGAACATCACGGTGTTCGAATACGGACCGGATATGATCGTCGTCGACTGTGGGCTTGCCTTCCCGGAGGACAGCATGCTCGGCGTGGATCTGGTCATACCCGACATGTCCTATATCGAATCCAACAAGGACAAGCTGCGCGGTCTTTTCATCACCCATGGGCACGAGGACCACATCGGTGCGGTACCCTATTTTCTAAAAAAATTTGATTCACCCGTCTACGGCACGCGTCTGACCCTCGGCATCATCGAAGGAAAATTTGAAGAACACGACATCAGCAGCGCCAACCTTGTGGAGGTCAAGGCCGGACAGACAATCAAGGCCGGCGTTTTCTCCGTTGAATTCATCCGTGTCAACCACTCGATTGCGGACGCCTGCGCGCTCTGTATCACCACTCCGGTCGGCCGCGTGATCCACACCGGCGACTTCAAAATCGACCTTACGCCCCTGAACGGCGAGCCGATCGATCTGGCGCGCTTCGCAGAGCTGGGCTCGAAGGGCGTGCGGCTGCTGCTGTGTGATTCGACCAACGCGGAACGTCCGGGCTACACGCCGACCGAAAAAATCGTTTCTTCTTCGCTCGACCGCATCTTTCAGGGCAACGAAAAACGCGTGGTGGTGGCGACCTTCTCGTCCAACATCTACCGCGTGCAGCAAATCATCAACGCCTCCGCCAAAAACGGGCGCAAGGTCGCCGTAACGGGACGCAGTATGCTCAACATCCTCTCGGCCGCTACGCGACTGGGATACATGGACATCCCCGAAGGGCTGATGATCGATGTGACGGATATGAAGCGCTACAAGCCCAGCCAGCTTACACTCATCACCACCGGCAGCCAGGGCGAGCCGATGAGTGCGCTTTACCGGATGGCATTCGGCGGCCATGCACAGATTTCGCTCGGGCCGACCGATCTGGTCGTGCTTTCGTCATCGTCGATTCCCGGCAATGAGAAGGCGATCTCCAATATCATCAACGAGCTGTATAAGCGCGGCGTCAACGTGCTGGACGACAATATTGCCGACGTGCACGTCTCGGGACATGCCTGCCGGGAAGAACTGAAGCTCATCCACGCGCTTGTCAAGCCCGACAATTTTGTTCCTGTACACGGCGAATACCGCCATCTTGTCAAGCACGCCTCCATCGCGCGCGAACTGGGGATGCCCGAAAACCGCATCCTCATTCCGGAAACCGGCCGCGTCATCGAGCTGGACAAGCGCAGCATGCGGTTCGGGCAGACGGTGCCCTCCGGCCAGATCCTTGTGGACGGCTACGGCGTGGGCGATGTGGGCACCTCGGTGCTGCGCGACCGCAAGCATCTGGCGGAGGACGGCATCCTCATCGTAGTCGCCGCCATCGATTTTTACACCAATACCATCGTCAGCGGACCGGACATCACCTCCCGCGGCTTTGTTTACGTCAAGGAGGCGGAGGCGCTGATGGAAGATGTCCACAAAGCCTGCACCAAAATCATCGAGCGCTGCCTGAAGCGCGGCGCAAAGGATGTGGAAGTCATCAAAACGCGGATGAAAGATGAGTTGGCCGGTATGATCGTGAACAGAACCAAACGCAAGCCCATGATCCTTCCCCTGCTGATGGCGGCGGACCTGTGAAGCGCGTACTGGTCACCGGCGGGTCGCGCGGCATCGGCGCGGCTGCGGTCCGCCTGTTTGCTGCACACGGCTGGCAGGTGATCGCCAACTACCGATGCAGCGAGGAACAGGCGCGCACGCTGGCGGCCGAAACCGGCTGCTCACTCTGCCGCGCCGATGTGTCCGAAGCGGAAGATCGTAAAAAGCTGCTGGAATTCACGGAAAACACCTTCGGCGGCATCGACGTGCTGGTCAACAATGCCGGCATCTCCCTGTTCGGCCTGTTCGATACGATTCCCGCGGCCGAGGTACGGCAAATGTACGGCGTCAACCTCACCGGCACAGTTGAGCTTTGCAGGCTGTTCCTGCCGCAGATGCTGAGGCGGAAAAGCGGCTGCATCGTCAACGTGTCCTCTGTTTGGGGCATTTCCGGCGCTTCCTGCGAGGTGGACTATTCGGCGGCAAAAGCGGCGGTGGCGGGACTGACGCGCGCACTGGCGCGGGAGGTCGGCCCGAGCGGCGTCCGCGTCAACTGCGTTGCACCCGGCGTCATCGACACGGATATGAACAGCCAACTGACCTACGAGGAGATGCTTGCGCTCACCGACGAAATTCCGCTGATGCGTCTGGGTACGGCGGAGGAGGCCGCGAAAGCGATTTTTTTCCTCGCCTCGGACGACAGCGCCTATATCACGGGGCAGGTGCTCGGCGTAGACGGCGGCTTTTGCTGAAAAACGAAAAATTTCCTGCAAGAAAACAAAAAAGGACTTGCAATCCCCGCGGCTTTATGGTAACATAGAGGCGCTTTCTGGCAAAAACAGCGCAATAAAGGGGAAGTATGGCATGAAAACCTACGGGATCGTACTCATCGGCTGCGGGCATATCGGGCTGGCGCATCTGACGGATATTTACTACCGCGATAATATCCGCATCATCGCGTGTGTAGACACCAACCTCGCTCTCGCCCGCGAGGCGGCACGGCGCTTCGGCGCACTCGCCTTCGGCACCGATTACCGTCCCTTTCTGGAGCGCACGGACGTGGACATCTGTATTATTGCGACCTACACCGCCACCCACCTGCCGATCATGCAGGACTGCTTTGCACACGGCAAGCACGTCCTCTGCGAAAAGCCGATTGCCGGCTCGCTCGAAGAAGGCGAAGCGTTTGTCCGCGCCGTCAAGGCGGCAAAGCAGAAGTGTCTCGTCGCGCACATTCTGCGCCATAATGATTCCTACCGTAAAATCAAAACGCTCATTGACGGCGGCGTTATCGGACGGCCGGTGCTTATCCGTATGGCGCAGAACCACCATACGATGAACTGGGAGCGTTATAAAAAGCTGCTGGCAGACTGCTCGCCGATTATCGATTGCGGCGTGCACTATACTGACGTCGCACAGTGGTTCACCGGTCAGAAGATTACCAGGGTTTGGGGCATGGGTACGACCATCGAGGCTGACGCGCCCACCTACAACTACGGAATCATGAACTTCGAGATGGACGGCGGCTGCCGCGGCTATTATGAAGCCGGCTGGTCGAAGAACACCGCAAGCTGCAACCTCAAGGAATTCATCGGCACCAAGGGCCGTATTTCCCTCACACTGGGTGAAATGCGCTCCCACGACCGTGAAGAGGGCGATTTGATTGAGATTTACCATTCCGAAACCGGCGTTTACGAGACGATCAACAACGTCTCCGTATATAAAAATATGTATGGTCAGCTAATGACTCTCATCGATATGATCGAAAACGACGGGGACGGCGACCCGACCATCGACGAGGTGTTCTCCGCCTTCAAAGCGGCGCTGACCGCCGACAAGGCCATCCGTGAAAACCGTATCCTCACCGTGGATTGAAGCCCTGCCCGACCCTATACGCGCATCTCTCGGCCCGGGGCCGTTCACGCGCTGCCGCATCGGCCTTTCGGGCGCCGAGGTCTGGCTTTCGGAGGCACAGGCACTTAAAATCGCTCCTGTTTCCATCGAATCAGAAACCGAACGGACAGCGCTGCGCTGGCTTCAAGGCCGGCTGCCTGTGCCCGCTTTGCTTGCCGACGCGCGCGAGAACGGCAAAGACTATCTGCTTACAAGCCGGCTGGACGCCGTCCCTGCAATCGACGATGCGCTGCTGGACGACCCCGACAGGCTGCTTATCTTTCTCTCCGGCGCACTGCGCGCCCTGCGAAGCGTGAAAACCGACGGTTGTCCGCTGCCGGATGCAACCGGCGCGAAGCTGCGCGCCGCCCGTGAAAATGTCTTGCGCGGACTCTGCGAGCCGGATGAAGCGCTGCTGACCGCATATGGCTTTCCCTCCGCCGCTTCCCTGCTCGATTGGCTCGAACGAAACCGCCCGCCCGAGGAACCCGCGTTCACACACGGCGACTGCTGTCTGCCGAACCTCTTTTTGGATCACGGCGGCAGCGCCTGGTTCCTCGACCTCGGCCGTGCGGGAATCGCCGACGCATATACCGACATCGCACTCTGTCTGCGCAGCCTGCGGCAGAACCTTGCAGGCGTTTACGGCGGCAAAATCCGTCCGACCATTTCGGAGCAAGTATTTTTCAGCGCGCTGGGGCTGCGGCCGAATGAAGAAAAGCTGCGCTATTACACCCTGTTGGACGAATTGCTGTAATCCTGTTCAGCGGCGGGTGCAATCGCAGAAAACAAATAAAAAAATTTTCCGCATTTCTGCGGGGCGGCAAACAGAAAATCGGCTTGGAGCCGATTTTCTGTTTGCCGAATAAAACAACGTTTTCGTAAAAAACCGAATGCTGCGTCATCCGCTTTTTCCGATGACGTGCAAATCGAAAGGAAACCTATGGAATTAAGACTTATAAAACTGTCCGACCAGCCAGATGCCGGCATTTACAATATGCTTCAGGAAATACCGCCGTTTGAAAACGGGTTCGTCAACCCGATGCACGGAAAACCGTTCGGCGAATTCCGCGGATGGCTGCAAAGCTGCAAAGCCGACGCAGAGCAAAAAGGGCTGTTGGACGGCTGGAAGGTACCCGAAAGCACCTATTGGCTCTATGACGGCGACAGGCCTGTCGGATACGGAAAAATACGTCATTTTTTAACCGAAAAGCTGCGCAAGGACGGCGGAAGCATCGGTTATGCAGTCCGTCCCTCCGAGCGACGGAAAGGATACGGTACAGCCTTCCTTCACCTGCTGCTTGTACAGTGTGCAGAGCTCAATGTCCCGGAGGTCCTCCTCACCATCCGCAAAGACAACCTGCCCTCACAGAAAGTCGCTTTGGCCAATTCCGGCATCATCGAACGCCTCTCGGACGAAACCTGTTATATCCGAATCCCTCGCTGACAAGCCGGGACGTTGTAACAGATTGCAGAAAAATTTGCACTCCTATTGACAATCGTTTGCATTTATGCTATACTTATGCGTGAAGAAAACAAAGCAAGGAGGCTGAGCGCATGGCCTTTGAACGGATGACCGGGCAGCGCAGGCTGATCCTCGAAGCCGTTTTGCGGGCGGACGACCATCCGACCGCGATGCAGATCTATGAGCGCGTAGCAGCAGAGATGCCGAACGTGAGTCTGACGACGGTCTACCGCAACCTGAACCGGCTGACCGCAGACGGCAAGATCCGCCGGATCACCATTCCCAACGAGCCGGACCGCTTCGACAAAACCGTTTATGACCATTACCACATCGCGTGCGAGGTCTGCGGTTTCTTCGGGGACGTTACGAGCGTCCCGTTCGACAGCTCGATCCCAAGGCGCGTCGCAAAAGAGAGCGGCTACGCGCTGCGTGCAAACGAAATCATCTTTCGGGGCGTGTGCCCGAGCTGCCAGGCAAAAATAAAAAAAGAAAAGGAGCTTATGCATTATGGAACTGAAAGGATCTAAAACCGAAGCCAATTTGATGACCGCCTTCTCCGGCGAGAGCCAGGCGCGGAACAAGTATACCTTCTATGCAAGTAAGGCGCGCAAGGAGGGCTACGTACAGATCGCGGAGATTTTTGAAGAAACCGCGAATAACGAGAAGGAACACGCGAAGATCTGGTTCAAGCTGCTGCACGGCGGCGAGATGCCGGATACCGCTGCCAACCTGCTGGACGCGGCCAACGGCGAGAATTACGAGTGGACGGATATGTACGCCACTTTCGCCAAAGAAGCCAAAGAGGAAGGCTTCACGAAGATCGCCGCCCTTTTTGAGATGGTCGGCAACATTGAAAAGGAGCACGAGGAGCGTTACAGAAAGCTGCTTTCCAAGGTAGAAGGCGGCACGGTGTTCATCAGCGAAGACGTCGCCATCTGGCAGTGCGGCAACTGCGGTCACATCGTCGTCGGCAAGAAGGCGCCCGAGATCTGCCCCGTCTGCGAGCATCCGAAGGCATACTTCCGCATCAAGGCAGAAAACTATTAAATGCAAAAAAGCGTATGGAGCAACCGTCTCCATACGCTTTTTACCGTAGGCAGCCCTGTTCTCCAAAGCAAAGCCGCACGAAAAAATGTCATGCTATTTCTTGATAAAACGGTTTTCAGCCGTTTTATCAACCGCGGCAAATGTCGCGGCCTGCAAATCCGAACGGATTTGCAGGAAATAAATATTGTACGGCATATTCCGCCGCGTTTCATGCCGGGAGCGGAAAAACGGACCGGATACCAAGCGCACGTTTCAGGCTGCACAGGATGAAAAAGACAACGGCTCAACAATCCGCAGGGGGACACTGGATATGCATTCTATTATCAACCCTTGCACTGGAATCAGGATTGCGGTGCACAAAGGATAAAAAATTGAAATTACCGATATAAAGGGCGGACAGGTTGTCGATTTCTTCGCTGAAATGCAATGCGACGATGCCGAATTTCTGTCTCCGGGGGTTACCATCGACTGCAATGCGTCATTGCGCATACGGGTCGGAGATCTGCTCTATTCCAATAAATACAGACCGATGCTCCGCGTTTTATATGACGACGTCGGGGAGCACGACCTACTGCACCCCTGTTGCCGGCCTGAGATGTATGATTTCTTTTATCACAATGGCAAGGGACACCCGAACTGCTTGGACAATATCAACAAGGCGCTGGGAAAAACGCGCCCCAATCTGCTTCCCGTTAATTTATTCATGCACACAAGGATCAACGCAGACGGAAGCATCGAAGTGTGCGAGCCTTTATCCGAAGCAAACGATAAAATTGTCCTTGAAGCACTGGAGGATATGGACCTGGGAATCGCCGCGTGCAGTGTTTCTGAAAGCGCCTGCAACGGCGGAGCCTGTACCGCCGTTGCGGTCAAGGTAGAGTAACACGCCAATTTTTACGGCATTTGCTTAAGCGTAATGCAAAATTGCACAAAGCCTACGCATAATCAGATTTTGCGATGGCTTTTGCCGAGCATAATCAGATTTTGCGATGGCTTTTGCCGAGCATAATCAGATTTTGCGATGGCTTTTGCCGAGCATAATCTTATATAATGGGCCATACGAAGGTTTTGCGCCTTACCGTTTGATTGCGTTTTAAGTAACGGATACAGTTTCCGAAAAGGCCTCCCTGTGAAAAAAGCTGTCAGCGAAGCGGACTGAGAGATTTACGCCCCCTTTCGTCCCTGCGAGGCGCCTCACCTTATACACAGGAGGCTTTGGGGCAGCGGTATACTGCACGGCATACGCAGTAAGTGTATAATAAAGCGCCTTTATAATCTGTTCGATAAATAAGAAGTGGTTAAATCATTCTAATCGGGAAAAACATATAATTCTTTCCGTTTAGGGGACAGCAAAAATCGCATACGGCTCCAACCAAGGTGAGATTATTCGCCTTCATATAGTCTAATACCTCCGAAAATGTATTATCATTTTCAACCTCAGCGTAAATGGATTCATAGCCCGGAATTGTCCATTTTGTCCATCCCTCGGGCGCTTCGGCATCATCAATACATTCAACGCCGGCAAGGTATAACCCTTTGCTGAAGTTATCTTCCCACGGTTTGTATAAACGGGAAAAATCGGACATTGCGCCCCAAATACCAACCAAATTGCCATTTTCGTCTTTTTTGGCTAACGGCTGAACTTCACTGAAATGAGAGTTTGCATCCGACCATAATTTTTGAATAAATCCTTGACCCTCCAAAGTTGAACCTTCTTTACCAATCACAACAAAAGCATTCTTCGTGTATTTTTCAATCCTCATACGCACTCCGTCAATTTCAAAAGTTTATCAGTCTGTTTATCACACAAAAAAATACAAGCGCAGCCACAGCAGAATCAACTGTTGTGGCTGCCAACTGTCTTATGGCTCCTGCTCATTATGTCAGGGGATTTGCGTTCCTTGCTTTTTTGTGCGGTTATGATGCAAAAGGCGGGATTCCCTCGATATCATACGAGTACGCGTGGTTAGGCCGTTTCAGCGAGCAGTGCGGCGGCTTTTTCCGTATCATCGACGCGCATGACGACGACGGCGCCGTTTTCCTCATGCGTCAGATAAGCATAAAGATATTCCACATCAATGCCGTTCTCGGTCAGCTTTGCGAGGATGCGCGCCAGCGCGCCCGGCCGGTCGCCGAGCGGGACGGCGAGCACGTCGGTCAGCGTAGCGGTGACGTTGTTTTCCGCCAGTATGGCAGCCACCTCCTCAGGCTTGTCGGCAATCAGCCGCAGGATTCCGAAGCTGGTCGTGTCGGCGATTGAAAGCGCACGGAGGTTGATATGCTTTTCCGCCAGCAGCCCTGTAACAGAGGCGAGCCTGCCCTTGCGGTTCTCCAAAAACACGGATACCTGTTTGATGATCATACCCCAAAAGCTCCTTTCCGTTTTAACCTGCGCCCTTCAGCGCAGCGTGCGGTTGTCAATGACGCGCTTGGCCTTGCCCTCGCTGCGCGGCAGCGACGACGGCTCGACAAACGTGACCTTGGCCGCAATGCCCAGTGTCGATTCAATGGACGCGCGGATCTTCGCTTCCAGCTCCTCGATGCCGCGCATGCTGTCGGAAAATGCATCCGCCGACAGTTCAACCTTGATCTCCATAACATCAAGGTTGTTGACACGGTCAACATGGATCATATAATACGGTTCCACCTGTCCGACGGACAGCAGAACGCTCTCGATCTGCGACGGGAACACGTTGACCCCACGGATGATCAGCATATCGTCGCTTCGGCCGGTGATGCGCGCCATCCGTGTCAGCGTGCGGCCGCAGGCGCATCGCTCGTGCGTGATGCTGGAAATATCGTGTGTATTGTAGCGCAGCAGCGGCAGCCCGCGCTTGGTCAGCGTGGTGAATACGACTTCTCCCTTTTCACCGTCAGGCACGTTCTTCCCTGTCGCCGGATCGACAATTTCGATCAGGAAGTGATCGTCGTTCACATGCAGACCGTCCGAGCCGTCACAGCCAAAGGAAACACCCGGTCCGCTGATCTCCGAAAGACCGTAGATATCATAGGCCCTGATGCCCAGCCGCTTCTCGATTTCCTCCTTCATCCGTACTGTCCACGGTTCAGCGCCGAACAGGCCGGCCTTGAGATGGATCGAGGAAACCGGAATATTGTTTTTTTCCATTGTATCGCCGATATACAGCGCATAAGACGGCGTGCAGCAGAGCATCGTCGAGCCGTAATCCTGCAGCATCGTGATCTGACGTGCGGTATTGCCCGTTGATGCGGGGATGACCGTCGCTCCGATGCGCTCAGCGCCGCCGTGCAGGCCCAGCCCGCCGGTGAACAGGCCATAGCCGTAGCAGACCTGAATAATGTCCTTCCTTGTGCCGCCGGCGCAGGTCAGCGCGCGCGCCACACATTCGTCCCACAGTGCCAAATCGCCCGCCGTATAGCCGACGACCGTCGCCTTCCCCGTCGTGCCGGAAGAAGCATGAATACGAACAATTTCTTCCATCGGAACGGCCAGCAGGCCATAGGGATAGTTATCGCGCAGATCGGTCTTGGAGGTAAACGGCAGCTTCTCCAGATCCTTTGCCGTGCGGATGTCCCCGGGCTGCGCGCCGGCTTCGTCAAACATCTTTTTGTAGAACGGAACGCGGTCATATGTATAGCGCACCTGCTCGCGCAGCCGTTCATCCTGCAGCGCACGCAGGCGCTCGGCATCCATCGTTTCGATTTCTTCGTTCCAGTACATTGAAAATCCCCACACCCTATCTTTCCAAGCTATATAGGTGCAGTATACCAAATTTCGCACCAAAAGTCAAGAAAATCCCTTATACGAAACTCAGGCAGAACTGTACAAAAAGCCGAGCAAAATTTTATATATAGATTCAGTGAAGTTTTTTATCAACCGTTTTTCGGGCTTTCGTATTTTATCCGCTTTACAGCGCCGTTCGGATATGATATAATAATATTTGTTAGAGAACCGCTCAATTCATACAATGCGTATTTCCCGCCGGGACGCCGCAGCGCTTCAGCGCAAGGTTCAAGGATTCCGGGCCGTTTTGCCCAATCGCCCTGTACTTGAACAAAGCTGATTGTCCTCGAAATCCTTCGCGTTCAAGGCTTGCTGCTTTGTTCGGTACGCATTGTAACAACAGAAAAGCAATATTTCGGAAAGGAAGCGTAAATCCATATGAGCAAAATTAAAGACGTCGCCCTCGCGCCGTCGGGTGAGCTGAAAATAGACTGGGTCAAGCGCAACTGCCCGCTGCTGCGCACGCTGGAAAGCGAGTTCACCGCCGAGAAGCCGTTCGCCGGGCTGCGCATCGCGCTGTCGGTACACCTGGAAGCCAAGACCGCCTACCTCTGCCGCGTACTGGCAGCAGGCGGCGCGGAAATGTACATCACCGGCTCCAACCCCCTCTCCACGCAGGATGACGTGGCCGCCGCGCTTGTACAGGGCGGGCTGGAGGTGTTCGCCGCTTACGGCTGCTCCGAAGCCGAATATGAGGCCAACATCCGCGCCGTTCTTGCCAATAACTGCAACATCATCATCGACGACGGCGGCGACCTCGTCGGCACGCTGCACGAGGAAATGCCCGATAAATTGCAGTACGTCCTCGGCGGCTGCGAAGAGACGACAACCGGCATCATCCGTCTGAAGGCGATGGCATCCAAAGGGACTCTGCGCTTCCCGATGATCCTCGTCAACGACGCCGACTGCAAGCACCTGTTCGACAACCGCTACGGCACCGGGCAGTCGGTCTGGGACGGCATCAACCGCACAACCAACCTCATCGTGGCGGGCAAGACCGTCGTCGTCGCCGGCTACGGCTGGTGCGGCAAGGGCGTGGCGATGCGCGCAAAGGGGCTGGGCGCGAAGGTCATCGTCACCGAGGTCGACCCCGTCAAGGCCATCGAGGCGGTGATGGACGGGTTCGAGGTAATGAAGATGAACGACGCGGCCCGGCTGGGCGACTTCTTTGTCACGGTCACCGGCTGCTCGGAGGTCATCACCGAGCGCGACTTCGCCGTGATGAAGAACGGTGCGCTGCTGTCCAACGCGGGGCATTTCAACGTCGAGGTGGACGTGGAGGCGCTCGAGCGCGTCGCCGTGGAGAAAAAGGAAATGCGCAAGAACATCTGCGGCTATAAAATGCCCAACGGCAACTGGCTCTACCTGCTGGCCGAGGGACGGCTGGTCAATCTCGCCGCGGGAGACGGCCATCCGGCGGAAATTATGGACATGAGCTTCGCCATCCAGGCGCTGAGCGCGCGCTATCTCGCGCAGCACAAGGGAGAGCTGACCGAAAAGCTCGTCCCCGTCCCGACCGAGGTCGACCGCCGCGTGGCGTCGATGGAGCTGGCGTTTATGGGCAAGGAGATCGACACGCTCACCGACCGGCAGAAAGCCTATCTGGCGCAGTAGGATGGAGCTTGCCGCCCGGCTCGTCGGCTTCTGCGGCACAGTGGGACTGTTCCTCTCCTGCCAATAAACGCGAAAAGCCGCACCCTGCTGTTTCAGCGGCTCGGCATCCTGATGCGCACGCTGCACTTATCCGGCTCTCGGCGTGGTCGGGCCGGCATAATGAACCTGCTCGGCGTCGGGCGCGCCCGGTTTTGCTATTACATGAAAAAGCCCTGCGCGCCCGCCGGCTCTGGCCGGTGTGCTCGCGTAGGAGGACGCATTCTCGCTGCTGCCGAGCGCGGCAATTCTGCCGTCCACCTGCGCTTACGCAAAAAGACAGCCAAAAGCCTTTTGACAGCTGGTGTTCCCTGCTCGCCGCTGTGGTTGATCCGCAGCATCCACTCCGGCTCGATTTCCGGCGCGGAAACGGAAATGTTTGCGATGCTCTTACTCGGCATCGCCATGTGGCGCTACAGCCGCGCGCCGAAAACCAGACCCGAGTAAACAGGGAAACGACATATAGCTGTATTTTCGAGATTCCGGCGCCGGCTGCATCGTCAGGCAAGTCCTCATCTTCAAACCGAAGAGCGCAGTCCCTTCCGGGCCAAACCGTTCTACCGCTTTCATCCGGTGCAGAATCTACCCTTTCCCTCACGGCGAGAGCGAAAGCGTACATGCTCGGCAACAGGACTGTAAGGCGCACTTTGTGCGATGTACCGCGCAAAGCCCATCGACGCGTTTATGAGGGAAAGATACGTCTGTCTCCGAACGCACGAGGACGCCGTCCACGCAATATCCGCAAAGCGGAGGGAGCAGATCGGGCGTCCGAAGCCATTCCGTTTCCGAAAAGGGGGATTCCTATATGACATACACTTCCGCACAGGCAGCAAAGCTGCTCCGCAAGCTGAATGATGAATATGCCGCGCTTCTGGGCAAAGAAGCTAAAAGCAAAGAATTCAACGCGGCTGTCGGTGAAAATGTCGAATCAGTGCGGCCCGAATACAGCTATACCGACGCGCAGGAAAGTCAAAAAGAACTTGAAGGCAAAATCCGCAAGCTCAAGCACGCCGTCAATGTATTCAACGCCACACATGTCGTCCCCGGCTTCGACATGACCATCGACGAAATGCTCGTTTACATCCCGCAGCTGACCAGACGAAAAGCCAAGCTCGCCGAAATGAAGGCCAAGCTGCCGAAATCGCGCGTATCGGAGGTCGGCGCACGGATTTCCAATGTCATCGACTACACTTATCTCAATTATGACCTCGCCGAGGTGGAGGCCGATTACGAACGCGTGTCCGACGAGCTGTCCGACGCGCAGCTTGCGTTGGACGCTGTCAACAGCAGCGAGACTTTTGAATTCGACTTCTAAAATCTTTTTCCGTCGCATAGAGAGCAGTGCTGTCAGAGCTTTTGCCGTTTGGGATCAGGTTCATCGTTTTTGATCCGGTTGTTTTACGGTTATCCGTTATCCCGCTTATGTTCAAGGATGCGGGAAAGCATAAAAAATCTGCTTCTTGGTGTGAAAAAACTTGCGCAGCACCGCTGCGCGTTTGCGGCTGAAGTTCGGTTACAGGCCGCGCCTGAATCATTCCGACGCGGCGGAAAACAGATATGGATCGGCAAATCCCCGGCATTTTACACGGGACCCAATCAAAACGCTCCATACGTTTGTTTATTCGTACGATTTCTTGATAAAACGATCTGAAACCGTTTGATTCCCTGCGACAAAGGCCGCCAAAAAAAATCATCTTCCGGGCCCGTATTCTTGCAAGACTTCGCAAACGGGTGCGGACGAAGGATAAAACCGATTGCACAAGCGTTTCAAAAAGTGAAAGCGCATAACGTTTCTGCAATCTCATCAGACGAAAGCGTGCCACCTTTTTTCAAACGGCGGAGGGGCACGGACAACGGAAAGATCTGCCGTAAAACAGCACCCTCGACGGAACGTTCACCGCAGGGCGGCAAACCTCGCAAGCAAATCGGGGAATGATAAAGCCTTCACCGCAGGTTCCCTGATGTGCCTCGCTGAAATGGAATGCTTATACGCTCTTCATCATTTCCGCTTGGCTTCAGGCAGACAGATCAAAAAACGGTATGCAAAAACTGCATACCGTTTTTATTCTTTTCTCTCACAGCAGCGTTTCAAAAAAGCGCTCGGAAACAGCCGCCGCCTCGTCCCTGCAAAGCGCACGGAAATCCAGAGGTCCCGTATGCTTGCGCAACGCCTCAAACAGCAGCTTCTGCTCAGGCAGATAGACGTCACGCACCAGCTCGGCGATGTACGAGCGGCAGTACATATTGTTCGCGTTTTCCTTAAGCGTCCGCTCGAACTGCGGATTGACCGGCGAAACCGCCTTCAGCTTTTCCAGCGACGCACGCAGCGAATAGTCCTCATGTTCCGCCAACAGCGCAGCCAGCGCTTCGGTTTGTTCGAGACAGGATTCGCAGAGCGGCGCGACATCCCCGCCCGTCAGATACGCACGGCGGAGCTTGAGGATCGTCAGCGAGATACGGCGGCCGAGCAGCGTGCGGCGGATGTCCCACACATCGCGGCGGACGCGCGGATCGGCCAAATCGATTCCCGCCAGCGCATGTTCGATCTCAGGCGCACGGAACAGCGCTTTTTCAAGCAATTCGATCAGTCCATCATAGCGTTCGGCGGATTCGTTTTCCTTGAACGCAAAATGGTCGAAAATATTGAAGAACAGGTCGGTCGTCAGCTTCCTGCCGTCGTCCGCACTCCAAACCGCAGCGGCGGAGATATCCAGCATCGCCAGACGCACGGGCAGCATCGCATCGCTCTGCGCGCCGTAGCGGCGGCGGCAGAAATCCGCAGCGAAGCGGCGCGCGTCGATTACCCCGTCCGCCCACGCGTTGGCAGCGGCGTACTCGAGCATAAACGTGTCGGCGTGCGACAGCTCGGGCCAGAGAACAAAGCCGACGCAGAGCGGGTCTGCTTTGGCTTTTTCCATCACGCGTTCGATGAAAGCGTAGTCGTTGCGGATCTCCGAGTTCGGCTCATAGGCCTGAAAGATACCGAAAATCCAAGGAAAGCGGCCTATTACATCCCAGTTGAGCACCGAATTCTCGGTCTGCGAATCGGAGGTATAATCAAGCAGGAGAACCTGCTCTTTGTCCAGCTCGTCCAGCAGGCGGCGAACTTCGTCATTGGTATAGGTAAAGTACAAATCCCACGAAGCCAGCAGCAGCTTGCTTCCGGGATAGTTTTCCCTGATATACCTGCAGATACGACGGTAAACGTACAGCTTCAGCCGCAGATTGGCCTCACGGTCCTCGGAATAGGTGCGCTCGGCCAGGCCGATGGTATGAAACAGCCCTGCCTGCCCGTAATTCCGAATGTGCGCGGCGGTGAGCGCGAAATAGTTATCCAGATTCGCGTCGTCGGCAATGTCCCAGACCAGCCCGGTCTGCTCGCTGTAGATGCCGCTGTTCTGCGAAAGCAGCCGGGGTTGCTTGGCACGCAGGAAGTCCAGCGGCGTGCGGGAGTACCAGTGCGTCATCGTGCCGCAGTCCTCGGGGTGCATCAGGTCGCGCTCGAAGGCGTAGGACAGCACCCGTTTGCGCAGCACGCCTCGGTACTCGAGAGACCAGAAGAGCGTGCGGTCGTCAAACCCCTTCCCCGCCTCGGGAAGCCTGTCCACGGCGGAGGGATAGGAAACGCAGTCGGGGAACGCCTTCTGGAACAGGTCGTCCAGCCCCAGCCGCAGCATAAACAGGTTCATCCGCTTTTTCAGCAGCCAGTCAATTTCACGCTCCCAATCCTCCGGTCCCCACATTTCGGCCTGAAACCGGTGCAGCGAGCGATGTGCAAAATACCGTGTGCCGCGGTACGCAAAGCGCGGCGTCTCGGCGAGCGACACGCCCTCCCACACGATGTCCGCGCGCTTCGGCACGGTGTCGCCGTCCCAGAAATATGAACAGCCGCAATACTGCTCGAAATAGCGGTAAACGGCATAAATCGCCGACCGGCCGCGGCCGGACGCAAGGTAAAGCACCCTGCGCCCGTCCTCGGCTGCGCTTTTGATCGTATAGCCGTCGCCGCCATAAACCAGCGGCGCAAAATCCAGCCGTCCGTCCAGCACGCGCTCGGCCGCAAAGCGGTTGACGCTGTCCGAGCCGATGACGACAAGATCGCCCGTTCCCGGGACGTCTCCGTCGCCGGCAAAAGCGGCCGGACGACCGGTGCTCTCCTCATACAGCCGCGCAAACTCGCGCGCGGCGATACCGTAGGCGCTGTGTGCGCGATGCGGCCTGACGATGGTCAGCATAAGCTCCCGCTTTACAGACGGGTCGCGCGGAACACACGCGCCGAATGCGGCTCAACGACAGCATACATACCGTGTACGAATTCACCCATATCCACATGCGCAATCACATCGCGCAGCTTTACGCGGTCGGTCATTTCCCAGCCGCAGTACTGCCACGAGAGGATCATTTTCTTGGGCGAATCGCCCTCGTTAAGCAGACAAAAGGCAATATCGCCGTTCTGGAGCGGCTTGGCGAGGATAATGTCGCCGTTGCTCATCGGCGGCAGCGCATAGCCCTGAACGCCCAGGTCATCCTGATTGATGGCAATAAGCTCCTTGTTCAGCAGAATCCTGGCAATCTCGGGACGCGTCTTACGGACGTCATGTCCCATCAGCAGGGGCGCGGCGAGAATACACCAGAGCGAGAAGTGCGCGCTGTACTCGTTGTCCGTGCAGCCCTTGCAGACGTCCTCCGGCTTCATCCAGCCCACGCCCGACGCCCAGCCCTCACCATCCAGACCGACAACCATCATATCCGGATCGTTCCAGCCGTTCGGACCCGAGAAGGGCGCCACAGACATCGCATTCTTCGCCACATGCACGATCGAGGACCACTGGTCCGTAATATCGCCCGACAGCCGCCACATATTTGCGCCCACGCTGCGCATCCACTCGGTCACTTCAGTACGGCCGAGACAGCCGGAGAAAAGGATATCCCTGCCGCTCTCGCGCAGCGCCTGTCCCATCCGGCGGAACAGCTCAGGCGCGTTGGTGCCCGGCGCAACGTAGCCGAAGTCATATTTCAACAGGTCGACGCCCCACTCGGCAAATTTGCGCGCATCCTGCCGCTCGTAGCCGTAGCTGCCCGCGCGGTTGGCGTAGGTCAGGACGCCCGCGCCGGCATAAAGGCCGAATTTCAGCCCGCGCTCGTGGATATAATCGCCCAGTGCCTTCATCCCGGACGGAAACGTCTCCGGATTGGCCTGCAGATCGCCGTTTGCGTCGCGCTCAAGCGCCATCCAGCAATCATCCACAGAAACATACGTATAGCCCGCGTCGCGGAAGCCCTGTTCCACCATCGCGTCGGCCGTCTCGCGCACGACCTGCTCATTGATTTTCCCCGGCCCGAAATAATTCCAGGCGTTCCACCCCATCGGGGGCTTTGGTGCCATTAATGCCATCGTTATTTCCCTCGCTTTTTTATTTTTCTCCGTCGTTCGTACGGACAGAGACCGTTTACGGCGATTGTAACACAAAGAACAGCGAATTACAAGTAGGCACGCGCGAAAAACGAAAAATCTTTTTTAGGCTTCCTGCGCTGAGAAGTCCGGCACAAAGTGACATACATATGCAAAGAAATCCATACCCACCCACGCATCTGCAATTTTCCGAACAGGTCAGAACGCTTTTCCAAATTGCGGCGAATCAAGATAAAAGCAATCCATCCTCCGGAGTGAAGGCACAAGGCTGTATCCCGCATCCGCTGATGTAAAATCCGCCTTGCTTTTCATCTGCGGAAATATTCCGCGTATTCCGCACGGCTGCTCCATAACAAAACGGCGGCAGGGAAAAATCCCTGCCGCCGGAATGTGGCACGCCGGTCAGCCCTGCGATTTGCCGCCGCGGCGTCTTATCTCCATCGGAAGATCTGTTTTCAGACTTTGTTATTCCCCGACGGTGAACGTCCAGGTAGACTTGTTGCTCGTGCGGCGGCCGGCCTCCATCAGCGTCGGCGCACCGGTGTCAAACTTGGAGAAGTAGACTTTATTATGGGACGAATTCATATCCCAGATAAAGGTCTTATCGCCGTTGGAGAAGAAGTCGCTTGCATCCTCCAGCGAGTATACCTGTACGTCGAATTTATAATCCGGATTCTTCGGACCGTACAGCACCACGCGCATCGCGTCCGTCTGCCCGAGGAAGGGGCCGGAATAATCGGGCTTGACCCCTTCAAGCGTGGTTTCGACCTTTTCAACGCTGCCGTCCAGTCTGTAGAATTCCGCAAACTGCCCGTACTGCTTGGAAACAGGGAACATGCAGGTGTACGAGCGGCCCATATAGACATCGCGGATAAATTCGCAGTCAGCCTCGAAGGTAATGGTATTGCCCGCCACACGGTATGTGCGCGTCACATTGGCGTACGGCTTCGACGCGTCGGTCGTATACAGCTCGGTATGCTCGACGATCGTCAGGTTGCGGATTTCCGCGGATTGCCCGTTGGCAAGCACCAGCTCCTCGCCCGTTGAGCCGTCGTAGAAACGGATGTCCACAAGCGTCTCCCTGCCATGGTTTCCGCCCGACCAGTCGAGTCCGCCGTCGGAATCGCCGACCATATTCACATATTCCCAGTCGGTGCCGCCGCCGGCGAGCGCCTCGCCGTCATAGCGCCACGTACCGATATTCCACGTCCCCCAGGATTTCTTATCAAAGGTCAGGGTAAGAGGCTTACCCGCATAGGTGCAGGACAGGGTGTACTGCACATCGCTGCTGCGTTTGAATTCCATCTCATATTCTCCGATCGGATCGCGGTACTTATCGACGATTGCGCCAAGCTTCAGTACGTCGCGCTTTATACGCAGATAATCAGACGGCATCAGTTTCTCGCCGTTGGCCATACAGACGCTGAGCTTCTGCATATCGGTCAGCTCGGTTTTCCGGATCACGGCGCGCTTGGCCTGCAGATAATCCAGAGCCGTTACATTGCCGTTGCCGTCGAAATCGCCCTCAATGACAATTGTCAGGCTTTCCAGCAGCGAGCCGTAAAAATATTTTTCAATCACATCGCCGGTGACAAGCGTTTCATCCGCGCCGCATACCGTACCGTCCGCATGACGGACGACAATGCTTTCATCCGGATTGATATACGCGGCCAAACCCTCGGCTGTCGTGCCGTGCTTGATGCCGCGGAGGTATTCCCCGTCCACCGTGGCGGTGGAATTACAGAGGAAGTTCAGCTCGTCACGCTCGGACGGCTGAAGCTCGACCATCTCCGCGGTCATGACCTCAAATTCCGAAACAAAAACGAACATGCCGCTCGCCGGCTTGATCCTGGCGCGGGCCACAGTCACCTCGGAAGGCTCGGACAGGTCAAGCACATAATCGACATAAGTCCCGTTGCCCTCCTTCTCGGCCAGGCCAACCGAGACAAGGCTTTCTTCGTCCGCACCGATGAAAAATTCCACCGACTCCGGGAGAACGACACTTGCGCCCGAATTATCGCAGCACTGAATTGAAAGCCGTTCAATTTTCTCGGCCGTCTCGGCAAGCTCGACGGTGATGTAGTAATACCCGTCCTCGGCAGCACCGTTATAGAAGGCGTGCCACTCGGTTCCGTAGAGCGACGAGCCCTTGACGCCGTCGGTCAGCTCCTTGCCGTCAATCTGCACATACGCATTCGGATTTGGCTCGGTATACGGCGTGGTCGCCGTATACGGGCTGCCGACCGCGACGTTGACGTAAGTCTCCACCTCGACGGCCGATGCCGCCGCAGACAGCGCAGGCAGCAAAAGCGCAAGCGCCAGCAGCGCCGGAAGCAATCTTTTTTTGTTCATATACATTCGCTTTCCTTTCCTTCGCGCAGAAATCGTGCACAAATGATGGTTTCTTCCGGTATTATAGCACACTCTGTTCCGAAAAGCAACGGTATATTTGTGCGACCTGCGATGTTTTTTCCCTTACGACCGATCCCGTGATGCAAACGGCAAGCTGCTTTGCAAAAAAGTTTGCCCCAATCTCTTGACAAAAAGAAAAAGTTGTGTATAATAGTAATGTAATCCCGGCGGATGCCGCCGGAACGGCAATATGCGATTGTGGCGGAACTGGCAGACGCGCACGTTTGAGGGGCGTGTGGGTAACCGTATGGGTTCAAGTCCCATCAGTCGCACCATAAGAGGGCACTAAAAAAGATGCCCAAGCGAAAAGCCTTGATTTATCAAGGCTTTTCAGCATTTTTAGGGCAAGTTTTTCAGCATGGAGTCTATAGATGCCAAACGGCAAAAATCCTATACTGACAGGACTTGAACCCACAAATAGCAGAAATCACACCGAAAGGCGTATGGAAAGTTAAAATCCATACGCCTTTTTCTTTTGCCCAAAATCCCTATTCTCCTCTCTGTTTTCATGCGGTAATTAAATATTAACACATCATTTAGAGCCTTCGGTTTTTGATTATCACAACAAAAACCGAAGGCTTTTTTTATTGAAAGGAAAAAGTCATGTATTTTACGGAGACACCTTCCCTACGGGAAATTGAAAAGGCTATGAAAATGATTCCGAATTTTACTCCAAGAGGACACGGCGTAGTAATTCTCTGCAAACATGAATTTGCCGAAAAGAGTTGCATTGGCGATTCTCAAAAAGAAATACTTGCAAGAACTGTGTCGCGGATAAATAATCCGCTGTTTCAAAAGCGGTTCAAAAATATATAAACGAAAGTGAGACGATCCCTATGAATTTTAGAAATTCAAAACACAGTATCAGCTTTACAGACACAATCAGAAAAAAGAACAAAAAGGATTATGCCCTCATGTCCGCCCTTTATCTTCTAACAGCAGAGTTTGCATTGTGGCAAACCGCTAAACGATATGCCACAGACAATTCAATTGATTTTAAAAGTCTGCAGCCTGCCGGAATCAGTGAAAACGGCTACACTTTGTTTTGCGCCGCCAAAGATTTATACCTTGGTACTAATTATCTCACAATCAGCGACCTCGCAGACACACAGCTGATACCTCCGAGAATGTTTGCCCTTATTTGTAACGCTATGGCAATCAGAAGATTCGGGCTTAGTGCAATTCATTTTGAGCAAAGGAGTGATAAAGAATGATTACAGCAACGGTGAAACACAACGACAATTATGCAGATATTGAATTCCCCTGTAGTGAGGCGTACCTGTCAGCTAAACTTATGGAAATTCATGTTGATGACTTAAGCAGCATAACACACTATATTTCAGCCATTACAGAGCCAAAGGAACTGTCGTTTTTAAAAGACCGGTTGGTCAATCTGGATGAGCTGAATTACCTTGCGAAGCGCATGGATAGTTTTTTCGGAGATGAAGAAACTCAATTTTTTGAGGCGATAAAACTGGAACATTTTACGGAGATGAAAGATTTAATCAATCTGACTTTTAATCTCGACAAATATACCCTGATAAAAGATGTCAGCGATATTGGACAGCTCCGTATTCTTCGATATGCCGGACGGCGTCTTTGCCCTGTGCCGAGAAATCATAAAAGGAAATCTTTCTCCACACCGTTTGTCGGAAGAACAGAAATTTCTTTTTTCCAAAGCGCTTGAAAATAAGCTGTTCATCAAAAACGGGGACGGATTCCGGCAGAACTACTACTTTATTGAAAAGCAAGAACGGAAGCAATTGGAACAGCTTGCATATGCCTTTTATCCGCAGGCAAACAGGTACTTTGATAAGGCATATCGGCAGATATTCAATGCATACAAAACGATGGTTCCGAAGCGTCTGCATTGGCAGATGGGAAATTTTTTGTCCAATTTCCTCGGGCATTTCATCACCTGCTCGCTCTACGAAGGCATCCGAAACCATATCCTATCCGAACCGGATGAAGCCAACAGGGAGTGGCTGAGCCTCTTCGCGTCCGAATAACACGTGCATCTGTACGGCAGTGAAAAGCTGCGGACTGTCCCGTATAATGAACGGCTTCTTTCCCGAAATTATAAAATGGTGGTCGGATGCGGCTGCACCGTACAGGAAAACAGATATTGGATTTTAACAGCAAGAGCCCCGTGCAGAAGCGCGGGGCTTTTTTGCGCTGCGCATCGCGCGGCAGGGAGCCTTTCTGCTCAGAACGCGTCTCCCGTATATGTTCCTGTACGGCAAATTGCAAAAATCTGCGCCAAAGGGATTGATATATTCATAGAATTAAGGTATACTTTTCCCTAAGAAACAACGCGCATTCCGCCGTATTCACCGGATCGGTGACGAAAACGCGGCGAAGGAAGGCAGACGGTTTGCTCTGCAAGAAAAATCAAAAGACAGGAAACGGAGTGGATACGCAATGCAAATACTGGTAATCGGCGGTGTTGCGGCAGGGACAAAAGCCGCCGCGAAGCTCAAGCGGGAGGACAGGGGTCTGGAAGTGACCCTGATCACGAAGGATCAGGACATCTCCTATGCGGGCTGCGGACTTCCCTATTATGTCGGCGGCCTGATCGAGAGCCGGGACGCGCTCATTGTCAACACGCCCGAAAAGTACGCCGCCCTGACCGGCGTCCGTGTGCTGACCGGCCGGGAAGCCATAGAGCTGAACAGCGCGGAAAAAACAGTGAAGGCCAAAAACCTGCTCTCCGGCGAAACAGAATCCTACCGCTACGACCGTCTGGTGATTGCCACCGGCGCGTCCGCCGTGGTTCCGCCGCTCGAAGGGGTGGAGCTGAAGGGCGTCTTCAAAATGCGGACGCCCGACGACGCCATCCGCATACGAGCCTACATCGAAGCCGCAAACGTGAAAAAAGCCGTCGTAGTCGGCGGCAGCTTCATCGGCCTGGAGGCAGCGGAGAACCTGCACGCGCAGGGCGTAGAGGTGACCGTAATCGACTTTGCCTCCCAGCTCCTGCCCAACGTTTTGGATCCGGAAATGGCCGACTACGCCAAGCGGCACCTGCAAAAGCAGGGCATCCGCGTCCTGACCGGCACCAAAGCGGAAAAGCTGCTCGGCGACGGCCGGGTAACGGCGGTCAGGACCGATACCGCCGCCCTGCCGGCCGAGCTGGTCGTACTGTCGGCAGGCATCCGGCCCAACACGGCATTTCTGGCGGACAGCGGAATGGAAATGTACAAGGGGACCATCCTCGTAGACGAACGGCTTCGTACCAACCTGCCTGACGTATATGCCGCAGGCGACTGCGTCATGGTGACCAACCGCATCACCGGACGGCGGCAGTGGTCGCCGATGGGCTCCTCCGCCAATCTGGAGGGACGCACACTGGCGCAGATCCTGACCGGGCAGGACAAGACATATCCCGGCGTCCTGGGCACCGGCGTTGTCAAGCTGCCCGGCCTGAACTGCGGCCGCACGGGCCTTACCGAGCTGCAGGCCAAGGAAGCAGGATACGACGTGGTGACTGCGCTGGCCGTCACCGATGACAAGGCGCACTATTATCCGGACGCGGCATTTTTCATCACCAAGCTGATTGCCGACCGCAGGACGCACAAGCTGCTCGGGGTACAGGTCTTCGGCCCGGGCGCGGTGGACAAAATGGTAGACATCGCCGTCATGGCCATCAATATGGGGGCCGTTTTAGAGGATTTTGAAAACGCCGACTTCGCCTACGCGCCGCCGTTTTCCACGGCAATTCATCCGCTGGTTCAGGCGGTATACATCCTGCTGAATAAGCTGAACGGCACTCTGGTGAGCATGACGCCGGCCGAATATGCAGCGGGCGCCGCAGAAGGCTACAGGGTCATCGATGCGGCGCCGGCACCGTCCATTCGGGGCGCAACGTTCGTGGATCCGGCATCGGTGAACGGCGAAATCCCGGGCATCGGCAAAGAAGAAAAGCTCCTGCTGGTTTGCGTCCGGGGCAAACGCGCCTATTTCCTGCAAAATCGGCTCCGGTATTTCGGCTATAAGGACACCGTTGTGCTGGAAGGCGCTACATTCTTCAACGAAGTCAGGGTCAAAGACGCGCAGAGCGCTGTTTCGCCCGAGGAAAAGACCCGGGTGAAGGGGTTGGGCTTCCTGTTTGACAAACGTTCGCAGGACCGCTTCAATGCGCGTGTCATCACCCGCAACGGAAAGATTACCGCCGAGGAAAGCAAAGCAATTGCCGAGGCAGCGGAACGGTTCGGCAGCGGTGAGATCGCTATGACCTCGCGCCTGACGGTGGAAATCCAGAGCGTGCCCTTCGACAACATTGAGCCGCTGCGGGAATTCCTCGCGCAGTACGGTCTGGAAACCGGCGGTACCGGCTCCAAGGTACGCCCGATTGTTTCCTGCAAGGGCACGACCTGCCAATTCGGACTGATCGACACCTTCGCTTTGTCGGAGGAGATTCACGAGCGCTTCTATCATGGCTACCGCGACGTGAAGCTGCCGCATAAGTTCAAGATCGCAGTCGGCGGATGTCCCAACAACTGCGTCAAGCCCGACCTGAACGACGTAGGCATCATCGGCCAGCGGGTGCCGCTGCTTGACCTTGAAAAATGCCGCGCCTGCAAGATATGTCAGGTGGAAAAGAGCTGTCCGATCCATGTGGTGCATATGAAGGACGGCAAGCCGGTCATCGACGAGGCCGCCTGCAACCACTGCGGCCGCTGCATAAGCAAATGTCCTTTCCAGGCAATCCGTTATGCGCAGGACGGCTACCGGATCTATATCGGCGGCCGCTGGGGCAAAAAGGTCGCACAGGGCAAGTATTTAAACAAGGTCTTTACCGACAAGGACGAAGTGCTGGACGTGCTGGAAAAAGCGATTCTCCTGTTCCGCGAGCAGGGCATCACCGGCGAACGGTTTGCGGACACGGTCGCACGGCTGGGCTTTGATAACGTTCAGGAGCAGCTTCTTTCCGATCAGCTTCTGGAACGGAAGCGGGAGAACCTTTCCGCGCAGAAGCATATGAAGGGCGGAGCGACTTGCTGAAACGATGGACGGCATTCCTGCTCGCCGCAGCTCTGGCGGTTTCTCTTGCCGCCTGCCGGAGCGGGCAGGAAGCGGACGAAACGCAACCCTCTCAAGCGCCCGCCGACGCGGGCTGGGGCGAATATACGTTTTCGGACGCCTCCGGCGCTGCGGTTACGCTGACCGAACGGCCCGAACGGGTGGCAGTGCTGTTTTCCTCCTTTGCCGACATATGGCTGACCGCCGGCGGCCGGGTGGACATCACCGTCGGGGAAAGCGTAGAGCGGGGCTTCGTACCGGAGGGAACGCTTCTTGTGGACGACGGCGCGGGAAAAACGATCAACCGGGAACTTCTTCTTTCCTACGCGCCGGACTTCGTCATCTGCTCGGCAGATCTGGAGGAACAGGTTCAGACGGCGGCGTTCCTGCGGCAGCAGGGTATTCCGGCAGCGGTGTTCCATGTCGAAAGCTTTCAGGAGTATCTGAATATGCTGAAAATCTGCACGGACATCACCGGAGACCAAGGCGCCTACGAAACCTACGGCACGCAGGTTCAGGCGGAGATCCGCGACGTCCTGACATCGGTGCCGGAAGCAGAGAAGGACGGTCAAAAGCGGATCCTGTTTGTCCGGGCGGGCTCCAAATACAGCGCCACCAAGGCCAAGACCGCCGAGAACAATTTCGTATGCGTGATGCTCAACGAGCTGGGCACCTACAACATCGCGGAGAACGCGCCGGTGCTGCTGGACGGTCTGAGTCTGGAGGAAATCCTGTTGGAAAACCCCGACTTTATCTTTATTTCCACTATGGGAGATGAAGCGGCCGCAAAAGCCTATATGGACGGCGTACTCCGCGAGGATGCCTGGCAGCATCTGGACGCAGTACGGGACGGACGGTACGCCTATCTGCCGAAGGAACTGTTCCAGTTCAAGCCGAACAAGCGCTGGAGCGAAGCATACCGCTATCTGGCAGGCCTGCTGTACCCCGGGGAGAACTGAAACCATATGGAAAAAGGAACAGAAACAAAAAACCGTTACTTTTGCAGAACCAAAGCCGGTTGGCTGACGCTCATTCTGCTGCTTTTGTGCGTCGTGCTGCTCTCCCTGCGGTTTGGAAGCGCGGCAATGGACGGGCAGGCCTTTTGGGGCGGACTGCTTCGGCAGGAGGGCTTCGAGACACAGTCGCTGATCCTGTATTCCCTGCGGCTCCCGAGATTGCTGCAGGGAATTCTGGCCGGCGTCGGGCTTTCCGTCTCCGGCGTCCTGCTGCAAAGCGTAACCGGCAACGATCTGGCCAGTCCAAGCATCATCGGCGTCAATGCCGGCGCAGGCTTTGCGGTGATCCTGCTTTTAAGCTTTTTCCCGCACGCCGCTGCAGGACTGCCGCCGGCTGCTTTTCTGGGCGCCTTCCTGACGACGCTGCTGATCATGGCGATCGCCGGCCGGATGGATGCCTCAAAGGCCACCGTCATTCTGGCAGGGATCGCCGTGCAGGCGCTTCTGAATGCGGGGATTTCCTTCCTTTCTCTGCTGGACACCGATGTGCTCGTGTCTTATAGCTACTTCTCCGTAGGCGGGCTGTCTAATACCGATATCCGCCTGCTTTGGCTCCCGGGCGGGATCATCCTGCTGGGGTTCGCTGCGGCGCTGGCCTTCTCCGGACAGATCCGGCTCCTGTGCCTGGGAGACGGTATGGCGCTCTCGCTGGGCGTCCGGGTCAAACGGGTGCGGATGCTTTGTCTGGTGTGTGCCAGCGCCTGTGCGGCGGCTGTCGTAAGCTTTGCCGGGCTGCTTGGGTTCGTCGGGCTGATCGTACCGCACATTTCCCGCAGGCTGGCAGGCACGAAAACGGGGCCGCTGCTCGCAGTTTCCGCAATGACGGGCAGCATTCTGGTTCTGACGGCAGACCTGCTGGGAAGAGTGGTCTTTGCGCCGTCGGAGGTACCGGTGGGCATCGTGATGGCCTTCATCGGCGCGCCGTTTTTCTTTTTTCTGCTGCTGCGAAGGAGGAAAACGTCATGCTGAGCTTTCATCAGGTATGCGCCGGATACGGAAAAACGTTGGTGCTCGACCGCATCGATTTCTCGCTTGCGCCGCACGCGATGACGGCCGTGGTGGGCAGGAACGGCAGCGGCAAATCCACGCTGGTTTCCTGCGTCAACCGAAAGCTCCCGTACACCGGGGAGATCTCCTTCTCCGGCCGCAGTCTGGCGTCGATGACGCCACGGGAGCAGGCAAAGCGGATCGCCATCCTGCCGCAGACGCTTCCTTCACCTGCGGTCACCGTGGAGGAACTGGCGGCTTTCGGGCGGAGTCCCTATCTGGATTTCGGCAAACGGTTGTCTCCGAAGGACAAGCAGCTTGTTCGTGAAGCTCTGGAGACGGTCGGGATCGCCGGCCTGCGGCACAAGCTGCTCACCGAGCTTTCGGGCGGCGAGCGCCAAAAGGCGTATCTGGCTATGATGCTGGCGCAGGATACAGATGTTTTACTTCTGGACGAGCCGACCACGTATATGGATATACAATACGAATCCGCTTTCTTCCGGCTTCTGGAACGGTTGAAGACCGAAAAGGGAATCACGCTGCTCGTCATCCTGCATAATCTCTCGCAGGCGGTGCGGTATGCCGACCGCATCGTCGTGCTGGACGGAGGCCGTGTCTGTTATCAGGGAGATGCACAGTCCTGTGCAGACAGCGGCGTTCTCGAATCGGTGTTCCATGTCAAGCGGCATTCGGTCGTCGAAAACGGCAGACGGTTGGATTTTTATACCGCCGGAGAATGAGACGCCCCGTCACGAGTGTATATAACGGAACGGCAGACAAGGCAGCCGTTGCAGCATTAAGCGGAGGGGATATCGTATGGTCATGAGCGTCCGAAAAGCCGATTCGCCGGGCGCGGCTGTTCTTCTGACGGTGCTCGGCATCGTTATGGGAATCGTTTTTACCTCCAACGCACTGTTTTTGATTACAGACGTCGAACGCAGCGAATGCGCAGCAGTCGAAACACGGCTCCTTTCCAACAGCAGAAAACAAAACACTTCTTCCCGAACCCGAATCAGACTCGACTGTGCAGACGGGCAAAGGTATTTCATCAACGCTTCATGCGCAACGGAAGCGCTGTGGGAGTCTTTGTGCGATCTGGAGCCGCAAACACGGATCAACCTGCTTATCCATCCGCACAGCAGGCAGACGGTTGTCGAACTTGACGCCGGCGGCTCCGTTTTGCTCTCATTTGACGACTCGATGCGCAAACTGGAAAAGGAAGGACAAGGCTTTCTGCTCCTCAGTGCCCTTATGTACGGATGCGCCGTCCCTGGCATTTGCCTGCTCATCCGATATGGCATACGCAGGTCGAACGTGCGCTGAAGCCGCGTCACGCGCCGGAGCGGAGACTGCTCCAATGCGAAATAGGTCCGATACACATACTCTCCGGGCGCTTTCCAAGGCTGGCAGGAAACAAAACGCCTTCGGCGGCTTCGATAACGATTCATATTGCGTCCCTTTCCCCTGCGGCACTGCCTCTGCCGCAGGGCGTTTTTTCCGATTTTCTATTGACGGCCGGGCCCTCTTTATGCTACACTTAAAGAAAAAAGCGGCCATCCGGCAGTGCTCCGCCACGGCCGCACATCAAAACAGAGGAGGACCTGCCTAAGATGAAAAAAATCATTTTATCCGTATCCGTCATCCTCGCACTGCTCTTTTCCGGCTGCGCGCCCGTCGGAGACGATTCCTCCGCTGCACCCTCCGCCGCTCTTGAAAGCGCCGCTCCGGACAACACGCGCCCGACCATCCGCATTCAGACGACCGAAGTGGTCATCGGCGTCGGCGAAACGTATGACCTTCTGGACGGCGTCACGGGCAGCGACGACGTCGACGGCGACATCACCGGCCGCATTGTAATCGAAAAAGGCGGCTATGATCCCGACATCGCCGGGAAATACACGGTCACCTACAACCTGACCGACAGCGCCGGCAATACAGCCGCGCCGAAGCAAAGAACAATCCTTGTAAGGGAGACAAACGTTATGCAAAAACCTCCGATCCGGACAGGCGCCATTGACGGCGAAAAGAAAAACCCGCCCGCCCCCGCCGTATACGGCGGCGCGTGGTACCACAAGGTCGTGTCCTCAAAGGACAAGTGGGTAGGCATCGAGACGACGGTCACACTGCCCGAATTTGAAATCGAACGCTACGACGGCGCCTTTGATACGTCGCTTCCTGCCGACCCGTCGTTCAAGAATCTCGACAACCCCTCGGTATACCTCGGCGGCCACGCAGAGAACGAGTCCGACGTCGGCCTTTCGCTTTCCCGCGCGCTCATCGATGTGGAAAAACAGACGCTGAGCACGGGCAGCATTGCGTTCCGTCCGTTCTGGCGCTATATCACCGACGAGGAGCAGGACGTGGGCGGCTACGATGTCCACGACGGCGAGTATGCTGTCTCCGCAAACGGAAACAACTGCATCGCAAACTACCATTGGCGCTATACAGAGTACTACTATCTTCCCGGCGATACGCTTCGCATCCTTGTGTACAGTCCCGAACCGGACAAATTGCAGCTGATGATCGAGGTGGTCGAGGTCTCTGCGCTTCCCTCCTCCGTTGCAATGCGTGAAGCCTACGGCTGGAAGGCGCCGGCCAACTTTATCAGCCCGATTTTCCGCTCGCCGGGACACGGGACCGACACCGACGCGGAGTTCAAGCGCGTCAACGCCATCGACCAGTCGAACAACGAGGGCAAAACGGCACTTCCCACCGATACCGAGGTCCGAAACGTGATCTGGCACGAAACCTTTCTCTACCGCGAGATCGACGGAACGCTTTACCGCGTCCCGATGGACGAAAGCCGCCGCGGCGTAACCAGCGCGCCTGAGGAAGCGTACTTTACCGTCACCTTTGACGGCGTGGACAGCGCGCTTGGCGGCGAAGTTGTTTCCATCCACCCCGGATATACAAACGAATGAGCCTTGCCCTGCGGCGGCCGATAGGGCCGCTCCAGTCCGTACGCCCATGTTTCAACACGGTTCCGCACCGAAGAACGAACAGCAATTCTATGTTTTGGGATAATAATACGATTTCTTGACAAAACGGTTTGAAGCCGTTTTGTCAACTGCGGCAAATGCTGCCGCTTGCAAATCCAAAAGATTTGCAGGAAATAAATATTGTACGGCATATTCACCGGCTTCGACCAGGGCGTCATTCGAATGAATCCGGAGGTGCAAATTGGATGCATACATTCAGACATTGTCCATATTGCGGGGGAACTCTAAAATTTTCCCATAAACACACCTGTCCGCACTGCCGGCAGCGCTACGGGATTCTGTACAGCCACTGGCCGGCGGTGCTGCTTCTGCTGAGCGGTTGTCTCCTCATAGACTGGCTCGGTCTGGTTTACACGAGGTGGATCTGGCTGGGGATGCTTCCCTATGCAGCCTTCTGCCTGCTTTTCATCTTCCCGCGGATCTGTCCCAAATATTCCAAAGCGTCCGTTCAAATGTCGGAATTCGAAAGAGCCGGAACGCCGGGCGCACAAGCGCTGCGTTTTGTTCCCGCATACCGCGCCGAAGCGAACACCGTAAAGCGGCTGCGGCGCGGCGACGTGCTTCTGCCGACAGGAGACCTGCGCTATGTATTACCACCGGTCTTGATCGCCCGTATAGAACGCAGACACAAGACTGTCTACTTCGCCTATTCGGATCATTCGGACAGAGCGGAAACGTCCGTAACGTTTCAAAATGAATACGGAACGTATCGGTTTGCAAAAATACAGCGCTTCTGTCCGCAGGGTCAAACCGGCCTGTCTGCATAACCATAACGCCGAAAAGCCTCTGTCGATGTATAGGGGCGACGTTCCTGTTCCGCACCGCAAAGCATAATACCTCGCATCCCGAAATGGCAAAACCGCCGACAGAGGCTTACTCCGCCGGCGGCATATTTTTTCTATTGCGGACTTTATCCGGCAAACAGTTCAGACAGCACCGCAGCAGTGGTTGCCAAAGGCAGTCCGGAAATAGTCCGTACGGAAAACAGCTAACGGATCTTAACGCCGATACCGTTGACCTCCACGCCGTCTCCGGCGCGGACGAGGATGTATTTTACCCCGTCAAGGACGCGCGTTTCGATCAGGTCTGTCCGCTCGGGATTGACGCGGATGGTCACGTCGGGCGTCTTCAGCTCGAACTTGCCGGTATCGACGACCGCGTCGGGGCAAAGCACAGCGCCGGCGCCGAAGGCCTCGTCGAATTGCGCGCCGAACGCGGCGACGCGTTCCTCGGGCACGCCGCAGGCGGTCAGCACCTCGGCCACGGCCTCCTTGGTGACGGTGACTTCGCCTCCCTCCTCCTTCGCATCGGCCGCAAGCACGGCCAGCCGTCCGCAGAGGGTTGAAACCACCTCGCAGCCGCAGCCGTCCTCAACCGCTTCCTCCAGCACGCGGCTGAAGGCTTCACGCTGGACCTCAGACGGAACGGGCAGCGGTGCGTGAAAGAGTGCTTCCGCCAGTTCGGGATGGTTGTCTGCGGGATTTTTCGAATAATAAAGCGCGCCGTAGATGTTGGCGCTGCGGTCGTCGAACGCGGGAAACAGGAAGCCTGCCTCGGGCGCGGTCAGCGCCCAATCGGAACCCACGCTGCGGAAACGGCGCTCGTGCGCCTGATAGCCGAGCGCGGATTTGGTCAGCTTCATCGGGCAGACGCCGCAGACGATGTAGGAGAACACCTCGTCCCCGTCCTCGCTGCGCGCACCGTCCTTGCCGTAGGCGGGAACGTCATAGCGGTCCGCCGCCAGCAGGATCATATAACTGCCTTCAAAAAAGACGTTTTCGGCAATTTTGGCGTAAAGCTTATGTACCGCTTCGTCGTCTCCGAGCGCCGAGTCCCGCAGCGCCATCAGCAGACGGTGCTCATCCGAGTCCAGTACCTGCTGTGTCGAGAACTCGACGTCCGAGAGCGTGCGGCCGCGCTTGCCGGAGAGCGTCTTTTTCAGGATAGCGAGCAGGCTTTCCGCCTCCTGCTCGGGCAGCATACCGAGCGGCTGATCAAACTCGGATACAAGCTCCTTCTTTTCGTTGACGCAGCAGCCGCGGATACGCGAGATACAGCTTTTTTCGGGGCGGAAGCGGCGGCGCAGCTCTGCGATTTCTTTTTCGTTCATAATGGAAACTCCGTTTCTGTTCTATGTTTTTGGAATTTATGCAAATCGGTTCCCGTGCGGCCTCTCAACGCATATAAGCCGTGCACAGTCTATTTTTTACCCGTATCGGGGCGTAACTTTTCATCAATTTCTATGCGGCGAAGATTCCGGCGGCGAAACGGCAGCAGCATTTTCCCTTTCTGCGGCCGCTTGTACAGCCATTCGGAAACCATCCATCGTATATCCCATGCCAAGCTGATTCCACAGATGCTCGGGATCGCTGTGATTGCTCGCGACACCGCGGGAATACCCTTCCGTATGGGAAAGGATCACACCGTCCCCCAAAGGGTCAAGGCCATACCGCCGGCACAGAACGGCAAAGAGTTCGACCGCCGTTTCATAGGTTCGCTTTGCCACCGCTTTTGCAGCGGGCAGGTCAGTGCAAACGAAAGTGAAGCTCGTCCCGCCGGTGTATGCGATGCAGGCCGGTTCGCACATTTCGATTCCGATGTGGGTGTTGTTGGCACTTTGGCCGCTGGTACCGGTGCCGCAATGCCAACCGCGGTAATCCCAGGGGAGGGTTTGATACACGTCCCCGGTGCTGCCGTCAATAAAGGCATGCACACAGGCGCGCTCATAACCGGGGTTATTCCATTCCCTGACGAATACAGAAGCGGAAGGCTGGGAACACCCCACAGAATGAAGCATCAGCCCCTTTATGGCAATTGTACGCCCCGCCGCATAGCAGGGATGCCGGGTTAGAATGGATTCGATTCGTTTCATTGCCTTTTGCCTCCCGAGCAGCTTGGTATTTCAGGAAAAGTTCCCGCGGTTTTACGGGAAGTCGCAACAAATATGCTTGCTGGCAAGGGTATTTTTGCGACCCCGTCAATGCGGTGCGGCGGACGAATGTCCGTCGAAGCCGGCACGGCTTCCGGTTCTGTTTTACAGAACCGCACCGCTATTATAACACACCGCAGTCGATTTTGCAATCCCGCCCAACGGAGGAAACACGATTTTATGAGCTGCTACAGGTACATGCCGCATACCCGCCGTAAAACGGGTTCAACGCCGATCATAGCTGCGCATACCGCGCACCTGCGTTCAAAGGACGCGCACGGACAAAAGATCGCGGCAGGCAGTCGGAATGCATTCGCACCGGATGGCGCCAAACCGCACCGCAGCGCAAAACGGTTTTTTTGGGGTTCTTTTATTCTCCTGAAAAATCCGAATCCATATAAGGCGAAGGCATGGCATTTTACGCGCTTGGCTGTTTCTGCGGACAGCGGCAGACGCCATATGGCGGCACCGCATGCTTCTGCTGAGAAACACCGGTTTCCCCCGAAGGCATTTTGAAGGGCAAACCGCAATCACTTCCGTTTCGATGTCCGCATTCCTGTGCGCACCCACGGACAGCCGGCCCGTTTCGCCCTTCCCTCCGCTTGAAATATGCGCCGTCGATTTTTCCCCTGACCACCGCTCAAAGCATTCCGCCTGAGGCTGCAATCCATCCGTCGCGGCTTGATTGGGTCGGGTTTGACGATTGCGATCTTTTTCTCACAAAAAAACACATTATGCAGCGCAAAAGGGGACTTTTGTCTTTCTGTTGACAAGAAAGACACTTTGTATTATAATGGACGCAGCCTGTCCCCGCCTTTTGTGACGGGGTTTTTCAGCGCAGGAGAACGAAACGGAGTGAAAGGAGCTTCAATGGCATATGAAGCTTTTCCCTGAGCAGAAAGACAAACGCCGCCTTGCGGTCACCGCCGGCCTGCTGCTTCTGGCGGCGGTATTGCTGTTTGCGGCCGAAGCACTGCTGGACAATCTTCACGGCCGGCCCTCCGGGGAGACCGAATCCATCGGCATAGACGCGCTGACGCTGTCCGGCGCAGAAGCCCAAGACGGCAGCTTCACGCTGTCCGGCGCGGGCAGCGCCGTGTTCGACATCCGTCCGGCCGACGTCGGCAACGTCACGTTTTCCATTCACGCGTCCGAGGACCGCATCTGCCGTGTGCGCGTATCCCTGAAGACCGGCGCCTGTCTGGAAACCTTTGTGCAGTACAACCTCTACGAATTCTTTTCGCAGGATGGAACTGTCACCGTGCCGCTGGATGCAAGGGATGTGCGCAGTGTGCGGCTTACCTTCGAGGATTCCTGCCGCGGGCTGACGGTCACGGATATAACGGTCAACGCACAGCCGGACGGCTTCTCCTTTAATCTCGGACGCTATTTGCTGTTGTTCTTCGTTGCGGCGCTTCTGATTCTGATTTTCCGGCTGCGGCTTTGGCGCATCCGATACCGTGCCGATTCGCCCAACTGCCGGGCGCTGCTGTTTTTTGTCACGACGCTGCTGCTGATTCCGGCAATCTTCTGCGCATCTACGCAGGAGAAGCTGACCGAAGCGTATCCGCTGGAAAAGCCGGTGGAGGAGTACGGCTGCTATGTGCAGCTCTTCGACGCGTTCCAAAAGGGACAGCTCCATCTGGATATTGACGCGCAGGCCGAGCTGATTTCCTCGCTGGAGAATCCCTACGACCGCTCGCAGCGCGAAGCGCTGGGCATCGGCGCATACCAGCCGAGTTGGGATCGGGCGTTGTACGAGGGGAAGTTCTATGTTTACTTCGGCGTAGCGCCGGTGCTGCTGATTTACTATCCGTTCTATTTTCTCACCGGCGCCCTGCCTACCGACCTGACGGTGATGGCCATCCTTTCAGCCGCCGGGGTGGTGTTTATGACGCTTTTGTTTCTGGAACTGCTGCGCCGGTTCGCGCCGAACGCACCTTTTCTGCTTGTACTGCTCGGCGTGGTGATGCTGCCGGCCGCGTCGCTGTTGTATATGATGGCGACCTGCGGTTCGTTTTACTATGCGGCGGTGCTGTCCGGCGTCGTCTGCTGCTGTGCATTTCTGTATTTTACGCTGCGCGCGGAGGCACGGGCGGACGGCGGACTGCGCAAGGCGCTGTTTGCACTGGCAGGCTTTTTCTTGGCCGCGACGGTCGCTTCGCGTCCGAATCTGGCACTGTATCTGCTGATCGTGCTGCCGCTGCTTATCGGCATTCTCGTCAAGCGGCCGAACGGACTTCGCAGCACGCTGTGGGACGTCGCCGCCTTCGCGGCGCCGCTGGCCGTCTGCGGCGGCCTGCTGATGGTTTATAATTACGCGCGTTTCGGATCGGTGTTCGATTTCGGCAACGCGTATCAGATCACAGTGGCCGATACGTCACAGTACAGCTTTTCGCTCTTGAAGCTGTTTCCTGCGGCCTGGCACTACTTCCTCCAGCCGCCGGAAATCGACTGTCTGTTTCCGTACATCCATCCCGCTTATGACGACCTGCGCTCTTACGGCGGGTATATCTACAACACAATCAACATCTCCGCCGCCGCCATACCGGCATCCGCCGGCGTGCTGCTGGCCTTCCGCACCGGCTGGAATGACCGATATGGGAAAATCATGTGCCGCACAGTCCCGGCCGTCTGTCTTCTGATGGCATTTTTTGAAATCTGCTTTGCAGGCGTGCACATCCGCTATGCAGCGGACATTTTGTTCCCGCTGCTCGTGTTCGGCGCGGTGATGCTATGCCGGTTCGTCGGCGAACGGTTGGAAAACGGCGGTTCGCTTGCGTTGTCCTACACACTTGCGTCCGGCGCGATGCTCGTGTCACTCCTGACGGGACTGGCGCTGATGTTCGACAACGAGCCGGATTACATCGTCAACAGCCTGCCGGATATCGCCGAGACGGTCCGCAACCTGTTTTCTTAAATACATACCGTTTTGACTGCTTCTCTGCCACTGTCTGCGCCGTTCACCGCTATCCTCCGAATTTACAGGAATCCCGCTTGTCATACGGAGTTTCAGCTCGGTGTTCGGCCTTCCCTGAACGACCGTCCTGAAAGGAGGCGGCTTTCCGAAGCGAAAGCCATTGCATTTTTATGTTTACCGAGCAAACGATCCGTTTTTTACAGGAAAATCGATTCCGCAATGACCGCGAATGGTTTGCCGCGCATAAAGCGGACTGCGCGCGGCTTGTGCTTGAACCGCTGGATGCATTGGCCGAGGCCGTCGCGCCCGCCGTTGCCGCTGCGGACGAGTGGATCGTCACCCGTCCGGCTTCAGTGCGCTCGCGCATCTACCGCGACCTCCGCTATGTCCGCGACGGGATGCTGTACCGCGAGGACATGTGGCTCTCCTTCAAGCGCGATAAGAAGCGCTATCCGAATTATCCCGAATTCTATTTCTATTTCACCCCGACGGCGATGTCCTACGGCTGCGGCTTCTACACCCCGACAGCCGGGACGATGGCGGCCCTGCGCGAAATGATTCTGAAGCATGACGCGCCGTTTGAAAAAGCGCAGGCAGTCTGTGCGCAGGGGTTCGCGGTCAGCGGCGACGTATACAAGCGCTCGCGTTATCCCGACCAGCCCGAGGCGCTGCGCGTATGGCTCGACCGTAAAACAATTTCCGTCGAACGCCCGGAGAAAGGCTTGGAAGCACTGTTCGACCCTGCGCTGCCGCAGAAAGTCGCAGCCGGTTTCACGGCGCTCAAGCCGGTGTACGCCTTTTTCCTGCGCGCCGCCGAGTACGGCGAAGAAGACGGGCGCATCGAATGAGAAGCGCTGAGTCGGGACGGCTTGCGGATTGTCTGTTCCGAAGAATACCGGACTTTTACCAACAAAAACGGGCAACACCGTATACGGCGTTGCCCGTTTGATACGTACAATAATATTTGTAGGTTTCACGTACGGGAAGCGAGGCATACAATAAACGTATGCCGTGCCGGCAGTGGCCGACACGGCATATCATTATCCTACGACGCCAAAATAAACGCGTAGTCGGAGATGATATTCCCCTTTTCATCGGGCGTTGTGTAGCGCGGGCAGGTACAGTTTTGAAATGACCATACGGCGCCCTGCGCATCTTTACCGATTTTGAAGCCCGCATCTTTCAGCCGCGCAGCGCATGCACCGGGGTCATAGGAGCCGTCGCCGTAGAACCAGCACACGCCGAAGCATGCTTCGTCAAAGTCTACGCTGCAAAGCCCGTTCGGAACCGGCGTATCCGGCGGCGTGAACATCCCGATGTAATAAGCGAACGGTTCGCCGTCGCAGTGCCGTTCCAGCCCGACGTAGCCGCCGTCCTTCCACAGCGCGCGGACAGCCTCCACGCCGCCCATTGCGCGTTCGATCGCGCCGAAGGTGTCGGTGGAAAAGCACTCGCCCCAGCTTGTAAAACCGTCGTATTTCCGGCCGATGAAACGCATCGCCGGCACAGCCTCGCGGTAGCATTGGATAATCTCTGCCATTTGATGTCCCGCCTCTCTTATCGAAGGGGCAGTCCCCCACGATTGATTTTGTCCATTATACAACAAAATCTACGGGAATGCAAGACTTTCCGATTTTTGCAGCGCCTTCCGGCAACTCAACCCGACAGCGTGTCGAATTCGGGGTCGCCGCGCAGGAAATCGAAGCAGGGGCGCTCCAGTGTCCGGCGAACCAACTCGCGGTAAGCTTCGGTATAATTCCGGCCCGTATCGGCAGAGTCGAATACCGCCGCCGCGACCCACGGGGCGGTATACGGCCGCTTGTCCCCGGCTTCGGGCAGCCCGTCAAACGCGTCGGCGTGCGCGAAGGCCAACCGTATGCAGCGCAGCGTCTCCTCCCGTCCGCCGAGCGCGGCGTAATCGCAGGCGAGTTGTCTGTAGATATCAGCGATGCGGCAGTGGTAAAACAGGAAATTTCCGTCACAGATTACGGCGTTCCAGACCTTCAGCGCCGTCTCCTGCGCAAGGATGTCGTTCTCGGTCGAGACGTCCTCCCGCCGAAGGTGCGGCAGGTTCCGGCAGAGCAGGTCGGTCAGGTCCAGCGTGAGACAGTGCCTGGTCACGAGCGCTTTCTCCCGGCCTTCCTCTGTGGTGTAAGCGTCGGCCAGCAGAAGCTCCCGCGAACAGTAGAGTGACGGCAGCATCTTGGCATAGGCTTCGGCCTTCTGCTCGTCTGCGACCGGCGCATTCCGATTTGCATAGAGATATACCGCCGTCTGCAGGACCGAACTGCGGATTTCAGGGTCGGAGCAGTCGCGCAGAATGCGCTCACACAGTGCCGCACATTCTGCGGCGTTGTCCGCCTGCGAAGCGGCAAACTCGTCACGGTACAGCGTACCCAGCAGCACGTGTGCCAGATTGCACAGACAGGTGAAGTTCTTCGGATAGCACTGCACAGCCTCGCGCCAGAGGCGAAGCACACCGTTGACGTCTCCCACCCGCCACAAGCGCGCCGACTTCGACACATAGGCGTCTATCTCCTGCTTGGTCCGCTCGGCGTCGATACCCAAAAGCTCGTCCGCCGAGACGCCCAACATCTGCGTGAGCGCAGGCAGCAGCGCGATGTCCGGCATCGTTCTGCCGCTCTCCCACTGGGAGACCGCCGAGACGGAAAGGTTCAGGTATTCCGCAAGCTGCTCCTGCGTCATATCCTGCCTGCGGCGCGCGTTTCTGATGTTTTCTCCGATTTTCATCATATATCTCCTTTCGGTCGAGGTAGAAGCGCTTCCGTTGTGTACAGGATAACAAAAACACGCTCCGATTACAAGAGCGTGTATCTGTATTTCTATTTCAGCGCCGCTTAATTTTTTAAATCCGAATAAAAAAAGCCTTTCATTAACAATCTCTTTGCACCCGCAAAAATTTCGGTTCGACGGTCGCCCCACGGTGCCTGAATGCAGCAGAAAATCGAAGCGCAGTTCTCTCGCCCCGTTTCCGATACCGGACAGAAAAAGGCACAGAGCGGATGTTTTGGCACCGAAAACCATTGTGCCCGTTTGGGTCTGCCTTTAGCCGCCGACCGGTCGCATCTGCTTCGCGAAACGAACGGCAATACGCCGTCTTGCTTCCATCTCCGCCTTCATCCGTTACCGACCGCCGTCCCTCTGACGGCGAATCGCCTCAAAACTTTCCGCGCTGATGACATGCTCGATGCGGCAAGCGTCCTCGGCAGCGACGATCGGATCGACGCCCAGCCCGGTCAGCCAATCGGTGAGCACCGTATGGCGCTCATAAATACGTTCTGCGATTTCACGTCCTTTGTCGCACAAACGGATGCAGCCGTTCCCGTCAAGCTCGACATAGCCGTTCTCACGAAGATTTTTCATCGCGATACTGACACTCGGCTTGGAAAAATTCAGTGCGTTGGCGATGTCCACCGCACGGACGGAGCCGTTCTGCCGGCTGAGGATGAGAACGGTCTCCAGATAGTCCTCGGCAGACTTTTGAATTTTCATATCGTTATGCCTCCCTTTCAAGCGGAACGCAGGCGCGCACGGCGGCTGAAAGACTTCGCCTCCCGTTTCCCGCAGATCACTTTTACGATTCCCAAAACGAAAATGCAAGCAACAGCAAAACCATTCGCCGCTTCGCCCCGTTTACGAGAGGCTGTATTTCTCGGCATATACACGGAACTTTTGGCGGAACGCTTCGCCCTCTCCCTTGATCGCGCGCATCGACGCGTGGGCGTTCATATCGTGCCGGTTTGCGTCTAAAAGACAGACGGCGATATTGGAGCAGTGATCGGAGGTCCGCTCCAGATTCGTGAGCAAGTCCGCCCAGACAAAGCCGGCTTCTACGGTACAAGCCCCGTTTCTCAGCCGCACAATATGGCTGTCGCGCAAAGCCTCTTTCAAACTGTCGACAACCTGCTCCAGCGGCTCTACGTCATACGCGGCTTCGGCGTCATCGCGGACGAAGGCATCGAGCGTCATCCCAAGTATCTCAGACACCGCTGCACAAAGCACGGACAGCTCCTTTTGCGCATCGGAGGAAAAGGCAATCTTCTTCGCGTTCAATTCCTCGACCGATTCCAGCACGTTGACGCTGTGATCGGCAATCCGCTCGAAATCGCCGATGACCTTCAGCAGCTTGGACACCTCCGCGCTGTCGTCTTCCCCGATTTGATAGCGCGAGATCTTGGTCAGATACGTGCCCAGAATATCCTCGTAATGATCGGTAGCGTTTTCGATGCTTCGAATACGCTCGGCGTCGGCCACGTCATACCGTTCAATCGACGCAAGCGCAAGCCGGAACCCGTCGACAGCTTCGCCCGCCATTTTTCGGACAAGCTTTTCCGCTTCGGCCAGCGCAATCGTGGGCGTGGCGAGCAGGCGATCGTCCAGTTCGACGGCTTTTTCAGCTTCCTTTCCTTCCGGAACCAGCTTATAGGCCAGCTTTTCCAGCAGCGATGACATCGGAAGCAGAAGAATGGTACAGAGGACATTGAACGCTGAGTGTGCGATGGCGATCCCGAGGTAGGAAGCTGAGGCGTCGAGGATCGCCGGCTGGAACACGGCGGAAATGATGCTGAAAACAGACAGCCAAACGACCGTACCGATGACGTTAAAAGACAGGTGAACGACGGCGGCACGCTTGGCATTCTTATTGGTGCCGAGGGAGGAGAGCAGCGCTGTCACGCAGGTGCCGATATTCTGCCCCATAATGATCGGCACGGCGGCCGCATAGGTAACGGCACCCGTCGCGGAAAGGGCCTGCAAAATTCCAACCGAGGCCGAGCTGGACTGGATGATGCCGGTGAGCACCGCGCCAACAAGCACGCCGAGAACCGGGTTTTGAAACATCAGGAACAGGTTCTGAAACGCCGGGATATCCGCCAGGCCGGAGACCGCAGCGGACATTGTATCCATCCCGAACATCAGAACCGCGAAGCCCAGCAGGATCGTGCCCGTGTCCTTCTTTTTATCGGATTTGGAAAACATAAGAAACACGGTGCCGACAAGCGCCAGGACCGGCGTAAAGGAGGTCGGCTTCAGCAGCATCATAAACGGATTGTCGCTTGAAATGCCGCCGAGACTCAAAATCCAAGCGGTCACGGTTGTGCCGATGTTCGCCCCCATGATCACGCCGATGGACTGCCGGAGGGTCATGATCCCCGAATTGACAAAGCCTACCACCATCACAGTCGTCGCCGAGGAGCTCTGGATCACAGCCGTTACGCCCAGACCCGTTAAAAATCCCTTGATCCTGCTGTTTGTCAGCTTACCGAGCAGGGCCTTTAGCCCGTTTCCGGCTCGTCTTTCCAGCCCATCGCCCATTACATTCATGCCGAACAGGAAAAGGCAGAGGCCGCCGACCAGCGTCAACGCATCAAAAATCGTCATCCGAACTTCCTCCGATGTTATCTTTTTGAAGGCTTTGCGCAAAACGGAATCATAATTCCCGCCATTATATATAATTTTAATTGTCAAATATAAAATACAGATGTCTTAATTTGTAAATTTTTAACCCGCTTCCGTTTGCATACGCCTGCTTCGCCGCAGGGCACACGGCTTAACCCGCCCGGCAAAGCGGCATTGCCCCAAGGTAGCCGCTCGTCTATCCGCCGAAACACCGGCGAAGCGCGGCGGCCGGTCTGCGAAGCCGACCGCATTTCGAAGCCGGAGGACGTCTCTCTTCCGACGGCATCGAAGCCCGGCAAAGCAATCCGTGCTTTGCCGTATAAAAAGCACATAACATTGCTTTGAGCGGCAATGTATACAAAGTATACGCCGTTTGCCCTTTACGTCTCACCCGTCCTTGATCAGGCAATGCAGATATTCAATGGTGCTGCTGCTCCGATGTCTGCGATTTTCGTCCGTATCCGCCTTAAATCGGCGGTAATCGGTAGAAAACATCTCATATGCGCCGTACCGCCGCATAATTGTCTGAATTTCTTCAAGCGGTATAAGCCCCTCGTTATTATAGCTGAGGAAAATATACTGAAATCGCGCATGCCGAAGCACGTCCTCCAACACATCCGCCGCAGTACGGGACGAGCAATAAGCGCTTCGCTGCTCTCCCGCCGCGCGCAGGCCGGTCTTCCCCGAGAGCGGCGGATTGTCATACCGCGCGATTGTCTCGAGCACGTGATAGTTGGAACAGTATTGGCGCGCGTTATATGGCGGATCAAGATAGAGAATGTCCCCCTCCACACGGCGAATCAGCGCGTTGATATCCTCGTTGTACACCTCGCAGCCGTCAACGCCGTCTATAACGGGCAGCAGCTCCAGCTGAAAATCCCGTTCGGCAGATTTCTTGATATGCTTGAGGAACGCGCCATAGACAGACGCGGTGTTGGCATATTTGTCAATGGATTGGATCAGACTGGCAAGCAGATAAAAATACTGCGCGTCGTTGATTTCGCCGGCATTCCGCAGCCGCTCCAATTCGAGGCGGACGGCATCACAGCGCCTGCCGTTGCCGTCGGTAAAATAATTGCGTCCGCTGCCGCTGCCCGCGCAGTAATGGCGATAAACGAAGCCGTCCACACCGGATAACTCGTTCAGATAGAAAAAGCGCGATACGTCCAGCGGCGGCCGGTTGCCGATCAGATGGCGGTTGAGCACATAGCTGTAATACTGGAGGTCGTTGGAAATCACACGGTACCCCTTCGCCTTAAAGGTCTTGCCGACCACACCGGTGCCGGCAAACAGGTCGGCAAAGGTACGGTCCGGCGCATCACCCGAGACAAGCTCGATTGTCCGCGTCAGGAAATCCGTTAATGTATGCTTTGAGCCGATATAGTTCACGCCCGTCCCCCTATGCTTTATCTGATGCTGTCATTATATCACATTCAGCAGCATAAAAAAAGAGGAATCAGCCTTTTTCTATTGATATTATTTGATAAAAATGTCGAAACATTTTCATCCGTCATTTGCACAAGCAAAGGACGCTCCGGGCAAAGCCCGGAGTCATACGCCGTACAATATCTGTTTCTTGGCGGCATTTGCCGCAGATAACAAACCGTTTTGTCAAAAAATCATATTATCGAAAAAGACTTTCAAAGCAGCGCGTGAAAAAGCCTGTGTTCAAGTCCAATGATGTATGGGCGGCTGCAGGGAATCGCCTGAAATGTGCAGAAGGACGGCCTTTCCGATATTCGGCTGCCTCCGTGCCTTATCCGGCCTGCTCTCCCAGCCGGTCCGGTACCCTTGCCGCACTGCGGTACCGCGCAGAAGCACTGAATTGCAGAAAATCGGATATTTTTTCAAAAACCTATTGACTTTCCGGCCCGGGAATATATAATGCCTATATACACATATCCGTGTATCTATCCGCTATCCGACAAAAAGCGGCGGGAAGTTCCGCCGCACCGAGCCAAAGAGAGAAAAGGAGGCGCCGCGGGATCAGAGAGGCGCCCGCGGAAACTGCATACTTATGGAAACACAGACGAAAGCGTTGACAAACCGTCCGCTGCCGGACGGTACGGAAGAACGGCTGCGAAGCCGTCTGGAGGACGGCGAACGCCTGCTGTTCACCGTAGTCTGCGACCTGTCGCCCACAGGCGGCTACAGCGATTCGGTGCTGGCCGTCACCGACAGACACGTGCTGTACACCGAGGAGGACGGCAGCTTTACGGCGCTGCCGTATACGGATATTGCGGAAGCGGCGGTCAAGCGCATGTACGGCAATGCGCGGCTGACGATGCGCAAAAAAGACGGCGGGACGGTGCGCGCCGTGCGGTTCACCTACGCGGTGGCGTCGCTCTGCGATATGGCGGCGGCATTCATCAACAACGTCGCGGGCGGCGAAACGCCGGACAGCGAGCTGCCCGCAGCGGAGGCGGCCTTCGACCGGATGAAGCTGGTCTGTCCCAAGTGCGGACGGCGGTTGATCCGTGAGGGCGCGGAATGCATCCGCTGCCAGTCGAAGGGCAAGATTGTCAGCAAGCTGTGGAAATACGTCGCGCCGGAAAAGAAACCGCTGATCATCAGCCTGATCATGTCGGTCATCACGACTGCGATGGCGCTGCTGCCGCCGTTTATCACGAAGATGCTCGTTGACGAGATCATCCCCAATTCGGACAAGAAAATGCTGGTGACGGTGGTCGCGTTCCTTTTCGGCGCCTACTTTATCCAGCATGCTGTGGGCGCACTGCGCGGCTACATCCTGCGCATCGCGGGCGACAGGATCGTGCTGCATCTGCGCAACGACGTCTATCTCAAGGCACAGTACCTGCCGATGAAGTTCTACGACAAGACCTCCACCGGCTCGGTCATCAACCGCATCTCGGGCGACACGGCCACCCTGCAGGCCTTCATCCTGCGCATCACGCAGGAGGTAATCGTGCAGTTCTTCATGCTGGTCGGCATCATCATCATTATGTTCGCTCTCGAATGGCGGCTGACGCTGCTGTCGCTGCTGCCGGTGCCGGCGGTGGTCATCGGCGTAAAAATCTTCGGGCGGAAGATCGCGCCGTTCTACAAGCGCATCTGGCGGCGCTGGGCGGCGGTGACAAGCGTGCTGACCGACTCGATCCCCTGCATCCGCGTCATCAAATCCTTTGCGGGTGAAAAACGTGCAGTAAAGCGATTTGAAAAATACAACGAGGAATGGCTGAAGGTGGACGTCAGAAGCGCACGGATCACATCGGTCTATCCGTATATCGTCGGCTTCGTAGTGACCTGCGGCTCACTGCTGATCTGGAGCGTAGGCGGCGGCTGGGTCATTGACGAGCCGGGCGGCCCGCTCTCCCTCGGTCTGCTGGTTTCGTTCATCTCCTACGCTTCGATGTTCTACCAGCCGGTCAACTTCTTTGCATATCTGTCCGACTCCTATCAGAGCGCGCTGGCAGCAGCCGAGCGCATCCTCGACATCCTCGATGCCGAGCCCGAGCAGTCGCCCGAGGACGGCGAAAAGCCCGACGTTATCCGCGGCCGCATCGAGTTCCGCAACGTCAGTTTCTCCTTCGACCGGACCAAGAAGGTGCTTTCCGACGTGAGCGTGACCATCGAGCCGGGCGATATCGTGGGCATCGTGGGCACGACAGGCAGCGGCAAATCAACGCTTATCAACCTGCTGATGAAATTCTACGACGGCTACGAAGGCGAAATTCTCGTGGACGGCATCGACCTTCGAAAATTGGATACAGGATATTTCCGTTCCAAAATCGGCTACGTGCAGCAGGAGCCGATGATGTTTTCCGATACCATCTACAACAACATCGCCTACGGCGTCCCGGGTGCGCACATCGAGCAGGTCATCAACGCCGCGGACGTCGCTAACGCGCACGAATTCATCGCGCGGCAGCCCGACGCGTACGATTCGATGCTGGGCGAGCGCGGCGTGGGGCTTTCGGGCGGCGAGAAGCAGCGGATTTCCATCGCCCGCGCGGTGCTGATGAATCCGAGCATCCTCATCTTCGATGAGGCGACTGCAGCCGTCGACTCGGAAACCGAGAACCTGATCCAGGAGGCCATCGAACGTCTCATCAGCGGCCGGACGACGCTGATGATTGCGCACCGCCTGTCCACGCTGCGGAAGGCGAACAAAATCATCGTCGTCGATCAGGGCCGCATCATCGAATGCGGCTCGCACGACGAGCTGATGGCGCTCGGCGGCAAGTATCACCGGCTCATCGAGATTCAGTCGATGTCCGAAAAGCTGCGCAGGAGCAAAGAGGAAGAGAGGTTTGAATAAATGGCAAGAACCTACATAGAGGGCGACGAGGCGCGCATCGAGCGCACCGACTTCTGCAAGGTCACGCTGACCTACTACGACGGGCGCGTTTTTGAAGATTTGGAGCCGCGCCGTCTGTTTCCGCTCTCCGGACTGCACAAATACATTACGCTGCTCGATCCCGAGGGACGAGAGGCGGCCATCATCCGCAGCCTCGATACGCTCATGCCTGAGTCGCGGCAGGCGGTGGAGGCGTGTCTGGAGGAATTCTACCTCATCCCGCGCATCACGGGCATCTACGATATCACCGACAAAAAGGGGTCGCTGAGCTGGCATGTCCAGACCGACCGCGGCGAGCGGCGCTTTTCCATCCGCAACCGGCACAGCGATATCAAGGTGCTCTACGACGGCCGCGTGCTCATCCGCGATTCGGACGACAACCGATATGAGATCCCCTCGCTTGACAGGCTCGACAAGAAGAGCCGCTCCAAACTGAAAAGTGAAATCTGAAAATCGTGAAAGGATCAACCGATATGACAAAACTCGTTCTGGCAATCATCAACAACGACGACAGCGCCATCGCGACCTCCGCGCTCAATGCCGAAGGCTTTTTCGTGACCAGGCTGTCGACGACGGGCGGCTTTCTTACGGTCGGCAACACCACGCTGCTCATCGGCACCGAGGACGGCAAGGTCGAGCGGATCAAGGAGATCCTATCCCGTACCTGCGCCACGCGCAGACAGCTCAATCCCTCCTCGCAGAATTACGGAAAGGGGCTCAAATCCTTTTCCCCCGCCGACGAGGTGACGGTCGGCGGCGCGACGCTGTTCGTGCTCGGCGTGGAGCAGTTCGAGAAGCTGTAATCCTGTGATCCGATACGGCCGCCGCATAAAAAACAGAATTATGCGTCGTATCCCCTTTACAAACGAGCCGGAATCTGTTATACTTTAATCAGAATCCTGACATCAAAGCTTTGCGCTGCGTGAAAGGATGCGAATCCACGAAACGATTTACAACGGAGACACGGGACAGCCGTGTTCCCTTTTCATGCCGCTTCGCCGCATCCTTTGTCGGGATGCGGCATTTGTTTTTTACGGAGGTAAGGTATGAAAATCCATCCTGCGGCCACACGCCGCACCGCAAACGGCCCGGGCGCGACGGGACGAGAGGGCGGAAAGCTACGGGCAGCCATGCACCGGAGGACCGCTTGCCCGCAGCGCCGTTCCCTTTCATACTTCTGTTTGGCATTCGCGCAAGCAAATGACGCTCCGGGCAAAGCCCGGAGAAATATGCCGTACAATATCTGTTTCCTGCAAAGCCAAATGGATTTGCAGGTTGCGGTATTTGCCGCAGGGGATAAAACGGCTTCAAACCGTTTGATCAAGAAAATGGTATTATGAACGGCTCAATCTCTTCCCTGATCGACCGTCTGGCCGCCGCGCACCGGCTCGAGCACGGCGAATACAAAGCGCTCATTGACGGCCGGACCCCCGAAGCGGCGGAACGGCTGGCAGCCCTTGCGTCGGAAGCCCGCAAAAGAATCTACGGAAACAAAATTTACATCCGCGGTCTGATCGAAATCAGCAGCATCTGCAAAAACGACTGCCTGTACTGCGGGCTCCGCAGAAGCAACCGAAGCTGTCAGCGCTACCGTCTTGACGCGGACAAAATCCTGTCCTGCTGCCGGGAAGGTTATGCGCTGGGCTTCCGCACATTTGTCCTGCAGGGCGGCGAGGACGCGTATTTTACCGATGGGCGCCTCTGCGGACTCCTGCGCGCAATCAAGCGCGAGCATCCCGACTGCGCCGTAACGCTTTCGTTTGGAGAACGCAGCCGGGAAAGCTACGAACGCCTGCGCGAAGCCGGCGCCGACCGCTATCTTCTGCGGCACGAAACCGCCGACGCGGCGCATTATGCAAAGCTCCACCCCGCTTCAATGTCATTTGAAAACCGAATGCGCTGCCTGAACGATCTGAAGGCGCTCGGTTATCAGGTCGGCTGCGGGTTTATGGTAGGATCGCCCCGCCAGACCTCCGAAACGCTGGCTTCGGACCTGAAATTTGTGGAAGCCTTTCAGCCCGATATGTGTGGAATCGGCCCGTTCATACCGCAGTCCGAAACGCCCTTCCGTGCGGAAAAAGCAGGCTCTCTGGAGCTGACCTGCTATCTTTTGTCAATCCTGCGTCTGATCCGTCCGAACCTGTTGCTGCCGGCCACCACGGCGCTCGGATCCGTCCATCCCTTTGGCCGGGAGATGGGCATACAAGCCGGCGCAAACGTCGTTATGCCGAATCTGTCTCCGCAGGCGGTGCGAAAAAAATATGCGCTGTACGACAACAAGGTCACCGACGGGGACGAATCGGCGCAGTGCGTCGCTTCGCTCGCCGCGCGAATGGCCGCCATCGGCTACGAGGCGGTCATCGACCGGGGCGATGTCATCCGCTCCGATTAAACGGCAATCCGGCAAAATCCGAGAACAAGAAATCCAACTCCGAGAAAGGAAGCAAATATGGCAATCTACAATCCCGCATCGCTAAAAGCCGAGGAATTTATTTCCGATGCCGAAATCCGTGAAACGCTGGCATACGCCGAAGCAAACAAACACAACCTCCCGCTCATCGAAGCGCTTCTCGAAAAAGCAAGGCCGAAAAAAACGGCGAATGGCCACGTCTGCGCCGGGCTGTCCCACCGGGAAGCGTCGGTGCTGCTCGCCTGCGACATACCCGAAGTGACGGAAAGAATCTTCAAAATCGCCGAAGAAATCAAGCTGGCCTTCTACGGCAACCGCATCGTCATTTTTGCACCGCTGTACCTTTCAAATTACTGCATAAACGGCTGCGTATACTGTCCCTATCACGCGAAGAACAAGCACATACCGAGGAAAAAGCTGTCGCAGGAGGAACTGCGTGCCGAGGTCATCGCGCTCCAGGACCAGGGCCACAAGCGTCTTGCCATCGAGGCGGGCGAAGACCCCATCCATAACCCGATTGACTATATCCTCGAATGCATCCATACCATATACAGCATTCATCACAAGAACGGCGACATCCGCCGCGTGAATGTAAACATAGCCGCCACCACCGTGGAAAACTACCGCAGGCTGAAGGAAGCGGGCATCGGCACATATATCCTGTTTCAGGAGACCTATCACAAGGAAAGCTATGAGCAGCTCCACCCCACGGGTCCGAAGCACGATTATGCGTACCATACCGAAGCGATGGACCGCGCTATGGACGGCGGCATCGACGACGTCGGACTCGGCGTCCTGTTCGGGCTGGAATATTACAAATATGATTTTGCGGGGCTGCTGATGCATGCCGAGCATCTGGAGGCGGTCCATGGCGTCGGCCCGCATACGATCAGCGTACCGCGCATCAAGCGCGCCGACGACATCGACCCCGACGCGTTCGACAACGGCATCGACGACGACACCTTTGCCAAGATCACCGCCTGTATCCGTCTGGCGGTGCCGTATACCGGCATCATCATCTCCACCCGCGAAAACGAGAACATCCGTTCCAGGCTGCTCCGTCTGGGAGTTTCACAGGTTTCCGGCGGCTCGCGGACCTCCGTGGGCGGCTACGCCGGCTACAGCAGCGACGAGCGCCCGCATGACACCGAGCAGTTCGACGTTTCCGACCAGCGGTCGCTGGACGAGGTGGTCTGCTGGCTGATGGAAAACGGCCACATCCCATCCTTCTGTACGGCCTGTTACCGCGAAGGGCGTACGGGCGACCGTTTTATGAGCCTGTGCAAATCGGGGCAGATCCTCAACTGCTGCCAACCGAATGCGCTGATGACCCTGACCGAATATCTGGTGGACTACGCCTCCGAAAAGACCAGAGCCGTCGGCTTTCGGATGATAGAGGAGGAACTGAAACGGATTCCCGGCGAAAAGGTGCGCCGCATAGCGGAGCAGAACATTTCAGACATCAAAAGCTCCAATCGCCGCGATTTCCGATTTTAACGCAAGGGAGAGAAGAAATATGGGACTAAACGACGTCGTATCGGCCGAGCGGCTGCACATCGGCTTTTTCGGCATGTGCAACGCCGGCAAATCCAGTCTGGTCAACGCCGTGACCGGACAGCAGCTCTCGGTCGTGTCCGAGGTCAGGGGCACGACGACCGACCCGGTTAAAAAAGCAATGGAGCTGCTGCCGCTGGGCCCCGTCGTCATTTTGGACACACCGGGCCTCGACGACGAAAGCGAGTTGGGCAAGCTGCGCGTGGAGAGAGCTGAGCGGATGCTGGCGCAGACGGACATTGCCGTTCTGGTAGCGGATGGAACGCAGGGCCTGCGCGACGAGGACGCAAGACTGTTAGAGCAGCTCGACGCGCGCAAAATTCCCTACATCATCGCCTACAGCAAGGCGGACCGCGTCGCGAAGCGGGGCGCAGTCGGTGAAAACGCGCTCTATGTCAGCGCCGTCACGGGCGAGGGGATTTTTGAACTGAAGGAACGGCTGGGGGCATTTGCCAAACGCCTGCAAAACCCGAAATCCCTCGTGCGCGACCTGCTGGCGGCGGGAAACGTGGTGGTCCTGGTGACGCCGATTGACGAAGCGGCGCCCAAGGGCAGGCTGATCCTGCCCCAGCAGATGGTCCTGCGCGACGTTCTGGACGCAAACGCCATCGCCGTCGTCTGTCAGGACACCGAGCTGCAAAGGACGCTGGACAGCCTGAAAAACAAGCCTCGGATGGTCATCACCGACTCGCAGGCGTTTGAAAGCGTCGCCAGGTGCACGCCCGCCGACGTCCCTTTGACCTCCTTTTCCATCCTGATGGCGCGCTACAAAGGCGACCTGCGCGAACTGGTAAAAGGCTTCGCCGCGCTGCGGACGCTGCGGGACGGCGACAGGGTGCTGATCTCCGAGGGCTGCACGCACCACCGGCAGTGCAACGACATCGGCACCGTGAAAATGCCGGGGTGGATCGAGCGCTTCACGGGCGTAAAGCCCGCGTACAGCTTCACCTCCGGCGGGGAATTCCCGAAAGAGCTGAAGGACTGCCGCGTGATCGTGCATTGCGGCGGCTGTATGCTCAACGAAGCCGAAATGAAGCACCGCATCCGCCAAGCCATGGATTCAAACGTACCGATTGTGAATTACGGAATCGCCATCGCAGGCATGCACGGCATCCTTCGCCGCAGTCTGGAGCTTTTTCCGGACATTCTGCGCCTGCTGGACTGAACAGCCGCAAAAGAGCCGCAGCCGACGCCCGCAAGGGCATTTGGCTGCGGCTCTTCCCTTATATCTAAAACCGGTTGGAAACTGTAAAAAAACGGGCATAATCAGAATTTGCGAGACTTTGGCCTCGCAAATTCCGATATAACGGATTGCGCATAAGTTTTTGCCTGCGGTTTTATCACGTTGTCATGTTCAATAAGAAGCCTGCCCCGTCAGGCGGTGCGGCAAAATGCGGCGGCCGGGATGTGAAATCCAACGGGAGGGACATCTTGCCTGCGTCATACCGCAGGAAAGCTGCCCATCCCCGCCTGTCCTTTAAAGGCGGCGCTTTGCAGGCGCTCGACCGTGCGCCTGCAAGCGCATCGGCCGCGTTTTTGCGTCATACGAATCAAAAGTCTGGAAAGCGGGAATCGTCTGCTTTCCCGCTTTTTCCCGAGTCAAAAATCCTCAGAATGCCGCTTCAGGCACTTGCATACGGCAATTTTCTGCGCCACAATTACGGAAGCAGGACATTTGAGGGAGGACAACGCATTGGACAACCGGGAATTACAGGAACAAATCGCGAAGTTGAACAAAACGGCGCTTCAATTTGCAAACCGCTGCGGAAAATTTTTCTTTTACACCGAAAGCAGTATATACGATTTGGAGCAGATTCTGCAAGGGTATCACGAAGATCTCCGTAGCGAAAAGCCGACCGAAAATCAGCTTTGGAGCATGGCAAGCATCTGGGGCGCCTATCTGGGTGAAACCATGCTCAGAAACGGACTGCGGGACAAAGGCTTCGAATGGGCCGTTGCCGACGGTTCTCCCATCCCCGTGCTGCGGAACGGGCCGGCTGTAATCACGCCGATCGACAAGGTATACAAGCGCTTTGTCAACGGACGCGAGGACAACGTGGTTTCCCTTTTATATTCATATGCTTCGGATTGCACTGACGGACCAATCGTGATACGTTAAGGGGCAGCAAAGGCTGCGCGGACTTTTGCGCCGCTTTCGCCGCCTAAAAGCCACCGCGCCTTGCTGCGTTTCTCTGTTTTCCCGCGTCTCCGGGCTTCCTTATGAGCCGCAGCGGGGCGAAGCGAGGCTTTGGAAGTCCGCACGCCCGCGCAGCGGGTCGAAGCAGCGATTGTTGTCCAGACAGCGCAGGAAGTTGTCCAGATCGGTGACGCCGGTCTCCGGCACGGGAACGTCAACCTCGAGCATATCGAACAGCTTGGCGGTACAGCGGAACTTCCGCCCGCCGAAATCGGCACACAGCTTCGTCATCGCCTCCGCGTGGCGGCGCGCCGTCCGCAGCGCCTCTATAGCGTCTTCCCAGCGCTGCGCGCCGCAGAGCCGGAAAGCCTTGTGGACGGCGTTGTATTGCAGTGTATTGTGGTAGAGCCCCAAATGGCCGTCGGGGAACAGCAGGCTGACGATCTGCTCGACCGCGTCGTACGCCTCCGGGCCGCCGATTTCCCGAAGCCGCATCAGAAGTTCGAACAGCGCATGGTCCGCCAGCTTCTGACAAAGCGCCCGCTTTTCCCCGCCCTCCAAACAGAGAGCGAGCAGTTCGTCGCGTTTCCGTTCGTCCTGCTCAGACCCGGCGTAAGTTTTAGCCTCCGGATTCCTGCCGAGATAATGCAACGCGAGCACAATGCCGTACCGCGCTTTTGCAAGCAGCTTCTCCTCGTCGGCGCGGTCGAGAACGGTCCGGTAATGCTGCACGGCACTTTCCAGCAGCGTGCGGTACGCCCCGTCATCCTCACGCAGGAACGCGACGTAGCATTCCGCAGAGGCCAGCCATTCCAGATACGGCAGGTCGCCCGGATATTCCGCCGCCGCGCGGCAGGCAATCTCATAATTCTTTTCCTTGTCATCGTGCTTCCAGTAGTCCCTGAAGGCTTCGTCGAATTCGGCGCGGCGAAGGTCCTTTTCATACGTTTCCATCCCGAGCAGGTGGTCGGCGCTCACGCCGAACAGGTTGCAGAGCGGCGGCAGCAGCGATATATCGGGCATCGCCGCGTCGGTCTCCCAGCGGCTGACCGCCTGCGGGGAAATGGACAGCAGCTCGGCGAGATTTTCCTGCGTCAGTCCCGCGTCCCGGCGCAGAGCTCGGATTCTTTGTCCGAAGGTCATCGGAATCATCCACTCCTTATACGATAATTTGCTAAAAACAAAGCGACGGCTTCGGCTTCCGACGCCCTGCCGTGTACGTACGGGGCAAGGCCTCTTTATCCTTTGCCCGACCGGTCTGTTCCTATTCTACCACCCGGACCGCCCTTTGTCCACCTCTCGCTGTTTGAGGCGAAGTAAACGCAAAATGGAGCTGCAAAAGCATGAAAAAAGGAGCCTGCTTCTTTCTCCAGACTCCCATATGGACGTTTTTCGGGAGGGAACCCTTTCTCCGGGCGGTTCCCTCCCGAGCAGCTTTTCTTCAGGTTTGAGACAGCGTCTTTATCCGCGCCCTGAAACCCGAAAAAGCCTTCAGACTACGGTTTTATTTCTTCTTTTTCTTGTTTTTGCCGCCCGCGAGCTTGCCGGTCGCCGCAGCTACGCCCGCCGCGATTCCGCCGACGAGGACGACCGCGCCGGCGGCGAGTCCGCCGATGAGCGCCCAGTTGGTTCCCTTTTCCTGCGGCGCATCCCCGCCGGAGACCGCACCGTCCGACGGCTCGGGCTGCGAAGCGCCGCCCGCTTCGCCGGTAACGTTGACCCGGAAGGTCAGCTCCTCGGTCGTACCGTCAGGCTTGTTAACGGTGATGGCAAAGCTGTCTTCACCGACGTAATTGCGGTCGGGACGGTAGCGGAACTCATTCCGCTCCGGAAAACAGGAGACTGTTCCGTTGGGCGCCTGTTCAGAGACCTCAAAATCATTCATCCAATCACCCGAAATGGTGATCTCTCCCGAATACAGGTCGCCCTGCGCAACGGTGATTTCCGGCTCGTATTGGACTTCCACCTCTTCAGGCAGGCTGAGGGTGCCTTTGATGAATTTATACAGCGCGTCGTAGAACCAGCGGACTCGGGCGTCGCTGCTGACGGCGCACTGATGGACGCTGCCATAGCCCGCGCCCTGATAATAGGCGTGGACGGCATCGGTCATCATACCGCTGCGCGAGGCCGAGACAAGATATTGAAGGAAATAATCGGCATACGGGTCCATATTCGTCGCCAGGTTCTCCTTCATCTCCATCTGGATGCCAAAGTGATACTTGGCGGCAGTGTCGACAAAGTCCTCCATAAAGCTTGCCGGGTCCTTCTGCGCCCACGCGTTAAAGGAGAGGTTCGGCTGGAGAATGGTCGCGTCGAACCCGATGTCCTCCGCCATCCAGCTTCCGGCGGACTGGAAATACGGAATAAAGACGCATTGCAGGCCGCGGCTCTGGATCTGTTCCACGCAGCGGTACGCCATCTCAACCTCATAATCGTTCTGATCCTCGATGATCGATTCACTGCACCAGAAAAAGCCCTTGAAGTCGAGATGCTCGTAATTGTTTTCCGCAAACCGCCGGATGCACTCGTCCACAAACCAGCAGTATACGTCGACACAGTCGTCGAGGGTGGAGATTTTTTCGACCACACCGTCTCCGTCCCAATCACCGAAATCGAGATCACTGATCTTCGGATAGGGCACGGTGAGGTAAACGGCCGTTTTGTGCGTATCGGGCAGGTCAAGGTCGGCCTTCAGCTCGGCGGTAGCCTCGTTGAGCGCATCAAGGTTGATGCCCTCGCCGAAGGTGTTGTCCAGCAGATATTCCCAATCGGAAAGCACCGTCGGGCCGCCGTCCTTGGTCAGCTTGCCGCCGGACGGGCAGAAGCCCTGGAGAATCAGGAACATAATCGCGTCAAACATCGTGTCGACATAATTGCCTTCGGAATCGACATAGCCGATGTAAGAGCGGAAAACATCCTTGGTGTTGTTGACAAGCGTCTCGTCCTGCGGGTAATAGCCGTTATGAAAGCACATGATGTCCCGCACGCCGATATCGGCGCCGTTATCGAAATACAGTTCCTCTTCTTCAGGCGGTACGGGGGACAGCGCACGCGCATCGTCGGTCAGCGCGCCGCCGTAGACCTCGATCTCATCAAGGAAGGTGTTGACCTGCACGTCGAAATGGACACGTACATAGCGGGCGCGCGCCGAAGCGAAATCAGCCGTATACGGTACGCGGACGCGGCCGTCAAGAGTATTGGAGACCGGTTTTTCAATGGTGGCGACCGTCTCGAAATCGGTTCCGTTTTCACTGAGCGAGACGGTGAGCGTGCGCGGGCAGTAGACGCCCTCCTCGCGGTTCTGCAGAAATTCCATCGCTACGCCGTCGACCGACATCGTTTCGCCCAGATCGATGGTCACGGTGCGGCCGTAGGCATTGACAAAATGCGCCCATAAGCCGGAATAGTATTCCGAGGTGCCGTAGACACCGTCGGTAAGCTGCTCCTTGCCGCCCTGCTCGGTGGTACCGAGGCTATGCTCGTTCGGCGCGTCGCTCTCAACGGTGTAGGGCTTGCCGAGCGCGATGTTCGTGCGCCCCTCCGCGGCAAACGCAGGAAGTGCGACCGGCAGCATGGCCGAAGCCAGCAGGCCGGCCAATACCTGTTTGGTCAATTTCATAAGCCGTTTTCTCATTCCCTTCGGTTCTGTGGATCTTTTCACTCGTCATCCTCCCAGTTGTGCCAGACATTCTGCACGTCGTCGTTGTCCTCCAGCATACCGAGCAGCTTGTTCATCTTCGTGCGCTGCTCCTCATCCTCCAGCCGGACATAAGTGTTCGGAATTTTTTCCACCTCGGCGGAAAGGAAGGCGTATCCCTTCTCCGCCAGCGCATCGCGGACGGACGGCAGCTCGGACGGGTCGGTAAAGACCTCGAATATCCCGTCGTCACCGGTAAAATCGACCGCACCGCACTCCATTACATCCTCCATAAAGCGGTCCTCATCGGCGACGGTTTTGCCGTCAACCACGATCACGCCCTTATCCGCAAACATGAAGGAAACGCAGCCCGTCGTACCCATATTGCCTCCGCACTTATCGAAGGAATGGCGGATATCCGCCGCCGTGCGGTTGCGGTTGTCGGTCGTCGTTTCCACAATTACGGCTACACCGCCGATGCCGTAGCCCTCGTAGACGACAACCTCATACTGCGCACCGTCTCCGCCGGCGGCCTTCTTGATGACACGTTCGATGTTGTCGTTGGGGACATTGTTGGCTTTGGCTTTCTGGATCAGGTCGCGCAGGCGCGTATTGGACACAGGGTCCGGCCCGCCCTCTCGGACGGCGATGGAAATCTCCTTTCCGATTTTGGTGAAGACGCTCGCGCGCTGCGCATCGGTCTTCTCCTTTTTATGCATAATGTTTTTCCATTTGGAATGTCCGGACATAACAATACCTTTGCCTTTGCCGCACAAAGGCTTCCTTTCTTGCAGAATTTAACGGTTCGGGAAACGGTAACAGCCGCCCGCCATTATATTTCTTCGGTCCGCCGGATGGTGAGCAGATCGAGCGATTTGCCGATGATCTGCCGCGCCGCGGCCGTCAGCCGCAGACGGAAGGCCTGCTCGGCGCCGGACGACTTCAGGATCGGGCAATTGTGGTAAAACACATTATAGGCCGCGCAGACATCCAGAACATAGCGCGAGACGATGCTCGGCTCGTACTCATTGAGCGCCGCGTCCACGCGTGCAGGGAAGCGCAGGAGCGTTTTGACCAGCGCCGTCTCGTCGGCCGACGGGACATAGCCGGCAGCCGCGCCTTCGTCAGGGCAGGCCGCTTTACGCAACACGCTGGACGCGCGCGCGTAGGTGTACTGCACATACGGACCGGTATTGCCGTCGAAGGAGAGCGCGCCCTCCCAGGTGAAGTTGGTATCCTTGATGCGGCTGCCCGAAAGCGCGTTGAAAATCACCGCGCCCGTGCCGACGGCGACGGCAGTCTCGTGCCGGTTGGGCAGCGAAGCATTTTTCTCTTCCATAATCTTTTCGGCCTTGGCGATAGCCTCGGCAAACAGGTCGTCCAGCAGGATCACGTTGCCCGTGCGCGAAGCCAGCTTCTCGCCGCCCACGCTCATCGTTCCGTAAGGCACGTGAACAAGCTGATCGGCCCAATCGTAGCCCATCAGTTCGACGACCTTGAACCACTGGGCAAAATGCAGGCTCTGTCCGGCACTGGTGACATAGATGCACTTGTCGAAATTATAGGTCTTTTTGCGCCAGACGGCGGCGGCAATATCACGCGTGGGATAAAGGGTCGAGCCGTCGCGCTTGAGGATGAGGGCGGGCGGCATCCCGTATGCGTCGAGCGGGACGATCCACGCGCCGTCATCCTGCACGAGCAGCTTTTTCTCGCGCAGCTCCTCGACGATGGCGGGCATTTTATCGGTGAAAAAACTCTCGCCGTCATACGAATCGAACTCGATGCCGAGAAGCTCGTAGGTCTTTTTATACTCACGCAGCGAAATTTCCTTGAAATAGCGCCAGATCGCCAGATATTCCTCGTTGCCGCGCTCCAGCTCCGCAAATGCGGCGCGCGCTTCGTCGTTGAGCGAAGGGTCCTTCTCCGATTCGTCGGAAAAACGGACGTAGATGTCCACCAGCTCCTCGATGCCGCGTTCGGCCACGCGGTCGGCGGAACTCCATTTCTTATACGCGACGATCAGCTTGCCGAACTGGGTGCCCCAGTCGCCGAGGTAGTTGATGCCCACACAGCGGTAGCCGCAGAAGGCGTGCAGGTTTTTGATGGCGTTGCCGATAACCGTCGTACCGAGATGTCCCACGTGGAAGCGCTTGGCGATGTTGGGCGAGGAATAATCGATGACCATTGTTTTTCCCATCCCCTGCCCGCGCGCGCCGAAATCGGGGTTTTGCAGAATCGCATCCACCCGTCCGGCATAAAAGGCGGGGTCGATGAAAAAATTCAGGTAGCCGTTGACCGCTTCGGCGCGCAGAACGCCGTCCGGCAGCTTCACCGAAACGGCGATGTCGGAAGCAATAGCGGCCGGGCTTTTGCGCAGTGCTTTGGCCAGCCGGAAGCAGGGCAGCGCGAGGTCGCCGACGGCGACGTCCTCCGGCTGCTCGAAGAGCGAGGGGAGCGAAACGCCGAGCTGTTCCTCGGTCGCGCCGCAAGCGTCCAGCGCGGCGGAGGCCAATGTTTGGATGAGCTGTTCCATATCTTTTTCTACCGTCCTTATTGATAAAAGCAAGGCTGCAGAAAGCAGCGCTTATCTTATATTGTCAACCGAAGCGCAAACCGAGAGCTTCCGCGAGCTTCTGCACATCAGATTTGCACAGCGCCTGAAAGCGAAGCGGGGGCTTCGTCTCCCCGGGGGGGGTATCTCGGCAGCCGCGTTCTGCACGACCGTCAGGATGTTTTCATTATATCACAGCGGCTACGCTTTAGCAAGGGGAAAATCAGCCAAACCGCACAAAAAGCACCCGCGCTGCCGGAAACCGGCAGCGCGGGAAGAGGATGAAGCACACCGGGTGTTTCGCTGCAAAAGAAATGTTTATCAACCCGCCCGCAAACGGCGGGCCAAACCGATCGGCGAAGGAACACTGCGGTCTGAAAACGGCTTACGCCTTGACCTTCTTGAGCCTGACAAAACGGGGCAGTCCATCCTCCTTGCAGAGGTCGGTCTCGCCTTGAATGAGAGGCAGCGCATATTCAATGAACTTTTCGTTCAGTCCGTCCTTGGTTTCGTTGAGCCACTCCAGCGGCACCTTCTTTTCGGTATTGGCAACAACGGTCAGGTCAAACAGCTTGATGTTGCATTTATATTTTCCGTTCTCCGTCGTACGTTCAAAGCCCACCATCTTATCGGTCGTACCGGCAACGGCATATTCCACGGCAGCCTTGCCCGCTGCAAACGACTCCTCAATGTCGGTCTTGGAGGCGCAGTGCGCAGCGCAGCGCTGCAGGAGGCTCAGCTCGATGCCGCGCACCTTGGCGCCGGTCTTTTTCTTGATCTCATTGGCAAGGAAGGAGGCCAGACCGCCAAGCTGTGCGTGGCCGAAGGAATCCTTGGAATTGGCCAGATCCGCACCGTACTCGGAGATATACTTGCCGTTCTTGTCCTTGATGCCCTCACTGACGGCGACGATGCACTTGCCGTTCTTGTTGTAGATATCCTGTACCTTGGCCATAAACGCGTCGAGATCGAAATCCACCTCGGGAAGGTAAATGAGATCCGGACCGTTGCCTTTATAGGATGCAAGCGCGGCGGAGGCGGTCAGCCAGCCGGCATTGCGGCCCATAATTTCGACGACGGTGATCATCCCCGTATCATACACGCGCGCGTCGTGATAGATTTCCATCAGCGAGGTGGCGATGTACTTGGCAGCCGACGCGTAACCCGGGCAGTGGTCGGTGCCGGCAAGGTCGTTGTCGATGGTCTTGGGAATACCCATCACACGGCATTCATAGCCGTTTTTGAGCATGAATTTGGAAATTTTGTTGCAGGTGTCCATCGAGTCGTTGCCGCCGTTGTAGAAGAAATAGCGGACATCATACTTCTTGAAGATCTCGAGGATACGCTTATAATCGGTTTCGTCCTCCTCCGGGCTCTTGAGCTTGTAGCGGCAGGAGCCGAGCGCAGAGGACGGCGTATGCTTCATCAGCGCCAGCTCGGCAGGGTCCTCCTTGCCCATATCGATGAGGTTGTCGTCCAACACGCCCTTGATGCCGTTGAGCGCACCGAGGACGCGGGTGATGCTGTCGTTCTCCAGCGCGGTTTTGATCGCACCGTAGGCGCTGGCGTTGATGACGGAGGTGGGGCCGCCCGACTGACCGATGATGCAGGCGCCTTTTAACTGACTCATTTGAATACAATCCTTTCTGCATGTGCCGCCGTCCGTCCCTGCGGGGGACGCGGCCGCCTTTTTTGTTTCCTAAGATTCCGCATTTTACTATACCACAACCCTTTCCAAAAATCAACCGCTTTTGTAAAATTATATCCCTGCTTGCGGCAAAGCCATTGACAAAATCGGAAAATACTGATAAAATAGAGCCGTTGGAACAAAATAACCGATAAGGAGATATTTGTCATGCCACTTGTTACATCCACCGAAATGTTCAAAAAAGCGTACGAAGGCGGCTACGCCATCGGCGCATTCAACGTCAACAACATGGAAATCATCCAGGGCATCACCGAAGCGGCGATGGAGGAAAACGCGCCGCTGATCCTGCAGGTTTCCTCGGGCGCGCGCAACTATGCAAAGCATGTGTATCTGATGAAGCTCATCGAAGCTGCCATTGAGGACACGGGGTTGCCCATCTGCGTCCACCTCGACCACGGCGACACGTTCGAGCTCTGCAAATCCTGCATCGACGGCGGCTTCACTTCGGTCATGATTGACGGCAGCCATCATTCGTTTGAGGACAACATCGCGCTGACCAAGCAGGTCGTCGACTATGCGCACGCCAAGGGCGTCGTCGTTGAAGGCGAGCTGGGCAGACTGGCCGGCATCGAGGACGCGGTCAACGTCTCCGCAGCCGACGCCTCCTACACCGACCCGGCGCAGGTGGAAGAATTCGTGACCAGAACCGGCGTCGACTCGCTGGCCATCGCCATCGGTACCAGCCACGGCGCGTACAAATTCAAGCCCGGCCAGAAGCCACAGCTCCGCTTCGACATCCTCGAGGAAGTCAGCAAGCGTCTGCCCGGCTTCCCGATCGTGTTGCATGGCGCTTCGAGCGTCATCCCCGAGTACGTCAAGATCATCAACGAGAACGGCGGCAAGATGCCCGACGCGATCGGCATTCCCGAGGACATGCTGCGCAAGGCGGCTTCGATGGCGGTCTGCAAGATCAATATCGACTCCGACCTGCGTCTGGCGATGACGGCCTCGATCCGCCAGTACTTCAACGAGCATCCCGACCACTTTGACCCGAGACAGTACCTCAAGCCGGCCAGAGCGAACATCAAGTCGCTCGTCAAGCACAAGATCGTCGACGTGCTCGGCTGCAACGGCAAAGCGTAAGCTTCGGCCCGCACAAAGTCTTTTCCCGCAAATATGTATATGCAAACCGCCCGGCGCTTTGGGTACGCCGGGCGGTTTTTGTTCTTTTCCCCGTTATAGTCAAAAAGTAAAAAGGCTTTCAAAACGATCTTAGACGTTCAATCTCTCATAAAGCTTCTTGAGCTTATTTGTCGTTATGGTTTCATCATAATGCATGCCTTCGTAAGTAAGATGAAGAACTGGATATATGGGATGCTTTGTTTTCAATATAAAATGATTTTCGAGCAACCATTCTATAATGGTAATTAAATCATCACGACGAAGTTGTCTTAACTTCCCATACTCCGGCAGCTTGTCCAATTCAGCATCTGCAATACGCTTGCTGTTTGCTCCACGAAGTACATCTGCTAAAATATTTATGCCATAATAATGCTTTTCACTGATATGAGAGAGGCATTGCAAAACGGTATGAACAATATCATTCAAATCGTTTTCTTCGAACATAACCGCTTTAACACTTGCTCTCTTTATCACCGTGCTTTCTTCGTGCTGAGGTTGAGCCTTTGCAACTTGAACTTGTGTTGGTGATTTGGTTGTTGCAGATGTAAGCTCTTTTGCAGGCAAAGGATCTGGATCAAGTTTAAGCATTTCATAATAATACTTAGGAGTAATGAAACGTCCACAACCCGTACCATCTTTTTTATAATTGGTGCAACCAAGGATATAATTATTTTCTTTTCCCGGTTTGACAATAAGATAGCCATCTCTACATTGGTCACATTTCAAAATAGAGAGTTTTCCTGCTTTGTATTCATTGGTCATAAATCCGCACACTTCCGGCTCGTTTGTGCAAATGTACAAACGCAGACCGTATGCGTTCTTATAGCGGAACTGCATAGGGTAGCCACAGATGGGACAAGTTTTCTTTGCGATATTATTTTGCGGCGGTTCCTCGCTCCAATTTCCGCGAAGAACAACATTCTTGTAATCTCGCTTTATTTCAAGCAAGAACTCAGAAGGGTTCTGTTCTGGTGCTATAAAATAGACACGGTTTTTAGTTCTTGTCATTGCAACATAAAACAAGCGGCGTTCTTCGGCATAGTCAATGGAGCGATCCCCTTTGATTACAAAAGCAAGAACGGGATCATCTTCGATTTTAGAAGGAAAGCCGTATGTTTCATTGCGCCCATTTACAACAATAACATTATCATATCCCAAGCCTTTCGAGGCGTGAGCAGTCATAAATGTGATGTTAAGCTTCGGATATTTTACGCTTTTGAGTTTACCTCCTCGATTAACATATTCAAACAAACCCGATTTTTCCAACTTATCACCATCAAATCCGAACCTGCCGAGTAATAGGATAGAAGAATTCTCGGATTTGCCTTCCTGTTTGTTAAATTCAATGATTTGCTCAAGCGCAACTTCTACAGCGTGTGCAATGGCGTAATTTGCACCGCTTTTATTATCGGCATTTCGTTTTTTCGGACTCCCGTCATAAGTGTAGATAATAACAGGATCAACGATATTTTTGGGGGACTTCAGTTCTTTTGAAATTTGTGCTTTGTTTTTCTGAATAAAGTTGCCGGCAATATCAATTACTTCCTGCGAGTTGCGATACGTCTTTACGATCTTCAAGAGCTTTGCATAGCCCATTTTCTCCTCAAACTTCGTGAAGAGTGTTATGTCGGAACCACTAAACGCATAAATGGATTGCCAATCATCACCGACAGCAATTATCTTCGCGTCAGTAACTTCGGACAAGGTTGTTACTAAATCAAATCTTTGCCGTGAAATATCTTGATACTCATCTACGATAATATATTTGAAATCAAGTTTCTTCTTCATTTCTTTGACTTCTCGGAGAACCCGTGCAGATTCATTTATCATATCCTCAAAGTCAACGGCATTGTTTTCTTTTAGATAACGCTCGTATTCCAGATAACAATCGTTGCAAATATCCAAGAAGAGTCTTGTACGTACATTTTGAGTTGAATGATACATACGGCTAAATTCATCCGCAGTAAAACCGTTTGTTTTGAAGTTCGTAATAAAGCGACAAATCAAATTGACAAGCTTTCTTATGTAACGGTTTTCTTCGGTGGATACGAGCTTTTCCATTATCTCTTTGTTGGAACGGGGATGCAACTCAAAACCGTTATTTTCCAGTTCCTCTTGCAAATGCTCTAATAGAGATCTACGGTCTGAATACTGCGAGAAAGTATAGATAAGATTTGTGCCGTGTTGCCTATGCAGATTGATTTTGTCATTTATAGCCTTTTTATAGGTTTCAAGCTGATCGTCACTAAAGCGATCATTTTTGCCATCTTGCGTAATGCCGAAATGTTCAATATAGGCAACTCTATCACCCTGCCGAATAATAAAGTCGGGCGTATAGGGCTTTTTTGAAAAAAGAATATCATACTTATACATCGGCTCATATTCATAGTCGATGTTATTCAAATACAAAAAATTTGCAATTTCCACCTCTTGATGGGAACGCATTACTTCGCTTTGAATTGTCACTGAGTTTTTTGTGCGAATATCAATAACTTGTTGTTTAAACTCGTTGAGATCACTACGCATTGTGGCAAAATTTGATTTTGCAATTTTATTGAAAAAACTATTGAGATCTTCACCCTCATACGGAGCATCAAAGTATGAAGCAAAAAACAAAATCAAGTTATTTACAAGTCTTTCGTTCTTTAATATAGAACTTTTGAAATAATCCTGCAAAACAAAGTATAGCTTTGAAGAATCAACAATATTAAGTTTTTCCGATGACTGTTTTCTCAATATAGCATTTCCGGTTGAATGGAAAGTAGCAATAGGGCAATCTATCGCCAAATCGCTATTCAGTTTATCACGAAGCTCTTGAACAGCCTTATTAGTAAAAGATACAACAAGAATCTGAGATGGTTCAACTCCTTTTTTCTCCACCAAATATTTAACTTTTGCCGCAATTGTAGTGGTTTTGCCCGCACCCGCACCAGCAATAACAAGACAATAATCCTCATCCGTCAAAATAACACGACGTTGATCTTCATCCAATTTGATTTGAGGATCAACTTCACGAAGAATATTATCCAAATAATGTTGTTCCTCGATCATCGCACGACGGATAAAAGATTCATTATGCTCGTCAACAAGGGCTTCAAAGTTTATATATTTTGATAATGCTCCTTCGATAACAGAAAGTGAAAGGCCGTTATTTTTGCAGAAAGCATCTAACAATCGGCTGCTTTGAAGCACACCAAAATACTCAACGGTTTTCTTACTGTCAAGCAACTGTGCACGATATTCACTTTTGGCAATATAGCGGTTTTGCGATAATGTGGCATCCATATAGACCTTTAAATCCCATAAACTTTGGCACTCCAAATTTTCAAAAGACATATTCTCTCGAAGCATATTTGCGGTTGAGGCTTTCTTTTTTAAGAACTTAGAAAAGAAACTCATATGTTATGCCCTTCTTCAATAGATTGTTACCCTTGGCATCTCACGTATTGCAGCCGTTCTCAAAGGAAATTTATCAATTCATTTGTTCGATTAATTCAAACGCATCATTCAGTAAGATCATTATTAAGAATCTATGGTAAATGTTTCATGAAAATCGCCGCCGTAGAAGACGTTTTCAAGAAATTCCACCGACCACGGGATCCATCTGCCGACATACGGGTAGATACGGTCCGGATTGCCGCCGCCCGCCGTCTCGCGCGTACAGACCGACAGGCTGTGGTTCCCCTTCGGAAATACGTGCAGCTCGGCTTTCACCCCCGCTCTTGCAAGCGCGCCGGCCATCAGCAGCGAATGAACCGCAAAAACACAGGTATCGTCCGCCGTATGCCAGAGAAAGGCCGGCGGCGTCCGTTCGTCCACGTTTTCGTCCACAGAAAGCGCATGGAGCTGTTCATGCGAAGGGTCGGGGCCGGTCAGGTTCAGAAACGAATACAGATGTCCCCCTCTGGTTGCCGAGATGACGGGATAGCCGAGTACCATCGCGTTCGGGCGGAAGTCCTCGCTTTTGCAGCCGAGCGTATCGCGCAGCAACGGCAGGTGCCACTGCGTCCCGATGTGCGCGGCAAGATGTCCGCCCGCCGAAAAACCGCAGACGGCGATTTTCTGCGGGTCGATATAAAACTCCTCCGCACGGGCGCGGAGGAGCGCAATCGCGGCCGCCGCGTCAAGCAAAGGATGCGGGTGACGCGCATTCACGCCGACCGCATAGCGGACGACAAACGCGCTGTAGCCAGCCGCCAGATAGGCGTTCGCCACCGGTTCGGCCTCGCGGTCGGAGGTATAGTCATACCCGCCGCCGGGGAAGATGACGACCGCCGGCCGCGGCGGCATCGTCAGCTTTTTGGAGCGCGTCTGTACATAACACTGAAGCACCGCTTTTTCACAGTTTTCATATACGTTCCTGCTGTGGATTTGTATTTCTTCCACCGTAAATCCCTCCGTCGCTGTTGACTTGCCACAAAAACAAAGCCGTCCGGCGCTTCAGTGCCGGAAGTCGCCGCCGCGGAACACGTTTTCAAGGAACCGAACCGACCATGGCACCCACCGCGCAACGTAAGGATAGACACGCTCCTCGCTGCCGCCGGCCGCCGTCTCATAAGTACAGACCGACAGGCCGTGCAGACCGTTCGGAAACACGTGCAGCTCGACGGGGACGCCCGCCTTGGCAAGCGCGCCGGCCATTACGAGCGAATTCTCAACCGGGACGCAGGTATCGTTCGCCGTATGCCAGATAAAAGCCGGCGGCGTGCGTCCATCAGCCTTTTCCTCGGCAGAAAGGCCGGCGAGCTCCTCCTGCGAGGGCTCCGGCCCGAGCAAATTGAGAAAGGAATGCAGATGCGGACTGCGGATGCCTGAAATGACGGCATAACAAAGCACCATCGCGTTCGGGCGGAAGTCCTCGCTTTTGCCGCCGAGCGTATCGCGCAGCAGCGGCAGGTGCCACTGCGTCCCGATGTGCGCGGCAAGATGTCCGCCCGCCGAAAAACCGCAGACGGCGATTTTCTGCGGGTCGATATGGAATTCCTCCGCACGGGCGCGGAGGAGCGCAATCGCGGCCGCTGCGTCAAGCAAAGGATGCGGATGCCTCGCGTCCGCGCCGACCGCATAACGGACGACAAACGCGCTGTAACCAGCCGCCAGATAGGCGTTCGCCACCGGCTCGGCCTCGCGGTCGGAGGTATAGTCATACCCGCCGCCGGGGAAGATGACGACCGCCGGCCGCGGCGGCATCGTCAGCTCACGCGAGCGCGCCTGCACATAGCACTGGACGACAGCCTTTTCGCAATTTTCATACACCGGCTTGCTGTGCAATTGGATCTCTGTCATGTTTTTTCTCCGTCCTTTTTTCAATATAAGACCATAAGAGGATAGCCAAAACAACCGCAAAGGATAGGTACAGTATCACATCGCCGATATAGCTGTACAGCGTGCGATGCGCTGCGGCGCCGACGTCGGCATAGGCGACCGCAACCGTCTCGGGGGCTGTCTGCGCGCGCAGCTCGCCCTTCGGGCCGATAATACAGGAAATGCCGGTATTGGCCGCGCGCACGACACAGACGCCGTTTTCCACCGCGCGCAGCACCGAATGCGACATATGCTGGCTGAGCGCAGCCGAATCGCCGAACCACGAGTCGTTGGTCACGACGGCCAGCAGCTTTGCGCCGCTGCGGATGCTCTCGGCAGCCAGCGGCGGAAAAATGGAATCATAGCAGATGAGCGCGCCGGTCTCGATACCGCAAAGCGGGACGACGGTGCTGTCCTCGCCGGCGACAAACTGCGTGCTGCCGAGGTTGAGGTCCTCTAAAAAGGGCAGCAACGTCTTCAGCAGCGACTCAAACGGCAAATATTCGCCGAACGGGACGAGATGTCGTTTATCGTAGCGCTCCGAAATGCTGCCGTCGGGATACACAGCCAGAAATGCATTGCGCCCGACCTCCCCCTCACGGACGAGCACACCGGTGGCGATGGTACATCCGTATTCGGCAGCAATCCGCGCATACGTCCGATAAAGCACACCGTTCTCGTCAAAATATATCGGGACGGCCGACTCGGGCAGCAGAATCAGCTCGGCGCCCGCCGCAGCGGCCTGCTCTGTCAGCGACGCGTAAAGCGAGAGGATTTCCTCTGCGCGGCCGGACTCCCATTTTTCACTCGTTCCGATATTCCCCTGCACCACGGCGGCGCGGATCGTCTCGGTCTCGCTGACAGGCAGCGCCAGCAAAATGCAGCCGAGCGTAAGGTTACCTGCCAGCAGTGCGCTGCCGGCGGCGAGGGCCGCTTTCTTCTCCGGCTGCCGTGCAAACAGCGCCAGATAACCGCAGCCGGTGACAATCACCAGCGTAACGAAATACGACCCGAGCAGCGACGCGCTCTGGATTGCGGGCAGGAAAAGATACTGCCCGGCGGCCAGCGTCCCCCACGGAAAAGCCAGCGTACCGAGCGAGAGCGTCCACTCGAAAATCACCCACAGCGCGCCCGCACAAAGCGGCAGCAGCGCGCGGCGGCGGACAAAGCGAAGCATGGTAAACACGGCGGAGAAGAAAAGCGCGTGCACGGCAGGAATGGCAAAAACGGCCAGCAGCACGACAAAAACGGCGACGCCCCGCGTCATGCCGAAGCCCTCAAACGGGTACAGATTGACGAAAAAAGAGTACAGCGGCAGATGGAAGCAATACGCGAACAGGTAACAGCGCCCGAAGCGACGCCCTCCGTCGCGGAACCGCAGAGCAAGGAAGAGAATCAGCCCTGGGTAGGCGCAGAAAAACAGCCTGCCGTCCAGAAAAGGCAGCGCGGTCAGCAGCCCCGCCGCGGCATTGCCCAGCAGCGGCGCAGCCGACGACCAAAGCCTGCGCATCTCTTAAAGCCGCGCGAGCATCTCCCGCACGGCGGAAGTCGCGGTTTCGAACGCCTCAAACGGGGTGGAAAAGCTGTATTTATGTCTGATGTCGTCCAGTTTGGACAGCGAGGAAAGGCCGGTAAACATCATCAGGTGCGGCTCCATCGTCAGCACCAGCTCACGGTCGGGATAGTCGGCGTTCAGTAAGCGGAGCGTTTCCTCCAGCAACGCCTTCCCCTTCCCCGGCGGCACGATCACGCCGTCCTCGTCTGCATCCTTGATGTGCATATAATCGATATAGTCCTTCAGCAGCCCGTAGGCGGGTGCGGGGTCGAAGCGGCAGAAAGCGAAATTGCCGCTGTCCAGCACGGCGCGCAGGCGGCCGCCGAAACGGTCGAGCAGCGCTTTCTCGCGCTGCGGCGTGTCTCCCAGGATGTCCTTCTCATTCTCGTGGCAAAGCATAAAGCCGCGCGCCTCGGCCTTATCCAGCAGCTCGCCGAGCATCCGGCAGGCCGTTTCGGCAAATGCCTCGTCAGACTGCCCCTCGCCGCGATAAAACGAAAACACGCGGATGCGCCTGCAGTCCAGCCGGTCGCCGATGTCCATGATACGGTCAAGCAGCGCCTTATGCGCCTCGAAATCGTCGGTAACCGCGATTTTGCCGATCGGCGAGCCGAGCGCGGACAGGCCGATGCCGGCCTTCTTCAGCTTTCCGCCCACGGCAGATACCTCTGCGTCGGTGAGCTGCGTAAAGCTCTTCCCGTCCACGCCGCGCAGCTCCAGCAGCGGGATGTTGAGTTTTTTCAGCGCTTCGAGCTGCCCGTCGAAATCGGGCGTGATCTCATCGGCAAATGCCGAAAGGATGAATTCAGCCATATATGCTCCCTCTCTGTCGTCATTGTGCGCCGTCCGCAGGGTCGGAGACATCGGGCGGGACGGTGTCGTCGACGACCACGATCCTGCCCGCCTCAAAATAGCCGGTGTAAGTGCGGCCGTCCGGCCAGGTGTAAACGGCTTTTTCGCCGTGCTTCCAGCCGTCGCCGTCGGGGATGAAATTCCCTTCCTCGTCGGTCAGGCGCGTATCCATGCTGTTGGCATGGAAGGTCCCGGTGTAGGTCTCTCCATTGGCCCACTTATAAAAGCCCTCGCCTTCCCGCCGGTCGGCGGCGAATTGTCCTTCATAAAAATCGCCGTTGGAAAAATAGAACTTGCCCTGCCCGTCCTTGGTCCCGTCCCTGAAATCGCCCTCGTAGCGCGCACCGTCGGACCAGACGAACACGCCGAGCCCGTTGGCCAGCCCGTTTTGGAACGCGCCCTCGTAGCGCGCACCGGAAGCCCACGTGTAGGTGCCCGTGCCCTCCTTGCTGCCGCCCGAGAGATATCCGACATAAACATCCCCGTTTTCATAGGTATAGGTGCCGTAGCCGGTCAGTTCGTCATCGACGAACGAGCCCTCATAGACATCCCCCGTGGTAGCGAAAACCATTTTCCCGTTCCCATGACGGTAGATGCCTTCGATGTCGCCCGTGTAGACGTCGCCGTTGGAATAGGTGATGGTGCGATTCATATAATCCAGCTCGGCGGTGACGCCGCCGGGCACTTTAATCGTGCCGGTGACGGGCTGACCGCTCTGCACCTTGCCGAAAAAGGTATAGCCCTTATCGGTGCTCTTATACCGGTAGCCGAGCGCAAGCAGCACGACGAGCGTCACACAGACGGCGACGAGCGCGATGATAAAGATGAGAACGAGGGGGTTAATCCCCTTCTTCCGTCTCTCGTACATAAAAGGTTCCCCTCTCTTTCCCGCTTACGAGCCGCCGCCGAACATACTCTCGAACCAATCGATCAGCTCGGGAAACACATATACGCACACCAGCGCGACCGCAAACAGGACAAGGATTGAGATGAGCATCACGAACATCGACATTCCCTCGTTGCCGTAGCGTTTTTCCGCCAGTTCCACCTTCTCGGCAGGGATGAAATAGCGTCCGTCGGGCGTGCTTTGTACGACGGCGGAAAGCGGTGTGCCCTCGCGCAGCGCGTGGCGCAGCAGAACGCCGTTTTTATAACCGAGCGCCGCCAGACCGACCGCCGAGCCTTCGGTGAGCGCGTCGGCCGCCAGCAGCCGGCGAATCAGACCGCCCTGCACGCGTTTGATATAAAACGTATAAATCAGAGCCAGCGCCAGACCGGCACAGAGCCCCCATAAAATTTGTTCAACGCTGTTCATCGCGCCGCACCGATCACATCGACGCCCATATAGGGTCTGAGCGCCTCGGGCACGGTAACGCTGCCGTCGGCCTGCTGATAATTCTCGAGAATGGCCGCGACCGTGCGTCCGACAGCTACGCCCGAACCGTTGAGCGTGTGGACGAACGACGCCTTGCCGCGCGGGTCGGTCTTATAACGGATGGCCGCGCGCCGCGCCTGATAGTCCTCAAAGTCTGAGCAGGAGGATATCTCTACGTAGCGGCCGTAGGACGGCATCCAGACCTCGATGTCGTAGGTCATCGCCGAGGAAAAGCCCAGATCGCCCGTGCAGAGCATCACAACACGGTAGGGCAGGCCGAGCAGGTCAAGAACATGGCAGGCGTCGGCGGTGAGCTTTTCCAGCTCGTCATACGAGCTTTCCGGCGTGGTAAACTTCACCAGCTCGACCTTGTTGAACTGGTGCTGGCGGATCAGGCCGCGCTGGTCACGCCCCGCGCTGCCCGCCTCGGCGCGGAAGCAGGCGGAATAGGCCGCGTACTTGATCGGCAGCACATCGGCGGACAGGATGTCGCCGCGGTGCATATTCGTCACCGGCACCTCTGCGGTGGGGATGAGGAAATAGTCGTTGTTCGCCACACGGAACGCGTCCTCCTCAAACTTGGGAAGCTGACCGGTGCCGCGCATCGAATCGCGGTTGACCATATAGGGTGGGAACACCTCGGTGTACCCGTGCGCGCCCGTATGCGTATCGAGATAGAAATTGACAACCGCACGCTCCAGCCGCGCGCCGAGACCCTTATAGAAGTGGAAGCGCGCGCCGCTGACCTTGGCGGCGGTTTCGGGGTCGAGGATGCCGAGGTCGCGCCCGAGGTCCCAATGCGCCTTCGGCTCGAAGCCGAACTGCGTCGGCTCGCCGCTGCGGCGGATTTCGGCGTTCTCGCTGTCGTCCTTCCCGACGGGGACGCGCGGATTCGGCAGGTTGGGGATGGAGAGCAGGACGTCCTCCAGCTCCTTTTCGATCTCTGCCTGACGCGCGTCGTCCTCCTTAATGCGGCGGGCGATGGCCTTCAGCTCCTCAAAAACAGCCGAAACGTCCTGCCCCGCCTTCTTGAGGGCGGGGATTTCCTTATTTTTGGCATTCTGTCTGGCCTTCTGCTCCTCGTTGTCCGCTATCAGCGCACGGCGCGCAGCGTCCAGCTCAAGGGCTTTGTCGACCGACGCCGAATAGTCGGTCCCGCGCGTCGCCAGGCGCACCTTGACCGCCTCCGCGTTTTCCCTGATGTATTTGATGTCGAGCATTTCTATCGTCCCTTTCCAAATTTATGGCGTCGGCTTAAAAAGCCGTTCATTCTTCCTCCGAGAACAGCTCGTCGCCGCACAATGATTTCATCAGCAGCTCCAGGTCGTCGGCCGAGGAATAGGCCAGCGCCAGACTGCCGCTTCCGTTCGGCTTGCGGCGGATGGTCACCCGCCGGCCGAGGATGCCGCCGGCCTTGCTTTCGAGCTGCTTATAATACGTGCGGCTGATAAGCGACTGACCGCCCGGCTGCGCTTTGTCCTGCCCTTCGAGCAGCAGCTTGACGTAGCGCTCGGTCTCGCGCACGGACAGCCCGCTGCGCACAACGGTATCGGCGCAGGCGCAGACCGCCTCGTCCGCAAGGACGCCGCAGAGCGGGAGCAGGCTGCGCGCGTGGCCGTAGTTCAGACTGCCGTCAATGCAGAGATCCTGCACCTTCTGCGGCAGCGTAAGCAGACGCAGCATATTTGCCACCGACGCGCGGGACTTCCCCACGCGGCGCGCCGCTTCCTCCTGTGTAAGCCCGAACGCGTCGATGAGGTCACGGTAACCCGACGCTTCTTCGATGGGATTCAGGTCGGCCCGCTGTAAATTTTCCACCAGCGAGACGGCCGCCGCCGACTCGTCCGACAGGTCCTTGACGAGCACGGGGACCTCTGACAGGCCGGCCATTTTGGCTGCGCGCCAGCGGCGCTCGCCGGCGATGATCTCATAATAGCCGTTCTCCCGCCGGCGCACGACGATGGGCTGGATCAGCCCGTGCTCGGCGATCGATTCGGCCAGCTCCTGTAACGCTTCTTTATCAAAATTCCGCCGCGCCTGCTTGCGGTTGGGCTCGATATCGAGCGTGCGCAGCATCGCGGTGCGGTTGGCGCCGGTCTCGGCGTCGTTGTCGGCCAGCAGCGCGTCCAGTCCGCGGCCGAGCCCTTTTTTCGGATTTGCAGTCGCCATGATGTTGTTTCGTTCCCTCCCCGTTTTATCCGCCGAGCCGCTTGATGAGTTCCTCTGCGACCAGCGTATAAGCGACCGCCCCGCGCGAGGAACGGTCGTACTCGGTGATCGGCTGCCCGAAGCTGGGCGCCTCGCTCACCTTGACGTTGCGCGGGATCGGTACGCGGAACAGCTTGTCCGCAAAATGGCGCTTAATCTCGTCCATCACCTGCACGGTGAGGTTGAGCCGCCCGTCGTACATATTGATCAGCACGCCCAGCAGCTCAAGCGACGGGTTGTACAGCTTCTTGATCTGGCGGATGGTCTGGGTAAGCTGGGAAAGCCCCTCCAACGAGTAATATTCGCACAGCAGCGGCACGACTACCCCGTCCGCCGCAGTGAGCGCGTTGATCGTCAGCAGCCCGAGCGAGGGCGGACAGTCGACGGCAATTACGTCGTACTGCTCGCGCAGGGGACGCAGCGCATCGCGCAGGCGGTACTGGCGGCGCTCCTCGTCCACCAGCTCCAGCTCGGCGCCGACGAGGTCCATCGACGAGGGGATGACCGACAGGTTCTTGAAATCGGTGCGGACAACGGCCTCGTCGGCCTTCAGCCGCCCGATAAGCAGATCGTAGACCGTGCCGCCCGCACGACGCTTGCTGATGCCCAGCCCCGAGGTGGCGTTGCCCTGCGGGTCTGCGTCGACCAGCAGCACGCGCTTGCCCGCGCGCCCCATCGCCGCCGCGAGGTTGACGGCCGACGTGGTCTTGCCCACGCCGCCCTTCTGGTTGGCGAACACGATAATTTTGTACTTCGGCATATCTGTCCTTCCCTCGCAGAAATCGTAATCCTTCTATGAAAAACCGCACACCGTGCGCAGGATGTCGCGCTCGATATCGGGCACCCAAGCCACCGGTGCGTGCTCGTAATTCAGCAGGCAGAGCAGCGCGGAAACGTCGCATAACCGCGCGAGCGCGAGCCAGCCGGCAGGCAGCGGGACGTCCGAGGCGGCGTTATATCCGTCCGCAAACGCGTCATATACGCCGCTGTCGGGCAGCGCCGCCGCATCATCGTCCCTCCTGCGGAAAAAGTGCCCGATGTCGGTATACGGCGAACCGGCGTACGCCCATTCAAAGTCAATCAAAGTCAGTTCCCCGTCCGCGCACATCAGGTTGGCGGACGAGAAATCGCCGTGGCAGAAAACGCTCCGTTCCTCAAGTCTGTCCAAAAGCGCCGGATTGTCCCGCACAAAGGCGCGCAGCGCCTCGACCGTTTTAGCCTTAAGCCGGGAACCGGGGCGGCCGTTCAGCAGCACCGTCAGCTTTTCCCGCCAACGCGGCAGGTCCCCGGCGGCGTTCAGCCTTTCGTCCAGCAAAGCGTCGTGCGGATATTGCCGCGTATGGAGCAGGCCGCACATCCACCCGGCCTGGCGGGCCAGTTCCGGCGGGAATTTCCCCTGCTCCCGCACGAAGCGGACGAGCGGCACGCCGGGAACCCACTCCGCAATCGTATACGCGTACGGAAACGCGCTTTTGCTTCCATCGTGGTAAAACAACTGCGGGACGCGCAGTCTGTCCCGCCAATACGCATACGAAGCGGCCTCGGTCCCGTCGGTGGCATTGGAATAAATTTTCAGAAAGAACTTCCCCGCATCGGTCTCCACCGCGTAGCCGCTGTTGCCCATGCTCTCGGACAGCGGGGTGACGCCCAGCACGGTCAGCGAAGTTTCGAACGGTGCGAAAAGCGCGGCGATTTCGGGCAGACCAAGCGAAAGAAAGGCGTTGATCCGTTCCATCTTGACTCCTCTCTGCGCGGGGACTGGCGCGCCGATCCGACTGATTAAAAAATTATACCATTTCCTGCCCCGAAAGTCAAGGCGCGACGCATTTATTTACATCTGTCCGCCGTGTTTTTTACAGTTTCCGGAGATGTGTTGAAATGCAGGGGGAAAGTATGATATAATAAATCAACGATATGCTTCTTCGAACACGGCAAACCGCAATTCGCGCGGAACGGGGGCTTCCGCGTCTTTTTTGCCTCGCAGCGGTATCCATCTGTATGGTGCCGACGGGGCTTTCCGTAAGAAAACCGCCAAACAACCAATCGGAGGGAACAGCACGATTATGAAACCGTATCTGAAAGCCGCAGGACGATTTTTGACCGTTTTCGTCCTGCTGATCGCCGTCACACAGGCCGCTTACGCCGTCACAAGGGCAATTCCCTTCGTGCCGGAGGGCTACGACCCGTCCCTCGTCGGCGCGTGGGCCGGCGCGCTGATGCTTCTCGTCCTCTTTTTCCTGCTGGTGCGGACGGCCACGCTCTACGACCGCGCGCTGCGGAAGCAGTACGCGGACGTCGGGGAAGGACGCCCGCTGCGCTTCCTGCTGTGCAGCGTTCGCTTCTGGGCGGAGACGGCCGCGTTCGCGCTGCTCTTCCTGCTGCTGCCGCTTTCGTGGCTGGACGCGGCGCTGCCGGTCCTGTTTCCGAATAAAGCGCTCTGTCTCGTCATCCTGCTGCCGCTGCTGTTCCTCGTCCAGCTCGCCGCGCGTTTTTCGGCGTTCCGCGCGTTCGGCCGGATGAACGAATCCCGCGAGCCTTACGCGGAGAGCAAAGCCTATCGCCGGGCCCTGACCTGCATCTCGTTCGGCTGCGCGCTGGGCGCCGTCGGCGCCGAGCTGCTGGTACGGCTGATTTGCGGCGTATGGCCGACGCTCTCCAAGCTCCTCACACCGGGCGTGCTGGCAGTGCTGATCCCCGTACTGATCGCGCTGCTCGTGCTGCCGCCCGTCTTCCGGCTGCTGCGCGCGTGGAAGAAGCGAAAAGCCTTCCTCAAAAAACTCAAAGCCGTCGCGGCGGAAAAGGGGTACGGCCTCTCGGAGATCCGCCGCCCCTACGCGTCGCTGTTCTCCCTCTCGGCGGGCGAGGACTTTACGCTGCAAATGGGAGACAAACGCTATTCCTGCAAACTCATCTGCGCCAAGCGGCGCAGCAGGCCGATGACCGTACTCGGGAACGGGGTCTGCGCGTTCGAGCACACGATCCGCCTGACAAAGATCGAGCTGTTCACCTATGAAACGCATACCTCCTTCGGCTATGAATCCCCCTGCAAAAAGGTGCTCATCATCAATCCCGCGCCGAAGTTCCTGCAGAAAGAAGAACAAAACAAGACCCTGCCGCTCGACAACGGCGACACGGTGGGCGACAGCATCATCTACGCGGCGACCGGCTTTCTCAACGCACTCGACCGCGGAAAGCTGGGCCGGGAAAGGAGCCTGAGCCATGCGGACGAATAAGACCTTCTGCCTGCTGCTGGCCTGCCTGCTGGTATTTTCCCTCCTCCCGCTGACCGCCGGCGCGGCGGAAGTGCCGTCCGTGACGGCATCGGTGGAAAGCGGCGGTGTCCTCTACGCGGGGCAGGCGCTGACCGTGACGGTCACGGGCGCGCAGTCCGCCGCGCTGTTCCTCAACGACGACCCCGCCGTGACGCCGGACGGCGGCGGGACATACACCTTCGGCGCCGACCGGCTGCGCACCGGCGCCAACCGGCTGCGCGTCTCGATGACCGACGCATCGGGAGACGTCGCCGAGCGCTTTCTTCTCTTCACCGTGCGCGAAGTGCCGGCCTACACCTTCCGGCCGGACGGTGCGGGCGCGCTGCTGGAGGGCGACGGGCTCGAAGGGACGATGTACGGCGCAACCACCTGCAAGAACATCAACATGTACCAAAACCGGCTCGGCCTGTTCGGCAGCGAAGCGCTGCGGCAGTCGACCGAGGCGCTCGTCGCTTTCGCAGAGCGGGAGAACATCGTGACGGAGGCGGTCAACGGCTGTCTGCCCTATCAGAGCTTCGTGGTCTCGGTGACCGGCGAGGCGGGGACGGCGGCCGTCTCCTACCGGGGCGAAACCGGCAACGGCGACCCCATCCTGCTGAAAATCTACAACCACCGCGAAAATCGCTGGGACACACTGGGGACGGTCGAAAGCGGCGAGACGGGCACCTTTCTCGCCGAGCTGCTGACCTGCTCCGAGGACGGGAAGCTGCGCGTAACGGCGCAGCCCGCCACACCCGCGGACGGCGGCGACACGCTGCTGTGGGAGGAGGCGGGAAGCGAAAACCGCTTTGAGACGGTCAACCTCGGCGGCTATGACTTTATACTCCTGCACCTCAGCGACGCCGGATCCGCCACGCTGGCGTGGGCAGACGAGGTGCTGCGGCTTTACGCGGACCGCAACGCGGTTCTGCTGCTGTCCGGCGGGGATTCGGAAACGGTTTGGGATTCGCTCGTCCTTCCCCGCCCCAATGTCCGGGCGGTTCTCCGCCGCGGCGACGGGACGGCCGCACGGCTGCGGACGGCGGACGGCCGCGCGGTGCTCGAGCTGACGGCGAAGGCCGGAGACACGCCTTCCCTTCGTTTCACGCGCGGCAGTCAGGTGATCTTGTCCGACGGCCAAGTGTATGATCTGGAGCTGATTGACACGCCGCTTTCGATCCGCACGTTTGACTTTACCGTCGGCACCGGCGTGTTCCGCTTCGAGGACGGGGAAGCGTCCTACGACGCGCTGTTCGCAAGCTTCGACTACAACGGCCGAACCTTCTTTACGCCCATTCTGCGGCAGGACAACGAGGAAATGCTTTACGCCGTCCCCGAGGATACCAACGACTACACCGAGCATTCCGAACGCTATTCCTCCGACTGGCGGGCAAATGTCATGCCCTCGCTGCGCTACGGAGACGAGGCTGCCGCCCCCGCGCGCGGCACCTACACAAACGACCTTTCCCTGCTCCCGGCAGAGGACGGGCTCACGGTCGAGGACGGCGGGACGTTCGTCTGTACGCCGGAGGCGGGGAACGCCGGCGGCGCCGACCTGTATTTCGGCGTGACGGCGAACGCGGACGTGCGCTGGGACATCACACTGCAAACGGCTTCCGGAAATACGGTCCGCTTTTCGCAGGAGCTGGCCGCCTGCTTCGGCTTTGACGTCCCCGAGGCGCCGTCCGGCACGTGGGCGGGCTATATCCCGATGTCCGACTGGCTCGATGCGGACGACACGGTGGTGCGCGTGACCTTTACGGCCTACGGCGGGACGGCGGTGTTTGACCGGCTGTTTCTCGCGCAGTCGGCCGGCGGCGTCTACCGCTTCGAGGCGGAAGGCGCCGTGCGCGAGGTGCGTGCGGCCGCAGAACGGGTGCTCTATGCCCCGTCCGACCCGTCGAAGCCCGGGTACACGTTCACCGGCTGGGCGGACGAAACCGGCACACTGACCGAGTTTCCGCGGATTGCCGATGGGCAGGGCGGCGCATACACTGCGGTATTCACCGAAAATCCCGACCCCGCACGTGCCGAGGAGCTGCACGAGGAGGTCGCACTGGCCCCGATCACCGGCAGCACGCGCACGCAGACGACGGCGGAGCCGGACAGCGGCGGCGCGTGGTATCTGCTCCTGCTGGCGATTCCGTTGGTGCTGCTTCTGTTCGCCGCAAAACGCCGGAAGTAAAGGCAAAGCGTACACCGAGGAAATAAGCCTTCTTCATGCAAGCCGTAATGCAGCATGTTTTGCCGGGCTTTGCATGCCGCAAACCAATTGACCGAATGATCGGTGTTCGAAATCCCTTCGGGCAAGGGTTTGCAAAACCGTTTCACGTCTTTTGCAGAGCCAAAGCAACAACGGCTATGCCGCCTGCTTTTCCCCGCATACGGGGCTGCCGCTTGTGACTTTTCACTTGCGGCAGCCCCGTAATAAATTTACAGATACACGGTGTATGGTCTTTCGGATGGTTTATACCAAAACGCAGGCAAATAACTTTCGCACACTCCGTTATATAAGATTTTGCTCGGCGAAAGCCTCCGCAAAATCCGATTTTGCCCGTCAAAGGCCTTCGCAAAATCTGATTTTGCCCATCAAAGGCCTTCGCAAAATCTGATTTTGCCCGTCAAAGGCCTCCGCAAAATCCGATTTTGCCCGTCAAAGGCCTTCGCAAAATCCGAATCGGATTATACTCGGTTGCCATACGGCTTTGAATCGCGTTCAAGTATCAAAAAACAGTGCTGCGGACCTTTTGCCCGCAGCACAGATTGCTTTCAAAAAGAGAAAATATCGGTTCCAAAACCTTTTACGCTATTCCTGCCCCGCACGTCCGGCTGTCTTTGGGTACCGGGCGTAAGGAGCCGGAAACATCAAGTGCAAACGCCTTCTTTTCCTATTTTCCCGCTTGCTTCTGAATCTCACCGGCCTTGGTCAGGCTCAGCTTCGTGACCGCCGGACCGATGATCTCATAAATCAATGTGCCGCAGAGAATGACGGCGCGTATGGTATCGGCCTGATCGGCGGGAAGCACCTGCTGCGCGACCAGGGTCAAGCCGATGGCGACGCCCGCCTGCGGAATCAGCGTCGGGCCGATGTAGCGGCAGACCGCTTTAGGCGCTTTCATCAGCTTTGCGCCAAGGTACGCGCCGAGCATTTTGCCGAGGACACGAACGACGACGTAGATAATACCGACCAGCCCGATCTGCGGAATGACCGAGACGTCCAGGCCCGCGCCCGAAACGACAAAAAACATCATAAACAGCGGCGGGGTCATCGAATCGGCAAGGTCGGCCATTTCATCGCTCTCGCCGGAGACATTGCAGAAGACCGCGCCCAGCGCCATACAGGACATCAGTGCGGAAACATCCAGCAGCGTCGCCAGCCCGGAGGCAAGGAAAATGAAAGCGATGAGGATCGCCTGCCGGTTGCCCGGCTTTTTGAAAAAACGCATCGGCACCAGCATCCCCAGCCCGCAGGCCGCGCCCAGCAGAAGTGCAAGCGCGATTTCCCAGAACGGTTCGAGGATCGACAATGCTATATTGGCTCCGGCAGAGCCGGAGATGGTCCGGGCAATCGTCACCGAAAAGCCGAATGCGATCAATGCGACCGCGTCGTCAAGAGCGACGACGCTCATAAGCGTCTCGGTCACGGGCCCGCGCGCCTTATACTGCTTGATGACAAGGATCGTGGCCGCCGGTGCGGTCGCGGCGGCGATGGCGCCGAGCACGAGCGCAAATTCTACGTCGAAGCCGAAAGCGACCAGCGCGCCCTGCACGAGAAAGACGGCGACCAGCGCTTCAAAAACCGCAATAACCACGGGCGTAAAGCCGACCCGCTTGAAGTACGAACGCTTGAAGGTCAATCCGACCGTAAACGCGATGAACGCCAGCGCCATTTCCGAAATGAGCGAGAAATCGTCGACGATCGTTTCGGGCAGAAGCCTGAGAACGCAGGGTCCGATCACCAATCCTGCGACAAGATAGCCGGTGACGTTGGGCAATTTTACAAATTTCGCCAGACGGCCGAACAGAAGCCCTGCGATGAGAAGAATCGCAAGGTACATCAGGACATTCAATTCCATTGTAACGTTTTCCTTCTTTCCGAACGTAAAGAGAGCGCAGAAAACCGCATCACAGCACGGTCGTTTCGTAAAGGCCGTCGGCAAAGGTCACCGGCAGAGCAAATAAAATACCCGTGTCCGGCTGCGCGAGATCACCGACCTTTTCGCGGATGACGCGCCGCACGCGTTCGCGCATCGATTTGTCAATGACCATAAAAATGGTTTTGCTCTCCCTTCGGTCTGAAGCGGCAAAAGCCCGAAAGGCAGCGATGATGTGGCTGTCCTCGGCATCGGCCAGCGCATGTGCCATCCCGCTTGAGGAGACAGTCGTCGCACCGGGAATGCCGGCGTCGTTGAGGGCGTACAGGAGCTTATTATACACCTCTGTTTTATACAACACAAGCACGAGCAGCTCGAGCCCGCCAGAATCCGCATTGGTCATATAGGATCGCGTCCTTTCCCGTTTTTGTCCGCCAAGGCGCCGAAATCCCTGCCTTTCAGCGGAGATTCCGGCGCACGGCGGCTTTTCTTCATTCATTTTAATGCACGTAAGCATTATAATACGCAAGCGTTCAAATAACAATCGCCATATTGCACAAAATTACGTCGTATAATCGCCGTTATACGACACGAGCGAAGCATTCTCCACTCCGGGCAGCGCGCCGATGCGCTCCGGAAGATCCGCGCCGCCTACGGATTTCAGTTCTACGGTCAGCTCGATTCGGCCGCCTGCGCAAACCTTGCTGCGCAGCGTGGTTTTATACTCGTCCAGCAGCGCCTCCACCGACGCGAGCGCTTCGGTATCGCAGCCGACGACGAGCAGATAGCTTTTCTCATTCCAGCGCAGGCGAGTGAAAAGGATCACCGCCGCCGCGACAATCAGGTTGCCGTAAAGCACAACGTAATACAGCCGCGCCCCTGCGGCGATGCCCGCAGCCACCGACCAGAAGAGATACATAAGATCAACCGGATCCTTAACTGCGGTCCGAAAGCGGATCATCGACAGCGCGCCGAGCGCGCCGAGCGAAAAAGCAAGGTTGGAGGCAACACAGAGAATGATCATCGCCGAGACGACCGTCATCAGCGGCAGCGTGATATTGAAGCGGCGGTCATAGAGCACACCCTTGGAAAACAGGCGATAAACAAGATAGATCAGACAGCCTGCAACAACGGACATCAGCATCGTGACAATGACAGTCGCTGTGGTCACCTCCGCGTTGCCCGTCGAGAGACTGGTTTGCAGATAAGTCCAAAAGTCGTTCATCGTTGCGCAAATCCTTTCTTGCGGATATCAGGCAAATGCCTTTATGCCGGGAGATGCGTCCGGTCGGAGAACAAAATCCGCCGTGCGCCAAGGTGCCGCTAACGAGTGCACCCTTCAAGCCATTCTCCTCCCGGGAGCGCAGCGCGCCCGCCGGCGCGCTGCGCGTCGCGGCAGACAGCATACTTCGACAGCGAAACGCGGCGCTGACGGTCGGTTTGCAGTGCCTTACGAATATATGCAGGCAAAAAGCCGTCGAATTTAACCTCCATCAGCAGAAATCCCGGGCGATAGCAGGACAGACGCCGCAGTCGGCCGCTGAACAGGTCCCTGTCCCCCACGCAGGCGCAGAGGTCTTTGTCAAAGGTGACGCGGACGTTACCTGCTTCACAGACGAATGCCTCCCGCCGGTATTCCACAATCACCGACGGCGCCAGCAGCCGCGTCCGCGCCGCCGTACGCAGCGCACCCCGCAGGCCCGGCGCATCCGGCTCGGGAAGCACGCCGGACAAGAGCGCGTCATACTCCTGCCGGGTCAGGCGCTCGCTCTCCTTACGGCAGAGCGCGCCGAATTTGGCCTTGCGCTCGAGCTTGATACATCCGTCGTCCCCATCATAGATGCGCAGACGGAATTTTTCACGCCGAAGCAGGCCGGAAGTCTTATCCGTATAAGCGGACGCATATATGTCGTCAAAATACAGACTGCGCACTTCGTAGCCGCCGCCGGAAGCGTGCGCGTCGGGCCGCAGCAGTGCGGAAAGCCGCTCGCGCAGCTCCAGACAGGCGCCGCGGTCGATAAGATATTTCAGCTCGTGCCGCAGCCGAACGCCGGAAGAGTCCATACAAATTTAACCTGCCCTTTACATGAAAATGGGTGTAAAAGAACGGCGCAGCAAGGGAGAGGCTTCGTAAGGAAGTTCTCTCCCTTCGGCTTTTGTAGTCAGCCGGAATGATTGGATTTGTAGGAAAATCAATCGTATTGGAGGATTACAAAATGAAACAGTACATCTATAACGAGCAAAACGGTCTTTGGTACGAACTGCGGGGCGATTATTATATGCCCTGCTTGAAATTACAAGCCGAAAACGAAGAACGGCACATCGGCGTATGGGGGCAGCGGCATTTGCGGTATATTGGAGAGCACAAAAAGGCTCTTTATACCAGCCTTTTAACAAGCGGCAAGCTGCAATCCTATCTTGCCGATGTTGAGGAACAGGCTCAGGATCTGTTTGACCGGCTTATGAAACAGCGGGCAGAGCGTGAGAGCATTACCGAAACCTCGAAAGCCGACAATCAGATGGAATGGGTTGGCAGGATAAATGCCCTGCGGTCGGCGGTTATAGAAACCGTCAATGCCGAGGTGATTTTCGTATGAGGAAGAAGAAATACCACCTTTATTTGACGGCAGAAGAAAGACGGTATCTTTTCGAGGCTCTGCTGACTTACCGCAATAAGCTGCTGGCGCAGGGCAGATATACAGGCCTTGTGGACGAGGTAATGATAAAGCTGCAAAAATGAGCCTGTAACGCTTTCAAATGCAAAAACGAGGGGCAAGGTACAAACACCTTGCCCCTCAAAGTTCAGGCTCTGAAAACGGCTTATAATCAGGCTTTTTTGACCTCTAAATGTCCACACGGCGGAATAGACGGTTTGATTTGAACTGTTGATCGTGCTTCTGTTTTTTATCGAAAAAGTATTGAATTCCAGCAAGTTTTATGGTAAGGTTATATATGTAGAATTATATTCAGAAAGAGGTCTTGACTATGATGGTGAGAAGGGAGAAAATGCTGATAAGCAAGCACAGCATAACTGCGCCCTTTTTTCCTGTCAAGAGAAGAACTACATATTTTTTCAAAGGCGTATTCCGCCCGTTTTTATACGGGTGGGGTACGCCTTTTTGTGTTGCCTGATAAACAGTACAAATTTTTTCTCATAGAATTTACTAATTAGTTAATCAAAATAATGGGAGGTGAATGGTATTGCAAGAAAAAGGTATCCCGGAAAGACGTACAACATTTTTGGAAACCTGTTTCGATACCTTTTGCAAGAGTGGACTGGAAAACACCAGCCTGCAAATGCTGGCGGAGGCCTGCGGCGTTACCAATGGGGCGCTGCTCTACTACTTCGGCAGTAAAGACAACATTATCATCGAATCCACCGCCCACTGTATGGCAAAGGTGGAGGACGACTTTATGGCACAGGCCCCCACCAGTTTTGCGGACATCGAACGGTTTTTGCGGGAAATGCCTTATCTCACCGCAAAACTCCACGGGGCAAAATACCGCTTTATGTATCAGGTATATGCAAGTCCAAAGTACCGGGAATGCGGCAAGGAATTTTTCAAAGGCGTAAATATAAGGTATCACAATTATGCAGAACTGCTTTCCGGCAAACTGGGGATGCCCGCAGATTTTATCCAGGGCATGACCTATCTGTTTGTCCGTGCCTGTGTTCATTTTGCTCTGTTTGAGGACGAGGACTATTTACAGTTACAGTTAAATGCAATTCGTACTTCCCTGCGGACGTTCATGAGTGCCGGAAAATTAAACGAGGAGGAAACACTATGAAAAAACGATTATTAAGCCTTCTGCTCACCATCTGCCTTGTGGCGGGTCTTGTGCCTACTGTGGTAATTGCGGCGGACGGAGACAAGGCCATTATGTCGGGGACAAGCGGTATCAAGGACCCGACGGCAACTCCCGACGATCAGCGCACATACTACGTCCCCAACAGTTATATCTATTTTGGCGTGAACGGCGGCACCCCTATCAAATGGCGGGTGTTAAACGCTGACAAGGCCAACGATGAAAGCACAAACGGCGTGTTTTTGCTTTCGGAATATCTGCTTGCAAGCGGGATAGCGTCCAATCAGGATGGCAGCGCGAATGAGGGGCAGCAAAGCTACGCACAGGAGTGGTGTAAAAACTTTGCGTCTAATCTATCGAACTTTTCCCAAATAGAGCAAAGCGCCATGCTGGGTGTTGCAAAGACGGATAGTGAGGAGAGTTTGTATGGTTGGGAATGGGGTGAAAGCAGCTTGACAAGGGAGGATAAGATGTTTTTCCTCTCCGCACGAGAGCTTTTTGATTATGTCGCAAACTTTAGCTATACTTACTTGCTACAGGCGACTTTTATCGGCAGCGAATCCGATTTGTGGGGGCTCCGTTCGCCTGTAAGAGAAAATAATAGCCATGTGGGCGTAGTTAGTACCTTTGGTGAGGTGTTAAACTCCTCCTTTACAGGTTACGAGAGTTTTGCTGCTCGCCCCGCTTTTAACTTAGATCCTAACTCTGTTCTCTTCACATCTGCCGCCGAAGGTGGCAAATCCGCAGACGGCATGGACAGCGGATTAACGGCGATAGGCAATTATGAAGGCAACGAATGGAAGTTAACGATATTAGATGAAAGCCGTAATTTCGGCGTAACAGAACAGACCGCTGTTGGTATTCCCGGTGATACCATTACTCTGAATTACACCGCAGCGACCGTTGGAACAAATGAATATATCTCCGCCATCATTGCGGACGAAAGCGGCATACAGTATTACGGCAGAGTAATGCAGCCGAGCACAGAGAACGGAACTGTGAATGTTACCATTCCGTCCGGACTTGCTGCCGGAAAATACACACTGAATGTATTTTCTGAGCAGTGCAACGGAGACTATAAAACAGATTACGCCAGCGAGTTTGAGCAGATTACACTAACCGTTGAGGAGGTACCCGCACCGAAGCAGGATAAAGCCATCACACTGGGGACAAACGGAATTAAAGACCCGACCGCAGAGGGGAATACATACTATATTCCAAACAGTTATATCTATTTTGGCGTGAACGACGGCACCCCTATCAAATGGCGGGTGTTGGACGCAGACAAAGCTAATGACAACAGCACAGACGGAATATTTTTGCTGTCGGAATATCTGCTTTCAAGCGGGGTATATTTCAATAAAGAAAAAACTTCAAATTTTTGGCAGAATACTTGTACAGCTTCTTCCGTTTGCAGCGTCTGCGGACAACCTTATGGCTCAGTTGATTCCACCAACCACACCGGTTCCGAAGCGTGGACAACAACAGAAACAAGCCATACCAAAGTGTGGAGCTGCTGCCAAGCTGTTATCGAGGGGCCGGCCGAACACACATGGGAAAACGGGGAATGCACCGTATGCGGATACCCCTGTCAGCACACCGGCGGCACTGCTACGTGTTCCCAGCTTGCGCAGTGCGAAAGATGCGGAACCCTCTACGGAGACTATGACGAAACAAACCACGATCCGGCAGACGAATGGACGCAGGAAAACGGAAAACACTATCATATCTGCCAGTACGGCTGCGGCACACATCTGGACGA
>CAJFRY010000007.1 GCA_904419545.1 Candidatus Woodwardiibium gallinarum
CTTTTTGCGCCTGTGCCTGTTTAACTGCGCGGATTTTCTTGCTTGTGTCGCGGGCGTAAAACTCGTTAAACCAGTTCCGCAAGGGGGTAAACTCGTTATGGTGAGTTACTTACAGAAGAATGAAGAAGAATTCGCGGAACTGCTTGCTCAGAAAACTTTGCGGGATTATGAGCGTGAAAAACGCTTCCGCCAGCAAAAGCTGGTCGAACTGAACGCCCGGTACGGCGAGGTTGATATGCTTTTCGAGCGCACCTACGAGGACAATGTAAACGGCAAACTCTCCGATGAACGCTTCATGAAGCTGTCGAAAAAGTATGATGACGAACAGCACTCCCTCAAAAAGGAAATCGAAGAGCTGGAAAGCCTCTGCGACAAGGAGGACAGCCGGGTGTATTCAAAAAATCAGTTTCTGAAAGCGGTTCGGAAGTTTATGCAGATGAAAACCTTAACGCCGACTATGCTTCACGAGCTGGTAGAACGGATTGATGTCTATCACATTCAAGGCGCAGGCAAAAACCGGACGCAGCGGCTTGTGATCCACTACAAGTTTGTCGGCGTATTGGATTTGCCGCAAAGCCCTGTCTTATCAGAAAATGTTATTTTGAACAGCAGACAGGGCGTTGAAATAAAATATCTGGTTGGAGAGGCCGGATAAACGAGAAAAGGAGCAACCCTTTCGGGTTACTCCTTTACATAAGAGCGCTCACTGTCGTTATGAACACTCGAACTGGTCTGAGTGACAGGACTTGAACCTGCGGCCTCTACCACCCCAAGGTAGCGCGCTACCAAACTGCGCCACACCCAGATTTCGTACATTTGACATTATATCATCCGCCCGGCGATTTGTCAAGCGGATTTTCGCTTATTTTTCGTTTTCTTCCCGTCCGACAATGTTCAAAATTCATTAACATATCTATCCCCGAAGTATAGTATAATAACTTAGAAAACAAATTTGGCGTCTGTAGCGGCGCTGACGACAGATAAAGGGGGATAAAAGGAGAAATGGGACTTATCAAAGCCGCCGTCGGCGCGCTCGGCGGGACGCTGGCAGACCAGTGGCGCGAATATGTCTATTGTGACGCTATGCCGGAAAACGTGCTTGTGACCAAAGGCAAAAAGCGCACCAGCGACAAGCGCAGTTCCAACACCAAGGGCGAGGACAACATCCTGACCAACGGCTCGGTGATTGCCGTCAACGAAGGGCAGTGCATGATTGTCGTCGATCAGGGAAAGGTGGTCGAGCTGTGCGCGGAAGCGGGCGAATTCATCTATGATACGTCCACCGAGCCGAGCATTTTTTACGGCGGACTCGGCAAGGGGCTGCTCAACACCTTCAAGACCATCGGCAAGCGCATTACCTTCGGCGGGGATACGGGCAAGGATCAGCGCGTTTATTTCTTCAACACCAAGGAGATTCTGGGCAACAAATACGGCACGGCCAACCCCGTTCCCTTCCGCGTGGTCGACCGCAACATCGGGCTGGATATCGACATCGGCATCCGCTGCCATGGCGAATATTCTTACAAAATCATTGACCCGATGCTGTTTTATGCCAACGTGTGCGGCAACGTCACAGCCGATTACACCCGCGATCGGCTGGACGGGCAGCTCAAGACCGAGCTGATGACCGCCCTGCAGCCCGCGTTTGCGCGCATTTCCGCGCAGGGGATCCGTTACAGCGCGCTGCCCGGGCATACAATGGAGATCGCGCAGGCGCTAAACGAGGTCCTCAGCGGCCAGTGGCGCGAGCTGCGCGGCATCGCCGTCGCGTCCTTCGGCGTCAATTCGGTCGTGGCTTCGCCCGAGGACGAGCAGATGATCAAGGATTTGCAGCGCAGCGCGGTCATGCGCGACCCGTCGATGGCAGCCGCTACGCTCGTCGGCGCGCAGGCGGAGGCGCTCAAGGGCGCCGCGAACAACGAAAACGGCGCGATGATGGGCTTTATGGGGCTTGGTATGGCGCAGCAGGCCGGCGGGATGAACACGCAGGAGCTGTTCCGGATGGGCGAGCAAAGCAGGCAGCAACAGCAGGAGACGGCACAGCCGGCCGATGGCTGGACCTGCCCCAAGTGCGGTTCGTCGTGCACGGGCAAGTTCTGCACGGAGTGCGGCGAAAAGCGTCCGGAGGATTTGTACGGATGGCGCTGCACGTGCGGCGCGTTCAATAAGGGCAAGTTCTGCCCCGAATGCGGCGCGCCGAAGCCCGCGGGCGCGAAGGTCTACAAGTGCGACAAATGCGGCTGGGAGCCTGAGGACAAATCCAACCCGCCGAAATTCTGCCCCGAATGCGGCGATAAATTCGACGAAAACGACAGTCAGTCGTAAAGCATTATGAAAAAAAGAGCGGTCCCGTGCGGGACCGTTCTTTTTTGCAGTTTTAGTGCGCAGGGAGACGCTTGCACAGACCGTCCGAAAGCCATGCGTGTCCGCTGTTGAACGGATATGTGCGTAAGACGTTGTCAGACCGTCGATCGGCCTGTCTCTTTTTTTGCAGGCAATGGGTTTGTATATTATTGCCCGTTCTTCTTCCGATTCACCAGCCATATGGCGACTGCTGCTACGGCGACGGCTGCCGCAGCGCCGGCAATCAACGCGGCGCTGCCGCTTTCCTCCGACGAAGCGGCGCTTTCGGACGGCGGCGCGGAAATAGCCGTTTCACCGACTCGAATGCGCAGCTCGACGGGCGCGGAGGATGAAAATTTATCCGCAACCGTCACCGTAAACATATCCTCTCCAGTGAAGTCGAGCGGCGGCGTGTAGAGCAGCTCGCTGCCGTCGGGGGAAAAGAGGAGCACGCCCTCGCCGCCCTCGACCGAAATCGACAGTTCGGAGAACAGACAGCCGTATTCCAGCGTCACCGGCAGGCGGTTGCGCTTGCTTCCTGCCTCGACGGAAAGGCTTTCGTTTGCCGTCAGCGTCGGCGCGGGCATTTCGTAGGTGCCTTTGATAAAACGATAGGTCTTATCGTAGAGCGAACGAAGATACGTGTCGCTCGAATAGCAGAAGTCATAGAGGCTGCCCGGTCCCGCACCCTGATAAAAGGTATGCAGCGTGTCCATATAACCGTACTTCCAGCCGTAGTAGAGGTACTGCTCGTAAATCAGCGCGCTGTCAGCGCGCGCGGCGTCGAGCCGGAAATTCCCCGGCTCGGCTGTCTCGATTTCCACGCCGAGCCCGTATTTGCGGATGATTTCGGTGAATTCTTCCAGTATCTCCGTCTCGAAATAGTCGTTGAAGATCAGATTCGGCTGCATCACCGCGCCGTCGAAACCGAGTTCACTCCAGCGCTCAAAGCCCGCGGAGGTGAAGAAGGGGTCGAACAGCACCTTGTGGCCCTTTTCGCGCAGCAGCGCCGTCGCCTGCTGCGTAAAACGCTCTTCGTCTTCGCTGTCGGCTGAGTTGACCTCCTCGCGGAACCAGTAAAAGCCGACGAGCGTCAGGTTTTCGTATCCCGCTTCGGCGAAACGTTTGGCGTACTCCGCTTCGTACCATGCCAGAACCGCCAGCCGTTCGTCGTTCGTGCGCGTGTATTCATCTTCGCCGTCGCCGTCGATATCCCCGAAGGGCTTGTCCTGCGTGAGCGGGTAGGGCATTGTCAGAAAGACCTTGCAGGGCGTGTCCCGGCCGAGCGCTTCGTTGCCCCGCGCGACGGTCTTGTCCAGCGCGTCGAGGTTGAGTCCCTCGGCAAATGTGTTGTCGAGATACAACAGCCAGTCGCTCATCACCGCGCCGGGTCTGCCGTTGGTTTTGACCAGCCGTCCGCCCGAAGGGTAGTCTCCGTGGCAGGGAACGAAGGCGACAGCGTCGAACATCGTATCCTGAATCCTTCCGTCTGCGTCGAGATAGGCGATATACGGCAGCAGCTCGTCCGCCGTGTTGTCAGCCAGCGATTGGTTGGGCGCGTAATAGCCATTATAGATTTTGATGATGTCGCCCGCGCGGCGTATTTTTCGTAGAATGCGTTCGGATAGTCCGCAGCTTCATCGGCTTGGAAGGGTATCTCATCCCCCTGCAGGGATGCAAAGCCGTAAACCTCGATTTCAGAGATATAGCAGAATACCTCTACGGGAAATTCGATGTGCACATAGCGCGCGGCCGCCGGCGCGTCCAGCGTGTCGCCGAGCGTGCTTGTCCGGTTGGGCGTTCCGAAAATCGAAAAGCTCCGTTCGGTCTCCGAGACCGTCATATACTGCACGCCGTCGGCCGAGACGGCCATCGAAATGCAGCGGGGGACGTAGATTCCGCTCGACGATGCGGAGTAGAACGTCGCTTCGTAACCCGTCACCGAACAAACGGCGCCCAAGTCGATGGTCACGGTTCGCGAAAGCGCGCGGAAAGCCTCGTAGTAGCCGTCCTTCGCACCGTCTGTCAGTTGTCCGCTGTCCGCATCGAACGTGCCGCCGTCCTCGGTGTATAGGGAATAGGAATGGTCGGTGTTGATGCCTTTTTCAATTGTATAGGGCTTGTCCGGCGCCAGATTGACAGGCTCGCCGGCCGCAGCCGCAGAAAGCGGTGCGGCCGTAAGCGCGGCGCAGAGCAGGCAGGCGAGTATCCGTTTTTTCATTTTTATGTACTTCTCTTATGTATTGATGTTTTATTCCGGCATTTGGGTTGCATGCGTCGCAGCAAGCAGCTCGTGTCCGGCGCGGTTGGGATGCGGGTCGACCGAAAAGTTCGTCCCGGCGTTCACCAGGTCGGCGTCACTGTTTTCGAAGGCGGTATAGCTGTCGACCACTGTATAGCCCAGCTCGTCGGCTTTCGACGTGATGATCGCGTTGAGAGACCGTACAGCGTTGTCCGCTACGGCGTCCAGCGGCAAGTCGGCGTGCAGACCGCCGAGTGTGATTGCATAGCCTTTGTAGGGATTGTAGATCGTCGTTACATAGATGCCTGCGTCCGGCGCCTGCCTGCGGACGGCGGCGAGGATTGCAGGAAGCTGTTCGTCCATTTTTCGGATACCTGCCTGCAGCTCGTTTCGGAATTCTTCCTCCTCCAGCGCGTCCGAGAGCGCGCCGACGAGCAGATTCAGGTCGCTGCGGACCTCCTCCAGCGCGGACGTATCCCCGGTGGTGATCGCTTCGTAATACTTGCGAAGCAGCGACGGCATATCCAGCGCCAGCTCGACGAGCTGTTCGGACAGCAGGCCGATCGTCGGTCCGAGCAGGTTGTTTGCGCCGATGCAGATCGTCACCACGTCGGCGCCGTCCAGCAGCGGTGTGCCGCCGTCAGTGAGAAGACCAAGCAATTCGCTGCTGGTCAGGCCGTCGACGGCGTAGTTGGCATATTCCACATCGTATGTTTTCTGCATCCTGTCGCGCAGCAGCGCGGGATAGGCCTGTGTCTCCGGATCGTCCAACCCGTAGCCGCGCGCAATGGAATCTCCCAGTGCTACGTATCGTCGGATGGGACGCTCCGCAGACGTTTCCGCCGGCAGTGTTTCGCTGCCGGCGGAGGAATCTTCTGCCAAGCCGCCCGGCGTGCAGGCGGCCAGCAGGCATACAAGAAAGAGCAGGATGCAGAAAATACGTTTCATCAGTTATATTTCCTCTTGATCTTCTTTGATGTCGTTTTCTCGAACTCTTCGGTGCGGAACACGATGTTCTTGATCACCTTGTAGCTCGGCTCTTTCTCATTATAATCGGAGATGGCTTTTTTTATGACTTCCTGCACGTCGGAAATGCCGTGGATTTTGGCACGCTCCGCGTCAGGGAAGATTTCCGCGCCGAGTACGGTCTGCTCGCTGTTCTCATCTTTTTTCGATGCGAAAATGATGATCTCACCGATGTATTCGCACATCGCGCTCAGCTTATCCTCGATTTCCTCGGGATACACGTTTTTGCCGTTCTGGAGGATGATGACGTTTTTCATACGCCCGGTGATGAACAGAAACCCGTCGTGACCGAGCTTTCCGATGTCGCCGGTGTGGAACCATCCGTCCGTAATGGCCTCTGCCGTTGCCGCTTCGTTTTTGTAATAGCCCAGCATCACATTGCGGCCTTTTACGCAGATCTCGCCTTCTCCGTTTTCGTTGGGATTGTCGATGCGGATCTCGGTCTCGGGCAGGGGCAGCCCGACCGATTCGTAGTCATGGAAGCAGGGCCGGTTGATCGACACGAGCGGGCCGCACTCGGAGATACCGTAGCCGTTGATAAGCGTAATGCCGATGCTGTCGAAGAAATCGGGAAGAAAGGGCTTGAGCGGCGCACCGCCGCAGATGATCCCGAGCAGCTCTCCGCCGAAGGTGGACGTCACCGATGCAAACAGCTTCTTGCGCAGGTCGATGCCGACCTTGAGCATTGCGTTGGAAAATTTGATCAGCTTACGCAGCATACCGGCCTTTCCCGTCTCCTCCGCCTTGTCCCAGATGCCGCGGTAAATCTTTTCCACGAACAGCGGAACGAGCTGGACCTCGGTCGGCTTGTAGACCTTGAAGTTGGGAAGCACGCTGCGCAGGCTCTCGTTGATGCAGATTGTCATCCCGTGGTGGAACATCGTCAGAAGCCCGCAGGTCGACTCGTAGGAGTGGTGGTAGGGCAGCACCGACAGGCAGACGTCTGTGATTTTCATCAGTTTCTGTGATTGCATGACATTGAACAGCAGCGTGTCCGCCGACAGCATCACGCCCTTGCTTTTGCCTGTCGTGCCGGAGGTGAACAGCAGCTCTTTCAATACACTGTTGTCAGCCGGCGCTTTTGTAAAGCGTGTGTCACCGTTTCCCAGCAGCTCGCGTCCCTTGGCAATGAGCGCGTCGGCTGCGTAGCGGTTTCCGCCCTCCGCCGGCTCGCCGAGACAGATGATTGTTTTCAGCTTCGGCAGAGACGGGAGCAGCCGGTCAATTTTTGCTTCCAAGCCCTTCGTGCAGACGACCGCCTCCGCGTCGGAAAAATCGAGAATATATTGCGTTTCTTCGTCGGAGAGGTCCTTGTCGATCGGGATGACGACGCCCTCGGTCGCCAGCAGGGTGAAATAAGTGCGTGCCCATCCGTAGCAATTTTCGCCGATGACGGCAATATGCGCTTTTCCCAGACCCAGTTCGTAGAGCGCGGTGCCGAACGCATTCGCTTCGTCCCTGAACGCCCGGTAGCTGACCGATTTGCTCTCGCCGCCCTTGACCTTGAAGCGGAAGGCCGCCTTGTCACCGAACAACTCCGCACCCTCGTCAAGGAGCGCGCGGAAGGATTCGGTCGTGCGAACGTCGTAGAGCGGATAGTTTTCCTTTAGATTTTTGTACATATATCCTGTCCCCGTTTCTCCGCCTTTTGGCGGTTTTATCCGATTCTGAGTATAATTATATCGGAAAGTATGCGCTTTGTCAACCAAATGCGTGACATCTGCCGGTCCGCCCGCATAAAATATACTACATATAGAAAGAATGGTTATCGGCCATGAATGTATGCCTGACCCTCCCGAGCCGGACGGCCGTCCGCTCGGCCACCTTCTTTGGGGAGGAAATCGCCGCGGTAGACGGCCTGAATGCGCGCATTTTCCTCTTCGATTCCTGCGGCACCTGCATCGAATCGGTCAACAGCCTGCGCTGCTACGCGCTGCTGCGGTACGATCCGGTCTCCAACGGCTTTGTCGCCCGCTGTGATACCTGCGGTAACCGCGTGTTTTATCTCAATTGCTTTTTTGCCGAGGTCGGTACCGCTTCGCTTGGAAGCCTCGCCTGCGAAGGCCCGCTGTATGACGTGACGATGTACGACAGCCGCCTCTATGCCACGTTTGAGGACCGCGTCATCGCTTACGCACGCGACGGTTCGCCGCTTTGTACCGTCGTCCGTCCGCGTGCGGGCGTTGCGACGCGGCACTATATCCGCAACGGTGATGAAAGCCTGACTCATATCGTCCGCGACGGACAGCAGTACATTGTCCATTCGTCCGACGGCTGCGGCTCCGGTCTGGTCATTCCGCGCGGACTGACGCTGCGCAATTTTACTTTGCGGGACGGCGACATCTACGGCGCGTTTACCAGCGGTTATCTTTATACCTACCTTGTGCCGCTTGTCGTCAACGGCGAATTTCCCGCCTCCGACCTGTCGATGTGCAGCATCATAGATGATATCGCGGGCAACTGTTGCAATTAGTCGCCGGTTGTGGTAAAATGAAAATGCTGCTGCAAAACGCGGGTATGCTGAAGGAATTCGGGCCTGATATGCTGAACGCAGTTCGGTGGGGAAAGGATGTTGAAAAAGATGAAGAATGGGGAACTTGTTTTGTCTAAGGAGGAAATCAGCGCGCTTGACCGGCGTGCCATCGACGGCGGAATCCCTTCGCTCACATTGATGCGCAATGCCGCGGCTGCCGTCTACCGGCGGATTCTGTCGCTCGGCGTGGACCTTTCGGCGCCGGTCGTCGTCTGCGGCAGCGGCAACAACGGCGGCGACGGCTACGCGCTTGCGCTTCTGATGGAGGAAGCGGGCATCCCCGTCGCCGTGCTTGAGAGCGCAAAGCCCAAAAGCCACGACTGCGCCTATTACGCTTCCCGCTGTACTTGTCCCCGCGTGGACGAAGCTGCGCTTGACGGCGCCACGCTGATCGTGGACGCGATGTACGGTTTTTCCTTCCGCGGCAGCCTGCCCGCATCCGACGCGGCGCTGGCCCGCCGTATCAATGCTTCCCGCGCCTTCGTTCTCGCCATCGATCTGCCCAGCGGGACTGAAGCCGACGGCGATTACTGCGACGACTGCGTTGCTGCTGACGCGACCTGCACGTTCACTGCTGAAAAGCCTGCCACTGCTTCATATTCCGCACTTTCGCACTGCGGGCAGGTGTTCGTAGAGGACATCGGCATTCCCGCTTCGGCCGGCGTGCCGGAGGAATCCCCGGTACGTCTGATCCGCTCCGTCGAAGGAATGATCCGAGAACGCGAGGAAAACAGCCATAAAGGTACCTTCGGCACGCTCGCCGTCCTTGCGGGCAGCGCGGATATGCCCGGCGCGGCTTATCTCTGCCTGTCCGGCGCACTGCACGCCGGGGTGGGGCTGGTCAAATTCGCTTCCGACGACACAGCGCTCAGCGTCATCAAGAACCGTCTCAGTGAGCCGGTGTTCCTCTCCGGCGGTGCGGAAGCGATCGCGCAGACGTCTAAAACGGCGCTTCTGGTTGGCTGCGGACTCGGCCGCGGGTTTGACGCGTCGCTCAGCGCGCTGCTGCGCGGTGCGGACGTGCCCACTGTCATCGACGCCGACGGCATAAATTTTCTCGCCTCGCATATAGATGTGCTGAAAGAGATGCAGGCCCCCGCCGCACTTACACCGCATCCGATGGAGCTTTCGCGTTTGACCGGCTGCGGCGTGGAGGAAATCAACCGCAACCGCGTGCATACCGCACGCGCGTTCACGGCTGAATACGGCTGCTATCTGCTGCTCAAGGGCAGCCGCACGGTCATCGCCGCGCCGGACGGGCGCGTGCGCATCACCGTCTCGGGCTGCTCGGCACTGGCCAAGGGCGGCAGCGGTGATGTGCTTGCCGGTGTGGTCGGCGCGCTCGCCGCGCAGGGCTACGACCTGTTCGATGCGTTGACCGTAGGCGCTTTCCTGCACGGCCGTGCGGGCGAACAGCTTGCCGTGCGCTTCGGCGCGCATGGCGCGCTGCCCTCCCAATTGCCGGAGGAGATCGGCAGACTTTTGGGCTGACATCTCTTAGCTTATTCTGAAAGAGTGGATGGCTTATCAAACGGCTGCTTGCAATGCTATGCGTTCTTTTGCTGCTTTTTGCGTCCGGCTGCGCGTCTGACGGCGAGAAGGAGAAGATCGTCTCCAAATTTTCCGGCGCGTTCCGCATTGACGCGCAGACCGCCGAACTGGATTTTGAAATCTGTTCGACCGACGGCGCCTGTCTTTACACCTTCCAGGCTCCCGATGCGCTTAAAGGTCTTTCTCTGGAAAAGCGCGACGGGGAAGCGGCGACGGCGGTTTACGGAGGCATCCAGACCGAGGTGGCGGACATCGCCCTGCGCGTGCCGGAGGGATTGTACGAGGCTGTGGAGCTGATCTGCGAACGCTTCGTTTCCGATGCGGTCTGTACCGAAAACACATCCGACGGCATATCTGTTTACAGTTTGGCTATTGACGGACGCGTCGTGATGCTGTATTATAACGAAAGCGCTGACCGCATTGAGAACATTACCTATATGAAGGACGCAAAAAAAACAGAGTATCTCATCACCGAAATAAAGGACGTGGTCACTTGAGTGAAAACAGGGCCGAAGCGCGTATCAGTCTGGATAATATAGAACAGAATTACCGCTATCTGCGCCAAAAAGCGGGAGAAAACTGCATCGTGATGGCCGTCGTCAAGGCCGACGCCTACGGCCATGGCGCCGTCGAGGTCTGCCGCCGTCTTTCTGCGGCCGGCGAGACGCATTTTGCCGTCGCCTGTATGGAGGAAGCGGCGCTGCTGCGCAGCAGCGGCATCGCTGGAGAGCTGCTCGTCCTCGGCATCACCCCGCAGGAGCTGTACGGCTCGATTGCCGCGTATAACGTCGTGCAGACGGTCGCTTCCTACACGTATGCCGCGCAGCTTGCCGCCTGCGGACCTGTCCGCGTACATATCAAGGTCGATACGGGCATGTCGCGGCTCGGACTGTACTGCCATACGTTGGACGATGTGGAACGCACCGCCTCGGAAATTGAGCGTATCGCCGCGCTGCCCGGACTGAAAGTCGAAGGGATCTTTACTCACTTCGCCGAGTCGGACGCGCCGCAGTCGGACTTCACCCACCGGCAGTTCGGCGTTTTCTCCGCGCTTCTTGCCGAGCTGAAGGCGCGCGGCGTTGACTGCGGTCTGCGCCATTGCTGCAACAGCGCCGGTATTCTCAATTTTCCTGAAATGCATCTCGATATGGTCCGCGCGGGCATTGCGCTCTACGGCTGCGACCCTTCGCCCGAAAGTCGCGATTCCGAACTGCGTCCGGCGATGTCGCTGCACAGCCGCGTGGCCTTCGTGTCCCGCATCCGCCCGGGAGATACCGTCAGCTACGGCCGCAGCTATACTGCCGAACGGCCGCTGGACACGGCAGTCATCTCCATCGGCTATGCGGACGGGCTGTCCCGCGCGCTTTCCGGCCGCTGGAGCGTGCGGATCAACGGGCGTCCTGCGCCGCTCATCGGAAAAATCTGTATGGACCTGTGCGTCGCGGACGTGACCGGCATCCCCTGCGCGCCGGGCGACGATGTCGTGGTGTTCGGCCCCGACAACTCTGCCGAGGCGATGGCCGATAGGCTCGGCACCATCCACTATGAACTGCTCTGCTCGGTCAAGAACCGCGTCCCGCGACGTTATATATAATCTGTGCCCGGCGGAGTCTTTTGAGAGGGAGCCTTTTTTTCAAAAAGGTTCCCTCTCAAGCTCTCCTTCCAAAAACTTTTGATATTTGGCAAAATATCGGGGTTTTTACCGTATTACTTTTAAAAAATTCATTGGCAACACCGGATAAGAAAGTTTAGAAAAACACCCTCCGAAAAAACTTGCTTCTTCGGAGGGCGTTAATTCGTGTAAGATATACTCATTTTGTCTCGTTAATTCCAAATTCTATCAGCAGATGACGATACCGTTCCATTTCCCACGGCGCTATGGGAAACGCAGGATTGTACAAACAGTGATCCATGACATCTGCATCTTTCAATAATTCGTCATATGGTTCGTGAATGTGATTTTTATCACTATGCCTTGAAACAGCGGCAGTAACGATTTTGATTTCGTCATCACTGTATAACCTCATTGTCTTCAATATCGCTTCTGCTTGTTCTGCACCCTTTGCAGCGTGATTATCGCTGGTGCCGCCGGTTATATAAAATATATCATGAAGCATTCCGCAAGTTGTGGCAAGTTCAACATTCAAATTCCTTTTCATAGCCAGCAATGCACAAAATCGTGCAACGCCATACATATGAGAATATATACGAATATGATCTGATTTTTCATTCAAAATGATTTTATCAATTTCATTGCGTAATTTTTCAAGTCGATTTTCCATAAATGATTCCTCACAAAACGCATATGGAAATGTTTTCACGCGCAGCACTCATATGGCCTACACCGTAGCGAGCAGGGAAAGGGAATTTGTATAGCACAAATTCCAATGGATTAAAGTTCCTTATGCGGCATTGGCCATATTTTGCTTCCGCTCTTTTTTTGATTCATTTATTCTCTGTATTTTCCGTTTTCGTCTCTGTTAATCGGCTCGGCCGACAAGCGGAAACGAATGCAGCGGCAGGGGCACCAAAGCTCCATTTCGGTTTTGGACGCGCAGTCTCTCTGCGTGAAATCGCCGCCGCAGCGGATGACCTCGCACCAGGTGTAAATTTCCATCATCGCCCTCGGGCAAAAATCGGCGGGCGTCCCGTATTGGAACACAAACCTGTCGCCCTGTTCGATGCCCAGGCGGCAATGGCGCGCCTCACCCTCCAGAGCCGTCAGGGTAAATTCCCAGTCCTCGGCTAACCATTTCTTCATAAGACTGCCTACAGCGCCATATGGTCGATTATGTAATTGAGATACTGCTTATACGCCTGCATCTCGGCGATGCGCGTGGTCATGTCGAACAGCGCGTTCGGCGCAATTTGTTCGCGTTCTGCGGGTGTGAGGGTGTTTTTCATCATTTTGTCCAGCAGCAGCGCTTCGTGAATGTCCATCGTAATGATGCTGTTGTCACGCAGACAGACAACACGCTTCATTTGCCCGGCAACGAGCGATTCTACTGCTGCGCAGCCCATCTGGGTTGCCAGTACGCGGTCACGCAGGGAAGGGGAACCGCCGCGCTGGACATGCGCCAGCCGCGCCAGCCTCGTTTCGATCCCCGTTTTTTCTTCGATCGTGTTGCAGAGCTGTTCGCTGTAGCCCGGTCCCATTCCTTCGCAGGTGATGATGATAAAATTGCGCTTCCCATTTTTGCGCGCTTCGGCCATTTTATGGAAAAGGTATTCAAAATCGGTCGGAATTTCCTTGATGACCGCCGTTACCGCACCGACGGCAATGGATGTGTTGAGCGCGATGTCGCCCGCCTCGCGTCCCATTACCTCGACGACATTGCAGCGCGCATGGCTTTCACCCGTATCGCGCAGCTTGTCGACAAGCTCGACGACTGTATTCATTGCCGTGTCGAACCCGATTGTCATGTCGGTGGAAGCAATATCATTGTCGATCGTACCCGGGATGCCGATGCAGGGGATGCCAGCGTCGGTCAAATCGACCGCGCCGCGGAAAGTGCCGTCGCCTCCGATGGCGACGATACCGTCGATCCCGTTCTGATGGCAGACATCGGCCGCCTTGGCCACGCCCTCCGCCGTGCGGAATTCCGCGCTGCGCGCCGTATAGAGCATCGTGCCGCCGCGGTTGATGATATAAGAAACGTCGCGCGCGTTCAGCGGCTTGATTTCGCCGTCGATGAGCCCCTGATAGCCGTTGTAAATGCCCATCACTTCCACCCCCTTGGAAATGGCCAAGCGGGTTACGGCGCGGACGGCGGCGTTCATGCCGGGCGCGTCCCCGCCGGAGGTCAGCACGCCTATGCGCTTGAATGTTTTCATTGATTGATTGCTCCTTATACTGAAATTCAATAAAAACGCCAGATGCGTTTTTATTCGGCGGACAGCAGTTCGACTTGAAGGTCAAATTGCTTTTGCCGCCCCGCGTAAATGCGGGGAAATTAGCCGTTCCATACCTGTTTTTCTCTGATTCCTTCGGATTTCCGGACTGCGGTCATGGCGCAGAACTGTATTTTTTGATGAAAAGCGCCAAATTATTTCAATATACATAATAGCACGAATCGGTCTTTTTGTCAACCGCAAAATAAATATTTGACCCCCGTCATATTATGCCGGCGGGACGAATAGAGTGTAATAAAAAACGACGAGGAGGATCCTTACATTGACCGATTTAGCCATATACAGGGACATCGCCGAAAGAACGGGCGGGGATATCTACATCGGTGTCGTCGGACCGGTCCGCACGGGGAAATCCACGCTCATCAAGCGCTTTATTCAAAACATGTTTCTGCCGTCCATTGAAAGCGAGTACAGCCGCGAACGCGCTAAGGACGAAATGCCGCAGTCGGCGTCCGGCCGCACGGTGATGACCACCGAGCCGAAGTTCGTCCCCGAGGAGGCCGCCAACGTCGAAATCGACGAGAATACCTCCTTCCGGATGAAAATGATTGACTGTGTCGGCTACATTGTAGACGGCGCCATCGGCCATATTGAAAACGGCGAGCCGCGGATGGTGATGACCCCTTGGTCCGAAAATCCGCTGCCCTTCGAGCAGGCGGCCGAAATGGGCACCCGCAAGGTCATCACCGATCATTCGACCATCGCACTCTGCGTCACGACCGACGGCAGCATCGGAGAAATCCCGCGTGAAAATTATATCGGCGCGGAAAAGCGGGTCGTCAGTGAGTTGAAGGCGCTGAACAAGCCGTTCGTCATTGTTCTCAATTCCGCGCATCCCAAGGATGCCGGAACGCTCGAACTGGCCCGCGATATGGAGGATGAGTATAGCGTCCCCGTTGTCGCGCTCTCCTGTATCGATATCGATGAGGATGACATTAAGAACATATTGTCTATGATCGCGTATGAGTTTCCTATCCGTGAGCTGCGCTTTACGCTGCCCGGCTGGGTGAGCGTACTCGAAAACGATAATCCGCTCAAAAAGGAACTGGACGAGGCTATGAGCGCTTGTGCGGCGTCGATCGTCAAGCTCGGAGAAGTTAAGGAAGCGGCAGACGCACTGCATTTCGATACCGAAAACATCAGCGCCCGCGTCAACGAGATCAGCCTCGGGACCGGCAGCGCCCGTATCAGCCTCAAGCTGCCCGAAGCGTTGTTCTATAAGGTGCTGGCAGAAAAGAGCGGTTTTGACATCTCTGACGAGCAGAGCCTGATGAACGTGATGAGCGATCTGGCGGTGATGAAGCAGCGCTATGATAAGGTGGCGGAAGCCATCGAGCAGGTCAACGAGAGCGGCTACGGCATCGTCGCGCCGACCATTGACGATCTCACACTCGAAGAACCGGAGATCGTCAAGCAGGCCGGCGGCTACGGCGTGCGCCTGAAAGCATCCGGTCCGTCCATTCACATGATCCGCGCCAATGTCGAAGCCCAAGTTTCGCCCATCGTCGGCACCGAACGCCAGAGCGAGGAATTGGTCAAATCGCTGCTGAAAGAGTTTGAGGAGGATCCGAAAAAAATCTGGGATTCCAATATGTTCGGAAAATCGCTGCACGAGCTGGTAGGAGAGGGGCTCAACAATAAACTCTCTCATATGCCGGAGGATGCGCGCGAAAAGCTGTCTGAAACGCTGCAGAAGATCATCAACGAAGGCAGCGGCGGGCTGATCTGCATCCTGCTATGAACGCCACCTTTTGCGAGTTGCGGGACAAGGAAGTCATCTCGGTCAAGGACGGGCGCCGCCTCGGCTTCATTTCCGATTTGGAAATTGACCTCTGCACCGGCAGGGTAAACTGCATCATTCTGCCGCCGTCGGGAAGCTGCCTTGCGCTGTTTTCCAAAAAGGGAAAGATCGTCATTCCCTGGAATGCCATCGAAAAAATCGGGGATGACATCATTCTTGTGAAATATTGTGAACTGCCGGAAATAAAAGAGAAAAGGCATTGACCTTTTCGACGCTTAGTGGTACAATGTCTGTGCGGACGTTTCCGCAAGGATCGTAAAGAAGAAACGGATGTGCAGAATATGGAAACTATGGTTGAACGGATTTCTGAAATCGGGATCATTCCCGTCATTAAAATAAAGGACGCCGCCGGGGCCGTGCCGCTTGCGCAGGCGCTTGCGCGCGGCGGGCTGCCGGCGGCAGAGATCACCTTCCGCACAGCCTGCGCGGCGGAAGCGATCCAACGCATTACGTCCGAGCTGCCCGATATGCTTGTCGGCGCCGGTACCGTCCTCACCGTCGAGCAGGCGAAGCGTGCGAAGGAAGCGGGCGCTTCCTTCATCGTATCGCCCGGGCTAAACCCCGAGGTGGTTTCGTGGTGTATCGAAGCGGGTGTCCCTGTCATTCCCGGCGTCTGCACGCCGTCGGATATCGAAAAGGCGCTTTCCCTCGGGTTGTACACGGTCAAGTTTTTTCCGGCGGAAGCCAGCGGCGGCGTGGCAATGCTCAAGGCGATGAGCGCGCCCTACGGTGACGTGCGTTTTATGCCCACCGGCGGTGTCAACGAGAAAAACCTGCTGGAATACCTCTCGTTTCCTAAAGTCGTCGCCTGCGGCGGCAGCTTTATGGTCAATGAAAAGCTCATTGACAGCGGTGATTACGCCGCCATCACGGCGCTGACCGAAAAAGCCGTCTCGCTGATGCTCGGGTACCGTCTCGTACACATCGGCATCAACAGCGCCGGGAAGGAGGAAGCGGCTGCCGCAGCGGATTTCCTTTGCAGCGCCTTCGGCTTCGGCCGCCGGGAATGCAGCGCATCGGTGTTCGCGGGCGATTTCGAGATTATGCATATGATGGGACGCGGCAGGAACGGCCATATCGCCGTCGGCGTCAACAGTGTCAGCCGGGCGATGTTCTCGCTCGGGCGCAAGGGTATCCGTTTTGATATGTCCACCCTCCGGCTTGGAAAAGACGGCAGGCCCGATTTCGTCTATCTCGCGGACGAGCTGCTCGGCTTTGCCATCCATCTTGTAAACAACGATTGACCGAAAGGAACTGTAAAAATGAGAGTGTATAATGATATCCGTGAGCTTATCGGCAACACGCCGATGCTTCGTCTCCACGCGTTTGAAACGAAGCCGGACGTGAAGCTGTACGCCAAGCTTGAGTTGTGGAACCCCGCCGGCAGCGTGAAGGACCGCATCGGCGTGTATATGCTTGAGGACGCAGAGCGCCGCGGCGAGCTGAGGCCGGGCGCGACCATCATCGAGGCGACAGCGGGCAATACGGGGCTCGGCTTTGCGCTGGCGGCGCTGGGGAAGGGTTACCGCGTGATTTTCGTCGTGCCGACAAAATTTTCGCAGGAAAAGCTGCTGCTGATGCGTGCGCTCGGCGGGGAAATCATCCACACTCCGCGTGAAAAGGGCATGCTCGGCGCCGCCGAAAAGGCGGAGGAACTGCTGCAAACAATCGAAAATTCGATCTCCCTGCGTCAGTTTGAAAATCTTGCCAACCCGATGGCGCATTATCTGTCCACAGGTAAGGAGATTTATGAGGATATGGACGGGCAGATCGATTATTTCGTCGCCGGTGCAGGCACAGGCGGTACATATACCGGTATCATGCGCTATCTGAAAGAACAAAATCCGCACATCTGGGGGATTCTTGCCGATCCGATCGGCAGTACGATGGGCGGCGGCGAACATGCCGACTATAACATCGAGGGCATCGGCAACGATTTTATTCCCAAAACAATGGATATGTCGCTTGTCGATCAGGTCATCAAGGTCAGCGATACCGACGCGTTCGAAATGACGCGCGAAATCACCCGCCGTGCGGGCGTAATCGCCGGCACCTCGTCCGGTTCGTCGCTGTGGTGCGCGCTGCAATTGGCTGAGAAGATCGACAGCGGCAACATCGTTGTCCTCTTCCCCGACCGCGGCGACCGCTATTTTTCCAAAAAGATTTACGGAGAGGCCGATTGAACCGAGTTGTATGACGGCCGGTAACTTTGGCTCGCCTGTATATTTTATATATAGTGGGGCGTTCTGACGGGCGCCCCTTTGACGTGACGACAAAGCGCGGCTCCAAACAATAAAGACATCATAGCATTTTCAAAATCTTATACGGAAATGCAATTCAAAACCATACAAAAAAACCTTCGCATAATCAGACTATGCGAAGGTTTTTTGACAAACAGTTTGATTGCCCTTACGATTATATCCGCAAATCCCTGCATCGTTTTTGCGGAATGTGGCATGAAAGGGAGCTTTATGGAAAGGTTTCCTCTCGACAAGGATGATCATCAGATTGAGGGGCGCCCGATTGAGCGCCCCTCTTGTTGTTTTTGAAATCGGCAATACCACCATACCGCTGCGGCCGAATGCCGCCGCTCACGCCGGGGAGGAGACTGCTGCCTCCTCTGTCAGACCGAAGGATACGTACAAGGCCTCGTTGACCTGCTTCATTGTGCGGTCGTCCAAGTGGCCCATTTTTTCCTTCAGACGCCGCTTGTCGATCGTCCGAATCTGTTCGAGCAGGATGACCGAGTTCTTCGCCAGCCCGCCGTCCGTTTGCACGGATATGTGCGTAGGCAGACGCGCTTTGCCGGTCTGGCTCGTAATTGCGGCGGCGATCACAGTCGGGCTGTATTTGTTCCCGATGTCATTCTGAACGATGAGAACGGGCCGCACCCCGCCCTGCTCGCTTCCGACGACAGGAGAGAGGTCGGCGTAGTAGATATCGCCTCTTCGGATGCAAATATTCACGATCAACACGCCCTATCTATAGTTTATTCGTTCGCTTTTAGTTTTGCCAGCCGAATTTGAAAATATTCCAAACGGACATAAACGTGCAGAGAGGAACATATTTTTTTGTAAGGAAAAAAGCTGTGAAAAATGGAGAGATCGCGGAAAATGGATGAAAAAAAGAAAGCCCGCTTCCCCCTGTCCGCGCTGCCTGCGGGACAAACAGCCGTCATCATCGCCATATCCGGCAGCGGCGCGCTTCGCCGCCGTCTTTTGGAAATGGGTTTGACGCCCGGTACGGACGTTACGCTGCGCAAGCGCGCGCCGCTGGGTGATCCGCTGGAACTGAGCCTGCGCGGCTATGAGCTTTCGCTGCGCGCTGCGGACGCGCTGCATATCGAGGTGGAGGTTTCACGGACATGCTGAGGCTGGCGCTCATCGGCAACCCCAACAGCGGCAAGACCACGCTGTTCAATCTGCTCACCGGCAGTCGTGCCCGTGTGGGAAACTTTCCCGGCGTGACGGTGGAAAAAACAAGCCGTGCGCTCAGGGGCCGTCCTGACGTCGAGCTGACCGACCTGCCGGGTGTCTATTCGCTTTCCCCTTATACGGCGGAGGAGCTGGTAACACGCGATTTTCTGATGGACGAGCGTCCGGATGCAGTTATCAACATCATTGACTGTACCGCAGCCGAACGCGGTCTGTATCTGACGCTTCAGCTCCTGAGCCTCGGACTGCCTACCGTTGTTGCCTTTAATATGGCAGACGAACTGCGTGCCGGCGGCGGTCGTATTGACACCGGCGTTTTCTCCAAGGCGCTGGGTGTGCGTTGTATTGCTGTTTCTGCGCTGCAAAGGACAGGCATACGGGCGCTGACCGACGCCGCCGTCCGCGCTGCGCGAGAGGGAAGTGCATCCGCGCTGTTTCCGTATACGGGCGCATGCGCTTTTGCCGTCCGCGAGCTGCGCGGCGCCGTCGCCTCGATTTCCGAAGCCGCCGGAGTGCCGTCGCTGTTCGCCGCCCGGAAGCTGCTGGAGGGCGATGCGCCGCTCGAGACGCGTCTGCATCTTACTGCGGCGCAGCGTGCGTTGCTGGAACGACGGAGAGCGGACGTCGCGCAAGCCGTCGGCTGCGACTGTGAAAGTGCGATGATCGACAACGTTTACCGCTTTATCACCACGCTTTGTCAAACGGCATTGCAACGCGCGGCCTCTCCTGCCGTTAAGCTCAGTTTGCGCGCCGACCGGCTGCTCACCGGTCGCTGGACGGGACTTCCTATTTTTGCCGCCGTAATGGCGCTGGTTTTCTATCTCACCTTCGGACCGCTCGGCCGCGGTTTGTCCGAACTGGCCGGACGGGGCGTGGATTGGCTTGCGCAGCTCTTGGAAACGCTGCTATGCGATATAAACGTCAATTCCGTGCTCCGTGCATTGGTCATCGACGGGCTGGTCCGCGGTGTGGGCAGTGTTGTCTCCTTTCTTCCGACAATCGCGATCCTGTTCACGTTGCTGTCTATGCTGGAGGACAGCGGTTATATGGCGCGCGCCGCCTTCATTACCGACCGTGCGCTTAGCCGCATCGGCCTTTCCGGCAGTTCTTTCGCGCCGTTGCTGCTGGGTTTCGGATGCACGGTTCCGGCTGTGATGGCCGCCCGCACCGTGCCGGATGCCCGCAGCCGCCGCCTGACCGTGCTGCTGCTGCCGTTCGTTTCGTGCAGTGCCAAGCTGCCGGTGCTGGCGCTGTTTGCCGCGGCGTTTTTTCGTCGTCCTGCATTGGCGTTGTTTTTCCTGTATACTGCCAGCATTGCTGTCGGTATTCTCGCCGCGTTGGTTTTGAAAAAGACGCTTTTCCGCGCCGCTGCCTCGCCGTTTGTGATGGAATTGCCGCCGTACCGGCTGCCTGCGCTGCGGACGACTGTGCAGTACATCCGTCAGCGGATCGGCGATTTTGTTCGCAAGGCGTTTTCGGTAATCCTGTTCGCATCGCTCGTCGTCTGGTTTTTACAAACCTTTGATTTTCGGCTTCGTTTGGTCGCTTCGCCGGCGGACAGCATGCTTGCGGATATCGGCGGCGCGCTGTCTGTGCTGTTTTATCCGCTTGGCTGGCGCGATTGGCGGCTGACCGCCGCTCTGATTACGGGACTCACGGCAAAGGAAGCCGTCCTCAGCACGCTTGCCGTGCTTACCGGCGCGGAAACGGGCGTTGCCGTGTCGGCCCTGTTCCCGTCGGTGCCGGCTGCCGCCGCATTTTGTGTGTTTGTTTTGCTTTATCCGCCCTGCGCTGCTGCGATGGCCGCTGTGCGTCGGGAAACAAGCGGCCGTTTTGCGCTCGGTCTGTTCGCGTTCCAAACCGCTGTGGCGTACCTTTGCGCGATGCTTGTGTTTCGTGTGGGGCTATGGCTGTCATGACGTCTATTGGCTTTTCTATGTCGAACTGCGCAATATTTGGGGAAAATCAGAGCCATTGGCGCTTGCGTTATGAACAGCAGCCGTTGACGGCTCACGCCGCCCCCCGGGTTTATTTCTGCATTTTGCGGAAGTTATGCAATGAAAGTCCGTATCGGCTTACCGGCAAATGGCCTGCTGATGGATTTTCCCGTTTCGCATGGACAATGCAGTCTTTTTTGAACGCATCTGCCGCAGCAGCAAAAATAAGGCATGGATCGGTGGTTTGAAAAAAGTTTTGTGTATGATTCGAAGATGGGAATCAAGTTTCGTCGATGATATTGTTTTCAATTTAACTCCATATGATCGGATTCGGCTCGGATAGGAAAAAAGGTCCTGGGTTGGAATCGTATTGCTTTGCTTCCGAGGCTCGTTCCGAATTTTAGAAGATGCCTTGTATTCGTTCCGTTTATATCGGTATATGGAAAAATCCACATATTACAATAGCTTGCCGGAAATATAAAAAGGAATAGAGGGATTGGCAGAAAAAGGGCTTTACAAAAGCAGCAGACTACTGCTGCTTTTGTAAAGCCGGAGTTTAGCGAAGTTTTGCTGTAAAAAAGCGGCTTTTCGAATAGGAAAAACAGTATTTTTTGAATCTTCCGAAATCTATGACCGTCCGCTTCAGGAAGGAAGAGGAACGAGGTCGGGCGCGGATGCTTATACAGCAGAGATAAACGTAAAAAGAAAGCCGTGCAATGCACGGCTTTCTTTTGTGTCCTGCGCGAACCGTATCAACGGTTTGCGCAAAATCATTGTGTTTTACGCTCTCTTGCGGATGATCACGGCAGCGCCGATCACAGCAGCAACGGCCAGAACGATGATGGCGGCAATGCCAACGTCGGAGGTCGAAGGCGTAGAGGACGAATCAGCCGGAGTGCTGGAAGCGCTCGAGGAAACGTCGGAAGACGTGTCGGTCACGCCGACCTTCGCGGTAACGGAAGCGGCGCCGGGCTCAAGTACATTGTAATCGATATCCAGATTCTCGATATCGACATCCAACTGTTCGGCAAGCTCTTTGTCGTAGCTGACGGAAACGGTCAAATCATCGCCGTCCTTCGCGTCGTCCGCGATCTTGAAGGGAATGGAGAGGACGACATCGCCGTTGCCAACGGAGTTCGTATCAGCGGTGCCGAAGTAAATGTAATACGCGTTGCTGTCCGCCACATACTGGCCGCCCAGGCTTTCCCATTCGCCGGTGAGCGCATCGGTAGCAAACTCATCGAAGAAGGGATTCAGCTCGACGGAAGCTTCGGTAACGACCGGAACGAGGTTGTCGCTGAAGTTTACGAACATACTGAACGCGCCGACTTCCACGCCTTCAGCCAGACCCTTCAGCGCAAAAGTGACGTTGATGGTATCGCCGGCTTCACCCTCGGGGATTACGATATCCCAGCCAAAGTCAGCCTCGACAACGTCAGCAACGGAGATGTCGGCCAGTTTGGTGCTTGCATAAACCGCCGTGGCTTGCCACGGAGCATTCGCGTTAATATTTTCTGCGGGCTGCTCGTAGGAAGGATAGTGCAGGCAGTTGTAAGCGTCCACAGTCTCGGTTTCGCCTTCTTCGCCGCCTTCAACAGCAACTTCCTTGGTACCGGCGTTCGGGGCAGACAGAGAGAGGATGTACTTGAAATCACCCGTGATGCCCACCGTAGTAAGCGGAATGGCGATCTCGATCGAATAGGAGTCGTCCGCTTTCGCATTCTTGTACTGGATGGAAGCGATCTGCTCCTCCGTCAGATTATCGGCGCGGGAAATGAGGGTGGAAAAATCGTCTTTGTGACCGAAATCGATCAGGTAATCTCTCGTGCCGTCGGCATTGCTGTCGAGCCACAAGCGAAGGTTGGTCGCGCTCGTTTGATAGTCGATTTCAGTGTCGGAGCCCGACTTCGGAGTTTCGACCCAAGCGGGGGCAACAGGACTCTTAATCGCGATGTACAGGTTGGTGGCATCGGCTGCAAGCTGGAAATCATACTTGTAGGTATCTTTTCCGCCTACGCCCTGGAAAGTGCCCGTGGTGGTGTCAACAGTGGTCCAGCCGTCGGCGGCCCAGCCGTTGTCGTCCAGCTTTCCGTCGACCGTAATGGTTCCGGGGGTGGACTTCGCAAGCGAAGTCAGCGCGAAGCAGGAAACCGCCATCGCGAGAACCAGTGCGACGGAGAGGACTTTCTTGAATGTACGCATGGTTTTACATTCCTTTCTTTCCTATGTTTTTTAGTCGAAAAAAGCCCGGCGTGCATCCGCCGCGCGGCTGTTTTTGCAGCTGCAGCTTATGACCTCAAAAACCGCCGCCGCAGCAACTGCCGAACCCGGCTTCTTCCGCTTGTGGACATAATACCACAAAAGGCCGAAATTGTCAATATCCAATTTGCACTTAACCGAACTTTTGCGCAAAATGTATAAAAGTGGAAAACAAAGCCGAACGGCCATGTTTTCCGCATTTACAGACGTATCCGGTTCAGTGCAGGCGCTCCAGCCGCGCGTTCACATCGAATACCGGTGTTTCGGATACGGGAAGGTGTGTGACCGGACATGTGAACGAGTAAAGATATTCGCCGCGGCTGCCGCCCCGGAAGGTAATCTGAGAAACGCGTATTCCCGCATCATACAGGGTTTTCACGTACTTATCCACCCGTTCGAAAAACGTGGCGAGTGTGATGTCGTTTGTAATATACACATCAAAATACGAACGCGCGGTGTAATCGGCGTTTGCTCCGGCCATCGTAATGCGGCCGTCGGGGAAGCGGCTGATACCCGCCGGGACAACGGTATAGCCCTCGGAGGGATATTCCGCACGCAGCGCCTGAACAAGCTCCAGCCGAAGCGCTTCGAGCAGTCTGCTCTCGGCATATGAACGGTATGCGTCGTGAACCAGTCCGCCGCGCAGTGCAATGGAATACGCGCCGGTCGGGTCGTCTTCCGCGTGCAGGTCCAGCCGATATTCGCCGCTTTCCCGGTCATAATATACGGGGGAGGCGTTGAACTCGTCCGCCGCATAGGCGGAGTTGACATAATTCGACAGCGTTTTGCTTGCATTGAAGGCGGAAAACGGGCTGCCTGCAAAGAACAGCGAGAGGCCGATCGCGGCCGCAGCCGGCAGCAGGGCGGCAAGAGCATCCTTAACCGTTTTGCGGCGCAGAAGCGCGAAGCACAGGCAGCAAAGCGCACAAATGACCGCGCAGGCGAGCGCGAACAAAAGATTGGGGATTACCGTGCGCTCAAAGGCGGAGTGGAAGAAATACCCGAACAGCGCAAACAGACCGGCTTTGATGCGCCAGTCAAGCCGCAAAGGCGCGCAGACGGCTGCAAAAACGATGATCAGAAACAGTGTGGACACAGGCCCGCGATAGGGAACGAAAAAGTACGTGCCTGCGGCGGCAAGCAGTCCGGCAGCGGCCAGACGGATATAGAACGGGTCGAACGGAATGCGTTTTTGGCGGAGAGATTTTTTGTCGGTCGTAGGGGCATCCATACCAAAGTCTTCCTTTCTTGCGGAGGATAGGGACACGGCGGCGCTCGTCATTTTTGCTTTGACGGTGATTCTCCAATTCGTTTCGGAACCGTCAGGTTTTGGCGTCGTCAAAATAATGCGGGTTGGTCATACGGATGAGCAGGTCGGTGTCGTCATCCTTCTGCGCGCGGTTGTTGCGCGTGTGACCGCATTTGACGCATCTGTGCGTGATGATGAAGCCGCGCTTCGCATCGGTTGTGACGGCGACGGGACGCATCAGGCCTTGGCAGTCGCTTGCGCGGTCACCGGGCTGTATGTCGGCGTGCAGCGAGCATAGACAGCGCGGGCAGTGGTTGCGCGAGGAATAACCCAGGGGCGGCACGGTATAGCCGCAGTTGGCGCAGATGAAGGACGCGTCCTTTTTTTCAAACAGGGTGTTGGCGGAGCCGCTCATAAAACAAACGCCTTTCGGGGAGAAGTAAAAGAATTTACAAAGTGTGCGTATTATTTCGCTTCTGCATATATTATAATCAGCAAATGTGAAGATTTCAACAGGCTGCATCCGCAAATCGGAACGGCGGACGGCGGCTGCGGTTGTTTTTATTTTAAGACTGGTGAGGTGAGCTTTTTGGGCGCTAAAAAGGAAAAAAATTGCCGGCTGGGTACGGTCGGCGGTCAGGCTGTGATGGAAGGCGTGATGATGAAAAGCAGGGAAGGGGTCGCCATTGCCGTCCGCCGGATGGACGACAAGCGCATCGTCGTGCGGAAGAAGAATTATAAGCCGCTGAAGGAAAAGTGCGCCTTTTTCCGAATTCCGATCATCCGCGGCATCGTCAACTTTGTCGATATGCTGCGCCTTTCGCTGTCTACGATGACGGCGTCGGCAGATATGCTGGGTCTGGAGGAGGAAGGCGAACCCTCCAAATTTGAAAAGTGGCTCGACAAGCATTTCGGCAAATCGATTATGGCCGTCGCCTCGGCACTGGGCGTCGTTCTCGGCGTGGCGCTGGCGTTGCTGCTGTTTATGTATCTGCCGATCAAGGTCGTGGAGCTGGTTCAGCATTTTACGGGCGATATTGGCTGGTGGCGCAACCTGGTTGAGGGCGCGGCCAAGATGCTCATTTTCGTTTTATACCTGCTTGCCGTCAGCCTGATTCCGGATATCCGACGCGTGTTTCAATATCATGGCGCCGAGCACAAGAGCATTTTCTGTTATGAAAACGGGCTGGAGCTGACGGTCGAAAATGTCCGGAAGCAGCGCCGCTTTCACCCGCGCTGCGGCACGAGCTTTATGTTTGTCATCATCGCCATCTCGATCCTGGTCAACTCGCTGCTGACGTGGGATACGGTTTGGATGCGCTTGCTTCTGAAGCTGCTCCTGCTGCCCGTCGTCGTCGGCGTGGGCTATGAATATATTATGTACGCGGGCAAGCACGACAATGTGGTTACGCGTATCTTTTCGGCGCCCGGTCTGTGGATGCAGCGCATCACGACCAAGGAGCCGGACGATTCCCAGATGGAGGTGGCCATCGTATCCATCAAATCTGCGCTTCCGTCCGAATTCGCCGGTTTTGAGGTGCCGCTTGAGGAAAAAGTACTCGCTGAGCCGGTGAAGGGCGGAGAGGGGGCCGCGGAATGACGGTCGGGGAATTCCGCCGCGACTGTGCAAAGTCGATTGGGACATTTGCACCCGAGGAAGCACACGTGCTCTGTGACATCCTGCTGGCCAACGTCCTCGGCTGCGACCGCAGCGCGCTGCTGCTCTCGCTGGACCGGAAAATGGAAACGGAAGACGCGAGGCGGATGGCGGAGGCTGTCAGCGAGCTGTCGCTCGGTGTGCCGGTGCAGTATATCGTCGGTTCGTGCTGGTTCTATAATCGTGAGATCAAGGTTGGCCGCGGCTGCTTCATCCCGCGCGGGGATACCGAGTTCCTCGCCGCCGCAGCCGTTGCCGCGCTGCCCGAGGGCGGCAGCTTTGCCGACCTGTGCAGCGGCAGCGGGTGCATCGCTGCCGCTGTCGCGCAGACGCTCAAGCCGAATAAGGGCTACGCGCTCGAACTGTCCCGCAAGGCGCTGCCCTATGCGGAGGAAAATTTGAAGGACTTCCCGAATATTGCCGTCCGCCGCTTCGACGTGCTCGACGAGGAGGATTATCTCGCGCTTGCCGGTGAGCTGGACGAAGGGCTGGATGTACTTGTTTCCAACCCGCCGTATATTCCGACCGACGACATTGCCTCGCTCGACGTGCAGGTTCATTATGAGCCTGAGACTGCGCTCGACGGCGGCGAGGACGGTTTGCGCTATTACCGCGAGATCGTACGGCTGGCGCCGCTGATCCTCAAGCGAAACGGCACGATCCTGTTTGAGGTGGGGATCCATCAGTCTGCCGATGTGTGCAATATCCTTGCGGGCGCAGGCTATTCGACCGCCTGCATCAAGGATGACCGGAAAATTGAACGGGTTGTTTTGGGAAAAAAAGATTGACAACGGCAAAAAAGCGTACTATTATTATAATAGTCGTTTTTTTGTATCTCGAAGAATATGCGTGAACATCTCCTTTTCTTTTCCGGGAGCTGCCGCGCGGGACCGCCGGTCAATACGGGAACAGTCAGCCGGCGGGAAGACGATTTGCTTTTGCGGGAAGCCGGTGGGCGGATAAAGCTGCCGGCATACGGTTCACAAAACGTTTTCCGGCAAAAAGCAATACGGGCCGGTCGGCAAATAGACCGCAGAAAGGACGGGAGGAGAGAGCGGCCGATGGAAACAGAACGGATTACATCAAGAGCCAATGAAACCGTGAAGGCCGTCGTACGGCTGCGGGAGCGGGCGGAGCGCGAGCGCCGGCGGCTTTTCTTCTGCGAAGGCGTGCATCTGGCGGAGGAATTCCTGCGCCATAACCGTCCCGTCGAACGGGTCTTTGTTACCGATGCGGCGTTGAAAGCGCACGGTGCGCTGCTTTCGAAGCTCGGTTGTCAGGTGACGCCCGTTACGCCGGAGGTCTACGCCAAGCTTTCGGAGGAAAAGGCGCCTCAGGGCCTTCTGCTCGTTGCGCCGTATCCCGAAAATATTTCCGAACACAAGCCGTCCGTCAAGCGCCGGTGCATTCTCCTCGACGGCGTGCGCGATCCCGGCAATGTGGGAACGGTCATCCGCACAGCCGCCGCGCTGGGCGTGGAACGCGTCGTCCTCAGCCGTGACTGCGCTGACGTGCTCGCCTGTAAAACCGTGCGCGCGTCGATGGGCGCCGTGCTGTGTGCAGATATTCTTCTTACGGCTGACCTTGCTGCCGAGGTGTGCGCCATCATCAAATCAGGCGGCGCGGTCTATGCTGCTATGCTTTCCGGCGATGCCGTCACTCTCTCTGCCGACAGCTTGCCGGCGGATTTTTCTGTCGTCATCGGCAACGAGGGACAGGGCGTGCGGCCGGACGTTGCCGCGGTATGCACCGGCTGTATACGCATTCCGCAGACCGACCGTGCCGAGAGCCTCAATGCAGCCGTTGCTGCCGCGATTTTTATGTGGGAGATGAGAAAAACGGATGAATCTGTTCCGTAAGCTGGCCAATCGAACCACACCGATTGACGAAACCGCCCTGCGCTACATATGGCTGTCGCTTGCGTGCGGCTTCGCTTCCGCCGCGGCGCGCGAGCTGATTTCGGCGTATCACGGCGCGGGTGCCGTCTATGCCGAGGAGGATTTTTCATCGCGCACCGACCTGTCCGAACCGCTGCGGAAGCGGTTATCGGAAAAGGACTTGTCGGACGCGCAGGAAATTTATAAGGCCTGCCGCGAGAAGGGAATTGGCATCCTTACCTATGAGAGCGACCTCTATCCCTCGCGGCTGCGCACGCTTACCAACCCGCCCGCTGTGCTCTATTACCGCGGACGCATCACCAATCTTGACTGTGAGCCCTGCGTTGCCGTTGTCGGCACGCGCAGCGTGTCCCGCTACGGCGAGGAAGTTACCGATTGGTTCGGCTATGAGCTTGCCAAAAGCGGCGCCTTCGTCGTCAGCGGACTGGCGAAGGGCGCGGACGGTATCGCGCACCGCGCGGCGCTGCGCGCCGGCGGTAACACCGTTGCCGTGCTCGGTACAGCCATCGACCGCGTATATCCCCTCCAAAATGAAGGACTGTTTTCCGAGATCGAGTCCAAGGGTCTGATTCTGAGCGAGTATTATCCCGGCTGCATAACGGGCGGCGCTTCGTTTCCGGAGCGCAACCGCATCATCAGCGGCATCAGTATGTGCACGGTCGTCACCGAAGCGGGAATGACGAGCGGCGCGCTGATCACTGCACGGAGTGCCATCGCGCAGAACCGTGATGTGTACGCCGTTCCCGGCAGCATTCTTGTGCCGGGCAGCGATGGCACCAACCATCTCATCCGCGGCGGTGTGGAATGCGTGACATGTCCGGCGCAGGTTCTGGAAAAATACGCCTCCTATTATCCGACGAAGCTGCGCATCACACAGCATTCATACACTTACGAACGCCGGGCCGCAAGGGAAAATCGTACGGCGCCGCTGCCCACGCAGCCGCCGCCTGCGGCCGCTGTTCCGGATGGATTGCCGGCAGTCGAACGGCGGGTTTATGAATGCATTGCCGCCTCGTCCGCCGGTCTGGTGCTGGACGAAATTGCCGCGGCTCTTAAGCTGCCGCCCTCGCAGTTGATGCCGATTTTGTCCGATTTGGAGATACAGGAGTATATTCGGTCCGCTGAAGGTGGAAAATATCTCAAAGTCTGATATAGATTTGAACAAAACCGGCCGTGCGCCGGACGGAAAGGTATGAAGCATTACGATGAGCACGACAACACTCGTCATCGTGGAGTCGCCCACAAAAGTGCCCACCATCAAGGGCTTCCTTGGAAAGGGCTATAAGGTGGTCTCGTCCAAGGGACACGTCAGGGACCTGCCTAAAAGTAAGCTCGGCATTGACGTCGAGCATGATTTTGAGCCGAAATACATCAATATCCGCGGAAAGGGCGAGCTGATCAATGCCCTGAAAAAGGAGGCGAAAAACGCCTCCAAGGTTCTTCTGGCGACCGACCCCGACCGTGAGGGCGAGGCGATTAGCTGGCATCTTGCCGCCGTGCTCGGGCTGGATTCGGAGAAGGCACAACGTATTACCTTTAACGAGCTGACTAAAAATACGGTCCGGGACGCCATCAAACATCCGCGAGATTTGGATATGAATCTGGTCAACTCGCAGCAGACCCGCCGTATCCTCGACCGCCTTGTCGGCTATAAGATAAGCCCCTTCCTATGGAAAAAGATTAAAAGCGGACTTTCCGCCGGCCGCGTGCAGTCGGTTGCCACGCGAATGATTGTCGAGCGTGAGGAGGAGATAGAGGCTTTTGTTTCTGAAGAATACTGGACGATTTCCGCCAGGCTTTTCAAGGAATCCGGCGAGTCGTTTGTCGCTAAATTCCACGGTACGCCTGAAAAAAAGCTTTCTATTGCCGATGGCGAGCAGGCCGAAAAGCTTCTTGCGGAGCTGAAGGAGGCTTCGTTTGCGGTCGGCGGTATCAAAAAAGCCGTCAAGCGTCGGAAACCGTTGCCGCCGTTCACAACTTCCACCCTTCAGCAGGAGGCCAACCGCAGGCTCGGCTTCCAGTCGCAGCGCACAATGATGGTCGCGCAGGAGCTGTACGAGGGCGTCAGCCTCGGCGAGCGCACCGCGCACGGTCTGATTACCTATATGCGTACCGACTCGCTGCGCATCTCCGAGGAGGCGCAGGCAGCCGCGAGTGCACTGATCCGGGATAAATTCGGCCCTGAGTACTGCCCCAAGACGCCGAACGTGTATAAGACCAAGGCCGGTGCGCAGGACGCGCATGAGGCCATTCGTCCTTCCGACCCGTCGCTTACGCCGGATTCTGTCAAGGGTAAGCTCTCCAATGACCAGTTTAAGCTCTATAAGCTGATTTGGGAACGCTTTATGGCCAGCCAGATGAAAAATGCCGAGCTGGACACCGTTTCCGTGGACATCGCTGCCGGAAAGTATCTTTTCCGCGCCAGCGGATACACCGTTAAATTCCCTGGCTTTATGGTGCTGTATGACACCGTTCGCGACAATGAAGATGAGGATGATAAGCCGCTCGAGCTGCCTCCGCTGACCGTGGATGAGCCGCTGACCGCACAGGAGATTACACCTGCTCAGCACTTCACGCAGCCCCCCGCAAGGTTTACCGAAGGCTCTCTGGTCAAAATGATGGAGGAGAAGGGTGTCGGCCGTCCCTCGACCTTCACGTCGACCATTACCACCATTATCGCCCGCGGCTATGTCCGCCGTAATGGGAAGGTGCTTGAGCCGACCGAGCTGGGGCGGCTGACAACCAAGCTGATGAAGGATTCCTTCCCGGAGATCGTCGACTATGGATTTACTGCCAAAATGGAGGACGATCTGGATAAGATTGAAAACGGGCAGGCCGAATATCTCAGCGTCCTGCGGAATTTCTATACGGATTTTGAAAAGGAGCTTAAAGACGCCGACGAAAAGCTCGAAAAGGTAGAGTATGTCAAGCCTGTCGAGGTCACCGATATCATTTGCGATAAGTGCGGCGCCAATATGGTCGTCCGCGAAGGACGCTACGGAAAATTCGCCGCCTGCCCCAATTTTCCCAAATGCCGCAATACCCGCCGTCTCAGTGATGACGGCGATGAAGGCGCAGAGGAGGTGCTTGCAGACGAAAAGTGCCCGGTATGCGGAGCGGATATGATCCTCAAAAAGGGCGCCTACGGCAGCTTTTATGCCTGCCGGAATTATCCCGACTGCAAGACGACCAAGCCGTATTACAAGGATACCGGCGTCGCTTGTCCGCAATGCGGCAAGCGTATCCTCGTCAAACAGAGCCGCAGTCGCAAAACCTTCTATTCATGTGAGGATTATCCCAACTGCAAATTCTCGGTCTGGGATGTGCCGCAGCAGATGAAATGCCCGAAATGCGGCGGACTGGTCTTGAAAAAGAAGAACAAAGAGTATTACTACTGCTATGACGAAAACTGCGGCTGGAGTGAGACCAAATGAGCCATAGAATCATCGTTGACGTTATGGGCGCCGACAACGGCAGCGGCGTCGTCATTCGCGGCGCCGTGGCGGGCGCACGCCGCTCGGGGGCTTCCCTGCTGCTTGTCGGAAATCGTACGGTCATCCAAAACGAATTGGAAGACTTGAAAACGAAGGGGCTGGACATTCAGATTGAACACGCCGACACCGTCATCCAGATGAACGACCCGCCCGGCACCGTGATGAAGGAAAAAAACGACTGCTCGATGGCAGTTGCCGTCCGGCTGCTCAAGGAGGGCCGGGGTGATGCGCTTGTTTCCTGCGGGAATACGGGCGCGCTGTTTACCTGCTCGTCGCTGGTGCTCCGACGCATCCGCGGCGTCCGCCGTGCGGTTCTTGCTGCCGTCGTCCCGCTGGACAACGCCTTTGTCATTTGTGATGCGGGCGCCAATACCGAGGCTACGCCTGAAATGCTTGTGCAGTTTGCTACAATGGGTTCGATTTATGCGAAGGACCTGCTCGGATATGCAAATCCGCGCGTGGCGCTGCTGAATAACGGCAGCGAGGAAAACAAGGGTACAGAGGTGCAGCAGAAGGCATTCGATATGCTGCGGCAGTCGCGCCTGAATTTCATCGGCAACTGTGAGGGCAGGGATCTGCCCGCCGATTTCTGCGACGTCGTCGTCTGCGACGGTTTTATCGGGAACATAGCGCTCAAAACCATTGAGGGCATGGGCAAGCTCGTCGGCCGCGTGCTCGAGCGTATTTTCAAAAAAAATCCGATCACAATGATCGGTTATCTCTTTACAAGACGAAGCACGAACGCCGTCCGAAAGCAGCTCGATCACACCGAATACGGCGGCGCGCCCTTTTTGGGCATTAACGGCGTGGTCATCAAGGCACATGGCAGTGCTAAGGAAAAAAGCGTCACTGCCGCCGTACGGCAGGCTGTGAACTGCTGTGAGATGCGGCTGGTCGAAAAGATCAGCGAGGAAATCGCCGCCCTGCGTACCGACGGCGAAGGAAATGACCAACAGAAAGGATGACTCCCAATGCCCGCATCCGTTGCCGGCGAGGAAAAATTCCCCTATCCCGCTTCCGGCCTCGAACAGGCCATCGGCTATTCCTTCCGTGATAAGGAACTGCTGCAGAATGCGCTTCGGCATTCTTCTTATTCCAATGAAACAAAAAAATCGCAGAACTCCAGCAACGAACGTCTTGAATTTCTCGGCGATTCGGTGCTGTCGGTGATCGTCTCGGATTATATCTATCGGAATTATGCGCAGCTTGACGAAGGCGAACTGACGAAAATCCGCGCTTCCGTTGTCTGTGAGAATGCACTGGCGGTCCTTGCCGCGCGAATCGAGCTCGGTTCGTATATGTACCTCGGCCATGGCGAGATCGTCACGCACGGCCGCAATCGAAAAAGCATTGTCGCCGATGCGTTTGAGGCGCTGCTTGCCGCCATCTATCTCGACGGCGGCATAGAGAAGGCGCGCGCCTTCGTCCTGCCGATGCTCGAGGGCGCCATTGCCGAAAGCGCCAGCCATGGCAGCGAGGACTATAAGTCCAAATTACAGAAGATTGTCCAGCAGACGCCTGAGGAGCTGCTCGAATATGAGCAGATCGGCGAGGAAGGGCCGCCGCACGACCGCATATTCACTTTTTCCGTCAAGCTCAATTCCAATGTGCTCGGTACCGGCAGCGGCCGTTCCAAGCGTGAGGCCGAGCAGGCTGCCGCGCGCGAGGCGCTCAAATATTTTACGGATGAGGAGTAGCTCCCCGCACAAAACCATCCCGTTTTTTGTCCCGCATGCCGGATGCCCGCACGACTGCGTGTTCTGCGCGCAGGAAAAAATCACCTCCGTTCCCCGCGGGGAAATCCCGCTGCGGGAGGAGCTCGAAAACCTTCACGCGCTGATGGAGCGCTGTCCGGGCGGCGAATCGGAACTGGCTTTTTTCGGCGGCAGCTTCACCGCCATCGAGCCTGAACGCATGGACGCGCTGCTGCTGGCGGCGCGCGGCTATGTGGACAGCGGCGCCGTCTCCGGCATCCGCATCTCGACGCGGCCGGATTGTATCAACCGCCCCGTGCTGGAACGTCTGAAGGCGGCGGGCGTTACCGCAGTCGAGCTGGGTATCCAGAGCACCGACGACGCCGTCCTGTGCGCGAGCGGCCGCGGCCATACCGCGCAGGACAGCCGGGACGCCTGCGCGCTCGTGCGCGCATACGGTTTTTCGCTTGTCGGCCAGATGATGGTCGGCCTGCCCGGCTCGGATATGCGGAAGGAGCTGCAGACCGCGCGCGATATCGTCGGTTTCGGCTGTGACGGCGCGCGGATTTATCCGACCGTTGTATTTTCCGGCACACGCCTGTGGGAGCTGACCCGTTCCGGGGCTTACCGTCCGCTGGACATCGGCGAGGCTGCCGAACGCTCGGCTGCCTGTCTGGAGATTTTCGTCTCCGCCGGCGTCCGCGTGCTGCGCATCGGCCTGCACGCTTCGGAATCGCTTGCGGAAGCGCCCTTCGGCCCCGCACATCCCGCTATCGGCGAGCTGGCCGAAAGTCTGCTTTACCGCAGGCGGATCGCCGCTTTGCTTGCCGGACGGCCGACGGCCGGAAGACGGCTGACGCTGTATGTCCCGCCGGGCGCGCAGTCCAAGGCGGCCGGCCATAAGCGCGCCAATACCGACTGGCTGCGCAAAACGTTTGCGCTTGCGGGCGTTTCGATTTATCCCTGTGCGGACTGCGCGCCCTATACGGTCAAAACAATACTTGAGGAATGATGAAAATTTGAGACTCAAAGCGGTAGAGCTGCAGGGCTTCAAGTCCTTTCCCGATAAAACGCATATTGCCTTCAGCGACGGCGTCACGGCCATCATCGGGCCGAACGGCAGCGGCAAGAGCAACATCTCCGACGCGGTCCGCTGGGTGCTGGGCGAAATGTCGCTCAAAAGCCTGCGCGGCTCCAAAATGGAGGACGTCATCTTCAACGGTGCCGCCGGAAGGAATCCCGCCAACTATACATATGTTTCCATCACTTTCGATACGGCGGAAGAATACGCCGCCGCGCAGGCTGCGCTGCCCGCCGCCGGGAACGAACCGTCTGACGGGGAGCAGGCACGTCCGCGTCCGGCCCGCCTCGGCGACGGCCCGGAGGTCACTGTCACCCGCAAATACTACCGCTCGGGCGAGAGCGAGTATTATATCAATAAGCGGCAGGTCCGGCTCAAGGATATCTATGAGCTGTTCTATGACACCGGTATCGGCCGCGAGGGCTATTCGGTCATCAGCCAGGGGAAAATCAGCGAGGTGCTCTCCCAGAAGGGCGACGAGCGCCGCAGCATCTTTGAGGAAGCTGCCGGGATCAGCAAGATCCGCTATAAAAAACTCGAATCCGAGCGGAAGCTGCGTGACACGGAGCAGAACCTGCTCCGTGTCAACGATATCCTTTCCGAGGTCGCCGTTCGCGTTGAGCCGCTTCGTAAGGAGGCCGAAAACGCCAAGCGCTACCTTGTTCTGAACGAAGAAAAAACCGCGCTCGAGATCACGCTCTGGCTCGACCGCATCGATAAGCTCAAGGCAGAGCGCGAGCGCGTGGAGACATCCGTCGCCAGCGCCAAGTTAGAGCTGGATACCGCGACCGAGGCGCTCGACGGCGCCGAGACCGGGCTCGATTCTCTCATCAACGAAACCTATGAAATGGCGCGCGACGCGTCCGAGACCGAACGGCAGCTCAGCGCGCTCGCCCAGAGCCGCGCCGAGCGCGAAAGCCGCGAGGCCGTGCTGCAAAACGACATCCGGCACCGCCGCGCCGTCATCGCTTCCTCCGCCGACCGGAAAAAAGCGGCCGAAGCCGCTGCGGAGGAAGCCGCGCATAAGCTACAGACGGCAAAAGCAGAGGTTTCACGCGCCGAAAAAGAAGCATCCGCCGCAGAGGAAGCTGCCGCAGCCGCCGAGCAGGCGTATGCGGAAGCCGCTGACGGGCTGCGCGTCTCCCGCGCCGAACGCGATGCGCTGTCCGCACGACGCGCCGAGCTGTTTGCGTCCCGCGCCGGCCTTGCCGAGGAACGCGCAAAGCGCAGGACCGAGCTGGAAGCCGCGCAGTCGGGCGCTGCGGATTTCGAGCGCCGGCTCGCGCAGGCGTCCCGCCGCGTCGACGAGCTGGAAACGCAAGTCAAGACCGCTGCGGCCGCTCTGGCCGCTGCGGAGGAAGCCGCGCAGACGCTGGCGAAGGAAGCGGAGGATCTGCGCGCACAGATTTCCGAAGCGGAGCAGAACGCCGCCGAAACCTCCGAGCGGATTGTCGCCAAGCGGCTCGAGCTGACTGCCGCCGAGCAGCGCCGCGAGAGCCTGCTGCGGATGGAACGGCTCCTCGAGGGCTACTCCGACGGCGTCAAGCGTGTGCTCAACGACGCGTCCGGCGGCCGCCTTTCCATCGCCTGCTACGGCACCGTTTCCCAGCTCATCAGCTCGGACAGCCGGTACGTCGTCGCGCTGGAAACGGCGCTCGGAGCGGCGGTGCAGTTCCTCGTTGTGGAGACTGAGAGCGACGCCAAGGCCGCTGTCGAGCATCTGAAGCGCAATAAGGCCGGCCGCGCCACCTTCCTGCCCGTCGCCACCGTCCACGGACGGCTCGCCGACGTGGAAAAGGTGAAAGGCTGTCCGGGCTATATCGGCATCGCTTCCGAGCTTGCCGCTTATGAACCCAAATATCAGGGCGTCATCCGCGAGCTGCTGGGCCGTACCGCGCTTGCCGAGGATATGGACGCGGCGCTTGCCATTGCCCGCGCGGCCGGATACCGTCTGAAAATCGTCACGCTCGACGGGCAGGTTATCAGCCCCGGCGGCTCGATCACCGGCGGCTCGGCCGCCAAGCGGGTGGGGGTCTTTTCACGCAGCGCAGATATCGAGAGCCTGAGCGCGCAGATCAAGGAAATCAACGCAGCCCTGCTGTGCGAGGAGACCGAAAAGCGTCGGGAAACCGCGTCCGCCGAGTCCTTTCGCGCCGGGCTGCGGGAGAAGGAGGAAGCGCTCACCGCACAGGGCGCAGAACGGGAAGCCCGCTCCGCCGACTGCCGCGCCGCCCGGGCGCTGCTGGACGAAGCCCGCGCCTCCCGCGCCGAGCTTTCGGATGCATATGGCGGCAGCGATGCGTCGCTTGAAAAGGCGCGCGGGCTTCTGGACGTGCTCGATGCCTCTCTTGCCGAGTCCGATGCGGCGCTCGAACGCTGCGAGCGCGACCTGCAAACCGCTTCCGACGCACAGTCCGCCGCCGAAAATGCGGAACGCAGCGCGCTCGACAGCCTGACTAAGGCGCAGCTTGCGCAGTCTGCCGCCCGGTCGGCGCTCGGCTATAAAAAAGAATTGCTCGCCACGGCGGAGTCCGAGGCTGCTTCGCGTCTGGCCGCCGTCGGCGAGACCGAAAACGAATCCAGGCAGGCCGAGACCGAAATCGCTTCCGCACAGGCCGAGCTCGAGCAGCTCTCCGCGCAGGCGGCGTCCGCTGCGGGCGAGGAAGAAAAGCTGAAGACGGCTGTCGGGGAGATTGCCAAGAAGCGCGACGCTACCGAACGCCGCATTGCCGACCTTCGCGCGGACATCAAGTCGCTTCAAATCAAGAAGGAAGAATCCTTCCGCAGCTATACAGGCCTCTGTGGCCGCGCCGACGTGCTCAACGGCGAATATGAAACGGTCACGAATAAGCTCTGGGACGAGTATGAGATGACCTACTCCGCCGCCTGTGAGCACCGTCTGCCCGTGGAGAAGATGGAGAAAGCCCCCTCGCGGCTGGCGAGCCTGAAATCGCAGATCCGCGCGATGGGCAGTATCAACGCCAACGCCGTCGAGGAGTATAAGGAGACCAAGGAGCGCTTCGACTTCCTCACCGCGCAGACCGAGGACCTGAACAAAACACGCCGCAGCCTCGATAACGCCATCAGCCGCCTGAACGCGAGCATGAAAACCACGTTCACCGAATGCTTCGATAACATCAACCGCGTGTTCGGCGAGGTGTTTACCGAGCTGTTCGGCGGCGGCAGCGCGCACCTCGAGCTGGAGGACCCGGAAAATCCGCTCGAATGCGGCATCGACATCATCCTCCGTCCGCCGGGGAAGACCGTCAAGAGCATTTCGCTGCTCTCGGGCGGGGAGCAGTCCTTCGCCGCCATCGCGCTCTATCTGGCGCTCCAGAGCATCAACCCGTCGCCCTTCTGCATTTTCGACGAAATCGAGTCGGCGCTTGACGACGTGAATCTGGCGCGCTTTGCCGATTACGTGCGCGTCCACAGCGATAAAACCCAGTATATCCTCATTACGCACCGCCGCGGCACGATGGAGCGGGCGGACACCCTCTACGGCGTGACGATGCGTAAGAAGGGCATTTCGGAGTACATCCGGCTTGATATCTCCGAGTTGGAGGAAAAAATGAAGGAATACGCTTAGAATCGGGGGAAAACGAATAAATGGGATTTTTTGAAAAGCTCAAGGCGGGGCTGAAAAAGACGAAAAATGCGCTGTTCGGCCCGCTGGACAGACTGTTTGCATCCTATGATAAAATCGACGACGATTTCTATGAGGAGCTTTCCGACGTGCTGATCATGTCCGACGTCGGTGTGGAGACGTCCGAGGAAATCTGCGATATGCTGCGCGCCCGCGTGAAGGAAAAAAAGCTGCGCGAGGCGTCCGAGGCGCGCGCCGAGCTGCAGGAAATCATGAGCGAAATGATCGGCGACGGCGGTGAACTGAAGCTTTCCACTTCTCCCTCGGTTGTGCTCGTCATCGGTGTCAACGGCGTCGGGAAAACGACGTCGATCGGCAAAATTGCGCTCCACCTCAAAAACAGCGGCCGCCGCGTAATGCTCGCTGCCGCAGATACCTTCCGCGCCGCCGCCATTGAACAGCTTGCCGTCTGGGCCGATCGCGCGCAGGTGCCGCTTGTCCGCCAGAGCGAGGGTGCGGACCCTGCCGCCGTCGTCTTTGACGCCGCCGCCGCCGCCCGCAAGCAGGGTGTCGACGTTCTCATCGTCGACACCGCCGGCCGGCTGCATAATAAGAAAAACCTGCTCGACGAGCTGGCTAAAATCAATCGCGTCCTTTCCCGCGAGCTGCCCGGCAGCGCACGCGAGACCTTGCTTGTCCTCGACGCCTCCACCGGCCAGAACGCGCTGATGCAGGCCAAGGAGTTCACCAAAGCGGCCGAAATCACCGGCATCGTTCTTACGAAACTTGACGGAACCGCCAAGGGCGGCGTCGTGTTTGCCATTAAGCGGGAGCTGGGCATTCCGGTTAAATATATCGGCGTCGGCGAGGGTGCGGAGGACCTTCAGCCCTTTTCGGGCGCGGACTTCGTGCGCGCGATGTTTGAAAACGACGGACAGGAGAAAGCGGAATGAAGATTGTGCTTGCCACCAATAACCGGCATAAGGTAGAGGAACTGACGCATCTGCTCGCCGGAGAGGGAAGGGAAATCCGCACGCTCGCCGAGTCGGGCTTTTCCGGCGAAATCGTCGAGGACGGTGCGACGTTTGAGGAAAATTCGTACATCAAGGCTCGCACCGTTTCCGAGCGGCTCGGCTGCATCGCCGTCGCCGACGATTCGGGTCTGGAGGTCGACTGCCTCGGCGGCGCGCCCGGCGTGCATTCGGCACGCTACGCGGGCGAACACGCCTCCGATGCGGAAAACCTCGATAAGCTGCTCGACGCCGTTTGTGGAAAAACCGATCGCCGCGCCCGCTTCGTTTCGGTCATCACCGCTGTTTTTCCCGACGGCCGACGCATTACCGCGCGCGGCGAATGTGAGGGAAAAATCCTTGACGAGCGCCGCGGCAGCGGCAGTTTCGGGTATGACCCCGTGTTTTATTACGAACCGCTGGGCAAGACCTTCGCCGAGATGACGACGGAAGAAAAAAACGCCGTCAGCCACCGTGGGAAAGCGGTCAGACGGTTTGCGGAAATGTTTTTTCTTGACAAACCGGCCCGGGAATGATAATCTATATAATATGTAAACGTACGGAATCCCGGGAATTGGAAGGAGAGCGATTTTGATGGATGCGATCAGAGACTTTTTTACTTATGTCGGCAACCAGCTTTCCTCCGTCGAATTGACGGATATTATAGATATTGTCATCGTTGCGTTCTTCCTGTACTATCTGTTCAAGTTCGTGCGCGACCGGCGCGCCGGAAAGCTTGCGCTCGGCGTGCTGGTGCTGATGCTGATGCTTGTAGTGAGCAATTGGCTGCAGATGCGGGTGACGAATTATATTCTCGAGCGCGTGGTCGACGTCGGATTTATTGCCCTCATCATCGTGTTCCAGCCCGAGCTGCGCAGCATGTTGGAAAAAATGGGCGGCGAATCGATCAAGGGCATCAAAAGCCGCTTTGACCGCACCTCCTCGGAGGGCTTCCGGCCGAAGCTGGCTGAACTGTGTTATGCGGCGGAAAATCTTTCCGCCTCCAAGACGGGCGCGCTCATCGTGTTCGAGCGCGGCACCAAGCTCGGCGACGTCATCCGCACCGGCACAGTCATCGACGCGGAAATCTCTGCCTTTCTTGTGGGGAATATCTTCTTCAATAAAGCGCCGCTGCACGACGGCGCGCTCATCGTGCGCAACGAACGGCTTTACGCCGCCGGCTGCTTCCTCCCGCTGTCGACCAATCCCGATATCGTCAAAGACCTCGGTACGCGTCACCGCGCGGGCATCGGGATGAGTGAGAACAGCGACGCTGTCGTCCTCATCGTTTCGGAAGAAACGGGCGTCATCAGCGTCGCGGTCGACGGCGTGCTCAAGCGCGGATTTTCGAAAAAAACGCTTGAAGCGTATCTCTCCGATCTGCTCATTGACGAGCAGAAAAGCAAACCCTCTGCGCGCTTCCGGTTCTTCAATCGGAAACGCGATGACAAGCCTGAGGAATAAGCCCGAGGGGCAACACCCTCTCTGTCGAATCCGATGAAAGGACGCTTTCGCGCACGCGATGGCGATGGTGGCTGTGATGAAGGAAACGGATGATAAAGACAAAAAGCTGCGCGTCGGCGGCAAAAAGCTTGACAGGCAGCGTATATTGACCTTCACGGTCATGCTCGGCGCGTTCGTGCTGGCAATCCTGCTGTGGTTCTATGTCCTTGGCTATGACAGCCCGAATTTCGAAAAGCGCTTTGCCGGCATTGACGTGAGCGTTTCGGGCGCGGCGGAGCTGAAGGAGAAAAACGGATTTGCCGTGCTGTCTGAGTTTTCCTTTACCGTTGATGTCACCGTCGCCGGCAAAAAAACAGACGTCAACCGTCTCTCCAGCGATGACATCAACGCATATATCGATATTTCGTCCCTGTCGGAAAACGGCCGCGTGCCCGTCCGCATCCAGGTTGACCTGCCCAACGGCATCCGTCTTGCTTCGCTTTCAACCGATACCGTGTATATTTACGTTGACCGCAGCGTCACCGCTGAGATCGAGCTGGATGTCGAACTGACTGATTATGTGCTGACGGACGGCCTGCTGCTCGGCCAGCCGGTCTATACACCCAAAACCGTCACTGTCGAAGGCCCGGAGGGGGAGATCAACGCCATTTCGCGCGCGTACGCGTCCGTTGCGCTCGGGACGGTCAGTTCTTCGGTCACTGCGGTTGCTGAGGTCGAGCTGTATTATGAGAATGGTGAAAAAGTCAACAATCCGTATGTGAATCTTATCGACCGCAACGTTGAGCTCCGTGTGCCCGCTTATAAGGAAAAGGACGTGCCGCTGAAGGTGTACTTTATCGGCGGGATGATGAGCGCGGACAATGCCCTCATTGAGCTGTCCGTGGAGACTGTCCGCGTCCGCGGTACGGCTGAAAGCATTGATGCGCTCAGCGAAATCCGCATTGAGATGGATGAAACCGCGCTTGGCAAGGAGGGCATCAAATACGAACGCATTGTGATGCCGCCCGGTATCGAAAACGTGTCCGGTGAGACCGACGTCGAAATCTCCTTCCGCTTTTTGGACATTGCCACGCGGACGTTTGCCGTCCCGTCCTCGCGCTTTGTGCTCAAGAATCTGCCCGACGGACTGGACTTCACCGTGCTTGACGAAACGATCAACGTCTCCTTCAAGGGGCTGGTCGATGCCCTGCGCTATTATACGATGGATTATTTTGACGTCGTCATCGATTTTGCGGAATTTCAGCCGGACGGCAGCGGCGAATACTATTTGCCGGCGGAGATTGTCATCCTCCGCAGCACACAGAGCGTATACGCGTTCGGCAGCTATTCGCTGCATATTCAGGTCGACGAATGAGCCGGCAAAGAAAGAAGGGTGAAGCGCTTGTTTTCGAATAAATGGCTGGTTAAGGAGCATGACGGATGTGCCGAGCATGAACTGATCGCTTCGCTTGGCCTCCGCCCGCTGACTGCGCGGGTGCTGGCCGCACGCGGCTATACGAATCCCGCGGCAGCTTCGTCGTTTATTCGCAAGAGCGGCCTGCACTTCTACGACCCGTTCCTGCTGGCGGATATGGATAAAGCGGTCGCCCGCATTGAACAGGCGATTGAACAGAAGGAGCATATCTGCATTTACGGTGATTACGATGTGGACGGCGTCACCTCTACGACCGTGCTGTATACCTATCTTGCTGCGCGCGGCGCGCGGTGCTCCTACTTTATCCCTGACCGGCTTTCCGAGGGCTACGGTCTAAGCCGTGCCGCCATCGAACGGCTTGCACCGGAAGTTGACCTCATCATCACCGTTGATACCGGCATCACCGCTGCCGAAGAGACCGAATTCGCGCGCTCGCTTGGAGTGGAACTGATTATAACCGATCACCATAGCTGCCGGCCTGTCCTGCCGCAGGCTGCCGCTGTTATCAATCCGCATCGTCCGGACAGCGCTTATCCCTTCCGTCAGCTTGCAGGCGTAGGGGTGGTATTTAAGCTGCTCTGCGCGCTCGAGGGGAACGCCGAGTCGGTTTGTGAGTGTTTTGCCGATCTTGTCGCCATTGGTACGATCGCCGATGTGATGCCGCTGACCGATGAAAACCGGCTGATTGCCAGCATCGGACTCGAACGCCTTCGTCGGACGGACAATGTCGGCCTGCGCGCGCTGATGGAGCATGCCGGTGTGCTTAAGCCGGGCGGTATACAGAAGCGCATCACCAGCAGTACCGTCGGCTATGTCCTCGCGCCGCGGATAAATGCAGCAGGCCGCATCGCCAACGCTTCGTGCGCCGTTGAGCTTCTGCTCTGCCGAGATGCCTCGCAGGCTGATGCCATCGCCGCCGAGCTTTGTGCGGTGAATAAGGTCCGCCAACAGACCGAGCAGCAAATCTATGAGCAGGCTGAGGAGCAGATCCGCGTTTACGGCAAGGATTCCCCGGCATTTGTATTGGCGAATGATTGTTGGCATCAGGGCGTCATCGGTATTGTCGCCTCGAAGATCACCGAAAAGTACAGCCTGCCTTCCATTCTCTTCTCTTTTGACGGGGATGTGGCAAAAGGCTCCGGCCGCAGCATCAGAGGTCTGAGCCTGATGGATGCGCTTGCGCATTGCGGCGACCTGCTGATCGAATACGGCGGCCATGAACTTGCCGCCGGCCTGTCGGTCGAGCGCGGAAAGCTGGATGCGTTTCGAAAGCGTTTCTGCGATTACGTCGGAGAAATGCTTCACACCGTTGAACGTACGCCGCCCATTGAAGCGGACTGCCGCGCGCATTTTGAGGAGCTTGATCTTCAGACCGCCGAGGAATTGCGCCTGCTGGAGCCGTTCGGCCTGCAAAATCCCATACCGACATTCCTGCTTGAGGAGGTTACGCTCGCCGATATGACCCCGCTTTCGGACGGCCGTCATATTCGCCTGCGGGTGACCGATGGCCGCCGCACCGCAAATGCGGTCTTTTTCGGGATGTCGCCGAGTGAATTTCCGGTATTCCCCGGCGAAAAATGCGACCTGATCTTTACGCTTGACGTCAATGAATACAACGGCAATGCTTCGGCCCAGCTCATCCTGAAGGCCGCGCGTCCCGCAAAGGCCGTGCGCGATACCATAGAGCATGAGCTGAGGCTTTATGCACTTGCCAAAAGCGGCGCGATCGAGGATGCGGGAGTGATTATGCCCACACTGGGCGATTTCCGCGCGGTGTTCCGTTTCCTCAAGCACGAGCTCAGCGGCGGCAAGAAGCGGCTGTCGCTGCGCTATATGCAGAAGCAGCTCCGCAGTACGGAAAACCGTCCTGTCGGTCTCTGCAAGCTGCGCATCATTCTCGATGTCCTTGAGGAAAGCGGTCTGGCCGACTGCAATTATCTCAAGGGCTACGACCTTGCCGAGCTGATGATTCTGCCGTTTTCGGGCAAAATAAATCTGGATGATTCAAACATACTCAAAAAGCTGAAGGAACACGCGTGACGGATATGGAAGAACAATTGCAAAGCCCGACCCCGCAGCCGCAGAGCGCACCCAACATCGACGCACTGCTGAACCGGCTGTCGCAAACCGGCGGGTATGACCTTGAAAAAGTGAAAAAAGCCTATGCGGTGGCCGAGGAATACCATCGCGGGCAGATGCGCCGCTCGGGTGAGCCGTATATCATCCATCCGATCGCTGTTGCGGAAATTGTGGCCGATCTGCAATTGGACACCGATTCCATCTGCGCTGCCTTCCTCCACGACGTTGTGGAGGATTGTCCCGGCGACGATAACCTCGCTATGATCCGCCGCGAATTCGGCCGCGACGTCGCGGAAATCGTCGACGGCGTGACCAAGCTTGTTCGGATCCCCTTCGAAACCAAGCAGGAGGAGAGCATCGAAAATCTGCGCAAAATGTTCCTAGCTATGAGCAAGGACCTGCGTGTGATTTTCATCAAGCTTGCCGACCGCCTGCACAATATGCGCACGCTCAACTACCGCTCCGAGGAAAAGCAGCGTTCCATTGCGCTGGAGACGATGCATGTGTATGCGCCGCTCGCGCATCGACTCGGTATCCAGAAGATTAAAACCGAGCTTGAGCAGCTTGCGCTCCGTTACCTTGACCCTGTAGGATATGAGGAGGTGCGGAAGGACATTGAAAAGCGCTACGGAGAGAACAAGGACTTCCTGCAGAACGCGCAGAACAAGGTCGCTGAGCGGCTGGACAGCTACGGCATCCATTATACCATCGAGGGGCGCGTCAAGTCGATTTACTCGATGTACCGTAAAATTTATAACCAATCCAAGAGCTTCGATGAGATTTACGACTTTTACGCTATCCGCGTTATCGTCGATACCGAGCTGGACTGCTATGCGGCGCTCGGCGTCATCCACGAGCAGTTCAATTCGATGCCCGGCCGTTTCAAGGATTACATCTCTACGCCCAAGCCCAACCTCTACCGCTCCCTGCATACTACTGTCATCGGGCGCGAGGGCATTCCCTTTGAGGTGCAGATTCGCACTTGGGAAATGCACCGTGACGCCGAATACGGGCTTGCCGCACATTGGAAATACAAGTCCGGCGAGCAGGTCAGCGAAGTGGTTGACCGCAAGCTCCAGTGGATCCGTACGCTGCTGGAGACCGAGAAGGACGGAGACGACCTCGACGAATTCGTCCGTCCGCTGAAAATCGATCTGTTCGAAGATGAAACCTTCGTTTTTACTCCTAAAGGCGACGTCGTTTCGCTGCCGAACGGCGCCACGCCGATTGACTTTGCATATGCGATCCATTCCGCCGTCGGCAATAAAATGGTCGGTGCTAAGGTCAACGGCAATATCGTCCCCATCGATTATAAGCTCCAGACCGGCCAGATCGTCGAAGTGCTTACCTCCGCTGCTTCCAAGGGGCCGAGCCGCGATTGGCTCAAGATCGTCCGCTCGGGTGAGGCGCGCAACAAGATCCGCCAGTATTTCAAGCGTGAAATGCGGCAGGAGAATATTCAGGTCGGCAAGACCGAGGTCGACCGCGAGCTGCGCCGCTTCGGGCGTAATTATACCGAAGCGCAGAAGGAAGAGATTGTCCGCAATGTCGCTGCCCGTCTTTCGCTTGAGGTGGAGGATTTTTACAACAACATCGGCTACGGCGGCCTTTCCGTATCCAAGCTGACGACAAAGCTGCGTGACGAGTTCACCCGTGTCGTCAATCCTTCTGAGGCCGCCGCCAAGCAGCCCGAAAAGACGGTCCGGCCCGACCGTAAGGCCGAGGACCGCTCGCAGTCGGTTATCCTTGACGGACTCGAAGGCTGCGACGTCAAATTCGCCAAGTGCTGTAACCCGCTGCCGGGTGATCCGATCATCGGCTTTATTACAAAGGGCTTCGGTGTTTCCATCCATAAATATGATTGTCCCAACGCCGTTGCCGGGCTGCGTAAGCCCGAGGATAAGGACCGCTGGATCGTCGCCTCGTGGGCACAGAAGCCTGACCGCCAGTATTACGGCAATTTTGAAGCCGTGCTGCATATTTACGCCCGGTATTCGCCCAAGATTATTGCCGACGTCACCGTTTGCCTTGCCGATTTGAAGGTCACGCTCAATTCGGTCACGACCCGGGAGAACGGTGACAGCATGCTGCTGATTGTCGGCCTGAAGTGCAGCAGCATAGAGCATTTGAAGAACATCATCGGCGCGCTCAAAAAATTGCCCGACGTCCGCGACGTGACGCGGGCCGGACGATGAGGGCCGTCATTCAGCGCGTAAAGAGCGCGCGCTGTACTGTGAACGGCGCTGTTACAGGCGAAATCGGCGTCGGACTGCTCGTCTTTGTCGGCGTCGGCATCGAGGATACCGAACGCGATATCGCAAAATGCGCTGAAAAACTGGCAGGGCTGCGTGTTTTTGAGGATGAGAACGGCAAAATGTCCCGTTCTGCCGCCGATGTCGGCGGCGGTCTGCTGGTGATTTCCAATTTTACGCTCTACGGCTCGGTCCGGCACGGCCGCCGCCCCGAATTTCTGACCGCGGCCCGGCCGGAGAAGGCCAAACCCTATTATGAAGCACTTGTAAAGGAGCTGGAAAAGACCCTGCCGGTCGCCTGCGGCGTGTTCGGCGCTGATATGCGGATCGATGCCTGCAATGACGGACCGGTAACGCTCTTTTTCGATACCGCGCAGTTATGAGACTTGTCATCGACAACAGCACCGGATTCCTCAACGATTATTATTTCCAGACGCTTTGTCTGCTTTACTTTCCCGGTGAAAAATTTCCGGCCGTCCCTCCGGCGGATGCGCCCGAAGCCCGCATCGCGTTCATCGGAACGCCGGGCGATTTCTGCTGCACCGTTCGCCTATGCGTGGATGGGAAGACGGCCGACGGCGTTTTTTCTTCCTCCGGCTATGACTTTGCGGTCTTGCTTTCTCAGGAGGATGAAGCGCAGATTACTGCCGGCCGCGCATTTTTGGATGCGGGTGAAAAGCTGTTCGGCTTCCGGCCGCCCTGGGGCTGCATCACCGGCCTCCGGCCCGCTAAGCGCGCCCGCCATTTCCTTGCGCTCGGCAATACTGAGGATCGCGTGCGCAGGCTGTTTTCCGATGACTACCTCGTCTCGCCCGGCAAGACCGAGCTGACGATGCGTACCGCCGCGCGTGAGAACGCGCTGCTGGCGGGCGTCACTGCCGATTGCTGCGGGCTGTATGTTTCCATCCCGTTCTGCCCCACGCGCTGCGCGTACTGCTCGTTCGTTTCATACAGCAATAAAAAGCTTTTTGCCCTCATTCCCGATTATCTGGAGAAGCTGCTTGCCGACATCCGCGATACGGCCGAACTGATCGCTTCGCTCGGCCTGCGGCTATCCGCCATCTACATAGGCGGCGGCACACCGTCCATTCTCGACAATGCGCAGACCGAACGCCTTTTCGCCGTCCTCGGCGCCTGTGCCGAACGGTTCGATGTGTCCGAATTTACCTATGAGTCCGGCCGCCCCGATACGACGACGGGCGAAAAGCTCGCCGTTGCCAAGCGCTGCGGCGTCAACCGTGTGAGCATCAATCCGCAGTCCACCTCGGACGCCGTGCTCGCGCGCATCGGCCGCCGACATACCGCCGCAGACTTTTTCCGTGCGGTCGAGACGGCGCACCGCGTCGGCTTTGGCTGCCTGAACGCCGACCTGATCGCCGGATTGCCCGGCGATACACAGGAGAGCTTTGACCGAAGCCTGTCCGACGTGCTCGAGAGCGGATTTGAGAACATTACCGTCCACACCCTCAGCATCAAGAATGCGTCACCGATCCGCTTTTCGGATGAATCGGTTTATGACGCGGAGGGCATATTTGCCCGTGCGTGTGTTGATTACGCATACAAACGCCTTTGCGGCGAAGGGTACGCGCCCTATTATTTTTACCGTCAGAAAAATACTGTCGGCAACGCGGAAAATACCGGTTATTCTATAATCGGAGCGGAGGGGATCTATAATATACTGATGATGGAGGAGTACGCGAGCGTGTTTGCCTGCGGCGCCGGCGCGATTACCAAGCTGGTTTCGCCTGATAAGCAGGTCATTGAACGGCTCGCGCACCCCAAGTATCCGTTTGAGTATCTCGGCCCGAACTGCGGTCTGCGGACGGACGAGGTGCGGAAATTCTATGGGAGATATTTTTGAACGATGAATATGACCGAAAAAATTGCAAGAGAAGAAAGCGGTTATGAGCGGGCGCTGCTGGATGCGGCAAAAACCGTTATTGAGGGCGGCGCCAAGCTTGTGCTGATCACCGGCGGCTCATGCGCGGGGAAGACGACTACCACGAAAAAGCTGTCGCAGTATATCCGTGACGCCGGCCGCCGCTGTCACACCGTTTCGATCGACGACTTTTATAAAAATCCGGACGATGTGCCTCTGGACGAAAACGGGGTACGCGACCTCGAGGGAATTGAAAGCATTGATCTTGCGTATCTGCACGAATGTCTGGAACGGCTCGTCGCCGGCCGCGAGGCGCTGATCCCGCGGTTTGATTTTATGCAGAAAAGGCGTGCCGACGACTATGTGCCGCTTACGCTCGGAGCGGGCGATGTGGCTGTCATCGAAGGGCTGCACGCGCTTAATCCCGTCGTGTATGAGCGTTTTATCGATGAAAAGGAACTTTATAAAATCTATCTGTACGCGTATTCCACCCGTGTCAGCGAACCGCGGCTGCTGCGCCGGCTGGTTCGCGATTTCCATTACCGTGACGCTTCCGCCGAAGTGACGTTTTCGATGTGGGAAAGCGTGAAAAAGGGCGAGGTTGAGAACATCGAACCGTTTGCCGAAACGGCGGACTTGAAAATAAACACCTATTTTCACTATGAAAAAAGCTGCTTTGTAAACGACGCGCGAGAGATTCTTTCGCTGCTGCCGCAGAACAGCGTTTACCGCCCGATGGCCGACGCAATCCTCGGCCAGCTTGCGGGTGTTGAGCAGATCGACATCGGACTGGTGCCCGAGAATTCGCTGCTCTGGGAATTTTTGAAGAGATAAAGGAAGCAAAGGATGCAGAACACAGGAAGGGCGACGGCCGAAAAAAGTTTTATCGTTGAAGCGCTGATCATTTCGCTCTCCAACTTTGTCGTCAAGATCATCGGCGTATTGTTCAAGATCCCGATGACATATATTCTCGGCGTGAATATGGGCATCTTCAACGCCGCCTATTCCATCTACGCGATGCTGTTCATGCTCTCTACCGCCGGGCTGCCGGTCGCCATCTCGCGGCTGGTCGCTTCCGCGAATGAACGCGGCCGTCCGCGCGAGATCCGAAGGGTTTACCGCCTGAGCGTGACCATGTTCGGCCTGATCGGCCTGTTCTGCTCGCTGCTGCTCTTCTTCGGCGCGGAGGCCATCGGCAATTTTTCCGAGCACCGCGAAGCGGCGCTGGCGATGCGGGTCATTTCGCCCACGCTGTTCCTCATCTGCATTTCTTCGGCCATCCGCGGCTATTTCCAGGGACTGAAAAATATGTACCCAACGGCCATCAGCCAGTTTATTGAAGCGTTTTTTAAGCTGGCTGTCGGCCTCGGCGCCGTCGCCGTGTCGAAAAATCTGGGTGCCTCGCCGGCAGTGCAGGCCGCTTTCGGCATCAGCGGTCTGACGGTCGGCGTGTTTCTGGGCACGATTTTTCTGGTCGTGTATAAGCGTTTCTTTGACCGTAAAAATCACCCGATTCGGAAAAGCCGCGAGGCCGATGCCTGGCGCGTTCTTGCCAAGCGCATTGCGCTCATTGCAGTACCCGTCACCATCACCTCGTCCGCGCTCTATCTGGCGCAGTTTTTGGACACGCTCGTCATCAACCGCGCGCTGATGGGCTCGGGTGTGCCCCTGCAGACGGCAGAGCAGCTCTACAGCGCGTACACTACATACGCGGTGCCGCTGGCCGACCTGCTGCCTTCGACGCTCGTCTATCCGATTGCCATCAGCATCCTTCCCACTGTTTCGGCGGCGTTGGCGGTCAAGCGTTATAAAAAAGCCAAGTATTATATTTTCAGCTCGCTCCGCATCAGCGGCATCATCGCATTGCCCGCTTCGCTCGGTCTTGCCGTGCTTGCACGTCCGGCCATTGCACTTATTTTCGGCACCGGCGGCGTACCCATTGAAACTTCCTCCGGAACCGTGATGCCTATAGATGTGGCGGCTCCCGCGCTGTCTTTGCTGTCACTGGGGATCTTCCTCATCAGCATGCTCTCGACGACGAATGCGCTTCTCCAGGCCTGCCGCAGGTCTTATCTGCCGATGGTTTCGGTAAGCATCGGTGTGGTTTTTCTTGTCATTGCGGAAATCGGACTGGTGTCCGTTCCGGAAGTCGGCATCTATGGCGCGCCGATTGCGACGCTTGTCTGTTACACCGTGGCACTGGCCCTCAATATCCGCTTTTTGGCCAAAACGCAAAAGCTTAAGCTGGAATTCTTCAATTTGTTTGCAAAGCCTGCGTGCTGCGCCGCTTTTTCGGCGGCCGGTGCGCATGGCGTCAACCTACTGCTTTCCGCCCTCATCGGGAACGAACGCCGCATCACCTGTGCGCTGATTCTTCTTGTCGCCGTCATTGTTGCGGTCGTCATTTATGTCGTTACTATGCTTGCCGTCAAGGGGATCCGCGAAAATGAGGTGCGCTTGCTTCCGATGGGGAACCGGTTTGCGGATTATCTTATAAGAAAAGGATTTTTGGAGCATCATGAACAAAGAAGCAGCCGCATTCCTGACCAAAGAACGCTATGATTTTTCCGACCTCTGCACCGTGATGAAGCTGCTCCGGGCGCCCGGAGGCTGTCCCTGGGACCGTGAGCAGACGCATGCATCCATCCGCAAAAACCTCATCGAAGAGACCTACGAAGTCGTTGAGGCCATTGACAACGCCGACAACGTCCTGCTCCGCGAGGAACTGGGCGACCTGCTGCTGCAGGTCGTGTTCCACGCCCGGATGGCCGAAGAGGAGGGCGCGTTCGACATCGGCGATGTCTGCGACGAGATTTGCCGCAAACTCATTGTACGCCATCCGCATATTTTTTCTGACGTCACCGCTTCGACCGCCGGCGAGGTTCTGGACAACTGGGACCAAATCAAACGCGCCACCAAAAAGCAGAAAAGCACGACCGAGTCGATGCGCAGCGTATCCCGCGCGCTGCCCTCGCTGATGCGGGCGTACAAGCTCGGTGAGAAGGCCGCAAAAACCGGCTTCGATTTCCCTGATGCCGATTCGGCTGCCGACGGCCTGCGCGAAGAGCTGGACGAGCTGTCCGAGGCTGTCGCCGCAGGCGACGAGCAGGCTGTTCGCGAGGAAACCGGCGACCTGCTTTTTGCCGCCGTCAACGTCGCGCGCAAGCTCGGTGTGGATCCCGAGGAGGCACTTTACCGTGCGTCGGATAAATTTACCGATCGGTTTGAGAAAATGGAAAGTGCCGCTTTGGAATCCGGTTCGGCGCTTGCCTCGCTGTCGTTCGAACAGCTTGAAATGTGCTGGGAAGCTGTCAAGAACGGCGATAATCGGCAAGGAAGTGAAAAAAATTCTTGAAAAGCAAGCATTTTCAGGCAAAAAAATCGAATTTCCTATTGAAAAACGGAAAATACAATGGTATAATATAAAAAATCTTTGAAAGGAGTTCATTTGCAGATGAACAAGTCTACGCTTATTGAGACGGTCGCGCAGGCCGCTTCCCTCAAGAAAAAAGATGCGGAGGCCGCCGTCAATGCGGTTTTCGATACGCTGACCAGTGAGCTTGCCAAGGGCGAAAAGATTCAGCTTGCCGGCTTCGGCACTTTTAAGGTTAAGGAGAGAAGCGAGCGTGTCGGCCGCAATCCCAAGACCCGTCAGGAGATCAAAATTCCTGCTTCCAAAGCGCCCGCGTTCGTCGCAGGTAAGGCTCTCAAGGACGCCGTCAACAAATAAGATTTTTCAAGGGAGATGCTTTTGCAGTCTATGCGGTTGGACAAGTTTTTGAAGCTGTCGAGGATCATCAAGCGGCGCACCGTCGCCAACGAGGCCTGCGACAATTCCTACGTTTCGGTCAACGGCAGGGCTGCAAAGGCGTCCCATGACGTAAAGCCGGGCGATGTGATCGAGGTTACCTACGGCAGTCGGACAATGCGGTTCCGTGTGCTTTCGCTGAATGAAAATGCGAAGAAGGCGGATGCGTCCGAAATGTACGAATTGCTCGGCGAGTAAAGGACGGCAGAACATATTTTGCCTTTGCGCCTCATATACTGGACACAAAAGTAAGAAAATGAGGGCAGGGCAATGAACGAAAATACCAGAAGGCATACCGTCTCGCTGACCGACCGCGCGCTTCTCACCGTCACTGCGGTGGACGAGGTGCTCAGCTTTGATGAAACGCTCGTCAATCTTGATATCGGCGGCACGATGCTGTCCGTCAGCGGGAAAGAACTGTCTGTTACAAAGCTGACGCTCGAGAGCGGCGAGGTCTGCATCAAGGGTCAGATTGAGGCTATCGTTTACGAAGTTACGCAGAAGAGCAAGGGCGTTTTTGCGCGTATGTTCAAATAACGGATGGAAACGTCGTACGAGCTTCATTTCCTGCTGCTCTATCTGTCGCTCGGTCTGGGTATATTTCTCGGTTTGGTCTATGATGTATTTAAGCTGTTCCGGCTGCTGACCGGCGCGGGGAAATTCGTCGTTTTTGTGGAGGACATCCTGTTCTGTGCGTTCTGCGGGGTCTGTTTCTCCGTCGTATTTTACAATGCGTCGCGCGGCGCAATGCGTTTGTATGCGTTTTTAGCGGCAATCGCGACGTTTTCGCTTTATTATTTTACCGTGGGCCGGCTGACGGAAAAAGCCGCCCGCAAGGTTGTCTCTGTAGTACGGCCGAGGCTTTACCGGGCAAAAAAGCGCTTCTATGCCGGATGGCGGCGCAGCCGCGTCGGCGCAGCGGAGGCGCGGCTGCTGAGAAAGGATGGGGAAGGATGGCAAGACAGCGGGCAAACATCATAGTGCGGCTCGCCGTGCTCTGCGTTGCGGTGTTCCTCGTGTTTTCGGCGGTCAATATGCAGTTCCGGCTCGGCGAGCTGCGGGAAAGCAAGGCGCAGCTCGAGGAGGAAATTGCCGTTTTGGAGGATCGCTTGATTTATATGCAGCTTCGGCTGGACGAGCCGGTCACGGACGAGTATATCCGGCGCATCGCGCGGGAAAAGCTCAATTACCGCGATCCGGATGAAATACTTTTCTATAATGATTTGGCGGATTAGGATAGGATTAGGAGGATAAACCCGTTTATGCATTTTGAAATCGGCGACGTTGTGAAGGGCAGGGTTTCTACGATCACAAATTTCGGCGCGTTCCTTTCGTTTGAGGGCGGCACCGGACTTGTGCATATTTCGGAAATCTCCACGTCGTACGTCAAGGACATCCACGATTTTCTGCAGGTTGGCGAGGAGGTGGAGGCGAAGATTATCACCATCGACGCCAACGGCAAGATCGGCCTTTCCGTAAAAAAGCTGCAGATGGAACGCGCAAAGAAGCCGTCGATGTCGTCGCCCGCTGAATATTTCAAGGCGCCTGCGCCGAAGGATCAGTCCTTTGAGGATATGATGACACGCTTCAAATCCATCAGTGACGATAAGATGTCAGACTTGAAACGGGGCAAGGAATTCAAGCGCCGTTCGTCGCGCAGGGGAAAATAGTCAGGAGTATTGTACCCCTTTCTGTGGGCAATACTTCCTTTTTTCGTTTCGGAGAACGGGAAAGGACAGGGAAACAACCGATGAGAGAAATACAGGCGGACGTTATTCGTGATGCCGTAGAAGAGCTGTTTATCCGCGCCAATCTGGAGCTGCCGCCGGACGTCTATACCCGACTTGCCGCCTGTGCCGCAGCCGAGCAGGGGACGCTGGCGTCCGGAATCCTGCATAAGCTGGTCGAGAATGCAGACATCGCCAAGAAAGACAGCATTCCCATCTGCCAGGATACCGGCATGGCCTTTGTATTTGCGGATGTCGGACAGGATGTGCATATCACCGGCGGTTTGTTTGAGGATGCTGTCAACGCGGGTGTCGCCAACGCATATGAGAAGGGGTATCTGCGCAAGTCCGTTGTTTCCTGTCCGTTGGAGCGGATTAACACCGGCGATAATACGCCCGCCGTCATCTATACCCGTCTTTGCGCGGGTGATCGTGTCCGCCTGCTTGCGATGCCGAAAGGGTTCGGCAGTGAAAACATGAGCCGTATTCAAATGTTCAATCCTACCGCGAGTACGGACGAAATTATCGAATTCGTCTATGAGACCGTATATCAGGCCGGCGGAAATCCCTGCCCGCCGCTTGTCATCGGCATCGGCTTGGGCGGCAGCTTTGATTACGCCGCCGTGCTGGCAAAAAAGGCGCTTGCACGGGAGGTGGGCGTGCATAATGCGCGTTATCGCGAACTGGAGGAGCGTATTCTCCGCCGCGTAAACGAGAGCGGCGTCGGTCCTTCGGGTCTGGGCGGTGATACGACGGCGCTTTGGGCGGCAGTCGAGGCGTATCCGACGCATATTGCCGGTTTGCCCGTGGCCGTCAATATTTCTTGCCATGCGACAAGACATGCTGAAAAAATCATTTGACAAATAGAGTCCTTTTGTGGTAAAATAAAGGCGTAAAAGCGATGGATGTGAAAACGGTTGGAAGGATGGCCCTTCAACCGGCGTTTTCTTCCGGTTGAGACGGCGCGTCCGAAATACTACGGAAAGGAACGGGCAAAATCATGAAGATCAGATTTGTCGCAAGAAAATTTACGCTGACCGACGACGTAAAAGAGCGCGTGCAGAAAAAATTGCAGAAGCTCGATAAGTTTTTTTCGTCCGATACTGAAGCGGCAGTCGCACTGTATGGGGAAAAGATCGGCGAACGCATAGAGGTGACTATATATCACGGCGGCACGATCTTCCGCGCGGAAGAATCGGATAAGGATATCGCCTGCGCTTTGGACAAGGCGCTGGATGTGATCGAGCGGCAGATTCGGAAGAATCGCACGCGGCTGGAAAAAAAGATACATATCACAAAGGATTCGTTTGCTGATCCTGCGGCTTTTGAGGAGCCGGAGGAAGAGATCAAAATTTCCAAAACCAAGCGGTTCGAGATACGTCCGATGACGGTGGAGGAGGCGATTATGCAGATGAACCTGCTGTCGCATTCCTTTTATCTGTTCCGAAATTCGGAAACGGGCGAACTGAATGTGGTGTATAAACGCCGCGAAAACGATTACGGCTTAATCGAGCCGATCGTTTAGTTATATGAATCTTTGCAGGGCCTCAAATCTTTGAGGCCCTGCTTTCCTGTGCGGAGCAGGGAAGGAGGAGGCTCATGGAGCTGGTCGCAACAAGCCTGTTCGGGCTGGAAAAATTTGTCGCAGAGGATATAGATGCGCTCGGCTGCCGCCGCCTGCAGACCATCGACGGCCGTGTGCTTTTTGAGGGCGACGCTTCTGCGGTTGCGCGTGCAAACGTCAGCTTTCGTTATGCCGAGAGAGTGCTTATCCGCCTCGGCGTTTTCCGCGCGGACAGCTTTGATGCGCTTTTCGAAGGCACAAAAGCCCTGCCGTGGGAGTCGTTTATCGGCCGCGACGGCGCGTTCCCTGTCAAGGGCCATACGGTCAAGTCCGGACTTGCCTCTGTTCCCGACTGCCAGCGTATCGTCAAGAAAGCCGTCGCCGATCGGCTTGCGTCGGTTTATGGGCTGTCCCGTTTGCCCGAAACAGGCATTAAATATCAGATTGCATTTTTCCTGCTTAACGACGAAGCGTCGCTGATGATCGATACCAGCGGGGCGCCGCTTCATAAGCGCGGCTACCGCTTGGAATCCAATGCTGCGCCCATCCGCGAAACACTTGCGGCGGCTATGGTGCGCATGGCCCGTCCGCGCGATGACGTGATTTTGGTCGATCCCTTTTGCGGCTCCGGCACGATCGCCGTTGAAGCCGCGCTTCTTGCCGATGGGATTGCACCTGGGCTGCGCAGGCCGTTTGCCGGTGAATCGTTTTCCTTTCTTCCGGCAAAAATCTGGAGTGACGCGCGCGAGGAGGCAAAAAGCAGGCAGCGTAAAAGCGGGATGCATATTTATGGCGCAGACATTGACCCTGCATGCGTTGAATTGAGCATCGCCAATGCTTACCGTGCCGGCGTCGCTTCACGCGTCACATTCGAATGCCGTGACGCGCGTGCGTTCTCATCTCCGGAGCCGGGCGCGCGCGGGACAATCGTTACCAATCCGCCTTACGGCGAGCGGCTCGGCGATCTTGCATCCAGCCGTGAGCTGGCTGCAGCATTCGGGCGTGCGATTCGTGAAAATGTGCCGGCTTGGCAGATCTATGTTATGAGTGCGGATGAATCGTTTGCGCGTTTTTTCGGCCGTACGCCGGATAAGGTCAGAAAATTGTACAACGGAATGCTGCGGTGCAGTTATTTCCAGTTTTTCAAACAATCGCAATTTGTTAAAAAATAATCTATTGTTATGATGCAATTGTATGCTATTATATCATTTACGGAACGAAGCGGAAGCTGCGTTTAATATTCGTTTTGATGACAAAAACATACATTTCAAGGAGGAAGTTTTTATGAAACTCACACCACTTTCGGACAGGGTCATCGTAAAAATGGTCGAAGCGGAGGAAACGACGAAGAGCGGTATCATCCTCACCGGTGCTGCGAAGGAAAAGCCGCAGATCGCAGAGGTAATTGCAGTCGGCCCCGGCGGCAACGTTGACGGCAAGGAAGTTGTGATGACTGTTAAGCCCGGTGATCAGGTTATCATCGGCAAATACTCCGGCACGGAGATCAAGTGCGACGGCGAAGAGTATACCGTTGTCCGGCAGGGCGACATTCTCTGCATCGTTACGAAATAATTAAAGGAGAGATTCGATTATGGCAAAAGAGATTCGCAACGGAATCGAAGCGAGGGAAGCGCTGCTCAAAGGCGTCAATGCCCTTGCGGATACGGTAAAGATCACGCTTGGTCCGAAGGGCCGCAATGTGGTTTTGGATAAAAAATTCGGCTCGCCGCTGATCACCAATGACGGCGTGACCATCGCCAAGGAGATCGAGCTGGACGACCCGTTTGAAAATATGGGCGCGCGTCTTGTCGCTGAGGTTGCGACCAAGACCAACGACCTCGCCGGCGACGGCACGACAACCGCGACGCTGCTCGCCCAGGCTTTCATCCGCGAGGGTATGAAGGTTGTGGCCGCCGGCGCCAACCCGATGATTATCAAGAAGGGCATTACCAGAGCCGTCGATGAAGCCGTCAAAGCGCTTGTCGCCTCTTCAAAGAAGGTCAATGGGTCTGCGGACATCGCGCGTGTTGGTACTGTTTCCTCGGGTGACGAGGTCATCGGCAAACTCATTGCCGACGCGATGGAAAAGGTCACCTCCGACGGTGTCATCACCGTCGAGGAGTCCAAGACCGCTGAGACCTACTGTGAGGTTGTCGAGGGTATGCAGTTCGACCGCGGGTATATCACGCCCTATATGGTCACCGATACCGATAAAATGGAAGCGGTCATCGACGACGCTTACATCCTTATCACCGATAAGAAAATTTCCAATATTCAGGAGCTGCTGCCGCTTCTCGAGCAGATCGTGCAGGCCGGTAAGAAGCTGGTCATCATCGCCGAGGATGTGGAAGCGGAGGCGCTCTCTACCCTCATCGTCAATAAGATTCGCGGCACCTTCAGCTGCGTAGCCGTCAAGGCGCCCGGCTTCGGCGACAGACGCAAGGAAATGCTGCAGGATATCGCCATCCTCACCGGCGGTCAGGTCGTTTCTTCCGAGCTGGGTATCGAGCTCAAGGACGCAACCGTCGATATGCTCGGCAGAGCCAGACAGTTCAAGGCCACCAAGGAGAACTCCATCATCGTCGACGGTGCCGGCGACGCTGCCGAGATCAAGTCGCGCATTGCACAGATCAAGGCGGCTATCGAGGTCACGACCAGCGACTTTGATCGTGAGAAACTTCAGGAACGTCTTGCCAAGCTCTCCGGCGGTGTTGCCGTTATCAAAGTCGGCGCCGCGACCGAAACCGAGATGAAGGAGAAGAAGCTCCGCATTGAGGATGCGCTCAACTCCACCCGCGCTGCGGTGGAAGAAGGCATCGTTGCCGGCGGCGGTACCGCGCTTGCCGATGTGATTCCCGATGTAGCCAAGCTGCTTGAGCTGACCGAGGGCGACGAAAAGACCGGTGTTCAGATCGTTGTCCGCGCGCTCGAAGAGCCTGTCCGCCAGATCGCCGAGAACGCAGGTTTCGAGGGCAGCGTTGTCATTGAGAAGGTAAAGGATGCCAAGAAAGGTGTCGGTTTTGACGCTTACGACGAAACCTACGGCGATATGATCAAGAAGGGTATCGTCGACCCGACAAAGGTTACCCGTTCTGCACTTCAGAACGCGGCCTCCATCGCTTCGATGGTCCTGACCACCGACGCGCTCGTTGCCGATAAGAAGGAGGATGCTGCGGCTGCCAACGCTGCTGCGGCCGCTTCGATGGGCGGTATGGGCGGCGGGATGTATTAAATCGTCGGCCTTGTTTTGCGGGCGGCACAGAATTGTGCCGCCCGTTTTTTGTTTTTGAAGCTCCTGCAAACAGGGCCGCTAAATTTTTTGAAGAAATTCTTCGCTTTGTCTTGCAAAATATGCCTAAGTGTGGTACTATGCTAAATACAAACCGAACAAAAACGCCGAAACGGGTGTTTTTTGGAAAGGGAGGAACAGTATGGAAACACGAAATCGCTATTACACACCGTATACCTACAAAAAAGTGGAGGAAAATTATTTTTCTTCCGACGCGCCGGATTATAAACAGGTTCAGAACCTGCTCGCCGGCAAGGGACAGGCCATTCTTGCTTACGGCAGCATGAAGGACGTCGATATGACGCCGCAGTTCAATACGCCGGATACCGAATCCCGCCTGACCGACGGCGTCCTCGCGCAGAAGGCAACCTACTCCGATCCTGCTTGGGTACGCTTCACGCGTGGCGTGGCCCGCAGCATTCTCTTCGACATCGGCGCCATTGCAGCGCTGCAGGAGGTTCGTATCCGTCTGCTGAAGGAGAAGGAAACGGCTGTACGTCTGCCGAACAACGTCTCGTTCTCTGCCTCGGTCAACGGTGTGGACTTTGAAAATGTTGCCCTTATTGACCGTTTTCACTCTGAGTCGGACGCCGACATTGTCGCCGTTTCCGCGAAAATCGAGCCGGCTGTCAAGGCACGCTTTCTGCGCGTGACCTTCTGCTGCCCGGTGCATATCTATATCGATCAGATCGAAGCCATCGGTACCAAGGATGCGTCCGGTGCGCGTGACATCGTTCCCGACCGTTATGATGCGGATATCTATCCCGACCGCTATTGCTCCGCCGATCAGCTCGGCGGCGCGAAGGATGTTGTTCTGGCTTATTTCTGCCACGAGAATCAGACGCCGCTTGAAGTGGAGCATCTGCTGCCCTATGTTGGCTATATGAAGGACGGCAAGATCGTAGATACCCTCTTTGATGGTTTTCTTTTCCTGCCGTTTGTCGCTTTCCTGTATCAGGGCTATAAGAAGAAGCCTCTGGACAAATCGCAGTGGCAGTATTATATGGACACGCAGTTCCTGCCCGGTAAGAACCTCGACGCGCTTGAAGAGGCAGCAGAACAGGTCAAGCAGGCGCTCGGCCTTCCGGAGCTGAAGCTGAAGGTATTCTTCTCTATTCTGTATCCTGTTGTCGAGCAGCGCGCGTTTGGTGAGATTGACGGGAAAATGCGTGACTTCACCGTGCTGGAGGATCGTATCGCTGCGCTGAAGTGGCTCGTGGATGAGCAGGAACGCCGCTTCTGCGAGAAGAAATATAAGAATTTGCAGCTCTCCGGCTATTACTGGTTTACTGAGGAAATCGATTACGAGGACAGCCAGCTTCTGGAGATGATCCGCTTTACGACCGATTATATCCGTTCGAAGAAGATGATCACGACATGGATTCCGTATTATCTTGCTTCCGGCTATAACGATTGGCGCCGGCTGGGCTTCGATATGGCCTGCTATCAGCCGAACTATGCGTTCCGGCAGGATATCCCCGAGGAGCGTCTCTATGACGCTGCCGATACCGCAAAGCTGCTTGGTATGTGCATCGAGCTGGAGATCGGCGGCTTGGAACGCTGGAACGTGGAGCATACGCGCAATTACTACGCCGTCGGCGCGCAGACCCGTTATATGCAGGACGCAGCGCATATGTACTATCTCGGCGGCCTCAAGGATGTTATGCTGCGCTCCTGCCATTCTGAGGACCCCTATTTCCGCTCGATGTATGATGATACTTATCGCTTCATCAAAGGCACGTATCCGCCGGATGCGCTTGGGGAACCTGCACAGGTCAAACCGCAGTAACAGAAACGGTCGCCGTATAGGATTCGGAGTCTGCGCAGAAGGAAAAATGCATTATGAAATGGGCCCAATGCCGGTTTTGGAGGCATTGGGCCCATTGCGTTCAAAGCCGCTGTGACAAGCGACGATAACGTGCATAAAGAAGAGAGTCGTATGATGTCCGTGTCGGCATTCGCGCATCCTGACGTCACTTTTGGCGGTGTATAGGCTGTAAATACGCAGCTTATACGAAAGCGTTTAACAGACAGGAGTTCCTTATAGAATGAAGGGAAATTGATTTTTCAAGTCCTTTGGATGCGCAGGCTGCGGGCCTTACCGTGGCGGATGTTTGCTTTCACGGTGATAACGAAGATATCCTTGCCGGCTTGAAACATTTTGCGGCGGGTCAGGAGGTCTTCTTTCCCCGGCCGCAGTCCGCTCCTTTTTTCCATATAATGTCTGCCGGACAGAGTTGCTCTGCGGCTTGTTCGTCCGCCAAAGGCGGGCGGACAGCTTGTCGATAAAGCACAATTGGGACTGTTCCCCAAACTTCATTCAGGGAACATTTTGAGAAAAGTTCCGGAGAATTTTCACATAAAAGCTGCTCGAAGCCTTTTGTGAACCTCAAAAACTTTTGGGAAAGGGGATTTTCAAGGGCGGTAGCCCTTGAGCGGAATGTAAGAAGGAGTCACGCGAAGCCTTTTTCGACAGTCTGATACAGTCATGAATCCATACGATCCGTATTGTATGGCGCACCGTGCAATGCGGGTGGTAAAAAGGATTTTGCGCATTATATACAGCATGACCGTCTCCGAAGGACAGTTTCAGGTGAGTGTTCCGTTCTCGTATTGACGGCCCGACGCATCGACCGGGCTGCCGAAGTCATACAAAAAGCTCTTCATTGCAATCGGCGATATGCCGTTGCCGATGGCCGTCGCCGTGGCCGAGATCACGTTGCGCAGACAGCGTTCGTCGACTTCCCGTACCTCTGCGATGTCTCCGCATTGGACGGTCGGGCATTCTGTCGGACTGATCGTGCAGCCGGCCGCCAGCAGGTATTGTCCGAAGGAATCCAGCACCGACGACATCGTTCCCGTGCCACCGTCTGCCGCGCGGACGTAACGTGGGTATTGTCCAAGCGCGACGTAAAAGCGTTCGTTTTCTTCAGAGATGTATTTCAGTACCGTACTGCGGCTTTTGCTGCGCAAATCGTCCTCGATATACAGTCCCAGTGCGCCGCCTTTTTCGGACAGCTTTGCACAGAGCTCGGCATTTTCTTCCGCCCAGTCGGGCGTGATGAAATAGGTCGGCGATACGCCGAAATCGCCGCAGAGATTCGCAAGCGCTTCGAGATCCGTCGTTTTTTCGTCGCCGGTGACAACGACGGTCATTGCAAAGATTTTTTCGTCCGTGCGGATGGACTTGATTGTCTCCGCTTCGCTCTGGTCGCTGCTTCCGTTGCGGGCACGTGCGAATACGACGGCCGCACACAGCAAAAACGTCAGCAGCAAAAGCCGCATGACACGCTTGTCGCGGCGGCGCACCCAGATTCGCAGAGCGATGATGCGCGCCTTCGTTTTCCCTGTCAATGTAGGTTCCTCTTTTCCGCTGTGATGCAGTCTTCAATGATGTATATTCAAACGCGCATCCCGAATATGCCTGCGTACAGGCTTTGGGATGCGCGTTTGGTGTTTGTATTCGGGTTGTTTCTTCACAATCTGTATTCGTCCGGTACGATCGACGGGCCGGAGACTGCGTCCGCCGCCGCCTGTTTGAGAATCGCGGCTTCTTCGGGTTCCACGCCCGCCGGCGTATAGGGAACGGACAGCGGGGAAACGCCGTAGAGCACTGCAAAATGGCAGAGCGCCGCCAGGTAGCTGCCGGACAGGGTGGGATGGGAGTTGTCCTCGGTGTACAGCACGACCTCGGGGTGATTTGTGTTTACATCATAAAACGCCGTGCCGACAGGGGAGAGCAGACAGCCCTGCTCGGCCGCGATCTTTTCGTAGGCTGCCGCGAGCCGCAGCGTCATCTCCCGGTTTGTCCAGCCATGCTCGGCGAGCGTCTCGCAGGGCTCCTTCCGTCCCCACGTCTGATACAGCAGGATGCGCAGGACTCCGTTCCGGCGCAGCTTGCCGCACAGCATTTGTACGGCGGAAAAGAAAGGCGTTTTATCTTCCAGCGCCGGACGGATGCTGTATTCCTGCAAGACGGCCGCGTCAAAGTGCTCGTTTCCCAGCAACGCTTCGGTCATGGCGCCGCATTCGTCGTTCGGGTCGGCGTGCCACTCCAGCTTGTGACCGCCTTTGGTCACCGAACGGATCTCAACGTTGTACCCGTATGCGCGTGCAATCCGGCCAAACAGCTCTGGAAGGTCGTTGCAGTAGGTGTAGCTGTTGCCAATGAATAAGACGCGGTGCGGTATATTTACAGGGCGTCGGTCCATGCTTTGATCCTCTCTTTCATTTCAGTTATGCCGAGGATGCCGTAGGCAAAGCCTTTTTTTACCAGCTGGGCGGGTAAAAATTCGTCGTATTTTTCAAATAGCGGAATTTCCTTGGGATAAACCAGTTCCAACGGGTCGAACGGTTTTTCCGCTTCCTCGGCCAGCACACGGAAAAAGGTATCGCGGTCGGCCTGCATCGTGAATTGAATGAAGTAAGGCCGCGAGGAATCCAGCCCCCGTAGCCCTAACAGCGGTGCGCAGCGCAACTTCAGGAAACGTTCCAGCGCCAAAAAGGCATATGTACCCAGCCACGGCAGCAGCACCCACATGTCGCCGCCGAGGTTCAGCAGCGGCTCGCGGCCGATTCCCGCGTTGCGCGCCGTGTGCCGCGCCTGCGCCAGCCGCGAAACGGCATTCTGCATCAGATAAGGATAGCTCTTTTCCTCACAGAGCACCTGCCGCATCCGCTCGAGGATTTTCGTGTGGATATCACCCGGACATTGCCCGAAGTAGGCCGGCACCTTACCCTTGATCTCCTCGCAGTAGACCATATGGCGCTTGTGGTCGACCTCCTCCACAACCCAGACCTGCCCGGCAATGGCGATTTTCTCGCCGGCGGGCGGCGGCAGGCAGATTGTGCCCAGCTCGTGCGAGCGGCAGCGGACGGTGTATTCTTCGTTCTCCTGAAACACCGCGTAGAATTTGTAAGAGGACGTCAGCCGCTCGCCCGCCAGTCCGATGATCAGCCCACCCGTCTCGGTGCGCTGGATGTGTTCGGTTTCGAGCAGATGCCGCAGCAGTAGCCTGAAGTCGTCCTGCGTGACGCGGTGGAAATAGCTCAGCGAAAGCACCCGAGAGGCCAGCGCCGCCGGGGTCATCTCCCCGCAGGAGGCCAGCGTGCACATCGTCTGGTGGTACAGCAGGCTGTAGGGAAGCCGGTCGAGCTTGGGAGGCTCCACCCAGCGCTCCTCCAGGTACACCTGCACAAGTGCAATGCCCTGTAAGAGCTTCCACGGGATCGTCGTCGGCAGCATCGCGCGCGGCTCGGGCTGTTCTTCACGCATTACGAACCACATCTCTGGCGGCAGATCGCGCCGCCCCGTCCGGCCCATCCGCTGCAGGAAGGAGGAGACTGTAAACGGCGCGTCGATCTGGAACGCACGCTCCAGCCGCCCGATATCGATACCCAGCTCGAGCGTTGCGGTCGTCACCGTCGTCCGGAACTGCTCGTCGTCCTTCATTACCGCCTCGGCCGTCTCGCGGTAGGCGGCGGACAGGTTGCCGTGGTGGATGAGAAAGCGGTCGGGTTCGTTCTTGACCTCACAGTATTGCCGCAGCGTCGTCGTCACGGCCTCGCATTCCTCACGGGAATTAACAAAAATCAGGCACTTTTTTCCGCGCGTGTGCTCGAAGATGTACCCCATCCCCGGATCGGCGTGGACGGGCGCTTCGTCGGTCGGCGCTTCCAGCGGCGGCAGCGCGTCGGATGGCGTTTCGCCGTCCTCGGCCGACTGCGGGCCGGTGATGTAAAAGTGCTCCATCGACAGCCGCCAGCGCGTGCCCTTGTTCTCCAGCTTCGGGATCACGGTCCCGCGGCCCGTCCCCGACGCAAGGAAGCGGCCCGTCCCCTCCGGGTCGCCGATCGTCGCCGAAAGACCGATGCGCCGCGGGTTTACGCCCGCCAGCCTGGACAGCCGCTCGATCAGGCAAAGCGTCTGACCGCCGCGGTCGCCCCGCATCAGCGCGTGCACCTCGTCGATGACGACGAAGCGCAGGTCGCCGAACAGCCGGACAATGTCCATGTGCTTGTGCAGCAGCAGCGCCTCGAGCGATTCGGGCGTGATCTGGAGGATGCCAGAGGGGTGCTTGAGCAGCTTGTTCTTGTGCGACTGCGCCACGTCGCCATGCCAGTGCCAGACCGGGATGTCCGCTTCGGCGCAGAGATCGTTCAGGCGGGAAAACTGGTCGTTGATCAGCGCCTTCAGCGGACCGATGTAAATCGCGCCCACCGAGCGCGGCGGGTCCTCCGAAAATAAGGTGAGGATGGGGAAGAAGGCTGCCTCCGTCTTTCCCGAAGCGGTCGAGGCGGAGAGCAGCACATTCTCGTCGGTGTTGAAAACGGCGTCGCCCGCCGCGACCTGGATGGCGCGCAGCGACTCCCAGCGGTTGCGGTAAATGAAGTCCTGTACAAACGGCGCATAGCGCTCGAAAATGCCCATTTCAGCCCGTCCTATAACTCAAATTCGGCGAAATTTTCGTCCGCCGGCTTTTCCCCGGCAAGCTGCGGCGCGGCGAACGCGAACGAATCGGAGTGCAGCAGCGCCTGTACATCCGTCTGCGGGTTCTGATAAACGATGTCCAGCAGTTCAATGAAATCGCGGATGACCTCGCGCGGGGTGATGTTGACATCCGCCCCGATCCGCCCGAATTCAATTTGAATGAATCCGACCATATCCGCCTCGTTCAGCTTCTGCTCATAGCCGAACAGCTCGGCATGGATTTCCGCCAGCTTCTCAGTCAGCACCAGCAGTTCCTCGTAGGTCAGCGGCGCCAGCCGGATCACCGGTGCCAGCAGGTCTTTCGCCGTCCCCTCGCGGCCGAAGCGTCCCTCCGCCAGCCGCGAGCGCAGCGCTTCATAGCTGTAAACACCGCGGCGCGTGTCCTCCATACACTGCGGCGTGCCGCACATAATGATGCCGAGGTTTCTTGCGCGTCCCTGCAGGGCGTCGTTGTACATCGTCAGCAGCTTTTCGTAGTTGTACTGCCGTGTGACGGCGTTGGGGATCTTGTAAATGTTGACCAGCTCGTCGATTAGGATCAGCAGCCCGCTGTAGCCCGCTTTTTGCAGGAACAGCGCGAACAGCTTGATGTATTCGAACCAGTCGTCGTCGGTGATGATGATGTTTACGCCCAGCTCGGCTTTGGCCTCGGTCTTGGTCGTATATTCGCCGCGGAACCATTTGACCACCTTCGCCTTGCCGTCGTCGTCGCCGGCGATGTATGCGCGGTAGTAGAGCGTCAGGAGTCTGGCGAAATCGAACCCGTGCACCATCTCGCTGAGCGCATTGATGACCTCCCGGATCTTCCGCTCGGTCAGCGCGGCGAGCGCGGGGTCGTCCAGCGCCAGTCCGCTTTCGGAGGCCGCCTCATTCTGCACGCCGCTCAGCCAGCGGTCGAGCACGAGCGTAAGCGCGCCACCCTCCGGCCGGGTTTTGGTCGACATGTTGCGGATGAGCTCCTTGTAGGTCGCAAGCCCCTGTCCCTTTGTGCCCTGTAAGCGGCGCTCGGGCGACAGGTCGGCGTCCACGACGACGAAGCCCTTGTCCATCACGTAGTTGCGGATCGTCTGCAGCAGGAAGCTCTTGCCGCTGCCGTATTTGCCCACGATGAAGCGGAAGGATGCCCCGCCCTCGGCGATGATGTCCACGTCGTGCAGCAGTGCGGCGATCTCGGCTTCCCGTCCGACGGTGATGTACGGCAGCCCGACGCGCGGCACCACGCCGCCCTTGAGCGAGTTGATAACCGTGGAAGCAATCCTCTTTGGAATTTTCATCACGCAAAGATTCCTTTCAGTTCTTCGATATAGTCCCCGACGAGGATCGGCGCATCCCCGTCAAATTCGATTATGGTGTCGCCGAACCGATCAAACAGCTTTTCGTTGATCGCGTCGGCCAGCAGCGAGGGCATCACATTTCCGGCCGCTTTTCGCCAGTCGCCGCCCTGCAGAAGGCAGGTGAGGAACGCGCGCTCGGTTCCGTCCAGAAGCGTGCCGTGGTCGGACGGTTCCTGCACGGTCGGGCCAGGACAGGCTTCCTCTGCCGGCTCGCGCTCGCTGTCGGTCATCAGCCTGTCCCGTGTGACCGCGGCGGCTTGCCGTATGCCGCTGAGCTTGGAAAAATCCAACTCAATGCGCGGCTTCGCGCGCTGCTTCTTTTCGTCAAGATACGCGTCGATCTCCTTTTCGATGATCGAAAGGATGATTTTCGGCGTTTCACCCGGCGCCAGCAGGTGCTTGTAGCCGTATTTCTGCCGCATCAGACAGTCGACGGCGCGCAGCAGCTCGCCCAGCTCCTTGCTTTTGCCGCGTGTCCCGTGGTATTTTTCGCTTGTCCATTGCCCGTAGATGCAGCGGTAACGATGGATGGGGTTGAGTTCATAGGTGTAAGATTCGTATTTCATCCGGTCGTAAAAAACAGCTGACGCAAACGGATGGTAGGTACAGGTGCAGATTTGCCCGAAGCATTTTTCAAACAGGCTCTTCTTCCGATGCGTTTCGTAATAAGCCGAGAGGGCGTCGTACACCCGGCAGACTACGTCCCGACAGTCGTCGGGATGCTCCCTGAAGAAGCGCGAATGCTCCGCCCGATAGGCCGACAGCCGGAGGAGCGCGTCGTACCGCTCGTTTTCGCCGCCGTTTTGCAGCGCCAGCAGCGCCTCGTCGTATTCGGTATCCGCAAGTCCCTGCAAGAACGACTTGTCCAGCCCGTAGTAGACTGCATAGTCGAAAAGCCAGACGCGCAGATAGCGGTCCAGTCCCGGCTCGAACGCGCGGTAGGTCTGCCAGAAGGCGTGCAGCGCCGCGAACCCTTCCTCGGGCGTTTCGCCGCAGACGCGGTTGAGCAGCTCGTAAACGTACACATATACGAAGGACAGCGAGGTCGGCTGCACGTCGCCGTGCCGCACTTTTGTTCGCCAGGAAAAATAACCGCGCAGCTGGCGCACGTCCATCGTTTCGTAGGTGGGAAAGTAACGCACGAATTGCCCCGTATAGCTGAAATCGTCCTCGTATCCGGCCATCATCACGGCCTGGTCGTAGAAGCGCTTCTCGGCGCTCTGGCGGTAAAAGGTAAAACTTTCCGCGAGCTTCTTCATCTGCCGGATCTCGTCCGGCACATAGCTGTCCAGACGGCTGGCCGGCCGTAAAATCGGTTCGTCGCGGTACACACCGGCTTCTGCTTCATCCCGCTGCAGCTTGGGATTGGCGAGGATCTGTTCGATCAACGCCTCGATTTCAATGTCCGCCGTTTCCGCGCACCGCCTTTCTCCGAATGTGCATTTTTTTCTGTGCAGCTCGGACAGTCCGCACAGCAATTTCATTATATCATAAAGAAAATCGTTTGTAAACCCGATAATCACGGTTGACAAAGGCAAACGGGAGGTCTATAATGAAAAAGCCTTGTTAAAGATCAGGCTTCAGAGAGGGAGAGGATTCTATTATGAAGGTGCTGTTGATTCTCAGCGACGGGATGCGGCCGGACGGCTTGGAGGGGCATCCTGCCGTCGCCCGTCTGATGCGGGAGGGCAGCTACAGCCTTCGCGCGCGGACCGTGATGCCGTCGGTCACGCTGCCCTGCCATATGTCGCTGTTCCACAGCGTGGATCCCGGCCGTCACGGGATTCTGACCAATACCTATGTGCCGCAGGTACGTCCCGTGGAGGGGCTGTTCGAGTGTCTGCATGCAAACGGGAATACGACTGCAATGTTTTATGACTGGGAAGAACTGCGTGATCTTGCGCGTCCCGGCGCGTTGACGCAGAGCGAACTGCTTTCGGGTCAGGCTTACGGCTACGAGCATACCGGCGCGCGTCTTTGCGAGGCGGCGAAAAGACGGCTGCGCGGCGGGGAAATCGATTTTGCGTTTCTTTATTTCGGCTGGCCGGACGCTGCGGGCCATGCCTGCGGTTGGCTGAGCGGCGAATATTTCCGCGCGGTCCGTTCCGTCTGTGATTGGGTCGGAGAGCTGGTCGACATCCTCGGGGATACATATACGATCCTCCTCACGGCCGACCACGGCGGACACGACCGCTGCCACGGGTTCGATTGCCCGGAGGATATGACCATCCCCGCCTTTTTCCGCGGAAAGCCGTTTGAGGCGGGAAGGGAACTGTCCGACGTGAGCATCAAGGACATCGCACCCACCGTCGCCGCGCTGTTCGGCGCCGCCGTTCCGGCGGAATGGGAGGGCAAGACCGTTCGATGAACCCTATAGAGAATAAACGGCAGGTCACGCGGCTGATGCTGTTGTTTATGACAACTTATCTCATCAGCTACCTTACCCGCGTCAATTATGCCGCCGTCGTCACGGAAATTGCCGACGCGGAGGGTATTCTGCGCTCGGTCGCCTCGCTTGCGCTGACCGGCAGTGCGGTCACGTACGGCGTCGGACAATTGCTCAGCGGCTGGCTCGGCGACCGTATCCAGCCGCGGACGCTTGTGTTCTGCGGACTGCTGACGACGCTGCTGACCAACCTGCTCATCCCGCTGTGCGGCGCCGCCTATCAGATGACGGCGGTCTGGTGTGTCAACGGCCTCGCGCAGGCGTTTATGTGGCCGCCGCTTGTGCGGCTGATGTCCACGCTTTTCTCGCAGACGGACTATAAGCGTGCCTGTGTCGTCGTCTCGTGGGGCAGCAGTCTGGGAACCATTCTCGTGTACCTCGCCTCACCGCTCTGCATCCGTCTGGCGGGCTGGCGGAGCGTTTTCTTCGTCTCGGCTGCGGCTGCTGCGGCGATGGCTGCCGTCTGGGTCCGTAAATGCCCGCGCGTCGTGCCGGCTCTGCCTGAAAAGCCGGTTGACATGGCGCCCACGCGCGCGTTTCCTTGGTCGCCGATGCTCGCCGTTGTCCTGTTCTGTATCGTTTTGCAGGGGAGCTTGCGCGACGGTGTCACCACCTGGCTTCCTTCACTGCTCTCGGATGCGTTCGGACTCGGAAACGAAACCTCTATCCTTTCCGGCGTGGTGCTGCCGGTATTCGGGATGGCTGCATTCCAGCTTGCCTCGGTTGTTTACCGCAGGGCGGTGCACAATGAGCTGACGCTTGCCGGATTGCTGTTTGCAGGCGGCGCGCTGTCCGCGCTGCTGCTGGCGCTCTTCCATGCCGACGGCGCGGTTTTTTCGGTGGCCGCCGCCGCGCTGCTGACCGGCTGTATGCATGGGGTCAATCTGATGCTGATTTGTATGCTGCCGCCCTATTACGCGGGATATGGCCGTATTTCGCTCGTCTCGGGGATGTTCAACGCCTGTACTTATATCGGCAGCGCCGCTTCGGCTTACGGAATGGCGGCGTTTTCCGAATCCTTCGGCTGGGACAGTACGATCCTGCTCTGGTTCGCTGTCGCTTTGACCGGCGGTGCGCTATGCTTTGTCTTTTCGAGACAGTGGGGAAAATTTACGCGGCGCGTTGTGGCGGAAAAGCCGTAAAGACACAGAAAATCGGACGCTTTCGGTTTCGGAAGCGTCCGATTTGCGTTTGTCAGAGCTGCGTTCGGATGTACGACGCGAGGACGGCCAGCGCATTGTCCGTGCAGCCGCTGCCGTTGATGACCAGGTCCGCCTTCCATCGGCTCGGCTCGACATACATGTCGTGCCTCGTGCGGACGAGGTCAAGGTATACGTCCGCGATTTCGTCAAAGGTGTATCCCCATTGCATGTTGCGCTTGAGCCGTCGGACGATCCGTTCGTCCGCACGGCAGTCGACGAAAAGCCGGAGGTCGAGCTGTTCATACAGTCCGCAGTCCCAGAGGGTCAGAAGTCCTTCCACGATCAACACGCGGCAGCTCCCGTTTTCCGCCGCGTCGCTCACGTCCCGCCGCAGGCGCGGCAGGTCGAAGGATTCGGGATTGTTGTCGTCCCGATAGCTTCGCCCCGTCCGTCCCGTCGCCGTCGGACGGTCGCCCTCGGGCTTGAAGTACGCGTCCATCGGCAGCAGCAGGACCTCCAAATCCGACAGCGCCGCCTGAAGCCGCTGAGCGAAGGTCGATTTTCCGCCGGCGCTGCCGTCCGCAATCCCGATTGTATAAGCCTTTTTCATTTTCGTACCTTCTTTTCTGTGCGGATTGCTGATCATTGTAGCGGTTTGATGTTATTTTGTCAAGAAAAAAATTACAAGTAGAGCGGAAGTGAAAAAGAAGCAATAGACATATGAAGGCTGAAAAAACATACGGATGTGCCACTTTGGAAATATTTAACATGTAGAATCGGTATGAATTTTATGATATTATGTTGAATAATATGATATATTGTTGACAAACAATTTGTTTTCGGCGTATATCCTGCGAAACCGGCAGAGCATCCGTCTGTTCCTGCGGATTGCAATCGGTTGAGCTATTTTTAAGAATAACGCCGAACTGTTGCAACCAACAGCGCGGTGTTTTTTATATGCATAAAAAAGGAGAGAATGCAGGAATGAAAAAGAGGCTTCTATCCGTTTTGCTGATGCTGACTGTTGTTCTGTGCAGCATACCGTGGCGGAATCCGTCCGTGCTTGCAGCGGACAGCGTTCACAGCCATCCGATCTGCGGAACGCCGGATTGTCAGGAACATAGCGCGGCGCAGGTCTATACGCCGTGGAATGGTACGGGAAACTTTCCGAATGGCAGCGTTTATCTGACTGCGGATGTGACACTGAGTAAAACGCTCGTGATAAAGCGCAAGGTCAACCTGTGTCTGAACGGACACGTCCTTGCGTTGGCCGCCGGTGCTTCGGGGTCGGTGATTCGGCTCGAAAACAATGCCTCGCTTAACCTCTGTGACTGTACGGAGACAACGCATGCTTTTCGTGTCGGCGAAGACGGTGTCTGGGTACGGGATGAGGAGAACGGGAGCAAACAATTGACCGGCGGCGTGATCACCGGCGGGTCGGGAAGCCTGAACAATGGCTTTGTTTTCGGAAGATTCGACGACTCCGGCGACTGTTACGCGGGCGGAATTGCAGTACTGGAAAATACGGCGCTGCATATGTACGGCGGAAATGTGGTCGGCAACCGTACTACAGGCGATCTGGAAACCTACGGCGGCGGGATCGCCGCATTCCGCGCAACCGTGGAATTGGCCGGCGGCTCTGTGGCGGGAAACGCTTCCGGCTCCGGCGGAGGCCTGTTCCTGCGCGATACTGCATTTACGATCTCCGGTTCTGCTGCTGTCCGTGACAATCGTGCGGAGACCGGCGGCGGACTGTATGCGGAGAAGCGGACGCTCAACCCGGAAATGCTGCTGACCGGCGGTATGATTACGGACAATATGGCAACCGACGGCAGGGGCGGAGGAATTTACCCGGCCGGCGGAACAATTTATGTCTCTCATGCGCCGCAGGTATCTGGAAATACGGCCGGCGGCGTGGCCGAAAATCTGTTTCTGCCGTCCGGCAGACTTGTGGAGCTTGCGGGCGCCTTGGAGACAGATGCCAGAATCGGCGTCACAACGCAGGACCGGCCGTCCGAGGGCTTGCCGGTCACCGTCACGAAGGCTTCCTCCTATGACGGCAGCGGCGCTTTTTTCTCGGATGATTCGTCATGCCGGACCGTGAGCGCCGGCAGCGACAGTGCATTGGTCGTGCAGCTTGTCCCGCGGAAGCAAACGGTGACGGAAATTGTCTCGCCTGTACAGAGCCTGACGCTCACGCTTGGAGAGGAAGGGAGTATCGCCGCTTCGGTTGTTCCTGCCGACGCTCCGAATCCGGCCTTGAATTGGCAGATTGCAGAAAACGGCGTGGCCTGCTTTGCAGGCAACGGCGGCAATACGTTTCAAACGAATACGGCGTCGGTCAGTATTACACTCAAGGCGCTTGCCGTCGGCACAACCACGCTCACTGCTGCTGCGGCAGACGGTTCGGGTGTGACAAGACAGTGGACGGTCAGTGTGCAGGCACTCCCGTCGCCGGACTATACGGTCCGCAACGCCGCCTGTCAGCTTGACGGCATCTTCTGGATACGTGGTGATGCACCCGCGGAGATTGTTCCGCCGGTAGGCTATACGGTTTCCGACGTTTACGGCGAAAACTATCGCGAAGCACTTACAATTGCTCCGGATACTTCGGCGATGCTGTATTTCCGGGATGCGGCGGGACGATTGACCTCCGGCGTCAAACCGAATGTCTGCTGGGATGCGTCCGCGCCCACTGGTACGCTTTCGCTGGAGACCTATGCGAGCTGGTCAAACTTTTCCCGGGCGTCATTTATACGCTTTTATAAAACCGCTGTTTGTGTGACGTTATCAGCTGGTGACGAAGGCTCCGGACTTGCGGAGATGAACTATTGGGCTTCCGACGTTGTATATGAAACCGAGGCTGCGCTCGAGGAGGCTGCCGAATGGCAGCCGTATACCGGGCCGATCGAATTGGCACCCGAACGCAAATGCGTTCTTTATGTCAAGCTGATCGACTATGCCGGCAACGTCACCTATATTGCAAGCGACGGCATCGTGCTTTACAGCGATGCCGCAACTCAAGGTGCTCCTGTCACTTTCATTAAGACCGGCACGTCGGACGTCCGTGTGCCGCTGGCGTGCGGCGGGAATGCGGTCAGCGCCGTTTTCTGTGGTAACGTTCGCTTGGAGTCGGGTCGGGATTATGCCGTTGACGGCGAATCACTCATCCTTCGCGCGGCGTGGCTGGATACACTTGCAGCCGATGCGTATACGTTGGACATCTCCTATGACCCGTTGGGCATTCCTTATGTCGAACAGCCCGGCAATGTTGCACCCGCATCAACGGTGCTGACACTCAACGTTGATAAGGCTGCGGGCAGCGTAACGCTTCTTTCCGATCTTTCGAAGTATTATGACGGCCTGCCTGTGGCGGATATCGCTTACAGCGCGTCGGCGGGTAGGGTCACGGTTGAATATAAAGCTTACGATGCGCCGGATGATAAATATACAACCGAAAAGCCCAGTGCCGTCGGCAACTACACCGTTCGCGTTACAGTTGCGGAAAGTGAAACGCACACCGGCGCATCTGCGACGGCGAACTTTTCCATTCACTATCTTCCCGATTTGCCGGTGCAGGCCGAGGGAACCCTCGGCTCCAACGGCTATTATACGAGCGTCGTGTATCTCGTTCCGCCGTCGGGCTATTCCATCGCTTTTCAACGTGAGGGCATCTATCTGGACCGTCTCGAATTGACCGAAAGCACCGGTGCATTGAGCGTGTATTTGAAAAACGAGTTCGGACAGATGACCGATGCCATTTCCGTTTTGCCGGTCCGTATTGATCGGGTACGTCCGTCGATTTCGGCCGATGGAAATACCGAACGATATCTGCCGTCCGACAAGGTCACGCTGACGGTTGACGTCGGCGTTTCGGGAATATCCCGTGTGGAAGTCTGCCGGGATAACGGTGTGTATACGGATATCACCAATTCATATACAGAAGGCTATATCGTAACGGAAAACGGCACCTATACCTTCCGCGTGACCAACGGTGCCGGTGTGACGGCTGTGTGCTCGCTTACTTATGACCGGCTTGACGCGTCTGTTCCCGTCCTCCGCATTGACGCGGGCGATTATGCGGAGGGAAGCTGGGCAACCGGTGATGTAACACTGAAGCCGGTAAATATGACGCCCAATCTGGGCAAAAGCTCGTATTTTTATCGAATCGATGACGGCGAATGGATGTCCTGCGGCGGTTCCGTGATCATCTCAGCGGATACGAATGGGTCTGTTTATTCTTTTTACGCTGTCAGTGCCGGCGGCATTCGGAGTGCCGAGGCCTCGTTTACCGTCCGTCGGGATACCGCTGTACCCACCGGTCTAACGCTTTCCTGCGGCGGGAGCGAGCTGCGGGCATTCTCAGAGGAGCGGCCTTTCCGCTTGCTTTTTGATGACACAGTGACCGTCGTTTTCTCGGCCTCCGACGCGGGCAGCGGTATAACCGCGTTTGCCTTCCGCTTCAGTGACGGGGAAGAGCAGACGATTGCTGCTGTTGACGGCACGGCGCGTCTGACCGTTTCGCCGCCGTTCGTGGGCAGCATTTGCGCAGTGTCGGCAATTGACGCAGCGGGGAACGCCTGCAGCGAAATGGATTTCGAGTTTTTTGCGGTCGATGACCGCGTGCCATCTGCCCCGACGCTGGATACCGACGGCTATACCGGCGGCTGGACGGGCAGGGAAGTGACTCTTACCGTCGGCGGCTCCGTAGCGGTCAGCGGCATTGCCTGTTATCAGTATTCGACCGACGGCGGCGTGACTTGGCATTCGATGGAGAAGGCTGAGCAAACATCCGCATCGGCAGACAAGCCTGCCAATACGCTCCGCGCGTCACTTCAAATTGCGGAGGCAAACGGCATGGAAATCCGATTCCGCGCGCTTTCCGGTACGGGCCGTGCCGGCGTGGCAAGTGATACCGTCGTATTGTATATTGATCGGACAGTGCCGGAAATTCTGCTGCACGGAGATACAGAGTCATATCTGCCGCGCGATACGGTTCAGGTGTCCGTTGCAGTCGGGTGCTCCGGCCTGAAAAGTTTGGAGGTCAGCCGCGACGGCAATGCGTACACAGACATCACCGACCGCTATGCAGACGGTTATACTGTGACGGAAAACGGTGTCTATACTTTCCGGGCTATTACCAATGCCGGCGTCACGGCCAGTTCCACAATTACATATACCAACCTCAGTGCGGATGCGCCCGTTATTGAGGTCGACGGCTATGTGGAGGGTACTTGGGCGCGGGAAAAAGTTACCCTGACGGCGCGCATCGTCAACGCTGATTCGCTGCTCGGGACTTCCACGCTGCAATACAGCATAAACGGCGGCGTGTGGCAGCCGTATGCGGCCCCTCTTGTAATTGACGCAGATACCAACGGAACGATTTATGCCTTCCGCGCTGTCAGCGCCGGCGGCGTCGAGAGCGAGACGGTCACACGCACCGTAATGCTGGACGGCACGGCGCCTTCCGGACAGATTTCCATTGGTCAATACATTTGGACAGAATTGGAACAAGCTGTCGTCTTTGATCTCTTTCTGCGCGAGGATATAGAAGTCGCGCTTACTGCATCCGATTTCGGAAGCGGAATCACGAGCATACAGTATTACCGAAGTGAAATGCCGTTGAATGAATCGGAGCTTATGGCATTGCGGGACTGGCGGGACTACGACGGTATGTTCTATGAGAGGGCTGAAAACGATGTGCGGTTTGTTTACTATGGGAAGCTCACTGATGCGGCGGGCAACGTGACCTATATCAGTTCGGGCGGCGTCATCTTCGACACTCTGTTGCCTGTTTTCAGTGGTGCAGCGGACGGCAGTGTCTGCTATACGTCGCAGCTTATTTCGGTCGGGGAAACGAATCTTGCGAGTCTGACTCTGAACGGCAAACCGATTGAGGGGCCTATCCTTTTGGAGGGCGACCGCAACGAAGTGTATACCGTTTCCGCGACCGACAAAGCCGGTAATACCGCTATTGTGACGGTAAAGATGCGTCCGATCGCGTCGCTTGCTGCGTCGCTCGGCGGAATCACGGCTGAAAATATACAGACAGAAGACCGCAGCCGCATTGAAGCTGTTTATTCGACTGCAGCGGCAGTGGACACAACGCACGCTTCGGATGCAGAAAAGGATGCGCTGCGGGATATCAAAGCGCGCTGCGTACAGCTTCTCGAACTGCTTGATGCTGAAGCGCCGGATGTATCCGATGCATCGGATACATCGGATACGTCAGATACATTGGATACGTCGGAAACGGTTTCCGGCACAGATATCGTTTCCGCATCCGAGTCTGCCGGCGGTTCGTCCTCGGATTCCGCCTCGGCTGCGCTGCCTGACACCGGCGACGCTTTTCCGTGGATGTGGGTTGCACTTCTGTTGCTTTCATGCGGTATGCTGCTTGTCGTGGCGCTTCGTCGGTCTAATGTGGGATAAAAGGAACGGTTCGCGGCGATAATAATTTTGAAAATGCCATATGCATGCGTTCGGTATGCATATGGCATTTTGAAACAAGGCAACAATTTACTGACCAAATGGTTCCCAAAAGCTTTTGATGATGAACGTTCGGCAAATAAGGAATCCATGCAAACGTGTGAAAAGATCCGTAAACATAGAAGTCATAGAAGTTTAAGAATTGCCGTTAGAGCAACGCGTAAACAAAGTGAATCACTGCTTTTAACGTATTTGCGGCAGTGCGGGTTTGATGCAAAAGCTGAAAGTTCAGAGGGCTTTCCGTTCGGCAAATAACGACGACATATAGCCGCAGAGTAAGACGTCAACTTTGTTGGCGGCTATTTTTGCGGCTTCTTATTCACCGGCAGAGATTTATGAGTAAAATGTAATGGATTTCAGTGCTGTTATTGTTTGCCGCTGCGTGCGCGCAATGTTTGTTTTTGTGCGGCTGTACTTGGTGAAAAATAAATTGGCAAATTTCAAAAAAAGACTTGCAAATGATTTGAAGATGTGCTAAAATAAACAAGTCTGTTGAGATGCTTACATTCAATTCGTCTTTTGAACTCGTATAGTGTGCGTCAAAAGAGAATTTAATCCGAAGTGATCGTGAGCAGTCATATAAAAATTTTCACACGGAAACACGGAAGCGTATCGAAGTGGTCATAACGAGCTGCACTCGAAATCTTGCGGGGAGCTGTCCGTTTCGTCCACCAAAAACCTTGTAACCATGCGGGTTTTACCCGGTTCGAAAAACTGAATAATTTGCTGTTC
>CAJFRY010000008.1 GCA_904419545.1 Candidatus Woodwardiibium gallinarum
ATACGCGCGCTTATCGCCGCCTGCCAAAATCAGCGATTTTGGCGGCTCCCCTCGGCGCGCGGACTCGCTTCGCTCGTCAAAGAGGTGTTTTTTCGAAGGTAAAGCCTCCGAAAAAACGGATTCTATTTAAAATTGCTGACTTTTACAATTGGCAATTATTTCATCAGCGCAAAGGAGAACTCACCCTCCACGCATACGCTGCCGTTTACGCTGCCCCTGACCTTGGCAAAGCAGAACGGGCCGACCTCGCGCACCGGTGTGCATTCAAAGTCGATTCTTTCGCCCGGCTTCACCTGCCGGCGGAAGCGCACCTTGTTGATGCCGGCAAACAGCGGCGTCGAGCCTTTGACCTTATCCGCAAACAGCACGCAGCAGGTCTGCGCCGCCATTTCGCATTGAATAACGCCGGGCACAATCGGATTGCCGGGGAAATGGCCGTCAAGAAAGTATTCGTCCCCGCGCACCGTGTAGCTGCCGCGCGCTATCCCGTCCTCTCCGACGGCGGCCTCGTCCACGAGCAGCATCGGTTCTCGGTGGGGAAGGATCGTTTTCAGTTCGTCTCGGTTCATCTGTTTTGACTCCCATAATCAATTCTTCAGGCGGAACAGCGGCTGCCCGTATTCCACAAGCTGTCCGTTTTCGGCCAGAACTGCTTCCACCTCGCCGTCGGCGTCGGCGGTCAGCTCGTTCATTACCTTCATCGCTTCAATGATGCAGAGCGTGTCGCCCTTCTTCACGCGGTCGCCGGTTTTTACGAAGGGGGCGCTGTCCGGCGTGGGGGAGGCGTAGAACACGCCCGCCAGCGGCGACTTCACCGCGTGCCCGTTCTCGGGCGGTGCGGGTACGGCTGCCGGCACGGCCGTGGGAGTTGCAGACGGAGCTGACGCCTGTACAGGGGCGTCGCAGGCGCGCTTGAGCGAGAGCGAAAAATCGCCCTCGGATACGTCCAGTGAGCCGAGCGAGGACGATTCAAACAAGCGGATGAGCGATTTGATTTTTTGAAGATCCATAAATCATAGCTTTCGCACAGCGAAAGCCTCCTCCTTTCGGGATACGAAATGGTTCATACGAAAAACGCAATAAAATTGTAAGACAAAAACTTTCAAAAATAATTATGTTCGGAAAAAGCCATTGCAAAACCCGATTATGCTTGTTTTTTGTGCAGTTTGAATTGCGTTTTAAGGGATTTGCCATCCGGCAAATCCTGCGGCTTTTTGTCGGGATGCAAAAGCCGCAGCTTGAAAGCTTTTTTGATCCGCCTGTCAGTCGAGCTTCTTAAACGCCAGCACGGCGTTATGGCCGCCGAAGCCGAGTGACGAGGAAATGGAAAAATCAACCGCCGATTTCCGCGCCTGGTTGGGAATATAGTCGAGATCGCATTCGGGGTCGGCGTCGCGATAGCCGACCGTCGGCGGCAGGACGCCGGTGTGCAGCGCAAGTACCGAAGCGATGGCTTCGACCGCACCGGCCGCGCCGAGCATATGGCCGGTCATCGATTTCGTGGAGCTGATCTGCGCGCGGTATGCCGCGTCGCCGAGCGCCTTTTTGACGGCGAGCGTTTCGACCTTGTCGTTCATCGGCGTGCTGGTGCCATGTGCGTTGATGTATACTTTGTCGGCGGAGGAGATTCCGGCCTGCTCGACGGCCAGAGCGAATGCACGGGCTGCGCCCTCCGCTTCGGGGTGCGGGGCGGTGATGTGATATGCGTCGCAGGTATTGCCGTAGCCGACGACCTCGGCATAGATTTTCGCGTCCCGTGCGGCCGCATGCTCGTATTCCTCCAGAACCAGCATACCCGCGCCCTCGCCCATAACGAAGCCGCTGCGCTGTGCATCAAACGGAATCGAGGCGCGGTCGGGGTCGCTGCTTTCGCAGAGCGCCATGGAGTTGGTAAACCCGGCGACGGCCAGCGGGCAAATCGTGGCCTCGCTGCCGCCGGCGAGAATCGCGTCGGCATAGCCGTATGCAATGGCGCGGAAAGCCTCGCCCACCGTGTTGGAGGAGGTGGCGCAGGCTGTCACGACCGGCAGCGTCGGACCCTTTGCAGCGAAGCGGATGGCGATCGTACCGGCAGCCATGTTGGAAATCATCATCGGAATAAAAAAGGGCGACACACGGCTTGGGCCGCGCTCCTGCAGCTTGAGCGTTTCGTTGACGAACGTGGTGATCCCGCCGATGCCCGACCCGACGTAAACGCCGAGCCGCTCGGGCGCGATTTTTCCTTCGATGCCGCTGTCGGTTATCGCCTGCACCGCCGCGCCCATCGCATACTGCGCGAACAGATCGGTGCGGCGCATTTCGCTCTTGTCGGTGTAATAGTCGGCGGGCGAAAAATCCTTTACCTCCGCCGCAAGCGTAGCCTTGAAGTCCGCCGTGTCAAACCGCGTGATCGGCGCAATGCCGTGCCGGCCTGCGGTGAGCGAATCCCAAAAGTCGTTTATGTCTTTGCCGACCGGGGTAATGGCGCCCAGGCCGGTCACAACTACTCTTCTCATATGCGTCTCCGTTTTCAAATATACAGGCCGCCGTCGACCTTGATGACCTCGCCGGTGATGTAATCCGCACCGGCGGACGCCAGAAACAACGCCAGCGCGGCGACGTCCTCGGGCTTTCCCATGCGCTTGGCGGGAATGGCGTTTGCCGCCGCCTCCAGCGCGGGCGCGGGCATGGCCGCCGTCATCTCGGTTTCGATAAATCCGGGCGCGATGGCGTTGCAGGTAATCCCGCGCGAGGCGTATTCCTTCGCGAGTGTTTTCGTCAGACCGATCAGCCCGGCTTTCGAGGCGGCATAGTTTGCCTGCCCGGGATTTCCCATCAGGCCGGAAACCGAACTGATATTGATGATTTTTCCGCTCTTGGCGCGCGCCATCGAGCGGCAGACCGCTTTGCAGGTGTTGAACGCACCCTTGAGGTTGACGGCCAGCACGCGGTCGAAGTCCTCCTCGGTCATTTGCAGCAGCAGCTTGTCACGGGTGACGCCCGCATTGTTGACGAGAATGTCGATGCGGCCGAATTCCTCGCCGATCTGCTTGAACACCGCCTCGACCTGTGCGAAGTCCGCCACATCGCATTTATAGGCGGCCGCGTGCACGCCGAAGGCTTGCGCCTTGGCGACAACCTCGGCCGCGCGTTCGCCCGCGCCGGCGTAAAGGACGGCGACATTCGCGCCGTTTTCCGAAAATTTTTCCGCAATGGCCGCGCCGATGCCGCGCGAGCCGCCGGTGACGACCGCCGTTTTGCCTTTCAGAAGCATAAGCTGTGGTCCTTTCCGTTATTTTTCGTTGTGTGCCTGCGCCGCCTGCACGCAGAGAGAAAGCGTTTCGGCGTTCTCAACGTTGAAAACCTGCGCTTCCGGCAAGATGCGCCGGATCAGTCCCGACAAAACTTTCCCCGGGCCGACCTCGCAGAAGAAGTCGGCGCCTGCGGCAGCCATGTTCCGCACGGTTTCTTCCCAGCGCACGGGACTTTTTACCTGGGCGGCCAAAAGGCCGCGCAGATCGCCCGCGTAGGGCTGCGCAGTCAAATTGGCGTACAGCGGGATCGACGGCTCGCGCAGCTTTACGTCTGCAAGATATTCACCCAGACCGTCCGACGCCTCTGCCATAAACGGCGAGTGGAACGCGCCGCTGACCGCCAGCGGGACTGCACGGCCGCCGTTTTCGGCTACAGCTTTGATGAATGCGGGCATTTCGTCACTGTCGCCGGCGACGGTGAGCTGGCCGGCGCAGTTGTAGTTGACGGGATAGACATGCGCAAAGGACGCGCACAAGGCTTCTACCTTTTCATTCGGCAGCCGCAGGACGGCGGCCATTGAGCCGCTGTGCTTCTCTGCGCAGGCCTGCATCAGAGCGCCGCGGCGGACGACGAGCCGAAACGCGTCCTCCGTGCAGAGCATTTCCGTGAAAGCGGCCGCCGCCACCTCGCCGAGCGAAAAGCCAGCCGCCATTGCCGGCTGCACACCGCGTTCACGGAGCGCCTGTGCGCAGGCAAGATCGGTGGCGAACATCGCCGGCTGGGTGTTTTCAGTGACCGAAAGCGCAGCCTTGTCGCCGGTAAAGCAGAGGTCGGACGTGCCGGGCCGAATTCGGTCGCACAGCTCGTAGACGGCGCGCGCGGCGGGCGAGCTTTCGTACAGCTCGCGCCCCATGCCCGTATACTGCGCGCCCTGCCCGGCGAACACGAAGGCTATTTTTCCCATATTTTTGTCCTTTCGAGAACGTCCTCGGCCTGCGTGAACAGCTCGCGGATGATTTCCGCACAGGTCTGCTCGCGGTCGACCATCCCCGCAATCTGTCCGCACATAAACGAGCCGCCGGCCGTGTCGCCGTCAAGGACGGCCTTGCGCAGCGCGCCGACGCCGAGCTTTTCGAACTCCTCGGCAGTGATGCCGGGCTTGTATTCGTTTTCAGCCAGCATACGCGAAAAATCATTTTTCAGACAGCGCACGGGATGGCCGAAGCGCTTGCCGGTAGTCATTGTATCGATGTCGCGCGCGGCGAGCACCTTGTTTTTATAGTTTTGGTGGATGGTGCATTCCTTGGCGACGAGGAACCGCGTACCGAGCTGAACGCCGCAGGCGCCGAGCATGAAAGCCGCCGCAACGCCGCGTCCGTCGCCGATGCCGCCGGCTGCGATGACGGGGATTTCCACCGCGTCGCAGACCTGCGGCACCAGTGCCATCGTCGTCAGGTCGCCCACATGGCCGCCCGATTCGCCGCCTTCGGCAATCACCGCGGAAGCGCCGCGCCGTGCGACCATTTTCGCCAGCGCGACCGACGGGACCACGGGAATCACCTTGACGTCCGCTGCCAGCCAGCCTTCCATGTATTTGGAGGGGTTGCCTGCGCCGGTCGTGACCACGGGAATACGCTCTTCGGCGATGACCGCCGCGACCTCATCGGCAAACGGGCTCATCAGCATCACATTCACACCGAAGGGCTTTTCGGTCAGCGCGCGGCATTTGGATATCTCCGCGCGGAGCTGATCGGCGTTCGAATTCATCGCCGCGATGATGCCCAGCCCGCCCGCGTTGGACACGGCCGAGGCGAGCGAGGCGTTGGCTACCCAAGCCATGCCGCCCTGAAAGATCGGGTATTCAATTCCGACCAGCTCGCACAGTCTGTTGCTTGCCATTACGCGAGCTTCTCTTCGATGTATTTCGTAATGTCGCCTACGGTCTTGAGGTTTTCGTTCATCTCGATGGTCACGCCGAATTCGTCCTCCAGACTCATGACCAGCTCGGCTACGTCGAGCGAGTCGAGCGACAGCTCCGCGAAGGTCGTTTCGGGCTTGATCGTAGATGCGTCCGCTCCGTTGTAATCCGCAAGGATCGCAATGACTTTTTCCAGTACCATGATGTGTTTGCCTCCAAAAATTAGTTTTTTGATGTATGCCACCTCAGCAGGCAGGTCCCCGTCGTCAGCCCGGCGCCGAAGCCGCAGAGCACGACCGTTTCGCCGTCCGCAAGGGTGCCGGCGCGGTTGAGCTCGTCAAGCAGGATGGGGATGCTTGCAGATGAAGTGTTGCCGTAACGTTCGATGCTGTGCGGCACCTTTTCGGGCGGCTGCTTCAGCTTGCGCCGCGCCGATTCAAGGATGCGCAGATTGGCCTGGTGCAGCACGTAGTGGCCGACGTCGTCGGGCGTCAGCCCATGCGAGGTGAGAATCTTCCCGATCTCGGTCGTGATGGCGGAGACGGCGAAGATGTAGATTTCCTGTCCGTTCATCCGCAGAGAAAAGCAATTATGCGTATTTTCGAATGGCGAGTCGTCCCCGCGGATACCGACCGAGATGTGCTCGGCGCCCGGCGAGACCGTCAGCCGGATGCCCAGCAGTCCGTCGCCCGGCTCCAGCACCGCCGCGCCCGCGCCGTCTCCGAACAGCACGCAGGTCGAGCGGTCGCCCCAATCGAGCAGGCGAGACATCGCCTCCGCCGAAATGACGAGCGCTTTTGTCGCCTTGCCCGCGCGGAAGTAGGAATCGGCCGCATCCAGCGCGTAAAGAAAGCCGCAGCAGGCCATATTGATGTCCAGCATCTGCGTGCAGCGCGACAGCCCCAGCTCGCCGGCGACAAGACAGCTCAGCGATGGGCTGATGTAGTCGCCCTGTAAGGTCGTTACAAGCAGCAGGTCGATTTCGTCGGGCGAGGCGCCGGCGTTTTCCAGCGCGTTCCGACCCGCAGCCGCAGTCAATTCGAGCAGCGTCTCGTGCGTCAGCACGCGGCGTTCACGGATACCCGTGCGCGACGAAATCCACTCGTCGCTTGTCTCCATCATCGTGGAAAGCTCGTCGTTCGTCACTGTCCGCTCAGGGACGGCGCGCCCGGTCCCGGTTATGGTAAAGCTCATATCTTGTCTCCGTTCCGCCCGCCCCGGTTATTTCCGCGGGGTGAGCAGCTTTTTTCGGTAAAAATAGTTGTTTCTGCGGAAGAAGCTGTTCAGCTTCTCCAGCGCGTGGATGAGGACCGCCAGCTCTTCGTCGGTGAATTCCAGACTGATGCAGCGCACAAGATTGGTATGAAAGTAGCGGTGCCCCGCGCTGATCTTGCGCCCTTCGCGCGTGAGCTTGACATAGACCATCCGCCCGTCCTCGGCGCCCTTTTCCTTGATGAGGAAGCCCTTGTGCACGAGCTTGTTGACCCCCACCGTCACCGAAGCGAGCGTAATGGACAACTCGGCGGCAATCTGGCTGATGGTTATGCCGTGTTCGCCGCCGCGCGCCACCGCTTCAATCAAATTGGACTCGCTGGTGGAAATGCTGCTGCCATGCGCCGCATTCAGTGAGTTCTCTTCAATTTTGCGCACTGCTTCAAACGCTTCGGTAAGTTCCTCGGTCAGCCGCCGTGCGTATCGGACGTCCATTCTCCGCACCTCCTCCGCATCCGTGCACTGTGGGTATAAGGCTCTTTTACAGACTTACGGCAATTTGGCCGCAGCAAGTTGTATTGCAGCGATACATTGCGGCAACGTATTGCTTAGATAGTCTAACAAATTATATCACCCGACTGCGCACTTGTCAACAGCAGAGCGTGCATTCTTACAGTTTGTTCATAGTTTGACTGCGGAATGCGGTGAAAAAACGCGTGCTTTGGCAAATGGATGCGAAAGCGCGCGCATAACGATTCTCGGGAAGCGGATTTGCGCAGAATAAACGACTGCGGCTTTTTTATCCGGCAGAATGTTTATTATATAATGATACCGCCTGAAGAAACTGCAACGCGGTTTCTTCAGGCGGCAGGAGCCAAATTTTATAAAATCGGCTCTTTTTAGCCGATTTTATGGAATTCCGGATATTATAACATTGTGACCGTGCGTATTCCCGCAGGGGTGTTGCTTCGCTCCTGCGGGAGATGCAGTTTTTGCACAAATTTGTGAAAAAATGCACTTGAACAAAGCCGTTGTGTTTTGAAATCCTTGAGTTTCAAGGGGCGCTTTGTTCGGTGCGCATGATTATGGGAACCGGCGCCGTCTTGCCGCATATGGAATGCGTGCATATGGCGCGTGAACGCTTTGACCTGCATTTTTATTGTATAGCCGTTTTTTGCAACAAAAAAACCGGCGGGTGCATTGCACCCGCCGGTTTCGGCTGTCTCTTATCGAGACGGACGCCCTTTTACGTTAAGCGTTTAGGCTCTCTTCTTCACGATGACCGCAGCGCCGATCACAGCAGCAGCGGCGAGAACAACGATCGCGATCATGCCGGCATCACCGGTAGAAGGCGTCGAGGACTCTGCAACGGAGGAAGTAGCCGGAGCCTCAGAAGAGGTCGTGGGAGCCTCAGACGAGGTGTCTGCGTCGGAAGAGGTGTCCGCGTCGGACGAAGTGTCGCCGGCAGGCTCGGAAGTGTCGCCGCCCGCAGAACCTTCGTTGACTGCAATTTCAGTCATAGCAATGAACTCCCAAATCGGCTTTGTGCCCTTAGAGGGGTCAGCATTGTCAACGAGGAACTTCTCGCTGGACTCTTCGAAGTTCATCTTCAGTTCGATGTACTGTGTAGTAACAGGAGCGTCAAAAGCAATGGTTTCTTTAACAACCTCACAAATCTTGTTGACGGTATTTTCGCCTTCGAGCATAGCCGGCTGAGAATCAAACTCATAGTCGGTTACTTTCTCGAAGGTTGCGCCGTCTTCAGAGGAAGAAACGGTCAGCGTGTTGTTCTGACCAAGGCCGATCATCTTGTTGTAGTCCTTGTAGAACCAAACATCAATGCTGCTGATGGTTTTCTCTTCACCGAGGTCAAGGACAAGAGCAAGAGTGGTCGTCGGGGGAGGGGTGGTACCGGTCTGAATGCAGTTGGCATTCTGGAAGGGAACGACAGCGGCAATACCGCTGCCCCAAGCCTCGGCTTCGCCTTCAAGAGTTTCCCCATCTACGAGAAGGGCAAGATCTTTACCGCCAAGAATCGAAACGCCGGGATAATCTTCATTATTCAGCGTAATCGTGGTGGCGGCGGAGCCGACCATAGCAAAGCATGCAACAGCCAACAGCGCAGCCATAAGTACTGCAAGAGTCTTTTTCATGGTTTGAAGTCCTTTCTTTCATTGATACTTTTTCGCAATAGCCGTATCGGCTTTGCGACGAGGATTATACCATTTGTGTGTATGAAAGTCAAGAGATTTAACATAAATCTAACAATGGAAGATTGTTCCTTTGCGTAAATATTTTGTGTCTATTCGATATTGAAATTTGGCTGATTTTCAAAAAACGCCTGAAAAATCGACAAAAATCGCGCTCGAATCGCGTCGGATTTCGGCGCGGCGCCGGACGTCGGGAACATTCGAACGAAAGACGCAAAACCGGCGGCCGGCGTATGGCGGGCTTATCCGCGCGGCCGGCCTGATTCGGTTGTATTTTTTTTGGGACAAATAAATCCCGGGTGGAGCGAAAAGCGCTCCACCCGGGATTTTATATCAGCGGCCGAGCCTTCTTTAGACTCTGCAAGCGCCGCTTAGCTTCTCTTGCGGACGATCAGAGCGGCGCCGGCAAGGGCGACGACCGCGACAACGGCGATGGCGGCAAAGCCGGCGTCACCGGTGGGAGGGGTAGAAGAGGTCGGCGCGGAGGAAGCGGCCGGAGCCTCGGACGAGGTCGCGGGAGCCTCGGACGAGGTGTCGTCGGCAGGCTCGGAAGATGTGTCGTCAGCGGGCTCGGAAGTATCACCGCCACCGGTAGCTTCATTCGCAATGATTTCAGTCATAGCAATGAATTCCCAAATCGGCTTCGTTCCTTTGGAGGGATCGTTGCTGTCGACCACCCAAGAAGGATCAGACTCTTCATAGTCCATTGTCAGCTCAAGGTAACGGGCAGTAACGGGAGCATCGAATTCGATGACTTCTTCTTGAACTTCGCTGATTGAATTGGTAGCACCGTCTTTTACCGCAGGGTCAGATTCAAAATCATAATCCATGACAGGAGTAAAATTCGTGCCGTCCGTAGAAGCGGAGATAGAGAGGGTATTCTCAACGCCAAGGCCGATCATAACAATGTAGCATTTATAGAACCAAACGGAAAGGCTTTCAAGCGTTTTGGTCTCGCCGAGATCGACCACGAGGCCCAGTCTGGAAGCGGGAATCGGGTTTTTGCCTTCGGCTTCGTTCAGAATGCAGTTGTTGTTCTGGAAAGCGACAACCTGTTTTTTCTGGGCGTCTGTCATTTTTAGCCAATCAAGTTCTTCGGGGGTCGTGACGCCGTCGGTGAGGGCATCAAAAGTGCCGGCGCCCGGAAGCAGAACGACGTTGCTGTCGTAATTTTCGATAAACGCAACGGTCATGTCAGCGGCGGAACCAACCGTCGCAAAGCAGGCTGCGACAAGTAGGGCGGCCATAAGTACTGCAAGAGTCTTTTTCATAAGTGAACATTCCTTTCTGCATTTTTTGTTTTGTACTTTTGCACAAATTGTTGACTCTTTGTTCTTGCTTGATGCCCTATTATATCATTGCGTAACAATTTTGTCAAGAGGTTTTTGAAATTAACCCAATAAAAGCGATTTCTTTCTTCACAATTTGTTTTTTCGTCACGGCATTCGGCGGTCAAAAGGCGCGATAATCTTTGCCCGGACTGAAAAAACGATAAAATTGTCCGGCATATGAAAAATATATGTTTCCATAGGGAGATTTGTCAAAACAAGCATTGCGTACGGAAGAAAATGTTCCGCGCGGTCAATCGGTAAAGGAGAATTCTGCTGTATTTGCCGGTTCGCCGTTGCGTAGTTTCCCGATTGCCGCAGACGTTGAGCTTCATTATGTCTGGCTGTGTCCGCCGTTCAAAGGCGGTTTTCGGGCCGACGGCGGCTGGGCACAGAGACGCAGGGATACGGCGTTTTGGTGTGTGGCCGGGCCTTTTCGGGTATGGAAGAAAAGCATACGGAAAGGTGTTGGGTGACCGGATAAGGAAACGGAAAATGCCTGTGCCGAAGCATAAAAGCCCCGCTGCCGGGCGGCAGCGGGGCTTTGTAACATATAGGGTTATGGTTCAGGGCCGTGTTGCTTACACGGCGGCGTAGACGGCGCCGCGGTCTTCCATAATTTTGCGGACCTTGCGGCCGTCAACTTCGCGCGCGGGGATTTTTGCATCGAGCGCAAGGGCGGCGGCAATGCCGGCCGCTTCGCCCGCAGAGCGGCAGCAGGGCTGGATGCGCAGCGAGGACTGCGCCAAGAATTCTGCGCCGAGGCAGCGGCCCGCGACGAGCAGATTCTCGAAGCCCTTGACGACCAGCGAGCCGTAGGGAATTTCGTAATAGGGGCGGGCGTCTTCGGCCGGTTTGAAACGGGAGACGAATTCAAGCGTATAGCCGTGGATGTCCACCGGGTAGTTGGACTGGCAGAACGCGTCGTCAAACTTCTTGCGGGACAGCAGGTCGGCGCCTGTCAGCACGTATTCCGTGGTGATGTTGCGGCTCTCGCGGATGCCGACCATTGCGGCGATGTCCGCAATGTAGGCGTTCTCAAAGCCCTTCATATATTTTTTATAAAACGCGAGCTGGCGGTAGATGGCTTTTTTGCCTGCGACCTGTGTTTTGGTCAGCGTGTCGGGGTTGGTGCCGTCCAGATCCTCGAAAAACTCGGGGTTGTTGAACGCGACGCTGTCGTTGCGGCCGGGGATGTTGAACATCTGCCAGTAGAGGTGATCTTCTACCGTCAGGTCGCCGGCAGCGATGGCGCGCTTGAAAACGTCGGACAGAGTTGCGCCGTCACCGCAGCAGGCGGCGTAGACCGAAAGTGGCGGCGTATAGGAGCAGTCGCGGGCGATGCCGGTGCGTTCGATTTCGCTCTTGAAGAATTCGCCCAGCGCCGGAATGTCCACGCCGCTGACGATGTAGCGCAGCGAAATCGGCTGATTTTTGCCGGTTTCGGGGTTCCCCTTGGTGTACTGCGCGCCGGCGAGCACGGAAACGTCGCCGTCGCCGGTGCAGTCGATGAAGATGTCGCCCGCAATGACGACCGTGCCCGATTTGTTCGCCGCGACGATCGCTTTGACCGTGCCGTTTTCGACCAGCACATCGGAAATGAAGGTGTAATAGAGAAGCTGCACGCCCGCTTCGGCGCAAAGCTCCTCCAGCGCTACCATAAGCACCGTCGGGTCAAAGGCGCGGCCGGTGACGTCCACGCCGCCGTAGGCCTTCAGCTTTTCGCGCAGGCGGATGCTGATGTACGAGCAGGCGGGATCGTCGGTGATGTGCGAGTGCATCAGCGGGGTGACCAGACCGTTGGTCGCGCTGCCGCCGAGCGAGCCGAACTGCTCGACGATGAGGACGCGCTTGCCGCTTTCCGCCGCGGAAATGGCCGCGAACACGCCCGCCGTGCCGCCGCCGCAGACGACGACGTCCGCTTCGTAAGCCGCGCGCAGCTCGCGCTGCGGGATTACAAATGTTTTCATAGAATCGTAACCTTGCCTTTCTGTCCGCTCCGATTCGGAGACGGGATTTGCGTTGGATATGCATTGCGGTCATTATGGCACAAAACCGCTTGAATGTCAAGCGGTTTTTATGTGTAAAATCGGCTTTTTGAAAAAAGCTCTATTTCTCCCGTTCAAGCATAGCGAGAAAGGCGCTTTCGTCGACGACGGGAATGCCCAGCTCGTTCGCCTTGGTCAGCTTGGAGCCGGGATTTTCCCCGCAGAGGACGAGCGAGGTCTTTTTCGATACGCTGCCCGCTGCCTTGCCGCCATGTGCGCGGATGAGGGCTTCGGCCCCGCTGCGGGAAAGGGTCGGCAGCGTGCCGGTGACGACGACGGTCTTCCCGGCGAGCGCGCCGCCGGACGCGCGCTTTTCGGCCGTTGTCAGCCCCACGCCTGCCGCATTGAGCCGTTCGAGCAGCCGCGCGGTCGATCCGCGCGCAAAAAAGGAAACCACGGCCGCGGCGCTCTCCGGACCGACTTCGTCGACGGCGCAGAGCTGCTCCTCGGTCGCCTGCGCGAGCGTGTCAAGCGAGCCGAAGGACTCGGCCAGCAGCTCAGCGGTCTTTTCACCGATATGCCGGATGCCGAGCGCGTACAGGAATTTGGAAAGCGGCGCGGCCTTGGAGCGTTCAATCGAGGCAATCAGGTTGGAGGCGCTCTTTTCGGCGAAGCCCTCCAGAGGCGCAAGGTCGGCAGTTTTCAGTGAATAGAGGTCCGCTGCGTCGTGGATCAGGCCGGCGTTCAGCAGGGTGCGGACGGTGCTCTCGCCCAGTCCCTCGATGTTCATCGCGTCGCGCGAGGCGAAGTGTGTGAGCGTACGCTCCAATTGCGCCGGGCAGGAGGCGTTCCCACAGCGCACGGCCGCCTCGCCTTCTTCGCGCGTGACCGGCTCGCCGCAGGAGGGGCAGACGGCGGGCATCGAAAATTCCCGCTCGCTGCCGTTTCGCTTGTCGGGCAGCGGTCCGATGACCTCGGGGATGATGTCGCCCGCCTTGCGGACAAGTACCCGATCGCCGATGCGGATGCCGCGCGAGGCGATGTAGTCTTCGTTGTGCAGCGTAGCCTGCGAGACGGTGCTGCCCGCCACGCGCACCGGGTTCAGGAGCGCCTTGGGCGTCAGCACGCCTGTGCGGCCGACCTGCACGACGATGTCCGTGAGCGTTGTTTCCGCCGTCTCGGGCGGGTATTTGAAGGCGACGGCCCATTTCGGGACCGAGGCCGTCTCGCCGATGGCCTTTCGCAGGGAGAGGTCGTTGACCTTGACGACCGCGCCGTCGATATCATAGCCGAGCGACGTCCGCATTTCGCCGATGCGGCGGATGGTCTCGGCGGCGCGCTCCATACCGACGGCCGTCTCGCGCACCGGTGAGACGGTGAAGCCGCAGCTATTGAGATATTCCAGCGTCTCGGCGTGGGTGGAAAAGCGCCTGGCGGGGTCGTCGTGCTCGTATTCCTGCAAATTGAACACGAAAAGCTCCAATTTCCGCGCCGCGCAGAGCGAGCTGTCGAGCTGGCGCAGCGAACCGGCGGCGGCGTTGCGCGGATTGGCGAACGGCGTCCTGCCCTGCTCCTCGCGGGACATATTCAGGGCGGCAAACACCTGCTTGGGCATATACACCTCGCCGCGGACGATGAGCTGCGAGGCCGAATCCTTCAGCTTCAGCGGCAGCGAGCGGATCGTGCGCAGGTTCTGCGTCACGTCCTCGCCGAATATGCCGTCCCCCCGTGTGGCGCCGCGGACAAATACGCCATGCTCGTATTCCAGCGAGACCGACAGCCCGTCGATCTTCATTTCGGTGACGTATTCGCAGGGGCCGAATTCCTCCTCCAGCTTTGCGCCGAAGGCCAGCAGCTCTTCTTCGTTAAATACATCGGTCAGGCTGCCCATCGGCACGCTGTGGCGCACCTTTTCGAACCGCTGCGATACGCGGCCGCCCACCCGATGCGTCGGCGAGGTAGGCGAGGCCAGTTCGGGATACTCGGCTTCCAGCCGCTTAAGGGCTTCAAACATACGGTCGTACTCACTGTCCTCGATGACGGGCGCGTCCAGCTCGTAATACAGGCGCGCATGCTTCTCCAGCTCGCGTTCGAGGCGCTCCATCTCTCGTTTGACCTGTTCCTGTTCCAATGCAATGCTCTCCTTATTCTGTAGCTTGGCAGATGCCGTTCCCCATCCGGCGCAGGCCGCCGGAGCATCGTCCTCTGCCGGGCTTTTTCTATTGAAGAAACGGAAATTCCCTCCCCGGCTGCGGTCCGCGCTTGCCGCTGCAGAAGCCTGCCGGCAAAGACGGCTCTCGTCTTCGGAGCAAGGGCGGTGAACGATATCAAGCACAACCGAAAAAGCGCGCCGCATACCGGTGACGCGGCGCGGCGGGGGAGGGGGATCGTGCGCGCGCCGAGCGTGTCTCCGTGCGCGCTTCCGCTCCTGTTATTATAATATTATTGTAGAATATTATTGTAGCTTTTCCGGCGTTTTATCCGTTCGCGCGCTGCGCGGTCAGCGATACCCAATCGTTTTCCTGTACGGCGCCGGTCGGACAGAAGCCGCAGCTTTCGAGCGCTTCGGTGATCTCGCCCGCGCGTGGTGCGATGATGCCGCTGCATAGGAGTGTGCCGCCGGGCGCGAGTGTTTCGGCGAAGAGCGGCAGCATTTCCCGAATGACGTCCGCGACGATGTTGGCGAGGATGATGTCATAGCGCCGGCCTGCTACTTGTTCGCGAAGTGCGCTGTCGGTCAGAACGTTGCCCGCGAGTACCTCGGCGGACGGGACGCCGTTGCGCTCGAAATTCTTTTCGGCGATGGCGGCCGCGTTGCTGTCGATGTCCACCGCCGTCACGTGCGAGGCGCCCAACTTCAGCGCGCCGATGCCGAGGATGCCGCTGCCGCAGCCCATGTCCAGTACGGACTTCCCGGCAACGTCCAGCATTTCCAGCGCGGACAGGCAAAGCCGCGTGGTTTCGTGCTGTCCGGTGCCGAACGAGCTTTCGGGGTCAATGACGATCTCCAGCGCGCGGCAGCCCGCGTAAGGCTCCCACGACGGGCGGACGACGAAGCGTTCGCCGATCTCCAGCGGATGAAAAAACTGCTTCCAGTTGTCGCGCCAATCGTCGTCGCAGACCTCGGCGGTTTCGACGCGCAGGGAGCCGAGTGTGTCCCCGAAATCCCCGCGCAGCGTCTCTATCCCCGCGAGGATGGCGTTTTTCTGTTCTTCGCCCTGTGCGTTCTGCGCCAGATAAACCGAAAGGAAGGGCTCGCCGTTCTGCGCGCGCAGCGATTCCTCCACATAATCGGCGGGAACGGTCCTGTCTGCCAGCAGCGCTTCGAGGTCGGCCGGGTCCTGGATCGAGCAGCAGCTCACACCCGCGCTGTCCAGCACGCCGCCGACGGCCTCCAATCCCATTGTGGAAGCGTATATTTTCAGTTCGGTAAATTTCATACTGTCCGGTGTCCCTTCTTATGCGTTGTCCGCATCGTCGTGCTCGTCGTCGGTCGCGCTGCCCGGTCCCCAGATGGGGATGGCGTCCCCGAGGTATTCAGGCTCAGGCTGTACAATGGCTGACCAGACGGCCTTGACCCGCGCAAGCGTCTCTCGCAGCTCGTTGCGCACCTTGTGGGTGTATTCGCCCTGGTCACAGGCTACGCCGTAGGCCTCCAGCCCGAGTGCGCGCGCCAGATATACCGCACGGGAAATATGGAATTTCTGCGTGACGATGACGACCTTTTGGGCCTGGAAGATTTCCTTCGCCCGATACATGGTCGAATAGGTGTCCAAACCCGCATGATCCTTGAATACGCAGTCGGGGCTGACACCGGCGGCCACGGCATAGTCCTTCATCGTACCGACCTCGTCGTAATTCTCGCGGCTGTGGTCGCCGCTCATCAGAATACGGTCGGAAACGCCCGCCTCAAACAGCGCGGTGCCCATTTCCACCCGATGGCGCAGTACGTCGGACATCGTCCCGTCGGAATAGACGAGCGCCCCGAGCACGATGATGCAGTCGACGTCCGAAAGCTCGGCTGCCTGTTCTTCGGTCAGAATATACGGCTCGGCGCTTGAAACAACATACAGATTCAAGCCTGCCAGCAGCGCCAGTCCGACTGCGGCGAGAATGACGCAGACAAGCAGGATGCGTTTGAAAATTCGTTTGCGGTTGGCTTTACGCGCGTCCGGCGCGTTGTTCGGCAGCATAGAGCAGCTCCTTCATCCGCAGCGCGTCCTCGGCCATCGTGCCGGCGGACTCGCATATGATCGTGGGGGAGACGCCGAGAGAAACGATGGCCTCGGCGAGCGGCTCGAAAAACGGACCGTAGGTTTCGTCGGCAAAAGTCAGATGCCGCTTTTCTCCCATTTTCGTGTATTCAATATGTGAAAAATGGCAGTGGAGCGTGTCCGCCGCTTCGCCGCCGAGCGCAGACGCAACCGCGTCGAATATGCGCTTGAAATCGTCCGCCGTCCGCAAAATACCGCCCTCGCGCGCATTCATATGGCCGAAATCGATGACCGGCGCGAGGATCGAGGGCGCGATCCCGCACAGGCGCAGCACTTCATCGAGCGTGCCGAGCTGGTTCTGCTTGCCCATCGTTTCCAGCCCCATCCGCACGTGCGAACCCTTGTCTGCGAGGAGGACGCAGGCCTTTTCCACCGTGTCGGCGGCGTAGGCCATCGCCGTCTCTCGTGAGAGCTTCGCGGCGCTGCCGGTATGTACGACCATGATGCGCGCGCCCAGCGCCTCGCATGCGTCGGCGGAGGCGGCAATGTAGTCCAGACTTTTGGCGCGCTTCTCCTCGAATTCTGAAGACAGGGAAATATAGTAAGGCGTATGCAGCGACATGGAAATGCCCTGTCCGGCTGCCGCTTCACCGATGGCGCTGAGTGTCTTGGCGGATGCGGTGATGCCGTTGCCGCCCTGGTATTCGTATGCGTCCAGCCCGCGGGCGCGGACCCAGGCGGGCGCCTGAAGGGTGGATTTGAACCCTTCCGCATAAAAGGATTCTGAATTTCCGCCCGGCCCGAATTTGGCCGCCATGCTCAGTTACACCCCTTTGATTTAATCTTCCTGCGCCGGTAGACGGAGAGAAACGGCTTTTCCAGCGCCCGCTTCAGGCGGAAAAAGATTGTTTCCTTGGACTTGATGGGCTTAACGAGATAACAGTCTATCCCGGCGCGGTGCGCGGCAAGGCAGTCGGTAAAAATCTGGTCCCCGACAAACAGTACGTTCTCGGACGGCAGACCGAAGGCCTCAATGCAGCGCCGGACGCCATGCGGCGAGGGCTTCTGTGCGTCGGCGACGGTGAAAACGCCCAGCTTTTCATTGAACAGCTCAATACGCTCGCGCCGGTTATTGGACACGAGAGCGGTCTGTATGCCGGCTTTTGCCAATGCGGCGAAATAGTTCATCGTCGCCTCGTCCGGCCGCAGCCGCTCGTAAGGCGCAACCGTGTTGTCCAGGTCGAAGATAACGCCGCGATAGCCGCCTGCCGCCAGGAGGAACGGCGTGATGCTGTATATATTGTCGGTAACATGTTCGGGAATGAACAGGCTGTGCTTTTTCAAATCGTATCCTCCGCGCGCACGCATTTCATCATATATATAAAAGCATATATAGAATTTTAGCATACAAATGCTTCTGTGTAAAGTGGTTTTTGTAAAATAACCCACCGGATCGCCCATAAATTTTTACAAAAAAAGAATTTTAGGTGATGACAAAGCGCGACGGATGTGTTATAATAGCAGTGCGGTTCCGGCGGAGGGCAGAAAGAAAGCCTAACGGCTTTTGCGGATGTCTGTCCGCTGTGCCGAATCAACGGGGTAGGAAAACGCCCTTGTAAGCGCTTTTGCTTACGGCATAATTGCAGCGCGGTCTGCCGGACAGAAGCAAAAATCCTGCCGTTTGCCGCAGAAGCGGCGGGTTTACAGAACCATTGCGGCGCGGGCGGCGCTATATGTGCCCGATGCGCGGGGTCCTGCTGCATGCGGTTGGCGGCCGTCGGTCGTGCGCGGCCTTTTTCGGTCGAACTGCCGTCCGGAGGCGTTTTTCTGCGCATCTGTATTGCGCCGATAATCCGGGCCGGCCTGATGCCGGCGGAAATGGATGTCTTACATATGAGGGAAAAAAATACATTTCGCCGCGGAGGACCTTCCCGCCGCGGAGATGATTTTCGCCGCACGGAGCCTTTGCGCCAAACGGAGGCGGAAAGCACCGGCAGCGTTGTCGCCGGGCGCAATGCGGTGCTCGAGCTGCTGAAAAGCGGCCGGTCTGTGGACAAGATTTATATTCAGACCGGCGCCCGTGAGGGCAGTGTGACCGTAATTGTCGCCGAGGCGGCCAAACGCGGCGTACCTGCCGTCGACGCGGACCGGCGCAAGCTGGATATGCTCTGCGGCGGCGTTGCGCATCAGGGCGTGGCCGCATTGGCATCGGAGGTCGAGTACGTCGGTCTTGCGGACATTCTCCGCATTGCCGAGGAACGCGGCGAAGCGCCGTTTATTGTTGTTGCCGATTCGATCAACGATCCGCATAATCTCGGCGCGCTCATCCGCAGTGCCTGCTGTGCCGGCGCGCATGGTATCGTCATCCCCAAGCGGCGTGCGGTTCAGGTGACGCCGGCGGTCATCAAGTCTTCTGCCGGCGCAGTCGAGCATATTGCGGTCGCGCGGGTGTCCAATCTGGCGGCGGCGATCGACGAGCTGAAAGAAAAAAACGTGTGGATTTATGCCGTTGAAGCCGACGGCGAACCATACTACGATAAGGACTTTTCGACCGGCGGCTGTGCGTTCGTTCTCGGGAGTGAGGGCGAGGGCGTCTCCCGCCTGCTGCGCGACAAGGCGGATTTTATCGTGGCGATCCCGATGTACGGCGGCGTAGGCTCGCTGAACGTATCGGCTGCGGCTTCGGTTGTGATTTTCGAGGCGGCGCGGCAGCGGCACAAGTAAAGTAAAAACACGGATCATTTGAAAGGAACGGATTGAAGCAATGGGCGGCAGACCGACCGGAAAATTGGATATCGGCGCGCTGTTGGACGAGGCGGCCCGCGCGAACGAAGCGCTGCGGTCGGCCGCGCCGCGTACGGACAAGGCCGCCGACCGGCAGCCGGAGGCGCCGGCCGAGGCAAAGCCGGATGAGTCCGCCGCGCCGGATATTACCAGCGAGCTCATACGCCGCTATTCCGAACGCGTGAAGGAGCCCGATCCCCGCAGCAGCACGCAGAGCCTGCGGGATTCGCTGCACGCGCATATGGAGGACGACCGCGAGCTGCTGGCGTATTACAGCGGCCGCAGCGGGCACCGCAGCGGCAAGGTGGACGAATTGTATGAGATCATCAAATCTGCTAAGTCCGCAACCGAATCGGACGCGCGGGTGCGGCCTGTTCCGCATGACGTTTCGCGTTTTCGGGACGCCTCGGAGGTCGAGCTGCCCGAGCAGGCCGAGCAGGGAAAGCTCTTTCCGCTGACCGAGACCATCGAGCTGGGCGATCCGGCGCAGGAGCCGGCTCCGTCGTATGATGAAGACTATAAGAAGCTGAGCGAAAAAATAGAAAAGGGCGAGCTGGATTTCAACGAGGAGACGGAGAACGAAGGGCAGATCTCCATCGTCGACGAGCTGTTGCCGGACGAATTGAAAGTCGGCACGGGCCGCTCGATGGATGAGGAACTGAAAAGCGTCTTTGATATGTTTGATGAGGACCATTACGCCGATCCCGACGGGCCTGACCCTGTCAAACCGAAAAAGAAGGAAAAGCGTCAGCTGCGGGAGGATCCGGCCGACGCGTTTGAATACACCTCCAGAGAGCAGAACGCTGAAATCGGTTCGATGCTCAAAAAAGCCGTCAAGCAAAGCCGTCTGCGGCTGGCGGGCGTGCTGTTCTTCGCGCTGGCGGCGCTGTATCTGGCGCTTGCCTCGCCCGACTCTCAGTTCCATTCCGATTTCCTGCGCCCGGGGCGCTACGGTATCGTTTATATTCTGGTTGATTTGCAGGTGCTGCTGTTCATTGCGGCTCTGAGCCTGTCGTCTATCAAGAGCGGCGCAAAGGCGCTGTTCACGTGGCGGCCGACGGCGGACAGCGTCCTGTTCTTCTCGTTTGCGGTCAGCATATGCTATTCCGTCCTGACGGCATTCATTGCGCCGACGGCTGAGGATTTTGTGCCGTTTTCGCTCTTTGCTGCCGCTGCGGCCGTCTGTGCCGCTGCGGTCAATTACCTGCGCTGCAAAAAAGATCTGCACTGTTTCCGTGTGGTTGCCTCCAAAAATCCCAAATATGTCGCCGCGCGGCTTTCGGGCGGCACGGCGGAGGCCGACGAGTTTTATAAATATTTATTGGATGATTCTGGCCTGTATACCGTTCGGCGAGCCGGCTTTATCAGTGGCTTTTTTGCGCGGATGCGCCGCCGTCCGCAGAGTGAGGACCTGTTCAAGCTGGTCATTCCGGTCGTGTTCCTCGCGGGCGCTGTTCTGTTCGGGCTGCGGCTGTATGCGGGCGACAGCCTCTTCGCTGCGCTGACGGCGTTTATGCGGGTGGCTGCGACGGCCACGCCGCTGACGGCCTTCTTTATGATTTCGCTGCCTGTCATCGCGGCGAACCGCGTGGGCAGGAAGTGCTCGTCCGCGCTCATCGGCAACGCTGTCGGTGAAGAATACGCCGACGCGTCGGTCATTTCGTTTGCGGACACGGAGGTATATCCTTCCAACCTTGTCAAAATCACCAGCATCAAGACCTACGGCGACTACCGCATCGATATGGCCGTGTCGGACTTGGCGCGGGCGTTCGCTTTCATCGGCGGACCGCTTTCCAAAGTGGTTTCCAATATGCTCAGCGAGCCGGTGCAGCCGGTTGAAAATGCGCGCGTGATCGAGTCGGCGGCCGACGGCATCTGTGTGGTGCTGGACGGAGTCGAGATGTACCTCGGCAAGCGCGGCTATATGAAGCGCTGCCGCTTCGGCGCGCCGCGCGACGTCGGTGACGACGAATATGAAGATACGGTGGGCAGCGTGATGTATATGGCCATCGGCGACGCATTGGTCGCCAAGGTCTACGTCCGTTATTCCATAAATCCGCAGTTTAACGACCTTCTGCGTGACCTTTACCGCGCGGGGATGTGCGTGGGCATCAAGACCCTTGACCCGAACATCAGCAATGAGCTGCTTGCGCGCGGAATTACCTTCAACAAATGCCCCATTGCGATTCTCAAGGCGGGCGGGGCCGAGCAGGCCGGCGAGCGCGAGGAAGCGATAGATACCGGCATCGTCACCAACGCATCGATGCACACCTTTCTGAAAATGTTCATCCTCTGCGATAAGGTGCGGCATGTGACGAAATCCAACGGCGTCATCCATGTCCTGAGTGTGCTGCTGTCGCTGTTCGTGGCGTTTTTCCTTACCTTCACAGGCGCGGGCGCGCAGCTCGGACCGGTGTTTGCCGTGCTGTTTCAGGCGCTTTGGCTCATCCCGATTTGGCTCACATCGCGGCTGATTTGACACTTTTGGGCATTTTCCACAAAAAATCCTCCGATTATTCTCCGGGCGAATGTAAAAAATGTAACGAATCGCACTTGAATAATCCGCTTTGATTCTATATAATATAAAATGTCTTGCCGCCTTTTGCGGTACGGACGAATATGATTATAATGGAGGTTTATTTTTGTGGCTAAATTTTCTTCTGACGCGATAAGAAACATTTGCTTGCTCGGTCATGGCGGAGACGGGAAAACGTCGATCGCCGAGGCGATGCTGTATCTTGCTAAGGCGACGGACAGACTTGGTAAGGTCGCGGACGGCAACACCGTCTGTGATTTTGACCCGGAAGAGATCAAAAGAGGCTTTTCACTCTCGACGTCGCTTGCGAATTTCGAGTGGAAGGGCAAAAAAATAAACCTTCTGGATACGCCGGGCTATTTTGATTTTGTCGGCGAAGTGCAGCAGGCTGTCGCCGTGGCGGGCAGCGCGATCATCGTGCTCGAGGCCAAGGGCGGCGTCAAGGTCGGCGCCGAGCTGGCGTGGGATGCGGCCGCAGCCATTCCCAAGGCGTTTTTCGTCAATAAGATGGACGATGAAAATGCCGATTTCGATGCGGTCTTTCAATCCCTGCGTGACAAATTCGGAAAGAGCGTATGCCCGGTCATCGTGCCCTACGGCGAGGGGGCGGAGATGGGATACTACAATCTGCTTCAGGAGGAAGCATATACCTTCGACAAAACGGGCGCGCGCACTGCGGTGCCGCTTCCCGACGCCTATAAAGAAAAAATGGCCGGCTATCAATCGATTATTTTTGAATCTCTCGCCGAGACGAGCGAGGAGCTGATGGAAAAGTTCTTCGCCGAGGAGCCCTTCACCCACGAGGAGCTGGAAACGGCGCTCAACCGCGGGCTCTGCTCGGGCGATATCGCGCCCGTGTTCTGCGGTTCGGCGCTCAATTTCGCGGGCCTTCGCACGCTGCTCAACTACATCGCTTCGTCCTTCGCTTCACCGCTTGACCGCTGCGAAAAAACGGTCATCGGCCCCGACGGCGAGCCGACGACAATCAAGGCGTCGCCGGAGGGCGCGCCGAGTCTGTTCGTGTTTAAGACCGTGGCGGACGCGTTCGGCAAAAAGACCTACTTCAAGGTGATGAACGGTACGCTGAAGAAGGACGCGCAGCTTGTCAACCTCACGACCGGGCAGACCGAGAAGATCAGCCGCATCGTCACGCCGGTGGGCAAGACCGACGTCGAGGCCGACGAGCTGGCTTACGGCGATATCGGCTATACGGTCAAGCTGGTCAATACCAATACCAACGACACCCTCGCTTCGCAGGGCTGGACGTATACATATCCGAAGATCGAGTTCCCGAAGCCGTATCTCTGTATGGCCATTTCGCCCAAATCGAAGGGCGACGAGGACAAGATCGCCACCGGCATTGCCAAGCTGCTGGAGGAGGACCTGACCATCCGCTATGAGAACAATGCCGAGACCAAGCAGATGTGCATCTACGGTTTGGGCGAGATGCATATCGACGTCATCACCTCCAAGCTGAAGAACCGCTTCGGCACTACGGTCACCATTTCGCCTGCAAAGGTACCCTACCGTGAAACGATCAAGAAAAAGGTGCAGGTCGAGGGCAAGCACAAGAAGCAATCGGGCGGGCATGGGCAGTACGGCCATGTGAAAATCGAGTTTTCGCCCGGTACCACCGACGGCTTGGAATTCACCGAGACCATTTTCGGCGGCAGCGTGCCGAAGAACTTCCATCCGGCGGTCGAGAAGGGGCTGCAGGAGTCGATGGCGAAGGGCGTGCTGGCCGGATATCCCGTCATCGGGATCAAGGCCAACCTGTTCGACGGCTCGTACCACGACGTTGATTCTTCGGAGATGTCGTTCAAGCTGGCGGCCAACCTTGCCTTCAAGGAGGGCATGAAGCAGGGAGGCGCCGTGCTGCTGGAGCCGGTCGGCGAGCTGCGCGTGTCGATCCCCACGTCCTATTCGGGCGATATTATGGGCGATATCAGCAAGCGCCGCGGTCGGATCATGGGTATGAGCGAGAGCGGCCGGAAGGGCTTTACGGTCATAGAGGCCGAGGTGCCGTCCGCCGAGATGGGTACCTACGCCATCCAGCTTCGTGCGATGACGCAGGGGCGCGGCTCGTATTCGTTTAACTTTGTTCGGTATGAGGAAGCGCCTGCCGAGGTGGCGGCGAAGGTGATTGAGGCGGCGAAGAAGGAAGCCGCCGTTGAATGATGCGCAAAAACAAATCAAATAAAAAACTCTGGGAAACGCGTTTATTTTGCACCAACGGCAAATGAATGGCACCTGAAGCGAGGTAACACGAATGGTAAAACAGAAATCTACTCTCAAAGCGGCTTTGGCGGTCCTGCTGGCGCTGCTGACGATCACGACGGCGGTCCTGCTGGCGGCCTGCGACACGGGTACGCTCGATGAGGACTCGATGCCGACGATCCATGTGGAATCGGAAGACGAATCCTCCGGTGATGAAAGCTCGGCTTCGCAAACCCAGCCCGGCTACGCGGACACGCCCGAGATCCGTGACATCGTGAACATCACGCCCGATACGATCTTCGTGACCGGTCTCTGCCAGGAGGGGGCGACAGTCACCATCACCGGCGGGACGGAGGATGTTGTCGTCGAATCGCTCAACGGCTACTTTGTGGCTGAGGTTGGGTTGATTAACACGACGTCTACCCTGTTTGAGGCGGTTGCCTCGGTTGAGGGGCTGGAGGACAGCGAGCCGGCAGGCTTCCGCGGGCAGTATAATGCTACTGCGGAGAAGCGTGTGGACGGCAACGGCGTCACTGTCGGTCTTTCCTCGCGTCTGTTTTTCGACCGCGGAATTGCCGAGTACACCGGTCAGACGCTGATGACCATGTCGCAGCTTCGCGCCTACCGTGAGTATGTCGATTCGCGCGTTGCGGCGCTCGAGCGCCGTTCCGGCGGCAGTGCGATCTCGCTCGTCTATGTGTATATTCCCGACTATGCGACCATTTACAGCGAATATATGCCTGCTTCCGCAGTGAAGGAAACGACTACCACACGTCTTGAGCAGATCAGCGAGAACCTGAACGGTTCGGACGCGGTCATTCTTGATATGACCGACGTTCTGCTGGCTGCCAAGGAAGAGGGCGAATATCCCGTTTATAACGTCACCGACGGCCATCTGAGCGAATACGGCGGATATCTGGTTTATAAGGCCATTTGCGATGTGATGGCGGTGGAATATCCTGATGCGGCCGCACGTGCGCTGGATGAGTTTGATATCACGTATGAAACGAAGGACGGCGGCAGCCTTGTCCATTACCTTGGCGCGGATAAGACGGTTATCCGCGAAAATGCGGTCGTGCTCACGCCCAAATTCACGCTGAATCTCGGTATGGGCGGCGCTACAGGGATCAATATCTCAGAGGTGACCAAGTACGAGGAGGACAGCGTGGCGATGTATACCGGCACGGAGGAAAGAAACACCACGGAGCGTGTGATTTTCGGCACCGGACGTACCAATCTGCCCAGCGCGCTGATCTATCGTGACGACAGCGTCCTGCCCTTCTATGATATCCTTGCCGAGCGCTTCAATAACGTGATGTTTTCCGCGAGCGGCGATTTCACCATCAACATGGCGGATGCCGAGCGTTACAGCGGCGGCACAAAGGCGCTGGTCGATTATGTCATCATGATCGTGTCCGAGACCAACGTCGATAAGACCTTCGGTTCCTGACCGAGCGGCAAAAACGGTCAAATAAAGGCTCCCGCGCGGCGTAAACCGGGCGGGAGCCTTTGGCCGTTGCAGACCGTCGGCGCAGGGAAGCCTTTCGTTAAAAAGAGGAGCGACGGGGTATTTTCGGCGCGATTCGGTCCCGACGGAACAGCCCTATGGTACTGCCATCCCGTTTTTTCAAAAACTTTTATGCAGAAAAAGTGAATGAAATTGGTTGCGTTTACGACGAGCTGCGGCTGCCGTGCTGCGGCCCTTTGCGGTGCGCGCCGTTGTTTTGCCGGCGCGCGGAAAGGACTCTGATTGTTAAAAAGCATATGAAAAGAAACAGTATCCTTTTAACAGCGTTACTGGTCATTGTTGTCGCGACGCTGTTGGTATACGGCGTGTTCAGCGCTTCCGGCACGCCGCCGTCCGACCTGTCTGAAATGTCCGGCGGGGCGTCCCCCGGCGCGGCGTCCGAAATCGGTTCGACCGGCAGCTCACAGGCGCCGAGCGATCTGCCGTCCGAGAGCTCGGGCGGCGCTTCCGGCACCGTTGCGCCGGGCGAAACGCGTATCAGCTTTCTCGCCTGCCCGGATAACATTATCCATCCCTCCGTCTATTACGACGCCATCCGGAAGGCCGCGCAGGCAGACGGCAGCACGCCGGTTTATACATCGCTTGCCACCGGGAAGTACGACTTTGCAGATATGTACGAATATGTCGCCGATGCTATCCGCGATGCGGATATCAGTTATGTGAACGTTGAGACGCTCATCGGCGGGAACGATAACAAAATCTCCGGCTATCCGATGTTCAATACGCCTGAGCAGGCCGGTGAACAGCTTATCGCGCTGGGATTCGATATTTATAACCTTGCGCACAACCATATGCTGGATTCCAATTCGGATGAATATCTTATTAACTGCAACCGCTTTTTTGAGTCTCGCGGATTGACGACGCTGGGATATTATAAAGACCAGGCAGACGTTTCCAATATCAAGATCATTGAGCACGAGGGCGTGAAGATTGCGTTTCTGGCGTATACCTATTCGACCAACGGACTGTCGCTGCAGGCCGGATCGAGCACGGTAATCCCCTATATCAGTGAGTCGCTTATTACGCAGCAGATGGAGCTGGCCAAGGCGCAGGCCGATCTTGTGTTTGTCTCGATGCACTGGGGGGACGAGGACCGCTATGAAGTCAACGCGCAGCAGCGCAGCACTGCGCAGCTTCTCGTCGACCTCGGCGCGGATGTCATCATCGGCATGCACCCGCACGTCATTCAGGAAATGAAGTGGGTCGAGCGTGAGGACGGCGGCCGCTGCCTGCTGACCTATTCGCTGGGCAATTTCATTTCGGGGATGCAGGACGGGTTCAATATGCTCGGCGGTATGCTCGCGTTCGATATCGTCAGGAGCGCGGACGGGACGTGCAGCATCGAATCACCGCAGTTCCTGCCGGTCGTCACGCATTATACGAAGGAGACTGCCGTCTCCGGCGACGATACGGGGCATCGAAACTATAAAATCTATCCGCTCGAGATGTATACCGAGGAGCTGGCCGCACAGCATGGCGTCCAGATTTGGGACCAGACCCATACGCCTACTCTTGTCGGCGGTGCGTTTACGGTCGAGAACCTCAAGCGCACGGTCAAAACGTATATTCCCGCCGAGTTTCTTGCCGATTGGCTGCAATAATACGATTTCTTGACAAAATGGCAAAAAACCGGTTTGTTACCCGCAGCATGTGCCTGTTTCCTGCGAATCCTTTTGGTTTTGCAGGGAAACAGGCATTGTACGGCATATTTTTCCGACGCGTTGCCCGGGGCGTTATACGCAAAAGCGAATATCAAATTAAATAAGAGACAACACCGTTCGGGATTGCTCTCTTTAAGGAGACGAAAGCAAACGCGTCTCCTTTTTTGCGCTCGGACAGGGGAGCCGGCGGCTACGCTTCGCCGTCCGCGAGGGAACGGCGCTTGCTTCTCCGAACGCGATTGATGTGCCGCTCGAAGTCTCCGTTTTCAATCAGTTCGGCCAGCACGTACTGCATATACGTCGGGACGGTGCAGGAGTAAAAGCCGAGCTTTGCGTCAAACGGCTCCGTCAGCTGTTCGGGCAGCACCATATAGCCGACTCGCAGCGACGGCGAGACGGTTTTTGAAAATGTGTTCATATAAATTATGCTGCCGTCCGCCGAATCGGCAAACAACGTTTCTTCCGGCTTGGTGGAGACCGAAAATTCGCTCTCGAAATCATCCTCCACGATGTACGCGCCGCGTTTTGCCGCCCAGCGGAGGTATTCGTGCCGTTTGGAGGCCGACGCGGTCACGCCGCTGGGAAAGCTGCGGTAGGGCGAGATGTGCAGGACGTCGGCCGTGCTCGTCCACAGCGCTTCGCTGTCGATCCCGTCCGCGCCGAGCGGAAGCCGTTCATACCGCACATCCGCAGCGCGGTAAACTTGCTCGATCACCTTGTAGGAGGGTGTTTCGATGGCGTACACCTTGTCCCGTCCAAGCAGCTCTACAATCAGCCCGTACAGGTATTCCGAGCCTGAGCCGATGATGATCTGCCCGATTTCGGCGCTGATGCCGCGGCTGCGCGCCAGATACTGCCGCAGTGCTTCGCGCAGCCGCAGGCATCCGGCGTTCGGCGAGCGGGCCAGAATCGATTCGCCCATTTCGCTGAGCACATGACGCATCGTTTTCGCCAGCACCGAAAACGGGAATGCGGGCTCGCCGCCGTTTTCGCGCTTCCCCTCCGGCCGGATGCGGGAAACCTGCGGCGCGGCTGCGGCGAATCCGTCGCCGGTGCGGAAGATTACAAAATAGCCGCTGCGCTCCCGCGCTTCCACATATCCCTCGTCGCAGAGCAGTGCGCAGGCGTGCTCAACGGTTATGATGCTGACGCTTGTTTCCGCAGCTACCGTACGCTTGGACGGCAGCCTGCCGCCGTATGGATATATGCCCTGCACGATGTCCTCCCGTATCTGTCGGTAAAGCTGCAAATAAGCCGGCACACCTGCATTCGTTTCAATCATGTATCTCATCTGGTTATATAAAACTCTCCCGTTTTGATTATTTTCATATCTCCAGATTTAGTATATACTTTTTTCATCCAAAATGCAAGGGAGAGAATCGAGATGTCGGAAAATCGTTACGAACTGAATAAGAACCTCGCGCAGATGCTCAAGGGCGGCGTGATCATGGACGTCACCACGCCCGAGCAGGCGAAGATTGCCGAGGCGGCGGGCGCCTGCGCGGTTATGGCGCTCGAGCGCATTCCGGCGGATATCCGTGCGGCGGGCGGTGTGTCTCGGATGAGCGACCCCAAAATGATCAAGGGCATTCAGAACGCCGTTTCCATTCCGGTGATGGCGAAATGCCGCATCGGACACTTCGCGGAGGCACAGATTTTGCAGGCCATTGAAATCGATTATATCGATGAGAGCGAGGTCCTCTCGCCTGCGGACGACCGCTACCACATCGACAAGACGAAGTTTGACGTTCCCTTCGTCTGCGGCGCGAAGGACCTCGGCGAGGCGTTGCGACGCATCAACGAAGGCGCTTCTATGATCCGCACCAAGGGCGAGCCGGGCACAGGCGACGTCGTGCAGGCCGTCCGCCATATGCGTATGATGCAGTCGGAAATCCGGCGTATCCGTGCAATGGCTGAGGATGAGCTCTTCGATGCGGCCAAGCAACTTGCAGTCCCCTACGAGCTGGTGCTCTACGTACATGAAAACGGGAAGCTGCCCGTCGTCAATTTTGCCGCCGGCGGCGTGGCGACGCCCGCGGATGCGGCGCTGATGATGCAGCTCGGCGCGGAGGGTGTTTTCGTCGGCTCGGGCATCTTCAAGTCCGGAAACCCCGAGAAGCGGGCGGCGGCTATCGTCAAAGCGGTTACGAATTTCAACGATGCGCACCTGCTGGCCGAGCTGTCGGAGGATTTAGGGGAGGCTATGGTCGGCATCAATGAGCAGGAAATCGAGCTGCTGATGGCGGAAAGAGGCAAATGACCGATGCGCATTGCCGTACTGGCCCTGCAGGGGGCCTTCATCGAACACGAGCGGATGCTTGCATCCCTTGGGGCGGACGTTTTCGAGCTCCGGCAGGAAAAGGACCTGCACCGTCCTTTTGACGGGCTGGTCCTCCCCGGCGGGGAAAGCACCGTGCAGGGCAAGCTGCTGCGGGAAACGGGGATGTTCGAACCGCTGCGCAGCAAAATCGAGGCCGGACTGCCCGTATTCGGCACCTGCGCCGGACTGCTGCTGCTGGCCAAGCGGATTGAAAACGACGACCGGACGCATTTCGCCGTAATGGACGTCGCCGCCGTTCGCAATGCCTACGGCCGTCAGCTCGGCAGCTTTGCCGCCGAAACCGAATTTGCAGGCGTCGGGCGCGTTCCGGCCATTTTCATCCGTGCGCCCTATATCGGGGAGGTGTTCGGCCAATCGCAGGCGCTTGCGTTGGTAGACAACCGTATCGTCGCTGCACAGCAGGGCAATATGCTGGTGACGGCGTTCCATCCCGAGCTAAGCGGCGACCCGTCGGTGCATCGGTATTTTCTTGAAACGCTTGTTGCACCCTCGCAATAACACTGTCTGAAGAAGCGGCGCTGACTGCGCCGCTTCGCCCTGTTTTTTGCTTTCGGGCGCGTTTGCTTGCACATACGGTGTAAGGTTTTTGAAATTTTCGTATAAAATCGGATTACAGGAGTTGACATTTGCCTTTGGTTAGTGTATACTAACTAAGGGAGCGGGAGATGTTAGTGAGTACCGCACAATTCTGATGGTGCGATTGCGCCGCTTTTCGTCAGTTTAAGAAAAATACGCGCGTATAGTGATTTGTTTTTTGTGATGAATGACGGAAAAGATGCAAGCAAGCGTGCCGTAAAGACTTCAGCCGTGCATTGTGCGGTACCGCCTTAAAAAAGCTGCCGCTTTCTGAATGAAATATAGTTAGTGCAAACTAACCATAAAGACGGCCAAGATATGGCTGAAAAGGAATTCTGGTCGTTCAGAATTGAGATGACCGAGTAAAGAGAAAGGAGGCTTTCGCATCGCGAAAGCAATGGTGGAAGTTATGTATTATGAATCGGATATGCTTATCGTACTTGGAAGTGCCGCCTGCGTCCTTGCGATCGTCTCCGTCGTGAAATGCCTTTGCCGCAGATACGGCTCTGCCCGCCGGCTGCCGCGCGGCGGAGAATAAAAGCGCATATGCCGAACGCTCTGTGCGGATCGAATACCTGCCGGAGGGCGGGTTGCCTGCCGGCAAGCGACGGTTGTACTGCCGTGCGCGTTCACAACGCAGACGGGCAGTATACGATGACGGCTTATCCCGTTTTCCCCGGAATTACCTTCGTGTACAACGAAGCGCATATTCAATCCGTGCCACGGGAGACGCCGGAGAGAGCGGCGGACGACATCGTCGAGATCAGCCATTGCCGAGAGGGACGCCTGGAATACAGCATCAACGGGGCGGTTTGCTATCTGGAGCCCGGTGATCTGGCCATCGCGCGGACGAGCAGCGTTTCGGGAGAGTCGTATTTTCCCCTTCGGCATTACCATGGACTGACTGTGCGGATGGACTTGAACAAAACGCCCCAATGTCTTTCCTGCCTGCTGGACGACGTCAAGGTGCAGCCGAAGGCGCTCGCGGAGAAGTTCTGCGGCCGTAAAGGAGGATTCGTTGCCCGCGCAAATCCGTCTGTCGCGCATATTTTTTCGGAGCTGTATTCGGTTCCCGGGACGATTCAAAAAGGCTATTTCAAAGTCAAGGCCTTGGAGCTGCTTCTCTTTTTGAGTACGCTGGATTTGGCGCGCGACGAAACGGAACGGCGCCGTTATAGCCGGGCGCAGGCGGAACTGGCCAAGGCGATCAGCAAGTATATGATGGAGCACAAGGATGACCGTGTTACGCTCACACAGCTTTCCGAGCGGTTTCATTTGTCCGGCGCCTGCATCAAAAAGCTTTTCAGGGGGGTCTACGGTGTTTCCGTGGGCGCGTATATCCGCACGCAAAAAATGGAATCGGCGGCATATATGCTCGAATCCACCGGCAGGACAATCCTCGACATTGCCAATGCGCATGGATATGACAACGGAAGCAAGTTCGCCAATGCCTTCCGCAGTGTCAAGGGCGTGAATCCTGCCGAGTACCGATGCAGACTGCGTGCGAAAGCGGATAAACCGTATCCGAACGGAGTCTGATCGGAGCCTTTCGGAGCGGAGTCGGCACCGGCTGTGTGGTACAATAAAGCCGTAAGCAAAATGCGGCTGCAAATCTACGAAAGGAAATGATACATATGAGCATCGTTATCGTAGGCGGAAACGAATGTATGACCCGTCAGTACAAGGAGCTTTGCGGCGAATTCAATTGCACGGCAAAGGTATATCCCAAAACGACAAGCGGTTTGAAGAGCATCGGCTCTCCGGACCTGCTGGTCCTGTTTACAAATACCGTTTCGCATAAAATGGTGCGCTGTGCGCTGAATGAGACAAAAGGCCGCAACACCAAGATTGCACGCTCGCACCGAAGCTCTATGGCTGCGCTGCGGAGCATTCTTGAAGAGCATGTGTCCTGAAAGGAGGGGAGGGGATGCCTGAAGAACTGCTGGTCATCCACTGCTCCCCGACGCTTGCGGGATTAAAAACGGCGAGCCTGTTTGCCTGCACCTTTGCAGACGACCGGGAAATGCGGAGCTGTGTCCGCTGCTGGAACCGACGGCTGACGGGAAAGGGACTGCGTATCCTGCCGCTGTGCTTTGAAAACGGCCGCGCGCTTATCTATGTGTACCGGCCCGCGCGTCTGTCCCGTGACCTGCGGCATGGAACGGCCTGCCGTCTGCTCCGCGAGCGCGGTTATCCGGCAGGCGGTACCTCCGAGCGCTGCATCATCCGGCTGATGAAGCGCATGCGTGAGCAGGACGAGTTCCCGCATGAGATCGGGTTGTTCCTCGGCTATCCGCCGGAGGACGTCCGCGGTTTCATCGAAAATGGCGCGCGGGGCTGTAAGTGCGTCGGCTGCTGGAAGGTCTATGGCGACGCGGAGACGGCACGGGAAACATTTGCCAAATATAAGAAATGTACGGATGTCTACCGTGCGCGGTATGCGGAGGGCAGGTCTGTCGAACGCCTTACTGTCGCCGGCTGATATATAGTAAACGACATCAATTTTCCTGCTTATCCCGGCCACGGGTGTAAAAATCACAGCATCTGCGGCCTGTCTGAGAGGGAATTGGAATGTCGTTAACTGTAGAAACAATTATAAAGAAAGGTTGGAGAATGGGATATGCGTAAAATCGCAGTGGTGTATTGGAGCGGCACCGGCAATACTGAGGCAATGGCCGCGTCGGTTGCAGAGGGTGTGCAGGATGCGGGCGCGGAAGCGGTGATGATGACGGCTTCCGAGTTTGACGTCACGATGATGGACACATTTGACGCCGTCGCCTTTGGCTGCCCGTCGATGGGCGCGGAGGAACTGGAGGAAAGCGAGTTCGCACCGATGTTTTCGGCGTGTGAAGCGAAGCTTTCCGGCAAACGGATCGCACTGTTCGGCTCCTACGGCTGGGGCGACGGTGAATGGATGCGGACCTGGGAAGAAAATTGCAAAAATAACGGCGCGGACCTCGTCTGCGAGCCTGTAATCTGCAACGAAGCGCCCGACGATGAAGCGATCGCCGCCTGCAAGGCGCTCGGTACCGCTCTGGCGCAGTAGGGCGGCCTTGCGGGAAGGCTGTTTCCTGCGGGCGTGCGCTGCGGATGCAAGAGAACAGCGCCGGATGCCGGCACGATGTACATTGGCGGGGCAATGGTTGGGCTTCGCTTGTGTTCGGGGGCTTTCCGCATCGTTATGCGGCAAAGCGGAATATCGGAAGCAGCCGGAGCTTTTTTCAATTGTGCCGGCAATTCCGCATTTCCACACGCGACGGTTTGACAGAAAAATCCCTTCACGCCCGAATGGGCGGAAGGGATTTTGCCATTATCGCGTTTTGTACCTGCGTACCAGCGACGAAATCAAACAGCTTACCGCATAGACAACGATGTACAGCAGCGTCGACAGGAATACAAACAACACCATTGAACCGACCTCGCCGCTGCTGACATCCGCCATCAGCAGGAACGCGCACAGCATCGCGGCGTACAGCAGTACGATGTGGATTGTCCGCTTCGCAGCAGAAGGCAGCCCCTTCACGTCGAAAATCAGGAATGAAGCGCCGAATACCGCGGAAGCAGCGAGGATAATCATAAAGTTTTGAAACAGCAGCGTAAATACGGCAGCCGGCTCGCCTGCGGAATCGGCAAGCATCAGCGCCATCACCGCCGTGTAAAGCACCGCGCTGACCGTGAAGCACAGACAGGCGCGGAACACAACGTCCTTGAGCACGCCCGTGCGGCTTTTTTGTACGTCCATACGTTCGTTCAAAAGCTCAGTGCGTGTCGCGGATAAAGGAAGCCAGCGACGCCGGAACGTCCTCTGCAGGGAGAGAGGCGGTCATCACGCAGTGGATGTTGTTCTTTTCGGTAATCTCATTGAGCGCGAGGAAGAAGCGCTCAAACGCGGCAATGTCGTCGCCGCAGATTTTCAGCGCGCTGTCGATGAACAGCTCGGTTACGTCGTAGTTGCCCGCGAGGATGCCGCAGATGAAGCCGTACAGCTTATCGGCACCGAACACGTCGTAATCGCCTGCATCTGCCAGCCGGACGCGATAGTTGATGTCATAGGTCAGCTTCCGTTTGTACTCAACGCAGACGACGGAGCCGTGCGATTCGTTGGCGGCCTTGTTGATTTCATCCACAAGTGCTTTCGTTTTGCCTGTTCCTTTGACGCCGACAATGAGTTTAATCATAAACGTTCGTCCTCCCTGTTTTTTCGGTATCTGTATTGTACAGGATATGCCTGCAAAAAGCAAGTCTTATTTTATGAATTTATTTTCGCCAGGAGCGCTTCGCGCTCTTTTTCATATCCCGGCTTGCCGAGCAGCGCGAACATATTCTTTTTATACGCTTCTACGCCAGGCTGATTGAAGGGGTTGACACCGAGAATGTAAGCCGACGCGGCGCAGGCGAGGCAGAAGAAATAGACCAGCGCGCCGAAGGAGAACTCGTCCCGCCGTTCGTATTCCACCACCAGCGAGGGGACGCCGCCGTCGCGGTGCGCATACAGCGTGCCGAGGAAGGCTTTTTCATTCACATCGAACAGCGATTCGCCGGCGATATAGTTGAGCTTGTCGACGTCGGCTTCATCGTATGGGACCTTCAGCGCGCAGCCGCATTCGGTCTGGCGCACGACGGTCTCGAACAGCATCCGCCGTCCGTCCTGTATATACTGCCCCATCGAGTGCAGGTCGGTTGAGAAAATGGCGGAGGCGGGGAAGATACCCTTGCCGTCCTTGCCCTCGCTCTCGCCGAAGAGCTGCTTCCACCACTCGGTCAGCGAGCGCAGCGCCGGTTCATAGGAGCAGAGAATCTCAACCTCCTTGCCGTCAGCGAGGAAGGCGTTCCGGTACAGCGCATACTTGTACGCGTCGTTCGACAGGCCGGCCGCGAACAGCGCTTCGCGCTCGGCGGCGGCGCCGGCCAGGATTTTGTCGATATCCGCGCCGCAGACTGCAATCGGCAGCAGGCCGACGGCCGAAAGCACCGAGAAGCGGCCGCCGATGTCCTCCGGCACGACGTAGGTTTCAAAGCCGTTTTCGTCGGCAAGCTGCTTGAGCGCGCCGGTGTGCGCATCGGTGGTGGCAAAAATGCGGCGGCGCAGCTCGTCCTTGGAATAACGGCTCTGCATATAGGACAGCATCACGCGGAAGGCGATGGCGCTTTCGGTCGTCGTGCCCGACTTGGAAACGACGTTGACCGAAACGTCCTTGCCCTCGCAGAGCGAGATGACCTCTAAAATTTCACTGCCGGAAAAGGAGTTGCCGATGAAATAGATGTCCGGCGTGCGCTTGCGGATGGTATTGTAGTTCGGGCTGCGCAGGAAGTCGATGGCCGCCTTGGCTCCCAAATAGGAGCCGCCGATGCCGATGACGACAAAGATGTCGCTGTGCGCCTGAATGGCGGCGGCGGTTTTTTTGATGCGCGCGACCTCCTCGCGGTCATAGTCGACGGGCAGGTCGATCCAGCCGACGTAATCGTTGCCGGCGCCGCTCTTGTTGCGGATCTTTTCGTCGGCGTCGCGCAGCAGCGGCAGAAAGGCGGCGGCCTCCGTGCGGCAGGCGCCTTGGCCGAGATAGGTGTCGTTGAGCTTGATGGGCATATGTTCAGACTGTTCCTTTCCGGCCGCCCGCCGGAAAGGCAGGCGGCATTTATCGATTTCTGTACAGTCTGTATTATATACCGCATTTTACGCAAATGCAAGCAGCTTTTTCAAAACACGCGAAAAAATGTCGGGAAAGCCGATTTCTCCGTTGTCTGCCGTTACCCGTACCGGCACCTTGGTCTGCAATTCCCCGTCGACGTAAAATTCGACGTAGCCGGCGACCGCACCCTTCTCAACCGGTGCCTGCAGCGACGGTTCGATGGTGAGCCGCTGCTCGATCTTGGCTTCCTTGCCCTTTTCCAGCAGCAGCGAGAAGGAATCGTATTCCAGCTCGGAGTAATCGTTGAGCCCGCGCTCGACCCGGATCGGCTCGATGTCCAACTTTTCGGGCGTGACGATGCGGTAATTTGCAAATCCGTAGTCGAGCATCTGCTTAGCCGTTGCGAAGCGCTCGTCGCTGCTCTCGCCGCCGAGCACGACGGCGATGAGCGTCATCCCGTCGCGGCAGGCCGTTCCGGACAGGCAGTATTTCGCCTCGGTGGTATAGCCGGTCTTCATCCCGTTGGCGCCCGAATAGAAACGGATGAGCTTGTTGGTGTTGGCCAGTCCGAACGCGCCGTTGCGGATGGTGTCCATCCAGATGGTCGTGTATTCGAGGATCGTCGGGTGCTTGAGCAGCTCGCGCGTGACCAGCGCCACATCCAGCGCGCTCGAATAGTGACCGTCCGCATCCAGACCGGTGGTGTTGACATAATGGGTGTTCTTCATCCCGAGCTGCTGTGCGCGCTCGTTCATTGCCAGGATGAAGCTGTCCTCGCTGCCGTAAATGTGCTCGGCCAGCGCGACCGAGGCGTCATTGGCCGATACGACAACCAGGCATTTGAGCAGTTCGCTGACGGTCATCTTCTCTCCCGGCTCCAGGTAAACCTGAGAACCGCCCATTGAGGCGGCGCGGTCACTGACCGTCACCTCTTCGTCCATAGACACGCGCCCGCTGTCGATGGCCTCCATAATCAGAAGCGTGACCATCACCTTCGTGACCGAAGCAATCGGGAGCGGCTTGTTCTCTTCCATTTGGAAGAGAATGCGGCCGCTTTCCGCCTCCATCAGCAGCGCGCTGCGCACGGGAAAGTCGCCGACGAGTGCGGCCGGGGCTTCGTCGTCGTACCAATATTCCTCAAACGCGTAGTCAAATTCAAATACAGAAGCCGTCTCGGTCGCCAGCGCCGTCCCCGAAAGGGAAGAGAGCAGCAGAGCAGCGCAGAGCAGCAGGCTTACAAAACAGTGCGGGCTTTTCATTACCGTCATCCTTTCAAGATCGTTTCTTGTCTATAATAGATGCGTATGAAAAGCCCGTCTCGTTTATGCGCGTGCGGACGGCGTTTCCGCCGGTTCGAGCGCGATTTTTTCGTACCGCTTCAGGATGTCCTCGATTTCATATTCGCGCGGACCGTTGAAGTAGGAGCGGATGCGGCCGCCGAAGGGGCGGAACCACTTCTCTTCCAGCGCTGCGGTCCCCAGACACGCGCCGGCAATCGATCCGGCCGTCGCTGCGGTGCAGTCGTTGTCGTGCGCCATCGCCACACATTCGGAAAAGGCGCGACCGCAGTCGTTTCCGCCCAGAGAGAGGCCGAACACCGTCAGGCAGGCATTGTTGATCGTGTGGACGCTGTGCATGCCCGGGTAGCGTTCATCCACCAGTGCGGCTGCGTGGCGATAGTCGCGCACTTTGCCGTAAAGGTCCAGCGCCCAGCGCAGGCCGGCGGCCAGTTCGCAGTTTTCGGGAATGTACAGCAGTCCGTCGCAGAGCGAGCGGTAGACGTCTCCGGTCGCAAAGCCGATAGCCAGCACTGCCGCGAAGTACATCGACCCGTAGATGCCCTCGTTCCGATGCGAGATGTATGCGTCGGTGTACGCCATACGCGCCGCCAGCTCGGGGTTGCCCGGCGCCATATAGCCGTAGCCGTCGCAGCGGATGTCCGCGCCGATGAGGTCGGTATAGGGATTGTCCTTCTCGGCGGTCTCGTAGATGTCCACACCTGCTTGGAGGTTCTTCAGCGCTGCATCCTCGGCCGTGTAGGCCAGCGTGATGTATTTCAGCCACGCCTGCGCCACATCCTCAAGCGTAAAGGCTCTGCCCTTGCCGCTCTCTTCGGCGATGAACAGCGAAAGCAGGGTGTAGCCGACGTCATCGTCGCAGGGGACGGCATTCAGGTGCGGCAGCGTGTAGCTCTTGAAGGTATCGTATAAATAGCGCGGTTCGTCGGGTATGGGTGTCGCCGTCCAGTAGTTCTCCAACGGGAAGGGCAGTTTCAGCTCGGCGGCATACTTTTCCATCTGCTCGATCGACCAGCCCTCCACCGGCGCGCCGAGCGTGCAGCCGGCCAGCCGCGCCAGCAGCGCAGCCCGGAGCCGGTCGCGGTAGGCTGCGGGTTCCACCGGCGCGTAGGTCTTTCGCCCGGCCGGTCGGGCGGCGAGTATTCCGGCATAGGTCTCTTCAAAGCGGTTCATATTCTGCTCCGTTCCGCCGTTTTTCTGCGGCGTGTATTGTTATACTGAAACACAATGCAAAACGGTACAAAAAACGGGCATAATCAGATTTTGCGATCGGAAAAAATCACATATATGGAGTGCGCGAAGGTTTTTGCCTTACCGTTTTATTGCGTTTTCGTATTAGCCACATTATAACGGGATGTATAAAAAAAATGGTTGAATTTTTTGTATCTCTGTGGTAAACTTTCCGTGCCGTTTGAAATGAGAGGAGGGGAAGCGCTTGATCGAATCGCTGGAGCGGGAGACGGATTGGCTCGACGCGCTGCGCATGGCGGACAAGCCGGTCCTGCTGTATGGGATGGGCAACGGTGCGGATAAGATCCTCGCGCTGCTGTCCGGCGCGGGGCTGCATGTGTCCGGCGTGTTCGCTTCGGAGGGCTTCGTGCGTGGGCACAGCTACCGCGGGATGCGTGTGCTGACGCTGCGCGAAGCGGAGGAACGGTTCGGCGATTTCATCGCCCTGCTTGCTTTCGGTATGGAGGGCGGGCCGGACGAGGCGCTGCGGGCAGTCGCTTCCCGCCACCGCCTGCTCGTGCCCAACCTGCCGGTGTACGGCGACCGTCGGCTGGACAAGGCATACATCCGAAGGAATGCCGCCCGCATTCTGTACGTGTATGAACGGCTGGCCGACGGCTATTCCAAAGCGTTGTTGTACGAGCTGCTCCGCTTTGATATCAACGGAGACCCATCCGCATTGCTGGCAATGGAAAGCCGCTGTACCGAGCCGTCCGCCTATTTTTCCCATAGCCGCGCGCATATTGACATCGGCGCGCATGACGGCTCCACGCTCCGCACTTATCACGCAGCCAATCCCGCGCATGGCGCACTGCTGGCCGTCGAGCCTGACCTGCACGCCTTCCGGCGTCTCTGCACAGCGGTCGCAGACATTCCCGGCGCCCGGCCGCTGCACGCCGCCGCGTCCGACCGTGCGGGAGAGGCGCGGTTTGCCGCCGGACATGGGCGCGGCTCGGCGCTGGCGCCGTCGGGAACGCCTGTGCGTACCGTAACGGTAGACGGCCTTTGCGGGCGCACCCGTCTGGGATTGTCCGGCGTCCTGCGCGTCGGCAGCCTGCGCGTTGACGCCGAGGGGGCGGACGGACGTGTGCTCTGGGGAGCTGCGAATACGCTTTACGAGGATGCGCCCGCGCTCTGCGTGGCCGTCTATCACCGCGCATTCGATCTTATCGAGCTGCCCCGGCTGGTGCTGGCGCAGCGGCCGGATTACAGGCTTACGCTGGGGAAAAAGGACTATATTCCGGCGTGGGATGTGTTCCTTTTTGCCGAAAAACGAAAAAAATAAAAATATCCACTTCCAATCCGTGCGTGTTTGTGCTATAGTATACAGGTATAAGCGTTCGGTGCTCCGTGCGCCGTGCGGATTGCTCTCCAAGCCGTGCCCTTGCTCGGCAGCCGTTTATCAGCCTTTGTTCGACGGCGACTCGGGCTGCATTGCGCCGGAGGATGCATAGCCTCGGAGGATGCCGCTCCGACGCCGGATTTTTGTGCAGCGAAGGCATGCGGTTTTTTATTCGGGCGCGGCTCCGAAGAGTTTCATTCCCAAGGACGGGCCGGGTATAAATACACCAAGCGATGAAGGTTGACTATGTGATGACAAGATGAAAAATTCCACCTCCGGCGTGCCGAAAACAATTGCTGCCGTCCATGATATATCCTGCTACGGCCGCTGCTCGATGCAGGCGGTCTGGCCTGTCCTTTCCCATTACGGGCATCTGGTCTGTCCGCTTCCGACGGCGCTGCTGTCCACGCATACGGGCGGCTTCGACCACTTTACCTTCCTTGACCTGAGCAGTGAAATGGAAAATATCCTTGACTCATGGCGCGGCGAGGACATCCGCTTCGACGCGGTCTACAGCGGCTTCCTCGGGAGTGCACGGCAAATCGGCACCGTGCTTTCGCTCATCGGCAGCCAGTCCGGGGCGCTTGTGCTCGTCGACCCGGTGATGGGCGACAACGGCGAAATCTACAAGACCTATACCTCCGAGATGTGTGAGCTGATGCACCGGCTGTGTGCGCGTGCGGACATCATTACCCCCAACCTGACCGAAGCCTGCCTGCTCGCGGGCGTTCCCTATGACCCGCAGCCCGACGACGCAGCTGTTGCGGGTTTGATCGAACGCCTGGACAGCCTGTGCGGAAAATCCGCCCGCACCATTGCTGTCACCGGCATCCGGCGCGGCGACCAAATCGGCGTCGCCTGCTCGGATACGCGGAACGGCGGCGGGCGCATCGAATACAGGCTCGCGCCCTACTGCGAAACCTTTTTTCCCGGCTGCGGCGACCTGCTGGCTTCGGTTCTGCTGGCCGGTGTGCTGGCCGGCCGCACCGCTTCCGACACGCTCGGTCAGGCCGTGTCGTTTATTTCAGAAGTTTCTTATAAAACGCAGCGGCTCGGCACGCCGCCGCGCGAGGGCGTGGTGTTTGAAAATGAGCTGTACCGCCTGATCTGACGGCTTTTGCGGCCTTGCCGCGACAAGAATCATGGATGCGGCTAAGCCGTCCGCCCCAAGGTCGCAGTGCCCGGGTGCTTTGTCTCTGCATTCCATTTCCATAGAAATGATCGGATGAAGCGCTTGATTCGGCAAACCGGCAAACGTGCTGAAGCCGGTTTCGTATCTGCCGTCCCGCATAAAATTCGGGACATTTGACGTCCCATATCTGTTTTCCTGTGCGGTGCAGCCGCGTCGGATAACGGGATTATGACCGATACCGTAGGAAAGGACCGTTCCCAACCATGTCCAATTCCGCTAAGAAATATAAGCGTATGGCCGTCGCCGCGCTGGCTGCGGCGCTGATTTTCCTCGTCGTCGCTTTTCTGCAGATTCCCTTCCCGATCGGGCAGGGCGGCTATATCAATATCGGCGACGCGTTCATCTTCCTCTTCGCCACGCTGCTGCCGCTTCCCTATGCGGTTGCGGCGGCGGCCGTCGGTCCCGCGCTGGCCGACGTGGCAAGCGGCTATGCGGTCTACGCGCCCTTTACGCTGCTGATCAAAGCGGCGATGGCGTTCTGTTTTGACAGTCGGAGAAAAGGCTTCGGCGCGCGCAACCTGCTCGCGTCCGGCGCGGCCGTCGCCATTCTCGTCGTCGGCTATTATCTGGCCGACGCGGTGCTTGCGCGCAGCTTTATCGTGCCGCTGGCTGCGGCGCCGTTCAATCTCATCCAAGGCGCGGTTTCCGCGGCATTGTTCGCGGGACTGTCTTATATACTGGAAAAAAGCGCATTCTATAATGAATTGAAAGAGGATCTGCGCTGACTTTTTCAGGGGCGGGCTGCGCCCTGACCCCGGACTGTTCGGAAAGGAATCATTGAAGATGAAAGCAACAGCATTGCAACAAACGATCCGTGACGGCGGCTACGATGCCGTATTCGCCGGACTCTACGGCAAAGGCCGTGTCGAGACGCAGCGTGCGCGCTACGCGAGGCTGCTCGACGGCTTCCTCGCGGTCTACGGCGACCGCGAGGCGGCGCTGTTCTCGGTGCCGGGACGGACGGAGGTATCCGGCAACCATACCGACCACCAGCACGGCCGCGTGCTCGCGGCGGCGGTGGATATCGATATCATCGCCGCAGCATCTCCGACCGATGAGGGTGTCGTACGCCTTAAGAGCGAGGGGTATCCCGAGGATGTGACCGATATCCGCAGGCCCGACGCGAAAGCGTGCAGGCGCGGGACCTCCTCGGCGCTCATCGCGGGTGTCTGCGCCGCGTTCGAGGCTGCGGGGCGCAAAACAGGCGGCTTTTGCGCCTATACGATGTCCGATGTGCTCACCGGCTCGGGACTGTCGTCCTCGGCCGCGTTCGAGGTGATGCTCGGCAACATCCTCAGCCATTTCTATAACGAAGGCCGTGTGCCGGCGGTCGAGCTGGCCAAAAGCGGCAAGTACGCTGAAAACGAGTTTTTCGGCAAGCCCTGTGGGCTGATGGATCAGGCTGCCTGCGCCGTCGGCGGCTTTGCGTATATGGATTTTGCATCCGCCGCCGAGCCGGAGATCGAAAAGCTGTCGCTCGAACTGGGCGGCCGTATGCTCTGCATTGTCAACACCGGCGGCAACCACGCCGACCTCACAGACGATTATGCGTCCATCCCCGCTGAAATGAAAGCGGTTGCCGCCGTATTCGGAAAAAACTGCCTGCGTGAGGTGGACGAGGCGGCGTTCTATGCGTCGCTGCCCGCGCTGCGCGAAACCTGCGGAGACCGTGCCGTGCTGCGCGCAATTCACTTTTTTGCGGAAAACGAGCGGGTATATGCGCAGCGCGCCTGCATTCGGGCGGGCGATACGGAGGGCTTTCTCTCGCTCGTGCGGGAATCGGGCGACTCGTCGTTCAAGTACTTACAGAATATCTATACGGTTAAAAATGTCGGCGAGCAGGGCCTGAGCCTGGCGCTGGCGCTCTGCGGCAGGCTCGGCGCGGTCTGCCGCGTCCATGGCGGCGGATTCGCCGGTACGGTGCAGGCGTATGTGGAAAAGAGTCGGGCGGAGGTGTTCCGCGATACGCTCTCGGCCGTGTTCGGCGAAAGCGCCTGCCTGTTCCTTTCCTTCCGCCCTTACGGTGCGGTTCGGGTGGAGCAGACGCGAATTTTGGAAGGAGAAACGGCGTTCGATGTCTGAACGGCTTGAAGCATTTACGCTGTTTTCCTCTTCCAAGGGGAACAGTGCCCTTTTTCGGTATCAGAACGAATGCATCCTCATCGACGCGGGCGTTTCGGCGCGCGCGCTGGACGCCTCCCTGCATATGCTCGGTGCGTCGCTGCGTGAAGTCAAAGCCGTTTTCGTCACGCATGAGCACAGCGATCATATTAAGGGGCTGGAGATGATCGCCAGGCATTTTCGGATCCCCATTTATGCGCCTTACCTTTGCTGTCGCTTCATTCGCGCCAAATATCCGAGTACGGCGGGATTGCTGCGCGTGCTGGACGGACCGGTCGAAGCGGGTCCGTTTCTTCTCCGTTCCTTTCCGACGCCGCACGACGCGGAGGATTCGGTCTGCTACCGCGTGGAAGCCGGAAATGCCGCAGTTGGTTATGCGACCGACATCGGCCACCTCACGGCCGACATCGGGCGCTGCGTTCTCGGCTGTGACGCCGTCGTGCTCGAGAGCAACCATGACATCGATATGCTGAAAAACGGAGGCTATCCTCTGCCGCTCAAAAAGCGCATTCTCGGTGAATACGGGCATCTTTCCAACCGTACCTGCGCGACGGCCCTGCCGCGGCTGGTCGAAAGCGGCGTCCGCCGCGTGGTGCTGGCTCATCTTTCCCCGGAGAACAACCGCCCGGCGCTTGCATACAGCGAGAGCCGCGGCGCGCTGGCGGCCAAATCGATTTCCGTTGCCGGCGAATCGGTTTCTTCCGACGTTTCGCTCGCCGTTGCCTCGCCCTGCGAGCCGGTGCGCATCTTATGAAGCTGTATACGGACCGGCTTGTCCTGCGCCGTTTCGAGGAATATGATCTGGCTGCTTTTTTTGAGTTGGCGCGTGATCGGGAGACGAACCGCTTTTTACCCTTTTTTCCGCCGGAAACCGAAGCTGTCGCGGCCGCGCTGCTGCATGAGCGCTTTTTGACGGAAACGGGTGCGCCGGCAGATTGCTGCTATGCCGTTTGCCTGCGGGCGGATGAACGTCCGATCGGGTACGTAACGCTTATGGGCGACGCGCATGACCTTGGTTATGCACTGCGCAGCGATTACTGGGGCAGGGGCATTGCGGCGGAGGCCGCCGCGGCGGTTCTGCGCGAAGCGGAGGCGGCAGGAGTCCCTTTTGTCACCGCTACGCACGATGTTGAAAACCCGCGCAGCGGCCGTGTGATGCAAAAGCTGGGAATGGTATATCAGTATTCCTATACCGAGCGCTGGATGCCGAAGGATGTCGACGTCGTATTCCGTCTGTATCAGAAAAATTATAACGGCAGCGGCTTTGTGTTCGACCGTTATCGCCGGCTCAGTCCCCATAGCTTTACGGAGGTCTTTACATATTAATAAAAAGGAGAATTTGTTATGTTCAAACTCGGTGTTCAGATTTATTCGGTCAGAAACGAATATGCTGCCGACCCGCTGTCCTGCTTCAAACAGATGAAGGCGTTCGGGTACGACGGCGCGGAGCTGTTCGGCTCGATTAAAACGCATCCCGCCGAGCAGCTCAAGGCGTGGTTGGCCGAGGCCGGGCTCGAGATCTGCGGCTATCACACGCAGGTCGCGGAGATCCGCGAGGATATCGACGCTGTAATCGCTTACAATCGTACGCTCGGCAACCGCTTCGTGATTGTGCCCGCGCCTGCCGGCCCGATGTCGACGGCAGCGGAGTGGCATGCTTTCTCCCGCGAGCTGAACGGGTACAAAAACACGTTCGCTGCCGCGGGCTTCCGATTTGGATTCCATTCGCACCGCAACGAGGTCCTTCCCGTAGACGACGGCAGCCTGCCTTGGGATATCGTCGCCGCCGATACGGACGACGACTTCATCCTTCAAATCGATATGGGCAATACCCTCAGCGGCGGCGTGCGGCCGGAGGAACTGTACAAGAAATACGCCTCGCGCGGCATCACCGTACACTATAAGCCCTATTCCCTCGAGACCGGCTTCGACGCCGTCATCGGCACCGATGACATCGATTGGAACGGGATTATCGCCGTTACCAAATCCGTGCCTGCCTGTGAGTGGGCCATCGTCGAGCATGAAAAGGGCGTTCTTTCTGACGTTGCCAAGTGCGCCGAAGCGCTTCGCAAGATGATCTGAAACGGCAAACCGTTCGGCGGGCAGAGCTGCCCGCCGGGCGGTTTTTTTCAGGTTCGGCGCTTCTTTTTTTGTGAAGCTATGGACAAATACGGAAAAATGTGATAAAATCAATAATACAGTTCATATTGTAAAGACAATGTGCTCGAAAATCAGCCTTATACGCATCGAAATGCAGGATCCTCCGAACACTGCGGATACCTTCGGAGCGCTTTTGGAAAAGCGGTTATGTCCGATGCATACGGCGCGTGTTACGCCTGACTGAAAAGAGGTTGCCTATGAAGCTGTTGTTCAAGCAAAGATTTTTTTCGTGGTTTGACAGCTACGACATTTTTAACGAGGCGGGGGATACGGTATATGTTGTCAAGGGTCAGCTTTCATGGGGACATTGCCTGAAAATATTTGACGCTTTCGGAAACGAGGTCGGCTCGGTCAGGGAGCGTGTGCTGACATTCCTTCCCAAATTCGAAATGTACATGGGGGAGCAATATATCGGCTGTATCCGCAAGGCGTTGACTTTTTTCAGGCCCAGATATGATGTCGACTGCAACGGATGGTACGTAGAGGGAAACTTCCTCGAGTGGGATTACAATATCCGAGATGCTGCGGGACAGGAGGTCGCCGTGGTGGCGAAGGAGGTTTTCCATTGGACGGACACCTATTCGATCTATGTATATAATCCGCAGGACGCGCTTTACGCTTTGATGCTCGTGCTTGCCATCGACGCTGAAAAATGCTCGAGGGGGAAATGAAGGGAAGGCGGATTCAAGCTTGTATGGCGGAGATATCCGTGCCCGAATTATAATGGGAGGCTGTCAAATGTGTAAGAGAACCTTTACGGCGCTGCTCCTCTGCGCTGCGCTGTTGCTGACGGTACTGCTTGCCGCCTGTAAGGCGGAGGAAGAGGACAGCGGTTCTTCTGCCGTGAGTGCCGGCCCGGCGGTAAGCGGCGAAGGCTTGGACGAATACCACGACGCGGCCGGAAAATATTGGCCGTCCTATTCCGACGAGCAGCGGGACGAAATCATCGGCGGCCGCACCGAGGTGCGTGTGCTGGTGTACAATAACGTCAAGCAGTCTACGTATTATTCCGAGGAGATCGAGCCGGAACTCTATCCCAATACCGACGCCAAGCTCAATGAAGCCGTGACCGAGCGCAACAACTATGTTGCACAGCAGCTTGGCGTGGAGGTCAAGGCAGTGCCGGTGGACGACGTACTGGCCACAATGCGGCAGGAGATGCTTGTGCCGTCGGATACGTTTGACATCGCGATGCCCTTCCTCAATGCATGTGCCGTATTGGCGCAGGAAAACGCGTTCTACGACCTGCGCGAATTCGAGCAGGAGGGGATCCTTGATTTGAGTGCTCCGTGGTACGACCAGAACGCCAACGCTTCGATTTCGATTGAGAACCGTTCTTATTTCACGGTCAGCGACATGTCGATCATGCAGAAAATCGTGTCCTTCTCGGTCACGTATAATCCCGAGCTGCTGGCGACGAAATTTCCGGACCTCGATTTGTTCCAAACCGTTGTCGACGGAGAATGGACGCTGGACAGGATGCTCGAGCTGGGCCGTTCGTTTGCGGGCGACGCAGACGGAAACGGCACGATGGATTATACCGACGAGTGGGGGCTGGTTTCCTCACAGGGAGACGCCATCCAGTTTTATCTCGCGTCGGGCGAAACGCTCTGCGCCAAGGATGAGAACGATGACCCCATCATCAGTATCGGCGGCGCCCGTTCGCTGAGCGTGTCGCAGAAGATTCTGGAAACGCTTCAGCAGAAGGATTGGGTAATCCTGTATCAGGATATCCTCGCGCAGGGCGTCCCCGCCTCGGAGGGCTCGAACACCGCGCTGCGCATCTTTGGCGACGGACGGGCGCTGTTCCGCATCTCCGCCTTTTCGGCCATTAAGAAGCTGCGTGCCTATGACGTTGAGTACGCCGTCGTACCGATGCCGCTGGCCGACAGTACACAGACCGAGTATTATACGCCCTGCAGCGCAGTCTATGCGTATGGCATCGGCATCCCGAGCTCGCTCTCCGAAGAAGACGCACGCTTCGCTGCTTACATGATGGATGTGCTTTCCGCCGGCGGCAAGGAATACATAGCCACGGCGTATTATGACCAGATTCTTAAAAACAAGGATGCGCTTTCCGACACGAGCAGGGAGGTCGACATTCTTGACCTGATTTTCGAGAATGTCGTGTATGACGTCGGGTATATCTACGGCTTCTCGGGCCTGAGCACGATGCATACGACGCTGATGGCCAATGACTCCACCGATATTTCCTCGCACCTTGAGTCGATCCGCGGTCAGGTGAACCAGAAGATAGAGGAAGTTATCGCACAGTTCAGAAAATAACTCGCGCGCAGCAAATACCGCCGTGAGGTTTCCATCTTCGGCGGTATTTGCCGCGGTAAAGGAGAGACACCGTGAAAACCCTGTTGAAAAACCACCGCCGGCTCTGTGACGCGCTGTGCGGAGAAAAGTATTCGTTTGACGGCTGCATGGCGTACCTGATGGAATGCTTGGGCGAACCTGAAGCGTACGATTACCTGTTTTTTGCAGGGGTGACCGGCGACATTTTTACCCAGCTTTACAGCAAGGATCCGCACCGCTTTGCCGAATGTCTGTCCGATGCCTGTCCCGGCGACGCAATCGAACGTGCATTTGATGCGTGCGGCTATGCTTATGAACGTTTTTCCGGCCTCGGTGCGGCGGACGCCGGTGCGTTTACCGCCCGCATCCGCGAGCTGCTCGGACGTGGTCTGCCCGTCCTCTGCAAAGCGTCCGGCCCCGACGGATATGACGTTTACGGTGCTGTCTGCGGCATTGAGAAGGATACATTATATGCTCTTCTCGGTGAGGACGAGACGCCGAGGGCGCTTGAGACGCCGGTTTCCGAGCTGATTTTCGTCGGCGAACGCAAGGCGCGTCCCGCGCCGGCAGAGGTGTATCGCCGGGCTGTGCTGTCCGTTCCGGCGTTTTGCCGGAGAGCATCTACGTCTGATTTTTCATTTGGCCGACAGGCGTTCGAGGATTGGGCGGACGCGTTGGAATCCGGCAGACTTTCGGCCATTCCCGACGACGACCCCGTCTGGTATACCCACGGCGGCCGGCTGTGCGGCTGGCGGATGCACGGCAGCGCAATGCAGATGCTCGGCTGCAACGGGATGGCGGAGGGCTTTTTTGCGCGGGCAGAAAAATACAACCCCGATATGCAGTGGCTTGAGCGGCTGAAGCCGCTTGTGTACAAACTGAGCGTGGAGGGCTTCGCGGGCCTTGTTTCCAAAGCGTCCGGCTTTGCGGTCAAGCCTGCTTTGCTCAAAGACCCGGAGCGGATGCGGCCGGTCGCCGTGCAGCTCCGCAAGCTCGCCGCCGTGCTCGACGAGCTGCTTGCCGTCTATGAAGCGCAGGGCTTGTCCTGATCACGGAGGTCCGGCAGTGGCCGTGCTCGCGGTCGTTGCGTCCATTCCCTTTGGTCGGGTCGCTACCTACGGACAGGTCGCGGCGCTGGCGGGGCTTGGCGGCGGCGCGCGCTTTGTCGGTTACACGCTCGGTCGTTCCGAGCAGTACGGCAGCTACCCCTGCCACCGTGTGGTCAACCGTTTCGGCCGTCCCGCACCCGGGTGGCCTGAGCAGCGGGCGTTGCTGGAAGCGGAAGGGGTTTGCTTCAAACCCAATGGCTGCGTCGATCTCGCACGCTTCCTGTGGGACGGGACAAAAGATGAATAAAAAATGCGGAAGCACAGCAGAGGGGGGAGCGCTCTGCTTTTTTATTTTCAAGCGATTCTTTTTCAAAAAAGGGGATCGGGAATTGAACCAAGGACAGGTTCGGGCGACTATATCGTGCAGAAAAACCGATGGAGGCGATGAAAGCAATGACGGACAGGCTGCTGGTCTATTACGATGACCTCCGAAGGCTGGCCGAATCCAAGTGCGCCTCGCGCGAGGAGGCCGAAGATCTGGTGTCCGAGACTTTTCTTGCCGCCTATGCCTATATACGCCGCGGCGGCGTCATCGAGTACCCGAAAACCTATCTTGCCAATACGCTGATGCATAAGCGGAACAGTCTCCTGCGGAAAGCGTACCGCCGTCCGCCGGTCGTGTCGCTGGATACGCTGGAGGCTGTACCGGAGGATATTGTCGACGAAAGCTCTGACGAAGATGCGGCGGAGCTGCGCAGAAGGATTCTTTATTTGTCCGAGACGACCAGAGAAGTTCTTATCCGTCATTATTTCAACGGGTATTCGATTGCGGACATCGCCAAACAGATCGGTATCCCTGCGGGTACCGTCAAAAGCCGCCTTTCGGCGGGGCGGGAAAAGATCAAGGAAGGATGGATGAAACCGATGCCTGAAAAGAAAACCTGTATCCCCGGTTTTCTGAACGTATCCTACAGCGGCTCTGACGGAGCGAACCATGAGCCGACCAGTCTTGTGGAAGGTGACCGGATTGCGCAGAATCTTCTGATCACCGCTTATGACCGTCCGCTTTCTGTCGCCGAACTGGCTGCGGCCGTTTCGATCCCCACCGTTTATGTCGAGCCGATCGTCCGCAGGCTGGTCGACGGCGAGCTGATGGCCGCGGCCGGCGGAAAGGTCTACACCGATTTCGTCATCTTCAAACCGGAGGACTTCCTCAGCCGCTTCGACGCGCAGCTTGCGTTTGTGCACGAACGGTTCAACCGCTTCTGGTCCGTCCTTGCGGACGTTTTGGCGGAAATCGGCGCGTCGGACTTCGGCGGGACGCTGTCCGTCCGTCCGAAGCGCAAGCTGGAGCGGTATGCGCTTCTGCGCGCCTTGCAGGGCTTTCAGCTCGGCTTTTTCGAACTGCCTTCTGCGCCCGCCCGCCGGGACGGCGGAAGCTGGATCGCGATGGGCCGAGCGTTCCCCGGCGGCTATGACGACAGTGCCTACTGCAGCGCGAACGAATATGCCGTGCAGGGGGGCCACAGGACCAGCGGCGGATGCGTCGGTGAAGTGCGTTTGCAGCTCTGCGAGTTCGACACGACGCTGTGGGACAATCCGGCGAGATGGGCTGGAAGCTGCGGGTTCGACGTGTATTTCCGGGAAATGCCGGCGTTTTTGTGGTGTGTTTATCGTGGCGTCCCCGTCGAGAAAGCGCGTATCAGCAGCACGATGCTGGAAAGCATCGACCGGCTCATCGACCGCACCGGCCTGCTCGCGCGGGAGGACGGCGTGCTCCGCGTGGACATCCCGGTCCTGTCCCGGGCGGATTACACGGCGTTGGAGCGCATCATTGTCCGCGGCCGCGACCGGCTGAAGGCCGGGCTGGGGACGGAATATCGGGCGTTCCTGAAGGGACAGCAGATCGGGCTCCCCGGACATCTGCGAAGCGTGCCGCCCTACTGCCGGTTCCTGCCCGCAACGGAGTACCTTGTGATGGCCGTCCTCCGTGAAGCATACGAAAAAAGGCTTCACCTTGCGGATGTGGATTACTGCTGTCCGCCTGTCGTGTTGGTTTGCGACGAGATATAACGGTCCGTACAGCAAGCCTGAAAAACGTTTTGAAAAGGGATCTTTGGGTTGCCCCTGCGCGGCAAGTGGGGGAAGCCGCAAATTCCTTTTTCGGCAAACTGCTGCGGGGCAGTGCCTTTATCGGTACTGCCCCGCATTGCATATCAAGATATTACGCAGCCCCCAAGAGGGGATGTCCCTATGCGATTCCCAAAAGACGGGATTTCCATTATGGCGCTTATGGAACCGGACGGCTTCGGCACGGACAATCTCCATTGTCAAATTTCCGTCGGCCGCATAACCGCGGCTTTGAAGCTGTGAGAATAGGGGGAGCGGAAAGCCTTTCTCCGATGATCTGCGTCTTGGAATTCCGTCCGTCAGGCTTGCCGGCGTCGTTTGTGCATATTCGGAATATGCAGCGGTTATTGCGCGTTCAAGTCCATAAACTTTACAGGCGGCTGTTTTGCCCGATGTGTTCCGATCCTTTTTTCCATCCAGATCATATTGTACCAGCGGCCGAATTTGTAACCGCATTTGTGAAAATTGCCGACCGATGAAAAACCCAGATGGGAATGAAATTCCGCGCTGTTCTTTGTCAGATAAGCATCTTCGACTTCCGGATATCCGATGCAGGCATACAGGTTCAGGATTCCCATTTCCCGCAATTTCCCTTCCAATGCTTCATAAAGCTTTCTTCCCAAGCCGCATTTCAGTACGGTATGGTCAAGATATATCGACGTCTCGCATGACCAATCATAGGCTGCCCGCCCGATAAAAGCACTTGCATATGCATAGCCTTGGATCTTCCCGTCCTTCTCAAGCACAAGATAAGGATAGCGTTTCATTATATGGTGCATACGGCTTTGGAATTCAGAGAGTGCCGGTGTCTCATATTCAAATGTAATCGCCGTATTCTCAACGTAGTATTCATAAATTTCCAAAATGCGTTCCGCATCCTGAAATTTTGCGTCTCTGATTCTTTCCATTATGTTTTCCTTTAACCATTCCGTTGTTTTTCCGTGGGTTTTTGCAATGCTGCGTTTGGTTCAATCAAATGTACATCCGGGTGAACGCAGTCAGCGGGTTTTCGCCCCGTTTTGCGCAGTCGATCAGCCGGTGCACCTCGTCCGCGCGCTCGTCGGTAAACAGCAGGCAGAACAGGTCGGCGTCATCCTTCAGTCTGCTTTGCTTATCGAACAGACAGGTCGGCACCGCATTGTAGATCGTGTTGCGGTGCCGGAACTCACGCAGGATCGGGAAACGCGCGCCCGTCCGGTCAGTCAGCACGCCGCGGCAGCCTGCCGATGCGTTGCAGGGCTGTAAGTTTTGCAGGATGCAGACCTCGGTGTGCATCACCGGTGCACGGCCGTAGAACAGCACCTCCCGCGCGGCACCCTGCACGGATCGAAATGCGGCGGCCTTCGCCTCGGGTGAGAGGAAGAGCGAGGAAAGCCCCAGCGCCGCGAACGCGGCAAATGTGCGGGAGTTGTATACGTTGAGCGTGTAGTCGCCGTGGAGGGTAAAGCCCTCGCAGAGCGGCAGCAGCGCAGCCGACGGCAGCATGACATGTGTGATGCCGCGTGCTTTTGCCGCCTGCAGCAGGCGGCGGATGTCAGGGATGTCCGAGTCGAATACCACCCGCGGAAGCACGGCGCAGTAGCATGCGGGATCGCCGGGAAGCCGGTCGGGCAGCGCGTGGAGAGGCAGGTCGATGCGTACAACGGACGACTCTCCGCGCACGGACGACTCCCCGCGCACGGACGACTCCCCGCGCACGGACGACCGGAGTATACGCAGCAGCGATTCGTCGGGGACATGGTTGTCAAAGCGCAGCACCAATCCCCGCGTACGTTCGTCGCTGGTGGACTTGGGTACGGATTCCGGATGCGGGATGTTCTCTATGCACGGCGGGCCGTAGTCCGCTTTGCGCTGTTCGTCCAACCTGTGTGCGAGCGCGCCGAGCGCGTCGTTGCGCAGCGCGTTCTGCCGGTCGATGGGCAGGAACAGCCCTTCGCCGAGCGTCACGGAGCAGGATTCGATGCGAAACGGCGTGCTGCCGCTTTTCTCCATCCGCGCGCGCAGGGCGGACGCCTCCAGCGGGCGGGCAACGGCGGGCGACGGGACGTCACCGGTCGCCGTCGCCGATATGCCGCCTGATGTTGCGGTCAGCGCGGCGGGTGCACCGTCTGTTACCGTCAACGCAAGGGACACCGGTATACGGCGTTTCTCGATGCGGACGGAAAGTGCGCGTGTGCGCGCCTTGTCGGCCTCGGTCCGCACGCCGAACATCGATTTGCCGACCCGGCCGGTGAAATACCCGTCAGTAAAGCCGCTGCGTGAGAATACGGCGGACAGCTCGTTCAGCTCGTCGGGCAATGCGGCGCGGCGTTCGTCCAGCAGGCGGCGGTAGATCTTCGTTACGGCGTAGACATATTCCGGACTTTTCATCCGGCCCTCGATTTTCAGGGAAGTGACGCCGCTTTGCAGCAGCGCCGGAATGTGGGAAGCCAGACAAAGGTCCTTGAGTGACAGCGGGTATGCGTTTGCCGCGCGGCAGGGCAGACGGCAGGGCTGCGCGCAGGCACCTCGGTTGCCGCTTCGCCCGCCGATGAGCGCGGACATCAGGCAGCCGCCGCTCTGACAGACACAAAGCGCGCCGTGGACGAACAGCTCGGTTTCCAACCCCGCTGCGGCGACGGCTTCTATATCCTGCAGGCGCATTTCGCGTGCCAGCACCACCCGCGTAAAGCCGCGCCTGCGCAGGAAGGGAACGGCAAGCGTGCTGTGGAAGGACATCTGCGTCGAGGCGTGCAGCGGCAGCGACGGATAGCGCTCGTGCAGCGCGTCCGCCAGTCCGAGGTCCTGTACGATGAGCGCGTCCGGCCCGCCGAGCGCGCACAGGCTGTCGACGAGGGAGAGCGCTTCGGGCAATTCGCGGTCGGACACGAGCGTATTGAGCGTGACATAGGCTTTGACACCGTATATGCGGCAGAACGAAAACGCCTCCGCCAGCTCGTCCGGTCCGAAATTTCCGGCCTCGGCACGTGCGTTGAAGCCCTGCGCGCCGAAATAAACCGCGTCCGCGCCGGCGTAGACGGCGCTGCGCAGCGCCTCGGGACCGCCCGCAGGCGCAAGCAGCTCGGTCATCCGTTGTCCCTCCTTTGAAATCCGAAATTTTTTGAAAAAAGCGCTCCAAAGCACACATGAACCGCTTGCTTTGCATACCATGGGTAAAAAAGGAGCTGAAGCATTTATGGCAGATTTGTACTTAAGCCCCTCGAGGCAGGATTTCAACATCTACTACGACGGCAGCGGCAGCGAGAAATATTATATGGATCTCATCGCCGACGCAATGGAGCCTTATCTTGTCGCCAGCGGCATCAGCTTTGCGCGCAGCGGCGATGATATGACGCTCAATCAGGTCATCGCCGATTCCAACAGCGGCGACTACCGTCTGCATCTTGCGCTGCATTCCAACGCCTCGGGCGTGGGCAACGTGGGCGGTCAGACGGGCACCGATGTGTATTACTACACCACCAGCGCGCGCGGCCGCGAAGCGGCAGAGATCATCGCCTCCAATTTCCGCGACATTTATCCCAATCCCGAAAAGGTTCGCACGGTGCCCAATTCCACCTTCGCCGAGCTGCGGCGTGTCAGCGCACCCTCCGTGCTTGTCGAGATTGCGTATCATGATAACCAAAGCGACGCAGAATGGATTAAAAACAACATCGACCTTATCGCCCGCACGCTTGCGCTTTCGGTGGCGGAATTCCTCGGCGTTCCGTTTATTGAGCCGTCCGGTTTCCGCGAGGGCGTCGTTACCACCGGCGGCGGGCGTCTGAACATACGCACCGGCCCGTCTCTGGATTCGACCGTCATCGGACAGATCCCCAACGGTACGCGCGTTACCATCACAGGCAAGGAGGGGGATTGGTACACCGTCTCGCATAACGGACTCAACGGCTATGTGTACGGGCAGTATATTACAATAGAGTAAAACAAAAAGGGAGAGGCTGCCCGGGGCAGTATATCACAACAGAGTAAAACAAAAAGGGAGAGGCTGCCCGGGGCAGTATATCACAACAGAGTAAGACAAAAAGGGAGGGGCTGCCCGGGGCAGTACATAACAACAGAATAGCAAAAACGACAAGCCTGCCCGACACAACGGCGTCCGGGCAGGCCAAAACAAAAGGAACAGCTCGGCGCAGGATTTGCCTTCGGAACAAGCAGACAGCGGACGACAAATCAAAGCGCCTGCTTTCCGTATGACAAGAGTATGCATCGGCTGACGCATGGAAGGTATATGTCCGTAAAATCAGGAATGCGCCGGATGCGGTGCATGCCGGAAGCCCGGGACGGTCCCAAACGGCCGTAAGCAGAAAGAAGAGATTTCCGACCGCAGGACAAAGCTTGTCCTGTGCGGCCGTATTGCGCCGCGCGCCGGATGCGGTGCATGTTCCTGTCCGCACACCGTTCCGGCGGGCGGTTCAACCGGTCTGCCCGAGGTATTCCTCCAGACAGAGTCCCTGCTCATAAATTTCCGTCGCCGCTTCCCGTCCGACGAAGCGGAAATGCCAAGGCTCGTACTGCACGCCGGTGACGGCCGTCTTGTCTGCCGGAAAACGGAGGATGAATCCGAAGCGGTGTGCGTTCTCTGCCAGCCATTTTGCTTCTGCCGTATCGCCGAATGAAACGTCGGCCTGCGACAGGTTGTGCATGTCTACGCACAGGCCGCTCTGATGCTCGCTCATGCCGGCCTTAAGCGAATAGGTCAGCACGATGGACTCGATTTCCTCCGTGCTGGCGTTCGGACGGGAAGCGCGCTCCTGCTCACAGTAAAAATTAAAGAGATAATTCTGATACGCGTAGCTTCGGTAGGCGCTCGTGACCGTCACGTCGGTATATCCGTATTCGGCCGCCTCGGCAAGGAATGCTTCGAGCGCCTTTGCCGCGTACAGCCGGAGCTGCTGCATATCGCGTCCGTCCTTGCGGGTATGGATGCAGTCAGTCAGATCTTCGGGTACATAGTCGCTGGACAGCAGATGCGTCTGGTTGACCAGCCGCAGGTACTCCTCGTCGCTCGCCGTAACGTAGGACAGATAAGGCGTCATATCGATGCGGTACTCCTTACCTACGCGCTGTGCGTAGGCTTCTTCTGCGTCCTCCGACGTTTCCGGCGGCGTCTCCGAAGGGGATTCGCTGACATCGGGGGCAGGCGGCAGGCTTTCGGAAGCCGCGCCGCTCTCGCCGGACGCTTCGCCGCCGGATGTGCCGCCGGATTCCGGCGGGGATGAGACTTCGCCCGGCGCTTCGGACGCCGTGGCCCAAATCAGCAGTCCGACGATTGCCGCAATCAGCAGTGCCGTAAGGATATATGTTATTTTTTTCATATGCATTCGTTTTCCTTTCCTTTGCGGATGTATGGCGGTGTTTCCCTTCGGCATATATGGCTCCGGCGGGCAGAATTGCCCGCCGCTCCGTGTTCCGTGGAGAAAGCAGGCCGGATGTATAACAGAGTGCGTGTAAAATTGCCGGAACTGTGGGAAGCCGCATATGGCGTCTGTACGCAAATAGGGAAGGCGGTTGAAGAACGGGCGCCGATTTGCCGTTCCGCAGCTTTTTGACGGCTGTGCCGAAGGATGAGATTACATACGCACCCAATATGGCTTATGAGCGATTCTGCTCAAAAACCTTGCGCCTGCGCAATTCATTCAAGCAGCTCTTCCGAACCGTTTGGAAAAAACAGCTCGGCAACCGCCGCGCAAACAAACCGCATTGCAGCTTGTTGATTTTATGTCATTATAGCACAGGGAGGGGACGAAATCAAGCGGGATGCCGTGAATTCGCATCATATGCGTTGCATTTTTTCAGAAGATGTGCTATACTTTTCAGAAAACAGTATTTCAAAAAGTATATGCTTTCTATCCGGCTCGAAAGGGGGCATGCGTTATTACTGCACTGCTTGCCAGACTTTTTATAAAAAAACGCGACGACGTTTCTTCACCCGCCGTCCGGCGCGCTTACGGCTATCTCTGCGGTTTTCTGGGCATCGCGCTCAATCTTCTGCTGTTTGCGTTCAAGCTGTTTGCGGGCACGGTCAGCGGGTCGATCGCCGTCACTGCCGATGCATTTAACAATCTGTCCGACGCCGGCTCGTCGATCATCACGCTGCTCGGCTTCAAGCTCGCCGGGCAAAAGCCCGATCCTGCCCACCCTTTTGGCCACGGGCGGATCGAATACCTTTCCGGACTGCTTGTTTCGGGCCTGATCGTCATCATGGGACTGGAGCTGCTGCAAAGCTCGGTCCGTAAGATTTTCTCACCCGAGCCGATGGAATTCTCCGTGCTGAGTGTGTGCATCCTCGCCGTTTCGGTGGCGGTCAAGCTGTATATGTGCTTTTATAACCGCCGCATCGGCGCGCGTATCTCCTCGGCGGCGATGAAAGCGACGGCGGCCGACAGCCTCAGCGACTGCGTGGCCACGAGCGTGGTGCTCGTTTCGCTGCTGATCTACCGCTTCACCGGCTTCGACGCGGATGCGTACTGCGGGCTTGCGGTAGCGCTGTTCATTCTCGTCGCCGGCGTGCGCAGTGCAAAGGAAACGATCAGTCCGCTGCTCGGTCAGAAGCCCGACCCCGCGCTGGTTTCGCGTATTGAGTCCATTGTCCTTTCCTATCCGCAGGTGACCGGTCTGCACGATCTCGTCGTGCATGATTACGGACCGGGCCGGCTGATGATTTCGCTGCACGCCGAGGTGTCGGCCAAGGCGGATATCTGCGAAACACACGACGCCGTCGATAACATCGAGCGGCGGCTGGCCGGTGAACTGGGCTGTACCGCCGTGATTCATATGGACCCCGTCGACGCCGATGACGCGCGTACCCGCGAGTTGAAAGCGCAGGTGACGGACATCATCGCCGCGCTGGATCCCCGCCTGAGCCTGCATGATTTTCGGCTGGTGACAGGTCCGACGCACACCAACGTGATTTTCGACCTTGTCGTTCCCTTTGAGGTCCGGGAAAGCGATGAGCAGCTCGTGCAGGAGGTTCAGACGCGCATAAAGGCGCTTAACAGCACGCTCTTCCCGGTTATCCAGGTGGATCGATCCATGGTCTGAAGATGAAAGGCTTACGCCGCTTTGGGAAGAAATCCGGCCGGAGAGGGCGCTGCTCACGCCCTTATGCACGAATCAAGGGTGCTTACTGAAGAGCTTTTTGGCGAAAAAGCTCTTGCCAAAACAACGGGATTGTGTTAAAATATTTCATATAACGTTATCATAGGGATTGATTGTTGTTATGAACGAATCGATAAAAAAAGTGGTCAAGTTCGGCGGCAGCTCGCTTGCTTCGGCGGAGCAGTTCCGGAAGAGCGCGGCCATCGTCCTCGCGGAGGAGAGCCGGCGCTTCGTCGTGCCGAGCGCTCCGGGCAAGCGTTTTCCGGAGGACGAAAAGGTGACCGATATGCTGTTGGACTGCCACAGGCTTGCCAGTGAGGGACGGGACTTTTCCGCGCGGCTGGCCGCTGTCCGCGAGCGCTACGAGCTCATCCGCACCGGACTGGGGCTGGCTGTTTCGCTGGACGAGGCATTCGCCGTCATTGAGGAAAATCTGCATAAGGGCTGCTCACGCGATTATGCGGCAAGCCGCGGCGAATACCTCAACGGCATCCTGCTGGCGTTTTATCTCGGCTATGCGTTCGTCGATGCGGCCGAGGTTGTGTTCTTCGATGAAGACGGCATATTCGACGGCGAAAAAACCAATCGGATTATGGCTGAACGGCTTTCGCAGCTTGAGTCGGCGGTCATTCCCGGCTTTTACGGGTCGCTGCCGGACGGTTCGGTCAAAACCTTTTCGCGCGGCGGGTCGGACGTCACCGGCGCCATCGTCGCACGCGCCGTAATGGCCGATCTGTACGAGAACTGGACAGACGTATCGGGCTTCCTGATGGCCGACCCGCGCATCGTCCGCAATCCGCAGCCGATCAAGCTCATCACCTACCGCGAGCTGCGCGAGCTGTCGTATATGGGCGCGACGGTTCTGCACGAAGATTCGATTTTCCCCGTTAAGTTAGCGGGTATTCCCATCAATATCCGCAATACCAACCGGCCTTCCGACCCCGGTACGATGATTGTTCCCGCGGCCGACAGCTACGGCGAAAGCGTCATTACCGGCATCGCGGGGAAAAAAGGGTTTGCGGTCGTCCATATCGAGAAGGATATGATGAACCAGGAGCTGGGCTTCGGCATGCGTGTGCTGCAGGTGCTCAATGATATGGGTATGTGCTTCGAGCATCTGCCCTCCGGCATCGATACGATGGGCGTTGTGCTGGACGAAAAGGTCATTGCCGGCAAGGAACGGGAGATTCTTGCCGCCATTGCCCGTGCGACCGAGCCGGACCATATCGAAATTGAGAAGGGGCTTTCGCTGATTGCGGTCGTCGGCCGCGGGATGATCAAAACGCCCGGCACCGCTTCGCGCGTATTTGCGGCGGTCGCCCGCGCCGGGATCAATGTCCGCATGATCGATCAGGGGTCGAGCGAGCTGAACATCATCCTCGCCGTGGAAGAAAAGGATTTCGAGCGCGCCATCGATACGATCTATCGGGAATTCATCCATGCATGAGCGGGTATAAAACCCTCCGCGGCCCGGCGGAGGCCGAACTGACCGAGAAGCGCTCGGTGTTTATCTGCCGTGTGAAGCCGGTAAGCACGGAGGAAGAAGCGCTCGCATTTCTCAATGACATCCGCAGGCGGTTTTCCGACGCGCGGCACAATGTCTACGCTTACGCGCTGCGCGGAAACGGCATTTCACGCTTCTCCGATGACGGCGAGCCGCACGGCACCGCCGGATTGCCGACATTGGACGTGCTGCGCAAGGGCGGCATCGTCGACGCCGTCGCGGTGACGACGCGTTATTTCGGCGGCATTTTATTGGGCACGGGCGGACTGGTGCGTGCGTATTCGCTCGCAGCTTCGATGGCCGTGGAGCGCGCGGGCGTCTGCGAGATGGCCGCGTGTGCGTTTTTTTCCTTTACCGTCAGCTATGCCGATTACCCGCGCGTGCAGGCGCTGGCCGACCGCTCTCCGGCGCTGCGGGTCGAGCGGACCGAATTCGGAAACGGGGTGACGGTCTATGCGTCCGCATCGGAGGAGGCGCTTCCCGCCGTGCAGACGGCGCTGCGCGATATGCTGTGCGGCCGCGTGTCGTTTCTCGATGGCGGACGGGGGTATTCCGAGCTGTAAAAAAGGACCGGCGTTGGGGCACCCTCCGTAAGGAAGGTGCCCCAAGCGGCTTTTCTATCTCAATTAAATATTGTTGTGTGAATACGGCGTAGCCTGTGGTTATGCCGTTTTTGCCTTTAAGAAAGGCTTTTTGCTGATGTGTTCTTGGAAGTATTCTTCCATTTCTTCGGCTGTCGGCTCTCTGACAATACCAACACCGTTGTAGTAGATCGCAACTTCCTGATAACGCTTGCCGTCTTTGTATTCGGGTGCGGATACCACGATTTTCTCAATAAATTCGTGTACCAATTCGGGTGTGAGGGATTCCAGACGGGTAATCTGTTTTGCTTTGTCAATAAACTTTTGTAAGCCTTCGGTTTTGATTTTGGCATTTTCCAGCTCAATTTCTAAAGCAGGGATACGGTCTTTCAATTCGCTCTGCTCATTTTCAAGGGACATCGACATAGTGGCAAATCGCTCGTCGCTGATTTTACCGGTTGCGTTATCCTCGTAGAGCTTTTGGATGATTCCGTCAATCTCCCGCACACGAAGCTTTGCCTTATCAAGCTCCCTGCGCTTTTCAGCAAGCTCTTTCTTTTGCTTCTCGCCAAATTCCTCCAACTGCCTTTGTGCGAATAGCTTTTCATAGCTTTGCACATACCACAGTACCCTCTGCATACTCTCAAGCACAAGCTGCTCCACAACTTTCTCCCGAATATAGTGGGCGGAGCACACCTCGGAGTTTTTACGGTAAGCAGAACAGAAGAAATAGGCTTGATCCCGTTTGTAATTGTTGGTTACACTGTAATACAGTTTTTCTCCGCAGTCGGCGCAATAGAGCAATCCCGAAAACATACTGACGATCCCGCTTTTAGCAGGTCTGCGGCGGTGTCGGCGCAGTTCCTGCACCAGC
>CAJFRY010000009.1 GCA_904419545.1 Candidatus Woodwardiibium gallinarum
AGTCCGCAGATTTTTACCGCAAGGGCTTTTATACGCAGGATTTGCAGGTGCTGTTCCGCGAGCAGGGCGCGGCCGTCACGGAAGAATGGACCGAGGTGGAGGATCCTTACTATACTTTCATAGACAGTGACTGGCCGGTGCATGCAGGCGTCTACGACGTGCGCATCGTCTGGCCGGGGAATGAGAACTATAAGCCGGTGGACCTCTACCTGGAGGGGTATATCCGCATCAACAAGGCGCCTTTCCCGACGACGGACGGAGCCGCTCTTTCCTTGCCGAGAGTACAGGGAAGTGTTTATAGTGTATCGGTATATCTGCCGGAAAATTTCGACCGCTACAACTTTACCGAGGATAACCGGGTGACCATAAAGCTGCAATACATGCAGGACAATATGAACTTTGCGGATTATGCCTCCCATACCATGCCGATTTTTGACGGCCAGTATGTGATGCACGATAAGTATTTGTATACCTTTACAGTCGATCCCGATGAATTGGTGAATCCTGCGGATGACACGAAGTTCGGCGGCACGCTCCTGGTCAGTGCGTGCCTGGAAATCTCCGATGGCTCCGATTACTACGGCACCACGACGGAATACAGCCTCGGCGGTCTGCTGTACCCCACAATAGAGCATTTTTACCCGGATATGAATAAATCGTCTGCGAGATCGGCGCAGGCTGCGGTGCAGGCAGCTTCTCCGCAAGCGGCGACGGCTTTGCCGCTCAACAATGAGGCCGAGCCTGTCGATGACGGCAGCCTGCGGCTTGCCGGCGAGGACGTCAAGACCATGGCGGGCAGGACCTTCGGCATCACCTTAAGCCTCGACAACCTCGACAGTACGGGGATATGGGGCCTGATGGCGCAGCTCAATTACGAGGGAGCCCCCTTTGAAATGATCGGCTATTCCGCAGGCAGCGCGTTCCCCAAGGAAGGCTTTACCATGCACAATGACTGGAGCGACGACCCCTATTCGTTCGTCGTGTCCAATACTACCCAGACAAACATCACCTCAGAGGATGATGTGATCACGTTCTGGTACAGGGTGAAGGATGACGCCACGGCGGGACATTATCCGGTGACGGTCACCCTGTCCGACGCCGTCAATGCCGCGGGGGAGAAAATCCAGTCGCAGACCGCAAAAATTGACGTGTGGGTCGCCACGGATGGCGAATTTACAGCCCAGGCTCCCGAGATCAAGCTGATAGCGGAGGAGGGCTATGTCTATACCAAGGGCAACACAGCCGACACCCTCTATGTCAACGGCAGCGTATCGGACGGCGGCGCCCTTTCCTATCAGTGGTATGTCTATACCGACAGCAAGGAAAGCAGCACGCCGGTAAACGGTGCCACAGCCTCCCAATTTACGCCGCCCACCGACACGGCCGGCATCTTCTACTACTATTGCCGGGTGACCAACACCCTCTCCACGCTTGCCGGGGAAAAGACGGCTGATACCGCTACCGACAGCGTAAGGGTGGAGATATTGGAGAAGGAATCCGAAATTCATCTTAACCCTGGCCGAGGCGTTTTTGGCAGTGGTTCCTCCGGCATAGGTCTGTCCACCAAAAACGGAAGGCTGCCGGACTTGGACGAGTACAGCCCCACGTGGGACGCACATGACTTTACCGGCTGGTATACGCAGGAGGAAGGCGGCGAGCGGGTCGGCACCGATACGGTGTTCCGCGAAGACACCACGCTGTACGCCCAATGGGCAGTGACCGGTGAGCTGACCCACGCGCAGGCACCGGTGATCGACTGGGTAACGAAGGCTGTCAAGGCAGAGGTGGGCGATATCAGCAACGGCCTTTATGTCGACGCTGTGTCGCCGGACGGCGGTACGCTTTTGTACAGATGGTACCGGAGCGATACGGCCAGCAACGAAAACGGCACGCCTATCGAGAATGCCGAGTATTACAGATATGTGCCGGACACCTCTGCGGATGGCATCGTCTACTACTACTGCGTGATTACAAACCGCAATACAAATCCGAAGATTACCGGCAACCAGACCGCCACGGTCAAAACAGAAGCCATCCCGGTCTATACCGGCACGGTCTATGTCACGCTGGATGCCCGGGGCGGCAGCGTGAGCGTCGACAAGGTCCCGCTGAAGTTCTACGACCAGAGCAGCGGCAGGATCAGGCCTGACGGAAACCTGCCGATCCCCGAAAAGGAAGGCTATGCCTTCATGGGCTGGTACACGGAAAAAGAGGGCGGCCAACAGATGACGCAGTACGATGATTTCGAGAACGCCGTCACCCTCTATGCCCAGTGGAGCCCGGACGCCCTCACGCCCGTCATCGCCGATCAGCCGGATGATGTGGATGAACAGATCATCAACACCGAAATTTTTCTCCCGATGACCGTCCTTGCCCCGACCGACGGCGGCGCCCTTTCCTACCAGTGGTACCGCTGCAACGAGGACGGCACCGAAGCACGGCCCGTGGAAGGAGCGACAGAATCAACCTTCGTGGGTATGGCAGATGCGCTGGGCACCTTCTATTACTACTGCGTGGTGACCAATACCAACAAAAACGTGAGCGGCAGCAAAACGGCTTCTGTGCGGAGCGATATCGCCCGGGTGACCGTTGCGGCGCCCACAGGCGTCGAAGACGCCATGGAGCCGCAGCTTAACTGGGAGGTCATGAACGACGCTACATACGGCAAGGGCGCGCAGGTGGATGATCTGCTGTATTACGCGTTTGTAAACGACGGCGGCGTGCTGACCTACCAGTGGTACGTAAGCTCCGACGAAACCAGCGCCGGCACAGCCATAGACGGCGCCGCCCAGAGCACCTTCATGCCGCCCACAGAGGAGGCCGGGACCTTCTATTATTACTGTGTGGCGACCAACACAAACGCGTATGCGTCCAATAACCAAATGGCGCAAAGCACCTCATCCAGAGCGAAGATTACCGTTGTGGATGCCCAAGCGCCGGTTATCATCACCCAGCCGGCCAGCGCGGCGTACAGGGAAGGCGATACGGCCGTGCCGCTGACCGTAGAGGCAGAAGCCGGAGAAGGCTGCATCCTCACCTATCAGTGGTACGAAAACGAGTACCCGAATGTCGAGGGCGGCGTTGCCGTAGCCGGGGCTGACCAAAACAGCTTTGTGCCTGCTACGCAGATGGAACCGGATGAAGACTACATGTCCATGTACTACTATTTCTGTGAAATCACCGCCGCCTACCCCGACGGCAAGGCGCTGACCCTCTATTCACAGGTTGCGAGTATCACAGTTATAGGTTCTTCCAGCGGGGAGTACATCATCAACTTTGACCCCAACGGCGGCAGCGTTTCTGAAATTTCCATGACCACCGTGAATCAGCAGCTCCTATCTATGCCCGTGCCCGAGCGCATCGGCTATGACTTCGACGGCTGGTACACGGAAAAAGAGGGCGGCACGCATGTCACCGTCAGCAGCCGGATTTATTCCGGGGATGAGACTCTGTATGCCCACTGGATCGACAACGGCCGGCCGGAGTATGCCCAATCTCCCGTCATTACGGTCCAGCCGGAAAACGCTCAATATTCCGCGGGCGATCCGGCGAGCCCCCTGACGGTTCAGGCAGACGTAACGGACGGCGGAACCCTTTTCTACCAGTGGTACCGGAGCGCCGACGGCAGTACGACCGGCGGGACCAAGGTGGGCACAAACAGTCCGAGCTTCACGCCCGATACATCCGCCGAGGGCACCTATTATTACTATTGCGTGATCACCAATACAAACGACGCGGCGTACTACCCGACCGCCACGGTCACAACGGATGCGGCGTGCATAAAGGTAACAAAAGCCCATTCCCATACGCCCGTTCCGGTTGTGGGCAGGGAGGCCACCTGCACCGAGGCCGGCAGCAGGGCTTATTACATCTGCGGCTGCGGGATGGCCTTTGAGGACGAGGGATGCACCAAAGCGATAGCCGATGTGGAAAGCTGGAGAGTCATCCCGCTCCTCGGCCATAGCTTCGGAGAATGGGAAACGGTGACGGAAGCCACTTGTACCCAAACCGGCAAAGAAAAACGCACCTGCTCCCGCTGTGAAGCGGAGGAGACGCGCGAAACCGAAATGAAGGCGCATACGTGGTCCGACAGCTATCTGGGTGAAAACGCGGATCCGGAAAAGCATTACCACGTCTGCGAGATCTGCGGCACAAGAGACAACGGAGCGGAACACGTCTGGAACGTCGATGCCGCGACCGAGCAGACCGATAGGCATTGTACCGTGTGCGGCTATGTGGCCGAAGCGCAGGTCGGGCATACCCATAAGGGCACCCTGATTGCGGGCAAGGACGCCACCTGCACCGAGGCCGGCAGCAAGGCTTATTACACCTGCACGTGCGGAAAGTTCTTCGAGGACGAAGCATGCACAAAGGCGATCGCCGATCTGAATGGCTGGATAACCATTCCCGCGTCGGGACACGACTTTGAAGACGGGAAATGCGTCATCTGCGGCGCTGCGGATCCGGACTATGAGCCGGCCGAACCGTCAGAATCGACCGGCTCCGGCGGAAACGTGTCCGAAGGACCGCAGACCGGCGACAGCAACAGCCTCGTGTTGTGGGCCGCAGTGCTGTTCGTATCCGGCGGTGTATTGGTCGCGCTGGCGGTCAAGAGAAAAAGGCAAAAGGAATAACAAAGGCATTGCCCTGAAAAGCAGCGCCCGGATATCACGACAAGGAGATATCCGGGCGCTGCACTCTACATTGGTTTTTATACGGCAATCGCATCAAGTCCGGCAAAACGCCGTCCGCCTGATTTGAAGCCGCTATGCGCGGCAGCGGTGTTTTGTAAACGATGTGCGCCGAAAAGCGGCACGGTCATTGCTTTCGTGCGTTTCTGTCTCTTTCCAAAGCATTATTCGGGGGACGATTTTCAAAAGGCCCCCTGAATGGAGTTCGGTGAAGTCCCCGTTCAGAACAGCAGCCCGACGGCGCGCAGGAGCAGGCAGAAGCAGAGCCCGACCGCGGACGGGACCGCGACGGCCAGAAGCGTCTGCGCGGTGCTTCCCGTCTCGCGGCGGATGGTCAGAAGCGTGGTTGCGCACGGCGAGTGGAAGAGCACCAGCAGGCACACCGACAGCGCGGTCATTGCCGTCCAGCCGTTTGCAATCAGCAGTGTGCGGAAGGCTTCGAGCGAGGAGAGGTCGGTCAGCGAGGACAGATCCGCGTATATGAGCAGCAGCAGCGGCATCACGAGCTCGTTGGCCGGCAGTGCGAGCAGGAATGCGGTCAGAATCACACCGTCCAGCCCGAAGAAGCGGCCGATCGGGTCAAAAAAGCCGGTCAGCGCGCGCAGCGCTTCGCCGTCTCCCGCGTTGGCCAGCAGCCAGATGAGCACGCCTGCAGGCAGCGCCACGCAGACGGCGCGGCGGAGAACAAGAAGCGTGCGGTCGAGCAGCGAGCGGACCAGCACGCGCCCGATCTGCGGGACACGGTAGGGCGGCAGCTCGAGCAGGAACGCGGAGGGCGGCTCGTTTTTCCAAAGTGTCCTGGAGAGCAGGAAGGTACACAGCAGCGTCATCGCTGCCGCCAGCAGGAGAAAGCCCAGCATCCATAGCGCCGAAACCAGCCCGGAGGAGGCCAGGAACATCGACAGCAGCGCAATGAGGATGGGAAACCGTCCGTTGCAGGGCATAAACGCATTGGTTACGATCGCGCACGCCCGTTCGCGGCGCGATTCGATGATGCGGCAGCCGGTTACGCCGCAGGCGTTGCAGCCGATGCCCATGCACATCGTCAGCGCCTGCTTGCCGCAGGACTGCGAGCGCCGGAAGCAGCGGTCGACATTGAACGCCAGCCGCGGCAGGAAGCCGACATCCTCCAGCAGCGTAAACAGCGGGAAGAAAATCGCCATCGGCGGCAGCATTACCGCCACGACCCATCCCGTCGTGCGGAAGGCGCCCTCTGCCAGCAGCGCGCGCAGCGCCTCGGGTGCGCCGAGGGACGTCAGCAGCGCCGACAGCTCGCCTTCCAGGTAGGTGAAGAGCTGCATCAAAAGCTGCGAAGGGTAATTCGCACCCGCAGCCGTCAGCCAGAACAGGAAGCCGAACAGCAGAAGCAGGATCGGCAGCCCGAATACCTTTGAGGACAGGATGCGGTCTACCCGCCGGTCGCCGTCTGTGTAGCTGCGGGGCGCGCGGACGCAGTCACGGCAGATCGAGGCGCTTTTTTCAATGTTTTGGCGCGCCACCCGGCGCTCGAAGCCGCACGTGCTTGTCTCGAGTGCCGCGAGTGCGTTACGGATATGCTCGTCGTAACGGCCCTTCTCGACCAGGGCTTTTTCCGCCATCGTCTCGGCGGCGCTGTCGCTGCCCTCCAGCAGGCAGATCGCGGCAAAGCGCGTGTTCAGTCCCGGCGCTTTGGCGAGATAGGGCTGGAGGTACATCAGGGCGTTTTCGGTTTCGGTATCGTAGAGCAGCGTCTCCGGCAGCGGCGCGTCGGCCGATGGATCGGGCAGTGCGATCACGGCGCGCAGCGCGTCCTTGAACTCCCGAATGCCCTTTTTTCGGTTTGCGCTCATCGGGACGACGGGGATGCCCAGCTTTTCGTGCAGCTTCGGTATGTTTACGCGGATGCCCTTTTTGGCGGCCTCGTCCATCAGGTTGACGCAGAGGAGCACGCGGGGCGTCGCCTCCATCACCTCGAGCGTCAGCCGTATGCCGCGTTCCAGCGACGTCGCGTCGGCAACGACGACGGCCGCGTCAATCGGCTCGAAGGCGATGAAGTCGCGCGCCAGCTTTTCCTCGGCGCTGTCGCTTTTCATCGAGCACATGCCGGGCAGGTCGATCAAACGATATTCCGCGCCGCGATGGGAAAAGCGGCCGCGCGCCACGTCCACCGTTTTGCCGGCCCAATTCCCCGTATGCTGATTCAAACCGGTAAGCGCGTTGAACAGCGTGCTTTTTCCTACATTCGGGTTGCCCGCGAGTGCGACGGTATAGACGGTCTCTGTCATTCGACCATAATCTCCTTTGCGTCGTCTCTGCGGATGGCGACCACCGTGCCCCGGACGAGATAGGCCGTCGGGTCGCCGCAGAGGCTTTTTTGCAGTACCTGTATGTCAGTGCCCTCTACAATCCCGTAATCGAGCAGCCGCCGGCTCAGATGCGTTCCGCCGCCGACGGCGCACACCGCCGCGAGGCTGCCCGCGGGCAAATCGGACAAAGGCTTCATATGGTTTGCCCCCTAAAAGAAAGTCTGTGACCGCAATTTGCCGGCGCCGGAATGCGGCATCGCATTGCGTGTCATAGTCAGTGTATGCGGCAGTGCGCCGGGATGCGCACTTTTTCGACAGGCGGGGAGGCGGCTCACCCTGATCAAGCGGCTGAACAAAAACTCCGTATTATTCAATATATAATGCGCGCCGAAGTGCGCAGAACGCCTTGAAATCCGAGGCTTTTCCGCGTTTTCCGGCGCTTGGATTCAGCGCGATGAATTACAAAATCCTTTTCATCTCCGCATTGCACAGCGCGCTATGCAATGCGGATGCGCATTGCATAATGACTGCATTTCATGAAAAACGGTTGAAAAGCGCTGTTTTTGTCAAATCGCCCCTTTGGCAGACATAATATAAGATTTTGCACGGCAAAATCCAATTTTGCACGGCAGAAGCAATTGCAAAATCGGATTGCGCCTGGTTTTTTGTACAGTTTCAATCGGAGGTCTCTGCCGGATGAAGCGCGGCGGTTTTGCAAATCCGGCAAAAGCACTGAAAGTCTTTTCCCGGGCGAATCAGCGGGTCTGCCTGTGCGCATAGCAAATGCAGGGGGGCACCGCTGAATACCTTTTTAATGGCAACGGCTCTATTGCGTGCTGAACAAAGCGGCCATGCTGGAGCCGTCCTTGGAGGATGATACGCTTTCGCATGAAAAAAAGAGCATGAACGTCTCCCAAAGGGAGCATGTCCATGCTCGGTAAAAACGTTTGTCAGTTCTGCGGTGCAAGGAGCTTGCCCGCAGCCTTCTGCAGGATGAAAATGACAATGACGGCAATGACGGTGTTGAAAAGCATGTAGCCGCCGTTGTACACCAGCGAATAAATCACCGGTCCAAGACCGTCGGGAGAGAAAGTGAGGCCGTAGACATCGGTCGGAACCGCAATTTTATAAATTGTCACGCCGCTGATAAAGTGTACCACAAAGCGAAGCAGGCAGCCGACCAGCGTGCCGACCACCGGGCCGGCCTTGCGCATCTTGTAGAAGAAGCCGCAGGTGCCGACCGCCGCGTAGGCGAGCAGATAGTCGAGCAGTACCGACCAGATTCCCCAGCCGAAGCCGCCGTCCATCGCGCAGTCGATGATGCCCAAAATCAAACCGGCAGGAATGCCCCAGGCGGCGCCGCGGCGCAGCGACAGCACCAGAATCGGGATCATCGACAGGGAGATGGAGCCGCCCTGCAGCCAGGCAAATTCCAGCTTGGCGAAGTTGAGTACGAATGCAAGAGCGATAAAAATCGCCGTTTCGCAGACGCAGAGCAGGTGTTTGCGCGTTGTTGCGTCCATGATTTTACCAGATCCTTTCTTTTGGATACGTAAACGCAGGTCAAAGCGGTACAAAACCGGGCACAATCAGATTGCGAAGGGTTTTGATTCAACAGTTTAACTGCGTTTTCGTATGAGATCACGGGGGCAACCGCCTGAAAAACGCACGGCCGACGCGCAAAAAAAGCGCCATGCCGGATGATGAAAAACGGCACAGCGCAAGCGTCTTTGCAAAAAGAAGAACTTCCTCCGTCGGCATTATCCGAATCAGGTTATGCGGGTATAATCTCAGCCGCAGGACGCGGAACGCCCCGAAGCACCCCGTATTCTCTTGTATGTGCTTATTATACTGCGCATTCTGCGGTTTGTCAAGCGCGCAGTGCGACAAATAAGTCGCCGATAATGTCGTTTTCTTGTTCAATTCCGACAGACAGGCGTACCAGCCGGTCGGTGATCCCCAGCTTTTCACGCAGCGGCGCGGGCGTTGAGGCGTGCGTCTGTGTGAGCGGGTAGGTAATCAGGCTCTCGGTGCCGCCGAGCGATTCGGCAAATTTGATAAGCTTTACGTTTTCGAGCAGCGAAAGCGCCTGCTCGCGCGTTTTCAGGGCAAACGACAGCATCCCGCCGAAGCCGGTCGACTGGCTGCACGAAAGCGCATAATCGGGACTGTCCTCGTCGCCGGGCCAGAATACCTCCGCGACCGACGGGTGGTCTTTCAGGAACGCGGCGACGGCGCGCGCGTTTTGCTGATGCTTTTCCATCCGCAGCGCGAGTGTTTTCATGCCGCGCTGGATGAGGAATGCATCGAAGGGCGACAGCGCCGCGCCCTCGGTGCGGCTGATGAGCGCCAGACGGTCGGCGAGGGAGACGTCTGAGGTGACCAGCAGTCCGGCGCTCGTGTCGTGGTGGCCGCAGAGAAATTTGGTCGCCGAATAGAGCGCGATGTCCGCGCCGAGCGCAAGCGGGCGCTGGAAATAAGGGGTCAGGAAGGTGTTGTCCACGACCGTGATTGCGCCGGCGCGCTTGGCCAGCGCAGCGATGCGCCGGATGTCCGCCACGCGCAGCATCGGGTTGGTCGGCGTCTCGAAGTAGACCATTTTCGTCCGCTCGCTCAGATTGGCTTCGACTTCGGCGAGGCTGCTCATATCGGTCAGCAGGAACCGGATGCCGAAATGGCCGAAAATCTGCTCCAGCAGCCGGTAGGTGCCGCCGTAGATGTCGTTGGAGATGACGACCTCGTCGCCGCTTTGCAGCAGCGAGAAGCAGGCCGTCACCGCGGCCAGTCCGCTGGCGAACGCGAACGCGCGCACGCCGCCGTCCAGCACGCGCATCTTTTCCTCCAGCGCGCTGCGGGTGGGGTTGTCGCAGCGGGTGTAGGAATAGGGTGTTTTTCCGTTGTTGATGAACGAGGAGGTCTGGTAGATGGCGCCGGTGACGGGAGCGATGCCGCTGCCGTCGACCGACGGGGTGTTGGCCAGCAGGGTTTCGATATGGAGGTTGTTATCCAAGGTGGTGCGTCTCCTTTTTTCATTTTTTGTCACAATGGCCCTTCGGGGGCGAAGGCGGTCCGGGCCGCGGGAGGAATTTTTCGATTTGACTCTCTGTTAGCCATTCTATTCGCAAAGCGTGCGCAGGTTGACAGAAAAAGCTGCGGAAAGCGTCTGTTTTTGACCGGCGGAGTCAATCCGCGCGCCGCCGGCCGGCTTTGTGCGGGAATCGGGGGACTGCACCGCAGCTGACAAATCCACGATATGAGTATATACCATCGGGCAAAGCCGATGATAGACCCCATTTTTATCCGATTTGTAAACTGTTTCTTGATAAAACGGATTCAAAGCGTTTTATCACCCGCGGCATTTGCCGCGGGATGCGAAACCTTTTGGATTTGCAGGAAACAGATATTGTACGGCATAGTTCTTGAACGTTATGCACGGAGCGTCATTCGCAAAAGCGAATGACGGATGAAAATGCTGGAAACATTTTTATTAAATCTAAGTATAAAAAGTCCGGCTGCCTGCATATGCGGGCAGCCGGACTGGGCAAAGGGGATGATTCTGCTTTCGGCGGCTTGGGCGAGCGGACTTTCCCGCAGAACGGCGGAAATGCCGGGCGCCGAAGCGCTTGACCGGCCCGGTGGTTCGCGAGGCGGAGGCGGCGTCGTCCGGACCGCCCGAATCGCGCCGCGCCGTTCGCTGCTTTCATTTCCGCATTTGTATCGGGCAAACCGGCATTCGGGCAAAAGGGCGGCAGGCGGGCTGGCCGCCCGACGCGCCGCCGACCGGCATGGCCGGGCCGGAAAACAGCAGCAGCGGTGCTGCCTTCCGATGCGCTCCCCGGACGGCGGCGGCGTTCGGAGGCAGATTGCGTGTGCTTTCCGCCCGCGCTTTCTATGCGGGGAAGTCCAACGGGCGGAGCGGCGGTCTGTACGGAACCGTCTCTGCTTCGCGGGCCGCCGGAGCCGTTCGCTTCCGTCGCGGCTGTGCTCCGGCGGCTTGCGGATATCCGACGTTCCGCGAAAAAGGGCGGCTCAGCGTCTGTGTACCTACCGTTTCGCCGCCGAATCTGACGGCCGCCCCTTCTCGCGTGCGCCGCCGATTCGCGGCGCAGCGTCTGTTCGCTGCGGTCAGCCCTTCTTCGCGGCATAGACGGTATCCATGCAGTGCTTATGCGGACTGCCGCCGCTCAGGCAATCGAAAACCGTTTCGTCACAGTCAACGATGCGCCAATCCGCGTAGTACGTCAGCAGCTCGCCGGAAATCCATTTGTACCGGTCTTTTTCCATGTCGGGCGGATAGGCCAGAAAGGGCTTCTGCACAAAGACGTTGAGGGCATGCAGCCCGTCGGCGGCCGTATGCTTTTGGTAACTCTCAAACCATTCACGGCGCAGCTTCGGCGGGACGTAATGCAGCGCGCCTGAGCAGAAGAGAATGTCAAATTCGCAGTCCGGCCGGAAATCCGGCATATCTGCTTGGAAGAAATTGACTCCGACCCCTGTCTGCGCGGCGAGCCGTTCGGCTTTTTCGAGCCCCGTTTGTGCGGCGTCGAACGCCGTAACGCTGTAGCCGTTCCTGGCGAAAAAGACGGCGTCCTTGCCTTCGCCGCAGGCGATGTCCGGCAGGCGCAGCGGCTTTACCGGCGGACGGAGCTTCAGGACCTCGTAGCACATATAGGAGGGGCGGGTTCCCCAATAATACCCGTCCGTTTTGTAGCGTTCTTCGTAGTCCGTAATCAGGCGTTGCTTGGAGACATATCCGAGCAGGAAATCGATGCTGCAATGCAGCGCGTTTGCCAAAAGCGGCAGCACGGATACGTCCGGCACGGAGTTCCCGTTTTCCCACTTCGAGACGGCTTGAAACGAAACGTTGACCAGCTCGGCAAGTTTTTCCTGTGTAAGCCCGCGGTTTTTTCTTAGGGTGTAAATGTTTTCTCCGACAATATTGCTCATTCGACGCCCATCCTTTCTGCGCTTAGTATAGCACAATATGCCGGAAATCAAAATAACCTGTTTTTTGAAATCCTCTACGGCTTCAACCGGCGGTTGAGCGCAGCTGCGTTGTTGCCTTCGACAGAAAAGCCTGCCGTCTGCTTAGCGCAGACGGCAGGCTCTTTGTATTTTTATACGAAACGGGCTCTGCGCTGCGGAGAAACGACGCGCGCCGGAGGGAGCCGCCTTTCGGAAACGGCGGCGGATCGTTCACTCCGCAGAACGGCAGACCCGGCTTTTCCGCAGTCCGAGCGCCGAAGCGCTTGACCGGCCCTGCGGTTTGTGAAGCGAAGGCAGCGCCGTTCGGACCGGCCGTATTCCCCGTGCCGTTCGTTGCCTATTTGCATTTGGCAAATCGGCGTTCAGCCAAAAGGGCGGCATACGGGCTGACCGTCCGGCCTGTATGAAATGCGGGTCTGTATTTTCTGCAAATCCTTTGGAATTACAGAAAAACTGCACCGTATGGAAACCGAGTTATTCGGTTTTCGGCAGCTTGGACAGGCTTTCGGCGATTTCCGCATCAGTGGGGATATAATCGGTCATCGTTCCGTCGTGGAATTTTTCGTAAGCGACCATATCGAAATAGCCCGTGCCGGTCAGGCCGAAGAGGATGGTCTTCTCCTCGCCGGTTTCCTTGCAGCGGAGCGCTTCGTCAATGGCTACGCGGATGGCGTGGCTGCTTTCGGGCGCGGGGAGTATACCCTCGATCCGTGCAAATTGCTCGGCGGCTTCGAATACCTTCGTCTGTTCGACGGTGACTGCTTCCATCAGCCCGTCGGCATAGAGCTGCGAGAGTACGGGGCTCATTCCGTGATAGCGCAGCCCGCCGGCATGGTTGGCGGAGGGGATAAAGCCGCAGCCGAGCGTATACATCTTCGCCAGCGGGCAGACCATGCCCGTGTCGCAGAAGTCATAGGCGAATTTCCCGCGCGTGAAGCTCGGGCAGGACGCCGGCTCGACGGCGATAAAGCGGTAATCGGCCTCACCGCGCAGCTTTTCGCCCATAAATGGGGAGATCAGGCCGCCCAGATTCGAGCCGCCGCCCGCGCAGCCGATGATAACATCGGGCTTGACGCCGTATTTATCCATTGCGGCCTTCGTTTCCAGGCCGATAATCGACTGGTGCAGCAGCACCTGGTTGAGCACGCTGCCGAGTACGTAGCGATAGCCCGGCGTCGTCGTAGCGACTTCCACCGCCTCGGAGATTGCGCAGCCCAGGCTGCCGGTCGTGTCCGGATGCTCGGCAAGAATCTTGCGGCCGACGGCCGTTTCGTTCGAGGGCGACGGCGTGACTGACGCGCCGTAGGTACGCATCACCTCGCGGCGGAAGGGCTTCTGCTCGTAAGAGCATTTGACCATATAGACCTTACAGTCGAGTCCCAGATAAGCGCAGGCCATTGACAGCGCCGTGCCCCACTGGCCTGCGCCCGTCTCGGTGGTCACGCCCTTGAGGCCCTGCTTTTTGGCGTAGTATGCCTGCGCGATGGCTGAATTGAGCTTGTGGCTGCCGCTGGTGTTGTTGCCCTCAAATTTATAGTAGATCTTCGCAGGCGTACCCAGCTTCTTTTCCAGACAATAGGCGCGCACGAGCGGCGCGGGCCGGTACATCTTGTAAAAATCGCGGATCTCTTCGGGGATTTCAATGTAGGGCGTGGTGTCATCCAGCTCCTGCTCGACCAGATCGCCGCAGAACACGCCGCTCAGCTCGGCGGCGGTCATCGGCTGCAGGGTGCCCGGGTTCAGGAGCGGCGCGGGTTTGTTCTTCATATCCGCGCGCAGGTTGTACCAAGCCAGGGGCATTTCGCTTTCTTCCAAATAAATCTTGTAGGGGATCGTGTTTGCCATTTTCTTTTTCTCCTTTCGTCGTCTGCCGGTACGGGGGAAAAAGAAAAACCCCCGCCCGACAACAAAATAATTGCTTGCCGGGACAGGAGCTGAAAGATCCTGCGGTGCCACCTGGCTTGACGGCGATTCGCCGCCCACTCACGCGTACAGACCATACGCTGCCTTTTGGTTACGGAGAGGCCGCTCCGTCGCACATACTCTGCACATCATGCCAGACCGGCAGCGCGCATTTCCGATTGCCCTCGGAAGTCCATTCGACCACTGTGTCTTCTGCCGCGCTCACACCGCCCGCGGCTCGCTGGGGGAACAGGGACAGGGCCTACTCACTCTTCCTCAACGGTTTGTTTTATTATAACACGACGGAAACGGTTTGTCAAGTGTTTTTTTGCGGAAAAATACGGACGGGTTTGAACTGCACGTAATCGGCTGCGACCAGCTCGGTCCGCACACCTTTGCAGGAGGCGTGCAGACGCGACTGCGATACACCATGCAGGTGGCCGTACCAGCAGCGCCGAATGCCGCTTTCGGCTACGACAGAGGCCAGTTTTTCGCAGACCACACCGCCGTAGCAGAGCGGGTAGTGCAGGAAGGCGAGAATCTCGCCGCCGTTCTGTTTTTGCAGCTTCTCTGCGGCCTGGAAGGAAAGGCGGAACCGTCCGGCCTCGCGCTCGACGATTTTTTCGTCCTCCGGCGAATAGGCGCTGTCGACAAACCATCCGCGCGTGCCGCAGATGATGAAATCCTCTGCTTGCACGGCGTCATTGAACAGCAAAGTGATGGTAGAAAGACCCTCGCTTGCCAAAAATTTTGCATTTTTTGCATTGGTCTGCCACCAATAGTCATGGTTTCCTTTGAGAAGGATCTTTTTGCCGTTCAGGGATTCGATGAAATGAAAGTCCGCGCGTGCCTGTTCGAAATCCATTGCCCACGAGATATCGCCCGGAACGACAACCGTATCGCCGGACGACACGATTTTGTTCCAGTTTTCGCGCAGCCGATCGGTATGATTTTCCCAGGCAGGGCCGAAAATATCCATCGGCTTGTCGCAGCCGAGCGAAAGATGCAGGTCGCCGATCGCAAAAACAGAAATAAAAACCACTTCTTTCAAATGAGAATAAAAGCGCACGCGCGGGAAAGACTATAAACAGGCAGAAAGCAACGGATGAAAAAACGGTCGGGGATGATCGCATCCTCTGGAAGCCGAGTGACGCCGACGGGAAAGCGGACGCAGTGTTTTTTCAAAACCGAAGAGACGCGGCCGAAGCTTTTCCGCCGGAGTTTGGAATCGGCAAACCTTTTTTATGGAAAGGAACGGAAAAATGAACATGAACGGCAACAAACCTGACAAATCCAAGCACCAGAAGGGGATTTCCTGCGCGGTGAGCAGTTGCGCGTACCACGACGGCGATTGCTACTGCTGCGCCGATAAGATCCAGGTTGGCCCCGCGTCCGCCTGCACCTGCAGCGAGACGGTCTGCGCCACCTTCCGCGAGCGTCAGTAGCTTGTCAATCAATCGCGCATAGTTCGCATAAAACACGAACTATGCGCGATCCGCCCAGGCCAATGATCGCCAATCTTTCGGCCGAACGACCGAGCGTCCGGTTGCCTCCGCATTCCGTGCGGGGGCTTTCCGTTTTTTCGGAACCGGAACACGGATCATTCAGACATAAACGCGCGCACGGCGTCGGCAATCTCTTCTCGTTCAATGACCTTCGTAAAGCGGTCGGGCAGGCCCTGCAGGCCGGCGAGCTGCGGCGGGACGGGAAGACCTGTCTCGTTTTTCAACGCGTCGATGCAGGCGTAAGCGTCGCCGTCCTGCCCGATGCCGAGCGCTTCGCAGACGGCGGGCGCAAATTTATAGGGTGAAGCGGTCGAAGCGACGACCGTGACGCGGCCGTCGCCGGACGCTTGACGGTACTTGCGCAGCGCGCCCGCTGCGACGGCGGTGTGCGGGTCGCAAAGGTAGCCGTATTCGCGGTACAGGCTGCGGATTGTTGCGCGGGTCTCGTCTTCGTCCAGATAGCAGGCAGTGAAATCGGCGGCCAGCGTCCGCCGCAGCGTTTCGCCGATAGCGAAGCGGCCCGTTTCCGCCAGCAATGCCATCCAGCCCTTTGTCGTCTCGGGACCGGCAGCGAAATAAAGAAGACGTTCGAGGTTGGAGGAGATGAGGATGTCCATCGACGGCGAGATGGTGGTATAGAACGCGCGGTTGCGGTCGTAGACGCCGGTCTCGAAGAAATCGGTGAGGATGTGATTTCGATTTGAGGCGCAGATGAGCTTATCGACCGGCAGCCCCATCCGCTTGGCGATATAGGCGGCGAGAATGTTGCCGAAGTTGCCTGTCGGCACGCAGATGTTGACCGGCTCGCCGGGCTGAATCCTGCCGGCGTGCAGCAGGTCGCAATAGGCCGATACATAGTAGACGATCTGCGGCGCGAGCCGTCCCCAGTTGATCGAGTTGGCGGAGGAGAAGAAAAAGCCGTGCCGGTCAGCCTCGGCCGCCATTTCGGGCGAGCCGAACACACGCTTGACGGCGGTCTGCGCGTCGTCGAAATTCCCGCGGATGGCGATGACGCCGACGTTGTTTCCCGCCTGCGTGGCCATTTGCTTCTGCTGGATGCGGCTGACTCCGCCGGTCGGGTAGAAAACGAGGATGCGCACACGCTCGACGTCGCGGTAGCCCTCCAGCGCGGCCTTGCCCGTGTCGCCGCTGGTCGCGACGAGGATGAGCGCGTCCTTTCCGCCGCCCTGCTTTTCAATGGACAGCGAGAGCAGCTTGGGCATAATCTGCAAAGCCATATCCTTAAATGCGCATGTCGGGCCGTGCCACAGCTCCAGAAACGCGTCCTGACCGAGCAGCGAGAGAGGAGCGGGGTCGGGCCCGAAGCGCTCGGGTGCGTAGGCGGCTTCCGCGCAGGCGGCCAGCTCCGTCTGTGTAAAGTCTGACAGAAACATACCGAGGATGCGGACCGCGCGGCTGCAATAATCGTCCGTGCAGAGCTTTTGCAGCGTTTCGCCGTCCAGCGCAGGGAGCGAGGAGGGAACATACAGCCCGCCGTCGGGCGCAATGCCCTCGCGGATTACGTAGGAGGCTGTGCGCGGAATACCTTGCGCGTCTCTTGTCGAAATATAGTTCATTCTGGGGAAAACGCCCTTTCTATGTCGATTTTCAGAATGCGTTTGGAATATGGTTGACGGTATGGCCGCCCTTCCCGTCAAGGTAAACCTCGATGATGTCGAAGCGCAGGCGCCTGACCGGGCGCGGCCGCTGCCGGCGAAGCAGCCTGCTGTAGACCGGAATGCGTCCGTCTCGCTTGTGTACGCGCAGGAATGCGGCGGCCGTATTGCGCAGCCGGTCCTGCTTTTCGCAGTCCACCGCCTCGGCGGGACGGCCGTAGCTGCTGCCGGAGCGGGTTTTGACCTCGACGATGGCGACCGTTCCGCGGCGGTAGGCCGCCAGATCGATCTCGCCGCGCGCAATGACGTAATTGCGCGCGATCACGCGGTATCCGTGCTGTTCCAGAAACCGCTCGGCGATGTCCTCGCCGAGCGAACCGATTCGGCTGCGCTTCATACCTTCTCCCACAGCTTTTTCAAAAAGCTTTTCCGGTGCAGCGGACAGGGGCCGTATTGCAGAATGGCTGCCCGGTGCGCCTTGGTACCGTACCCTTTGTGCTGCGCGAACCCATACTGCGGGTACTGCGCGTCGGCTTCGATACAGTATGCGTCACGCGCGGTCTTGGCCAGTACAGACGCGGCGGCAACCGAGGGATATTTTGCATCCCCGCCGATCACGGCTACAGCCGGCTCCGCAAAGCCGCGCGCGACATTGCCGTCAATCAGCAGAAGCGAAGGACGGATGCGCAGTGCCTCGACCGCCCGGCGCATTGCGAGCAATGATGCACCCAAGATGTTGAGCGACTCGATTTCCTCGACTGTCGCGAATGCGACCGCGCTGTCGAGCGCCGTTTCCAGGATCCGTCCGCGCACCGCCTCGCGCTGCTTGGCGGAGAGCTTTTTCGAATCATCCAGTCCGCAGATGTCCGCGCCGTCGGGCAGGATGACCGCCGCAGCGTACACGGGGCCGGCCAGCGGGCCGCGGCCGGCCTCGTCGCACCCGCAGACGACGGATGTTTTGCGGTATTCGGATTCGTATTCCCAAGTCAGCGGCATAACCGCATCTCCCTTTTTGCGTCAGTCGAGCGTGATGCGGCCGATACGGCCGCCGCGGAATTCGTCCAGCAGGACGGCGGCGGTACGCTCCTCGTCGATCTCGCCGCCCGCGCGCAGGAAGCCACGGCGGCGGGCGATGGCTTCGAAGATGTCGCCGATCGAATCGCCGGAAGCGATCTGTATGCCGTAGCGCGCCTCCAGCAGCGCCGGATAGCTTTGCGCGAGCATACCGAGCAGCTCATGCGACAGCGAATACAGATCCAGAATCTCATCTCGTATGGCGCCCGTACAGGCGAGCTTGATGCCGACGGCGGGGTCATCGAACTTGTGCCAGAGCAGCCCCGGCGTGTCCAGAAGCTCCACCCCGTAGGGCGAGGCGATCCAGCGCTGCTCGCGGGTCACGCCCGGTCGGTCCTCCGCCTTGGCCTTTTTCGTTTTCGTGTATGTATTGATGAACGTGCTCTTACCCACGTTCGTGATGCCTACGACCATCACCCGCAGCGGGCGGGTCAGGCCCTTCGCCGCGTCCCGCGCAAGCTTTTCCTCCACCAGCTCGCGCAGCGCCGGTGTGACGCGCGCGATGTTGCGGTAGGCCTTGCAGTCGACGGCGAGCACGCGCCGTCCCTCCCGTTCCAGCTTATGAATGAAGCTCTGCTCGCGCTTTTCATCGGCCAGCGCCGACTTGTTCAGCAGCGTCAGACAGGGCTTGGCGCCGAAGAGCGAGGCAAAATCGGGATTGCGGCTGGAAAGCGGCAGCCGTGCGTCGAGGATTTCGATAACCGCGTCCACCTCGGAGAGCGACGCCTGCAACTGCCGGCGTGCCTTGGCCATATGGCCGGGGTACCAGACGATCGGGCCGTTCATTCTACCGCACCGAACACGTTGAGCGGAAACAGGCGCAGCAGCACGCGGCCGAGAACCTGCCGCTCGTCGACCAGTCCGACGCTCGGGTCGCGGCTGTCGGTCGAATGGTTGCGGTTGTCGCCCATTACAAACAGCTTGCCCGGCTCGACGGTAAAACGCACCACGCGCTCGCCTGTGGGCGAGGACATCCAGACATACCGGTCGTCATTGATCCCGTCATAGTCAATATCGCGGTTGATGTAATCTTCCTCGAGCGTGACGCCGTCGACCTTGACCGTCCAGTTCTCGAAGTCGATCTCCACCTCCTGCCCGCCGGTTGCAATGACGCGCTTGATGATCGGGTTGCCGAACCGCGGCACCTTGACGACGACGATATCGCCCGTTTCGGGCGTATAGCCGAGACCGGAGATGATGAGCTTATCGTTATGATGCAGCGTTTCGCGCATCGAGTCGCCGTCTACGGTGACGTAGCGGCAGACAAGCAGGAAAAGGACCACCATCAGCGCCATCGCGTAGCAGAAGGTCTCGACCCAGTCGTAGACCGAGGCGGCGAGCTTCGGTTCGCGCGCGGGGACGGGAGAAAGAGCGGTGTTTTCGTTGTCCATAGCCATTGGCGGCCTCGCTTTCTTTCGTATTCAAAGCAGAAAAGTGCCTGAGAAGATCAGGCACTTTATCGTTTGCGCAAAAATCAGATTTTTTCCTTGATCTTGGCGCTCTTGCCGAGACGGTCGCGCAGGTAGTAGAGCTTGGCTCTGCGCACGCGCCCCTTTCTCACGACCTCGACCTTCTGCACGTTCGGGGAGTGGAGCGGGAACGTCTTTTCCGTGCCCACGCCGAAGGAGACGCGTCTGACCGTGAAGGATTCGGCAATGCCGCCGTTCTTCCGCGCGATGACGGTGCCCTCGAAGATCTGGGTTCTCACCCGTGTGCCCTCAACGATGCGGCAGTGCACCTTGACCGTGTCGCCGACGTTGAAAACAGGCACGTCCGTTTTCAGCTGCTCGCTGGTAAAAGCCCTGAGCATGTCCATCAGGCTTTTTCCTCCTTTTACAAAAATAAAAGTATTGCATACGAAAACCCAACAAAACGGTTGACAAGAACCTTCGCATAAATCCAATAAACAAAATTTTGCACAGCAAAGGCATCACAAAACGGATTATGCCCGATTTTTGTACGGCTTATCATTGGTTTTTCGTATAAAAGCGTTCGTGCCGAGCCGCAGAGGACCGCTTTTTCAAGCCATTATAGCATACCTTTTCCGGTTTTGCAAGTCTTTTTTTCGGATTTCCCCAAATTTCCTTCCCGCAAAGCCGGCCTTCGCGGCTGCGCGGAACATTTTCTTTATCAAAGCTCGCCCTCGGCGACACGGCGCTTGGTCGTCTCCGCGTCGGCGATATAGAGGCGGTACCAGGTCATAAATGACAAAAGCACCCAGATATGGTGGTAGTAGTCGCCCTTGCCCGCACGGTGCAGCTCCAGAAGCCGCAATGCTTCGGCGGTATCGATATACTGTTCTGCGGGGTTTTCGGCAAGAATGTGTCTGGCCCACTCGTACAGCTCGCCGCGCAGCCAGACGCGGACCGGGACGGGGTAGCCCTTCTTCGGGCGGACGACCGTTTCGCGGTTGAGCAGGTCGGAGAAGGTGTCGCGCAGGATGTACTTGGTCGTGTCGTGTGACAGCTTGTCGCGGTCGCAGAGGCTGCGGGCGGCCTTGAAGACCTCCTTGTCAAGATAGGGCACGCGCGCTTCGAGCGCGTGCGCCATGCTCAGGCGGTCGCCCTTGACGAGGATGTCCGAGGGCAGCCAGGTGTGCAGGTCGCAGTACTGCATCTTCAGCAGCGTGCCGTAGCCGCTTGCCTGCGCATAGATGTCCTTCGTGCGGTCGGTGAAATGTACGGCCGGGTCAAAGGTTTTGAGAATGCGCCGTTTGGAAAGCTCGTCGAACACGAACGAGTTGCCCACGAAGCGCTGCTCCACCGGCGTCAGCCCGCGCAGCAGGAAGCCGCGGCCCTTGACTGACGGCGGCAGCACGCGCGCGAGGGCGGCCAGCGGCGCCTTGATAAAGCGCGGCAGACGTCCCAGCCGGTCGCAGGCCGGCGCGGTGGCGTACTGCCGGTAGCCGCCGAACAGCTCATCGCTTCCCTCTCCGGAGAGGATGACCTTGACGTGGCGCGCCGCCTCCTGCGAAATGAGATAGATGGCCACGACCGACGGGTCGCCGACCGGCGAATCGAGGTGGTAGATGACCTTTTCATAGCTGTCGGTAAAATCCTTCAGCGTGCATTGGAGCTTGATGTGGTCGATGTCCAGATGCGCGGAGATGGCTGCGGCATCCTCCAGTTCGGAATAGCCCGGCACATCGAAACCGACGGTGAAAGCCTTGATCCCCGGCGATAGCTTGGAAGCGACGGCGGTGATGACCGCCGAATCGACGCCGCTGGAAAGGAAGCTGCCCAGCGGGACGTCCGAAAGCATATGCGATTCGACCGAGCGCTCGACCGCTTCGCGCAGGCGGAGCTTCTTCTCCGCGTAGGAGCCCTTCGCCGGCGCGAACACCGGACGGTAATAGCATTCGGTTTCGGTATGTTCGCCGTCGCAGAGCATATAGCTGCCCTTGGGCAGGATGCGGATGTCGCCGGTGATGGTGTCCGGCTCGGTAACGTACTGGAAGGTGAGGTAATGCTGCAAAAGCGTCGGGTCGACCTTGAAGCCGTCGTAGCCCGAGTCGAACAGAAACGCTTTCATCTCGCTGGCGAAGACATGGCCGTCGGCCGTTTCACGGTAGTACAGCGGCTTGATGCCGAAGGGGTCGCGCCCGGCCATCAGGACGCCGGTTTTGTTGTCGTAAATCAAAAAGGCGAACATCCCGCGCAGGCGGTTGATGAAGGAGGGGCCGTGGTTTTCGTAGAGCGCGACAAGCGTTTCGATTTCCGAGCGGGTGCGGAACGCGACCCCGCGCGAAACCAGCTCTTCGCGCAGCTCGAGGTAGTTGTACACCTCGCCGTTGTAGACGGCGAAGTAGCGCCCGTCGTCACTGACGAAGGGCTGCGCGCCGCCCTCCAGATCGATGATCGACAGACGGCGGAAGGCGAAATACGCGCGTCCCTCGCCGTAGGCGCGGTCAAGGTCGGGGCCGCGGTGACGAATCGCGTGCGACATCGCGGCCGCATCTGCCTTTCCGGTCCCGCTGACGCCGTTTTTGTTATAGATTCCGATGAATCCGCACATAAGGGAAAATCCTTTCCGATGATGGGATTGGGCTTGGGTGCTTACAGCCCTGTGCCGGTCACTTCCTTATAGGAGCCGATAATGTTGAAGAGGATGCGGCAGATAAAGAAATACCACACGACCGTAAACACGAACGATGCGAACGCAAGCTGTGCGGTCAGTCCGGGGAAGACCGCCGAGACGGCCGCGCAGGACATGAACACCGCCATTGCTGCCGTGCAATAGCGGAAATCCGGCGATACATCTACGCCGATGAGCGGTTCAATCAGTGCGGAGACAGCCTGCGTGAGCGCACGGAAGAAGAGCAGCGCCGTTACCGCCGTCAGTGTGGCCAGCAGCGCGGCAAGGAGCGCGTCGGCGTCGGTCATATCGCCGGCAGGCGCAAAATAGCCGTTATAAACGGCGCGCGCCGTCCATACGAGTGCAAAAATGACGGCGGGCGGCCAGACGGTCCGCAGCGGCGCAATCCGCGAGAGGATCATCACGCCCGCACAGATGATGAAGAGTCCCGCAACATCGGGCAGGACGTCGGCGCCGTCGAGTGTGAATTCAAAGAAAAACGCGCAGCCTATGATGATGGCCCAAAAGCCGCTGCGCAGCAGCCGCAGCCGCACGCGCGGGGGCGCGTCGCAGCCCTCTTCGCCGTACCGTCTGTGCAGCGCGTCGGCAAACGGTTTATCGCCGGACGCCTGCCGCATAAAACGCAGCGTGCCCGTGAGCCAGAAGCCGCCGAGCACCAGCACGACCACGATCCCCAGCAGGATGAACAGGTTCTTCCCGCCTGCCAGCGCGAGGTAGCGCGAAGCGTTGGTGATGTCGGTCATCGCCGCGTCCTCCAGCAGCGAGGAAAATTCGGGGATCAGGTTGCAGGCGGTGCGGACGATGAAGAACAGCACGGTCAGAAAGCGCACATTCGAGAGTTTGCCAACAATGTTCTCGCCGTCGTTGCGGTTGAGCAGGTATTCCAGTCCGGAGAAAAAGGAAGCGCTCCACATCAGGAACGCCGCCAGCTCGACGACGGCCAGGGAAAAGCAGGCCAGCAGCTTAAAGGAGTTCTGTGCGTCGTAGAAGACCAGCGCCAGCGTCAGCCGCAGCGCGCTGAACGCCGCCAGCCAGATCAGCTTGCTTTGCGCGTCCTCCATCCGGCCTTCCAGGTGCGAGACCTCGCGCAGCGCCGAGAACAGCAGCAGATACCCGATGAAGTCGGGCAGGATGTCGTATAACGAAATGATCGGGTTGACCAGCAGGATTAATCCCGCCGCCGCCCGTCCGTACCGAAACAGGCGCACGGATTTGTCTGTCGTTTTCAAGGCCGGTTCGCTCCTTTGCTTTTCTTTTGCTCGGCCTTCTCCGCAGCGGCCTTGTCCCGCGACTGCTGCTCACGCGAGGTGATTCGCGCATAGCAGTCGTAGAAAAAGAGCGCGTTGAAGAACAGCACGATATATTTGTAGATCTGCAGCACGCCGTAAATGGCCGCGTTGCCGATCGACGAGAACAGCAGAAGCACCATCGCCCACACGACGTAGACGGCTGTCATATACAGCCGCGACATCGCGCGCGAGGCGTATTTTTCGGCGTTCCCTGCACGGTAGACCTGCGCGGCGCCGAGAAAGACGAAAATGTGGAAAAGGAGATAGATGGCATAGAACAGACAGTAGCTTGCCTGATAAAACACCGTATTTTCGTCGATGACGCCGATGAAGCTGAAGAACACCAGCGCCGAGTGGGGGACGCAGAACAGTGCGGCAACCGCCGCGTAAAAGAAGTTGACGTTCAGCACCGAGGCCTTCTTCAGCCCGTAGGCAAGCAGCGGATAGGCGATGACGCCGCCGCCGATGATGTCGGTGACGAGCGCGATATAGCCGATCACGCAGATGCCGAAGCCCATATGTGTTCAACTCCTTTGCTGTTTGTGTGGAATCCGGCGCCAAAACACGCGGCCGCAGGGAGGTGTTTGCGTTTGGAGCTTGTCCGCTGCGTGCGCCGGTTCAAAATCGGCGGGATTTTCCGGATCTATACCCGATACGCCGCTGTGCGGCGGCAGCTTGCCGATAAAACCCGATTGGGGCTTTCATTCAAGGGGGCTTTTGCGGATAAATTCGTGGAATTTTTGTAAAAAGCTCTCTATTCCTCTCGAAACCTTCTGAAAAAGGGACGCGAACGTGGGGTGACGTCCCCAAAGCCCTTGTCCGACAGTCCGAGGCCGCTGTGCGGCGGTCAGCGCGGGACGGAGGAACGGCGCTGCCGCGCGCCGTGCAAGAAACGCGTTTGTTCGGAAGCGCGGATAAAAAACGGATGCTTAACGGTCGATGCTCATACGCTGCCGGGTGATTTCGTACATCAAAATAGACGCTGCGCAGCCGACGTTGAAGGACGTGGCATAGGATTTTTCGCTCATCGGAATCGTGCACAGGACGTCGCAGAAGCTTTTATACTCGCTGCTCAGCCCCATCGTTTCGTTCCCGAGCATCAGCAGAAGCGGTTTTGTCAGGTCGATTGTATATACCGGCTGCTTCTTATGCGCCGTTGTGCCGATGGTAATAAATGTATTATACCGCTTTTTCAATTGATCGATGTATGTATACAGAAGCCTGTTATCGGAAACGCGGACGACCGGAAAGCGGAAAAACGAGCCCATCGAAGAAACCACGACGTCGGGATCATACAAATCGACGGCATGTCCGGTCAGAATCAGCATGTCCGCGCCCAGCGCGTCGCAGGAGCGGATAATGGTTCCCAGATTGCCTTTGTTGGACGGCCTGTCGAACAGAACGATAAACGGCACGTCGGACAGCTTTACGCTTTCAAGCGAGTCCTCGCGCATCTCTATGACCGCCATCAGCTCGGAAGGGTCGTTCTTTCCGCTCAGCTCGCGCATAAGGTCCTCGGTAAGACAATAATTCACTTCTGTATGAATGTTGCGGATCATACCTTTGGCCCAATCCGACAACGAGGCTTTGTTGAATAAAAAGCTCTTGATTCGCCAATGGTTGCCGGCGGCTTCGTTCAGGCTGCGCACGCCCTCCACGAGAAATTCGCGGCAGCGATACCGTTTGTTCCGGTTGGTCTTTAGGGTCTCAAATTTCTGGTATGTGCTGTTTTTGCTGTAAATATTGATTTCCATATTCAATCGCGTTCCGTTTTCGCACGGCTTTCAGACCGGTTTGCATGTTCCGTTCGATTTTGCCAGGCGCTATTCTGTCAAGGCGGTTTCTCTTGCGAACGACTCGAGGAGCCTTTCCAGTGTTTTCGCGGCTCTACCAGATATCGGAATCTGCATTCAAATATTCAATTCGGAAACGGCAAAGCCCGTCCGCGCAAAGCCTTGCCTAAACGCCCGGCTTCATAGAAGACAGAATTCTCGCAGTTTCGAGCCGCAGGCGTGAAACTGCTGGCGCCTATTGGCGCACCTCCGGCTTCGTACTCAGTGAAAGAATTTTGCCGTCAGGCAAAATTCTTTTGCAGTTCGTCAGCAGCTATTGCTGCCGAACTACAGCTTAGATCGAAGTGCAAGTATTCCGCTTTAGCGGAATACTTGCGGAGTTTGTCGCGCCTACTGGCGCTACTTTCCCCGGCATCGTACTAAGTGAAAGAATTTTGCCTTCGGCAAAATTCTTTCGCAGTTCAGCCGCTACCGCGGCTGAACTGCACCGCAGCACTTTTTATACTTCTTCCCGCTGCCGCAGGGGCAGGGATCGTTCGGGCCGACCTTGGGCGCTTTTTTCATCGGCAGCACCTTGACGTTCTTCGCGCCGCCGAGCCGGTTGGAATTGGCGGCCGTCATCACCTGCTTGCGCTCGATGTTTTTCTTCGGCACGACGCGGAAAAGCGTGCGCACCGTGTCCTCGCGGATGCTTTCGATCATCTCGTCGAACATCGCGCTGCCTTCGATTTTATATTCGGTGACGGGGTTCTTTTGCGCGTAGGCACGCAGTCCTACGCCGGACATCAGGTCGTCCATCGCGTCGATGTGGTCGACCCACTTGCGGTCGACGTTCTCCAGAAGGACGATGCGCTCCACCTCGCGGAACACCTCGGGCGTGAACAGCTCCTCCTGCTTCTTGTACAGCGCGTCGGCGCGCTCGAGCAGCAGCCTGCGGATGTCCTCGGCGTTGACGCGGTTGAGCTCTTCCTGCGTGTAGCGGAAATCATCCTCCCCGCAGAGGATGCCGTAGAGGTAGCCGCGCAGCCCGTCAAGGTTCCACTCGTCGGGAATGTCCGAGGACAGGTAGGTCGCGATCGCGCCGTCGATGAAGCCCTCGATCATGTTGTGGATCTTGTCCCGCAGGTCGCCGCCCTCGAGCACCTCGCGGCGCTGACGGTAGATCAGCTCGCGCTGCTGGTTGTTGACGTCGTCAAATTGCAGGACGTTCTTGCGGCGCTCGAAGTTGGTGCCTTCGATGCGTTTCTGGGCGTTTTCGATCGAGCTGGACAGGATGCCCGCCTTGATGGGCGTGTCGTCGTCCATCCCGAGCGTGTTGACCATCCCCAGCAGGCGGTCCGAGCCGAACAGGCGCAGCAGGTCATCCTCCAGCGAGAGGAAGAACCGGCTTTCGCCCGGGTCGCCCTGCCGTCCGGCACGGCCGCGGAGCTGGTTGTCGATGCGGCGGCTCTCGTGCCGCTCGGTGCCCAGCACGAACAGACCGCCGGCGGCTTTGACCTTCTCGGCTTCTTCTTTGATCTGCATGTCGAACTCGGCGACGAGCGCGCGGTAATGCTCGCGCGCGGCGAGAAGCTCCTCGTCGTTCGTCTCGTCGTAGCCGGCGGCCTCGAAGATCAGCGCCTCGTCGTAGCCCTCGGACGCCATCCGTCCCTTGGCGAGATAATCGGCGTTGCCGCCGAGCTTGATGTCGGTGCCGCGGCCGGCCATGTTCGTCGAGATGGTGATCGCACCCAGCTTGCCCGCCTGCGCGATGATCTCCGCTTCCTTGTCGTGGAACTTGGCATTGAGGACGTTGTGCTTGATGCCGCGCTTGGAAAGCAGCTTGGAGATGTGCTCGGACTTGTCAATGGACACCGTGCCCACCAGCACCGGCTGCCCTTTCTCGTGGCAGGCGATGATCTGTTCGATGATTGCGCGGTATTTGCCTTCGGCCGATTTGTAAACGAGGTCGTTGTGGTCCTTGCGGATCATCGGCCGGTTGGTCGGGATCTCCACGACGTCGAGCGAGTAAATTTCGCGGAACTCGTTCTCTTCTGTCAGCGCCGTGCCGGTCATGCCGGAGAGCTTTTTATACAAACGGAAGTAATTCTGGAAGGTGATGGTCGCCTGCGTCTTGTTCTCGCGCTCGATCTTCACGCCCTCCTTGGCCTCGATGGCCTGGTGCAGTCCGTTGGAGTAGCGGCGGCCGAGCATAATGCGGCCGGTGAAGGAATCGACGATGAGCACCTGCCCGTCCCTGACGACGTAATCAACGTCGCGCTGCATGACGCCGTGGGCACGGATGGCGTTGTTGATGTGGTGCATATAAGCGTTGTTTTCCGCATCGGCCAGGTTTTCCAGCCCGAAGTACGCCTCCGCCTTGCGGGTGCCCGAGGTGGTCAGCACGGCGTTGCGCGCCTTCTCGTCGACGATGTAGTCGGCGTCGGCGCCCATCTCGGCGTCGTCCTTTTTTGAGTCGATCTCCTTGATGCGGAAGCACTTGAGCGTGCGCGCGAAGCGGTCGGCCTTCTCATAGAGCGGGTCGCTTTCGTCGCCGGGGCCGGAAATGATCAGCGGGGTGCGCGCTTCGTCGATGAGGATCGAGTCGACCTCGTCGACGATGGCGAACGCGTGGCCGCGCTGGACCATGCGCTCTTTATAGATGACCATGTTGTCGCGCAGATAGTCAAAACCCATCTCGTTGTTGGTACCGTAGGTGATGTCGGCCGCATACGCCTTCTTGCGCGAAGCGGAATCCATCCCGTTTACGATCAGCCCGACAGACAGGCCGAGGAAGCGGTAAAGAATGCCCATCCACTCGCTCTGGTAGCGCGCCAGATAATCATTGACCGTGACGATGTGCACGCCCGCACCGGAAAGCGCGTTCAGATACGCGGGCAGGGTGGCGACGAGCGTCTTGCCCTCGCCGGTCTTCATTTCCGCGATGCGGCCCTGATGGATGACCACGCCGCCGATAAGCTGGACGCGGAACGGGCGCATACCCAGCACACGCTCGGACGCCTCGCAGACGACGGCGAACGCGTCGGGCAGGATATCGTCGGTCGTCTCGCCCTTCTCCAGCCGCCCGCGCAGGACGTCGGTCTGCTGCCGCAGCTCGGCGTCGCTCATTGCGGCGTATTTGCCGGAAAGCGCTATGATCTTGTCTGCGGTGGATTCTATCTTTTTGACCTGCCGGTCGCTGTATGTGCCGAAAACCTTTGTAAACAAAGACATCTTGCCTGCTCCTCTTCCAGTATTCAACGGGATTATGAGTCATTATACACCGTATGCGCGGAAAAAAACAGTCCTTTTTGTAAAAATGTTTGCAAATCCACAAAAGATATACTATAATACTGTTGTCAGGCAAAGCCGAAGGCCGGTTTGCCGGTAAACATTTCAGACGTTTTGATTGAAACATTCTACGCAAATCCCATCTGCATGAAAAGGAAGGCGCCGCTTTGAGCCGTATCAACATCGTACTTTTCGAGCCGGAGATCCCGCAGAACACCGGCAACATCGCCCGCACCTGCGCCGTCACCGGCTGCACGCTGCATCTCATCGAGCCGCTCGGCTTTACCGTCACCGACAGCCGCCTGAAGCGCGCGGGGCTGGATTACTGGAAGCATCTCGATATCCGCTATTATAAAAACATTGACGATTTCTTTGAAAAGAACGGCGACGGCCGCTGCTTTTTCTTCACCACCAAGGCCTCCCGCCGTCATACAGACGTTTCCTACGACGGGGTCTGCTACCTCATTTTCGGCAAGGAGACGGCGGGGCTGCCCGAGCCGCTGCTGCGCGCTCGGAAAAAGGACTGCGTGCGTATCCCGATGCGGGAGGGCGAACGCTGTCTGAATCTGTCGAATTCGGTCGCCGTCGGCGTATACGAGGCGCTGCGGCAGAGCGGATTTGCCGAGCTGGTCTGAAAGGGGGTTGTTCTATGACCGATACCACGGTCGCCGCCGTGTCCACCCCGCGGGGGAAGGGCGGCGTGGCGATGATCCGCATCACCGGACCGGAGGCGCGCGCAGTGCTTTCGCGTGTGTTCCGCCCGAAGTCGGGCCGCCCGCCCGAGGCGCGGCAGGCGGTCTACGGGTCGTTTTTCGACGACGGCGGGGTGTTCGACGACGGGGTCGCCGTCTTTTATGCCGCGCCTGCGTCGTACACCGGCGAGGACACGGCCGAGCTCTGCTGTCACGGCGGCCTGCTGGTTACCGAACGGCTGCTTTCGGCCGTGCTGGCGGCGGGCGCGCAGCCGGCACGGCCGGGGGAGTTCTCCAAGCGCGCGTTTCTCAACGGCAAGCTGACGCTCACCGAGGCCGAGGCGGTCGCGGGGATCATCGACGCGGTCAGCGCGAAGCGGCTGGAAATCGGCGTCCGGCAGGCGGGCGGGTCGCTTTCGCGCCGCATCGACGGGCTGTACCGGCGGCTGGTGACGCTGGCGGCGTCGATGCGTGCGTACATCGACTATCCCGACGAGGACCTCGCCGACCTGACGCCCCGGGAGGCGGCCGCAGAGCTTTCGGCGGTCAGGGCCGAGCTGGACGCACTTGCGGATTCGCACCGCTACGGCCGTGCGGTCAGCGAGGGGGTGCGGACGGTGCTCGTCGGCCGGACGAACACCGGCAAAAGCTCGCTGCTGAATCTGCTGCTCGGTTTCGAGCGGGCGCTCGTCTCGGACGAGGCGGGGACGACGCGCGACGTCGTCAGTGAAACGGCTGTCGTCTGCGGAATCCCGCTGCTGCTGGCGGACACGGCCGGCCTGCGGGCCGGCGCGGGCGCAGTCGAGCGGGCGGGGATCGGGAAGAGCCTCGAGCAATTGGAGCGCGCCGAGCTGGTGCTGGCGGTGTTCGACCTTTCGCAGCCGCTGACGGCCGAGGACTACGGGCTTGCCGACCGCATCCGCGCGCTCGGCAAGGCGGGAAGCACGGTGGCGGTGTTCAACAAAAGGGATCTTGCGCCGGGCGCGGTCCCGCCCGTGCTGTTTGACCGGCAGGTGTGCATTTCCGCGCGCACGGGCGAGGGGAAAGACGCGCTTGAGCAGGCGGTCGGCGCGCTGTACGGCGGATTGGAGCCGGATATGGACGCGGTCATCACGTCCGCGCGGCAGGCGGCGGCGCTCCGGCGCGCGTCGGCGGCGCTGGGGGAGGCGAAGGAAGCGCTCTGCGGCGGCGCGCAGGACGCCGCCGGCACCGAGCTGGACGCGGCCATCGCCGCGCTCGGCGAGACCGACGGCCGCAGCGTGAGCGAGGCGGTCGTGGACGAAATTTTCTCGCGCTTCTGCGTAGGGAAGTAGAGCGCTTTTCGGGCGCGGGGCTGCCGGGGCGCCGCTGCGGACTCTTTTTTAAGGGCTGAAAAGGCGGGTGCCGTGCATAGCGGCGCGGCCACGGCGGAATTCGGGCGGAACGGGAAGCCGGCCGGCGGAAGGAACGGACTTCTGCGGCTTTTACATAAAATCGGAGGTAAGGCAAGTTGGCACATACATATACGGCGGAGGCCTATGACGTCGCGGTCGTCGGCGCGGGGCACGCGGGACTGGAGGCGGCGCTGGCGTCTGCGCGGCTGGGCGCGAAAACGGCGCTGTTCACGCTGTCGCTCGATTTGGTGGGGAACATGCCCTGCAACCCGTCGGTCGGAGGCAGCGGCAAGGGGCACCTGGTGTTTGAAATCGACGCGCTGGGCGGCGAGATGGGACGCGCGGCCGACAGCGTGATGCTGCAAAGCCGCATGCTCAATCTGTCCAAAGGACCGGCGGTGCAGTCGCTGCGTTTACAGGCCGACCGGCGCGCGTATCAGGCGTATATGAAGCGCGCCGTCGAGCGGACGGCAAACCTCACGCTTGTGCAGTGCGAGATCACGGCGCTGCGCATCGAAAACGGCCGTATCTGCGGCGTAGAGAGCGCGTTCGGCGCGTTCTTCCCGGCAAAAGCTGTCGTCCTTGCGACCGGTACGTCGCTCGGCGGGCGGATCATCGTCGGCGGGCACAGCCGCGAGGCCGGACCCGACAACAGCATCCCCGCCCGGCTGCTGTCGGACAGTCTGCGCGAAGCGGGGGTGCGGCTCCTGCGCTTCAAGACCGGCACGCCGCCGCGCGTGCACGCCGATTCGATCGACTTCTCGGTCCTCGAGGAGCAGCGCGGGGACGAGCCGGCGCAGCTTTTTTCCACCCGCGCGCCGGGGGAAAACCGCGCCGTCTGCCACATCGCCTACACCAACGAGGCGACCAAGGCGATCATTCTGGAAAACCTGTCGCGCTCGCCGCTGTATTCGGGGCAGATCAAAGGGACAGGCCCGCGCTACTGTCCGAGCATCGAGGACAAGATCGTGCGCTTCCCCGACAAGGAGCGGCACCAGATTTTTATCGAGCCGATGGGGGCGGACACGAAGGAGATGTATTTGCAGGGGCTTTCGTCGTCCTTGCCCGAAGACGTGCAGAAGGCCGTCGTCCGTTCGATCCGCGGGCTGGAGAACGCCGTGTTTATGCGCACGGCCTACGCCATCGAGTACGATTGCTGCGACGCGACGCAGCTCCGGCCGACGCTCGAGTTCCGTGACATTGCCGGACTGTACGGTGCGGGGCAGTTCAACGGCAGCTCGGGCTATGAGGAGGCGGCCGCACAGGGGCTGGTCGCCGGGATCAACGCCGCGCGCACCGTGCAGGGGAAGGACGAATTCGTCCTGCTGCGCAGCGAGGCGTACATCGGCGCGCTCATTGACGACCTCGTCACCAAGGGCACAAACGAGCCGTACCGGATCATGACTTCGCGCAGCGAATACCGGCTGCTGCTGCGGCAGGACAACGCGAAGGCGCGCCTGACGCCGCGCGGCCGCGAGATCGGGCTGGTGGACGATACGCATTGGGAAGCCTTCCTCGCCGAGCAGAAGGCGGTGGAGGACGAGCTGTCCCGCCTGCGCGGCGAGACGCTGCCGCAAAGCGGCGCGCGCGACGCGCTGCTTGTGAAGTACGGCTACGAGCCGGTCGCCGGCGGCATCCGTAAAGCCGAGCTGCTTCGGCGGCCGGGCGTCACGCTCGCGGACATTTACGCGCTCGAAGGGTACACGCCGCCCGACGCGTTCGCTGCGCGCCGCGCCGAGATCGAAATCAAGTACGAGGGCTATATTCAGAAGCAGCTCGCCGAGGTCGCGCGGCAGAGCGCGGCGGAGCACCGGCGCATTCCGCCGGACGTCGATTATTCCCGCATCCGCGGGCTGCGGCTGGAGGCGGCGCAGAAGCTGTCCGCGATGCGGCCGGAGACGGTGGGCCGCGCTTCGCGCATTTCCGGCGTGTCCCCCGCCGACGTCGCCGTGCTGCTGCTGTATCTGAAGGAGCAAAAGCTCTGATGCCGACGTATATGCGGAAAGACTCTTGGAAGGATGAGCAAAAGTTTTGCAATGCCGCTTGAGCAGGTGAAGGAAAAGGCCTTCGATTATAAAGGAACGCAGGAACGGGAATGCGTCTGCGACGGCCTTTACGCATAAACTCTATGATCGGGTTTGGCGCAGAGCTCTGATCGGACCCGAACGATAGGCCGGCCCCGCATATTACGGTTGGGCATTTGCCGCCCGATCCCTGTTCGGCTGCGGCCGTGCGCAATTGAGCGGCTAAATCTACGCGGCTTTTTAGAAAGGAACATCCCTATGAACGACATCGGACGTCAGACCGCCGAGGTGCTGGCGGTGCATTATCCGGCATCCGACGCGCTGCTGCGCCGCACGGAGGTCATCGCCGAACGGCTGGCGGCGGTCAACCCGCATATGAACCTCACCGCGCTCACCTCGCCCGAGGAGATGGCGCTGCTGCATGTTTACGATTCGCTTGCGCTGCTTTCGGCCTGCGGTTTTAAGGGGAAACGCGTTGTGGACGTCGGCTGCGGCGGCGGCTTCCCCGCGCTGCCGCTGGCGGCGGCGGTCCCGGAAGCATCCGTGACCGCGCTGGATGCGACGGCTAAGAAGCTGGAGTTCGTCGCGCAGACGGCGCAGGCTGCGGACCTGCCGAACGTCTCGACGCTCTGCGGCCGCGCCGAGGAGCTGGGGCGGGAGCCTTCGCACCGCGAGGCGTTCGACGTTGCCGTCTCGCGCGGGGTGGCGCGGCTGAATGTGCTGGCAGAGTGGTCGCTGCCGCTCGTGAAGCCGGGCGGTCTGTTCGTCGCGATGAAGGGGCCGCGCGGCGAAGAGGAGGCGGCCGAAGCGGCGCGCGCATTCGAGCTGCTCGGCGGCGGGGCCGTGTCCGTGATCCCCTATGAAATCCCCGTGTTCGGACGCAGCCACCGTCTGATTGTTGTGGAGAAAAAAGCAGGTACGCCGGGTATTTATCCGCGCCCGAACGGGAAAATTATGAAAAAACCGTTGTGAGGCCGGCGCTTCGGGGCGCTTGGATTTTCGATCCGCAGTGCTGTCTTCGGCTTTTCTGCCGGCGGCGCGCGGCTTATGGGATTTCAGTTGGAAATCTGCCCCGCAGGGGCGCACATCCGGCCTGCGCGGGAAGCGCGTCCCCTTCTTAGCTGGCATCCCGCGCCGCGTCCCCGATGCGTGCCGCTGCATAGTTCGTCTGTGCCAACAATTATTCCGCGCTTTATCAAATTTTGTTCAATAAAGGGAAATTGCAGACGGCATCGGCAATGGCGATAGCCTTATAAAATATAATTCAAAATGCAGAACCGATGGCTCCTTACATATAGAATTGCGCTTGAACAAAGCCGATTGGGCCTGAAGGCCTTGGCTTTTGAATTGGGGCCGATACACGTTAGAATACCGGAAAAGGATGTGAAAAGCGATGATTTTATCGGATGCGACGATATCCGCGCTGCTGGAGCGGCAGATTCTGCGGATCGCGCCTCTGGAGGAAGGTCAGATCCAGCCGGCGAGTGTGGACATCCGGTTGGGGAACACGTTCGCCGTCGTGCGGGATTCGCCCTCGGGCGTCCTGACGATGGAAAACGAAATCGAATACCATACCATCCGCGCCGACAGCTACCTTCTGCTGCCGGGCCAGTTCGTGCTGGCCACGACGATGGAGTTCGTCGCACTGCCCGACGACCTGACCGCCTTTGTGGAGGGGCGCAGCTCGCTGGGCAGGATGGGGCTGTTTATCCAGAACGCGGGATGGGTCGACCCCGGCTTTCAGGGCGAAATCACGCTCGAGCTTTACAACGCCAACCGATTTGCCATCGAACTGAAGGCGGGGCGGCGCATCGGGCAGCTTGTTTTTGCCAAGATGGACCGCGCGGCGCGAAACCCGTACCGCGGGAAATATCAGGGCCAGACGGGCGCGACCGGCTCCAGGGTGTTTTTGGACCGCGAGGCGCGGACGGAATAAAGGGCTTGCGCGAGAGCCGTAAAACGGAAGCGTAAAGTTTCTGCCGTTTCTCTGAACGGCGGCCCAAATTGCATTTCTTTTTTTGAAACGGCTTGCAAAAAACGGACAGTTCCCTGCCTGCCTTCCGTCGGACTCCGATGAAGCGGCCAGACAGGCTTACTGTACTTTTGCCGGAATTTTTTTGATTTGAGGAGAGAATCGTATGCTGAGAGATAAAAACGGCCTGACCGAGGCCGAATTCCTCGCCCGCTACGACGCGGGCAAATATCCCCGTCCGTCGGTGACGGCCGACGTCGCCGCTTTCCTTCACGAGGACGGCAAGCCGCGTGTGCTGCTGGTCCGTCGGGGCGGACATCCCTTCATCGGCACGTGGGCCCTTCCCGGCGGCTTCGTCGAGCCCGAGGAGACGGTCGAGACCGCCGCGCGCCGCGAGCTGTGGGAGGAAACGGGCATAGAGAACGTGCCCGTCCGTCAGATCGGCACGTATTCCGACCCGCACCGCGACCCGCGCACGCGCGTGATCACTGTGGCGTTTTATTCCTGCCTCGACGGGCTGTCCGCACAGCCGAAAGCCGGGGACGACGCTGCCGAGGCCGGTTTTTTTGAAATTGTCTGTACCCCGCGCGCGGAAAGCGGCGAAGATCTTTTGGACTTTACGCTCGACGGCTGCGGCGAAACGCTGCACTTTTCCGTGCGCGTCGTCCCCGCGCCCGGCGGCTTCGAGGGGGATATCGCCTACGAACCGGTCGGTGAGCGGGTGCTTGCCAGCGACCACGAGTCCCTGTTGGCGCGCGCTTTTGCGGAGGACCGGAAAAAGGGCTGACGCCGGTTTCGCAGTTCGGAAGCGTTTCTGACGCGGCTCGGCGTAAGCGGCTCGGTCGGCCGTTCCGTGCCGGAAGCGTTTCTGACGCCGGAAAATCCCCGCTCCGAACGGCTGCGGGAGAGAGGCTGCGGCTGCGTGCAGGACGTCTTTCGATGTTTTCGTGTTCCGCAGGGCGGCGGATGCGGTATATTTTCCCGCATTCGGCTGTATATCTTATAGGCAGGACACTTCTGCCTGCGGATCCGGCGTCTGTTCGGCGACGAACGCGGGCCGGTTTTATGCAGGCGTCCGGCGTATCGGCTTGTGCGGGCTTTTTGCACCTGCGGACATTTGCCGGCGGCAGCGCCGCAGCCTGTTCCGAAACCCGGCCGGGTTTTCCGAGTCTGGCGAAGGTGTCCTGCCCGCGCAAATTTTCAAAAGAAAATTTGAAAAAGTGCTTGACAAAACGGAAGAAGGCGTATATACTAACTGTACTACGAGGCATAGTACAGCGCCGGCCGTTCCGAAGAGGGGCGCTCCGGCGAAAAAGAGAGGAGAAAGCGAGATGCACAGGCGGGGTTTTGCCGTGGATTACCGGCAATTCCGATGGTCTAAGCTGAACGACGAGTCGTTTCGTCATCTCAAGCTGCTGCTGTTCTGGCCGATTTACGGAATTTTCTTTTATTTTGTTGAAAAGCTCTATATGCCTGCGCGTTATTACCCGATGCATTGCGCGCTGGACGACCTGATTCCGTTCTGTGAGCTGTTTCTGATTCCGTATCTGGCATGGTTCCTCTGTATTGCGGGAATGCTGCTGTATACGCTGCTGTATGACATACGCGCGTTCCGGCGGTTTATGCATTTCATTATCCTTACATATTCGGTTACGATCGTGATATATCTGATTTTCCCCACCTGTCAGCAGCTTCGTCCCGCCGCGTTCCCGCGTGACAACCTGCTCACGCAGATGGTCGGGAATTTCTATTCTTTTGATACCAACACAAACGTCTGCCCGTCTATCCACGTGCTCGGCGCGCTGGGCGTGATGTTTGCCGGCTGGGACGCCAGGCGGCTGCGGAAGCCGCTGTGGAGGGTTGTTTTTGCGGCGACGGCCGTACTGATCTGCCTGTCGACGGTGTTCCTTAAGCAGCATTCGGTGATCGATGTGCTGGCCGCGATGCCGTTGGCGCTGATTGCCTATGCCGTCTGCTATCGTCCGCTCAGGCACCGGCGGCGCCGCGCGCGCCGGGAGATTGCGTAAAACGGCACGGCTTCGGCCCTGCGCGGACGCACGTCTGAGCTGCTGTTTGGCAAATATTGTGTGTTGCCGTCGGAGCTTGCGGTTCGGGGGATGTATTTGGCAGGGCGGAGTATCCAGTCGGACCGGCTCTGCCGGATGGAAAAGAAACGCAGGATTTTCGGAAAGTTCTTATTGCTGAAAGCCAATACAAACGTTTTCGCCGGCAAATGGGAAAACGACTCGAAGCCGTTTTCCCATTTGCCGTTCTGCATAAAAGGCGGGGAATTTACCGTTCCGTATCTGTCTTCCTGCAGCCGCAGCGGAAACGGTATGATGCGCCGCTGTGTGCGGCAATAGATTGGCCGCCGCCCGTTTGCGTAAGCTCAATCGGCCGCGGTGCTTACAACCTTTGGTTGTAAGCACCGCAACAAGCCCTTCCTTGCTTTTCGGAGCGCCTTTTGGTAGAATAAAGACACACCGGTGGACACGATTTTGGGAGGTAGCGGTATGCAATATCAACTGGGCGAAACCCTGCGCGCGCTCCGCAGCAGGGACGGAAAAACGCAGGAAGAACTGGCGAAGGCGCTGGGCGTCACCGCGCAGGCCGTTTCGCGCTGGGAAACGGGCAGTTGTTATCCCGACACTGAGCTGCTGCCCGCCATTGCCAACCTGTTCGGCGTGTCGATTGACGAGCTGTTCGGCTATCGGAACGACCGCGACAAGAAGGTCGACGCGATTCTGCGTCAGGCCGACGGCTTTTCTATCAAAAGCCGCGGAGACGGCGAATGGCTGGACGCGTGCATCGACGTACTACGGACGGGGCTTAAACAGTTCCCGCAGAACGAAAGGCTGCTTCTTGCCCTTGCCGATACACTGTCGGAAACCGGCTGGCGGCGGAATTGTGAGTGGGTTTATTATGACGACGAGGGCTTCATCCGTCACGATTACGACCGGCACAGGGAAAATAAATACTGGGCCGAAGCCATTGCGATCTGCGAGCGTCTGCTTGCCGTTTCGCACGACGGTGCGGTCGTGGCAAAAGCCGTTTCGCTCCTCGTTCTGCTGTATCGGAACCTGGGCGAATACGGCAAAGCGGTTGCCTGTGCCGAACGGATGCCCGAAATGAAGCACTGTCGGGAGGTTCTGCTGGCCGCTTCGGCCGATGGGAAAGCGGAGGCGCGGTATATCGGCGAGCTGCTGCTGCGCATGCTGCACATCTTTTCCGAACAGCTCGTATACGGGCTGATCGCCAACCTGCACCATTTCGACAGCGACCTGCCGGTCCGGAAGGTCAAGGGCGTGATCGACATGTATGGTTTGGTCTGTGACGACGGCCGCTTCGGCGTCTATCATGACGATTTGGTCAAGCTGTATCTCTATCTGTCCAGACTGCAATGGGCGTGCGGCTATCGGGACGACGCGTTTGTCTCACTGGACGAAGCGCTCGCACATGCGCGTGCGCTGGATGCGCTGGCCGGCGGGGAGGAATATGCGTTCACGGCGCCGCTGGTGTCCTTTGTCCGGCAGGCGCCCGGCGAAGGGGACGGGCGGACGGCTGAGCTGCTGCCCGATGACTGGCCGTTCTGGATGAATCCCGATTACGGTCAGGTCGAGCGGGAAATCAAAGCCGACCCGCGCTGGGCCGCCTGGGCCGCGCGGTGCAGGGAATAGGTTTGCGGCAAACGAATCAAAACAGTACGGCGGCAGAGTGCACATCCCCTGCCGCCGTGTTTTTCGTGTGTACGGGCAAACGGTGCGGTCGGTGGGCGTGCTTTTCGGAAATTTCTGCAAGCATATTTTACTCGTACTATGTCCGGCCGGATACGGTATCTGCATCGGCTTATATTTTTATAAAAAATAAAAAAGGACGGCTGCATTTGCCGCATAAAAAGCTGCGCCATGCGGGATGCTAAGGGCAAAGAACACGAATGCGGGGTTATGTATGATACGCTTTTTTCAACGCGCGACGTCGCTGTTTGCCGTCGGCGGGATGCTCTATTGCGGTGCGGAGCTGCTTTACCGCCGCCGTACCCATCCGTCCATGTTCGCCGCCGGCGGACTGGCGCTGCTGGCGGCCGACCGCGTGCGACGTTTACGGTGCCGCGGCGGTGCGGTTGTGCGGGTTTCGCTCTGTACGGGTGCATTCACACTCATTGAGCTGTGCGTCGGGCTGATCTGCAATCGGAATGAAAAGGCACGCATCTGGGATTATTCCAGGCTGCCCTTCAATTACAAGGGCCAAATTTGTCTGCCCTTTACGCTTGTTTGGGCGGCGCTGTCCGGCCCGGCTATGGGCATATGCGCGTTGTTATGAGCAGAGTACGGCGGAATCGTTTGTAATCATGCGTACTGAACAAAGCAAAAAGCCTTGAAGGGCTTGGCTTTCAAGGCGCAGCCTGTCGAAAATGTCCACTTCTTTGACAGACTGAAATGGGGAACCGGCTTTAAGCCGGTTCCCCATTTGCCGTCCCGCAAAAATGCAGAAAATTTACCGCTGTTTTCTCCTTGCGGCTGCGCCGCATCGGATCATCGTATTATTTATGCTCGCGGTGCCGGATCAGTCCGAAGAGCTTGGCAAGCTCCATCACGACCAGCGGCACAAGCACCAGTCCGAGGCCAAGCAGGTAATACTGCCACGGCAGGGTCACCAGCCCGAACGCGATGCTGACAGGCGTAAAGAGCACGACTGCGACCAGAGCCGTCGAAGCGAGCGCCGCCCAGTTGAGTTTGTGGTTGGAAAACGGACCGATGGCGAACAGTGAGCGGTCGCTGCGCATATTGAACGCCTGTACGACCTGTGAGAGCGCCAGTACCATAAAGGCCAGCGTTTGCCCGCCTTCGACCGTTCCGGTCGCTTTTTCGCCTGCGACAAAGCCGATGAGCGACAGAAGAGCGAACAGAAGTCCCTGCAATACGATGCGCACGCCGAGTCCGTGGGCGAACAGCCCTTCGTTTTTCGGCTTGGGCTTTTGATCCATCACGCCGGACTCGACGGCTTCCATTCCCAGCGCAATGGCGGGCAGGCTGTCGGTGGCGAGGTTGATGAGCAAAAGCTGCATCGAAAGCAGCGGCGTTTTCCGCCAGAGCAGCATCGCGGCGAACACGGTGATGACCTCGCCGATGTTCGTGCCCAGCAGGAAGCCGACCACCTTGCGGATGTTCGAGTAAATGCCGCGTCCTTCGCGGACCGCGTCGACGATGGTGGCAAAATTGTCATCCGTCAGTGTCATATCCGCCGCGCCTTTGGCGACGTCGGTGCCGGTGATGCCCATCGCGCAGCCGATGTCGGCGGCCTTGAGGGCGGGCGCGTCGTTCACGCCGTCGCCGGTCATGGAAACAACCTGCCCCTTACGCTGCCATGCCTTGACGATACGGATCTTGTTTTCCGGCGAAACGCGCGCGTAAACGGCAATTTTCTCGACGGCTTTATCCAGCTCGTCGTCGGTCATTGCGTCCAGCTCCGCGCCGGTGATCGCGCGGTCGCCGTCGGTGAGAATCCCCAGCTCGCGTGCGATTGCCGAGGCGGTGACGACGTGGTCGCCGGTGATCATCACAGGCTTGATGCCTGCGCGGCGGCAGGTGGCAACGGCCGCCTTTGCCTCGGGCCGCGGCGGGTCGATCATTCCCACCAGCCCGAGGAAGGTCAGTCCGGTCTCGAGCGTGTCGGGCGTGAGTGCGTCGGGCAGCGCGTCGATTTCCTTGCAGGCGACAGCCAGCACGCGAAGCGCTTCGCCGCCCATTCGGTCGTTCATTTCTTTTGCGCGTTCCAGATCGCCCGCGATGCAGCGGGGTGCGAGCTGGTCGAACGCGCCCTTGACGATGACGATGAGCCTGCCGTCGATGCGGTTGACGGTGGTCATCCGCTTGCGGTCGGAATCAAACGGCAGCTCGGCCACGCGCGGACAGAGACGGTTCAGCTCATCCTTGGGCATCCCGTTGCGGTGCGCGGCAAGAACAATGGCTGTTTCGGTCGGGTCGCCGATGTGCTGCACTTCGTCGCCGTGAAAGGCGACCGTGCCGTCGCAGCAGAGCGCGCCGAGCCGAAGCAGCTTGCGGACGTCGTCGGAACAGGCATCGGTTACGGCTTCGCTGTCAGACGCGCCGTCCGCGTAGGCGCGGACGAGCGTCATGCGGTTCTGGGTCAGGGTGCCGGTTTTATCCGAGCAGATGATGGAGGCGCTGCCGAGCGTTTCGACCGCAGGAAGACGGCGGATGAGCGCATTCTTTTTGACCATCCGCTGCACGCCGATGGACAGCACAATCGTTACGATTGCCGGCAGTCCTTCGGGGATGGCGGAGACAGCCAGCGAGACGGCTGTCATGAAGATTTCCAGCACCTCGATGCCGGAGAGCAGTCCCACAACAAAAATGACGGCACAGGCGAACAGCGCCACAATGCCCAGATATTTGCCGAGCTGCGCCAGCTTCTTCTGCAGCGGGGTCTGCCCTTCGTCTTCGCCCTCCAGCAGGCCGGCGATGCGGCCCATTTCGGTCTGCATCCCGGTTGCGGTGACGACGGCCGTCGCCGTGCCGTAGGTGATGCTGCACCCCGAATAGACCATGTTGACGCGGTCGCCGAGCGGCGCTTTTTCGTCCACGGCGGCAGACGCGTCCTTTTCCGCCGGCACCGATTCGCCGGTCAGCGCCGATTCCTCGCTCTTCAGGCTCACGCTGTGCAGCAGCCGTGCGTCGGCGGGGACAAAGTCGCCCGCTTCGAGCTTCAGGACGTCGCCGGGTACGAGCAGCGCGGCGTCGATGACCTGCTCCTTGCCGTCGCGCAGCACGCGTGCGTGCGGAGCGGACATGCTTTTGAGCGCATCCAGCGCCTTTTCGGCCTTACTCTCCTGCAGCATTCCCATCACTGCGTTGAGTATGACAATCAGCAGAATCAGCCCCGGCTCAAAGAATTCCATCGGGTCGCCTTCGGTGCAGGCGACGACGAACGAAACGGCCGCCGCCGCGAGCAGGATGAGGATCATAACGTCCTTGAACTGGTCGAGGAACCGCCGCAGCGTCGATTTTTTCTTCTTCTCGCGCAGCCGGTTCTCCCCGTACTCCGACAGCCGCGCGGTCGCAGTTTCGCCGGTCAGGCCGGTATTCGGGTCCGCGCCGAGCGTGTGCAGCACGGATTCGGTGCTTTCGTTGTGGTATGCCAAAACAATGCTTCCTCCTTATGTTGAAACTGAAATCATTTTTCTTGCGATCTGTTTATCCGGTACAACGGTTCAAAACTTTTCGGGCCGCAGTCTGCAAATCTTCGGGTCCGCAAACCACGGCGCCTTGGTTCGTATAATCAGGGAATCCGGCGGAAGAAATTTGCGCCGCGCTTCCTGTGCGCAGAAAGCCCCTTGGGAGTATGGACGGGTTTGTCGGGCTTGAATCACAGCGGCATGGTGCAACAAAAAAAGACGAAACCGTCTGCCGATGCAGATAAGTCTCGTCATTTCAGATGAAGCCATAAGTACGGCGAAAACCGCACAGGTGCTGTTGACGTTCATCACACGCGCGGGCTGTGGTATGCCGCGCAGGGTGTTGACTACTCCCTTATTTCCGATAGTCTATCATAAATGGAGGACAAATGCAAGCGGTTTTGGCAAAAAAAATCAGATTGGAAGCGAAGGAATGAGGCGCCGTTTCGCCGCACGGACGATGCGACGAAAAAACGCCAAGCGTAAAAACAGACGGCATGCGGCATTGGGGATAAGGGTGCGTGCGGCTTGTACGAACCGACCGGAGGAAATGCTTCCGTTGCTGATAAAGACTGTATTTTGGGAAAAGGGCACGGGCAAGTTTGATATGGTTGCATTTGTTTGCCATATCTGGTATACTGATGCTGCATGGTACGAACGTGATATGCCGCCGTACGGGCGGAAATGACGGCAAATCCGCACAGCGCTGGCTTTATAATGTATGCTTCGGCGGTTGGAAAGGATATTGCGTGCGTCATCGGCAGCGGGTTATAATCTGCGCAGAGGTCTCGGGCGGATTAGCCGAATTGGCAGACGACAGGCATGTCGGCGGAAGCGGCCTGTTGGGGTTGATGCGAAATTCTGTAAACGAGGGGATGTATCGGTGAAACGAATGGTATGTGCTGCGGTTCTATTCGCGGCCGTGTTGTTGGTTATGGGCGGGTGCGGAAAAAAGCAGGCATTGGATCCGAATTTGTCTTCCGCACAGGGGGCATTCGGAACGGAACCATCATTGAACGGAGAGGTGAGTGCGGGTTCGGAAATGTCGGAGAATTCTTTGCCGGATGGGACGTTGGAGCAAGCGGAGTCATTGGATACCGGTTCAACCGGCGACGGGACGATAGACCGAAGCAAGGCATTGTCTGTTGCGCTGGAAAACGCCGGTGTTCCGGAAAAAGACGCTTATAATGTAAAGGCGGAGCGCGACAGGGAAAACGGCATTCCGATTTTCCGGGTTGAATTTGAAACGGACTATGGAGACTATGATTTTGAAATCAGCATATCGGACGGCTGGATCGTAGGCGCCGATTATGAAGTGGACGAAGAATGGCTCGACCGGCTGGGCGGCGCGCCAGTTACGCCGGAGGAAGCCAAAAATATCGTCCGAAGCAAAGTGCCCGGTTCCGAAGCCGGGGATGTTCGGATTCGAAAAGAAGGCGGAGACGGGCGCGGACGGTTTGAAGGCGAATTGTTTTATGCAGGTATGAAATATGAATTTGAAATGGATCCGAATACGGGAATTATCTTCGACTGGAATGCGGATTTGCGGGAGTAGAGACGTTTTTTATTGGCGCGGCCGTTTGTTGTCTGAGATGAAGCGATTCGGCCTCATGTGCGGTGTGGACTATGCATCTCATTATAATGAGCGGCGATTGTGCGGCCTTTTCGGCGGCGTACAGAGGGCGGCTGCCGTAAAACGCGTCGGAATACGGGGTGCAGTTTCCGCAGTGCTTCAGCGGAGGATTTTAAAAAACGTGCGGCGTATGCGGATTCTGCCGGATTCCCCCAAAATGTCCCGCCTCGAAAAAGGCGGGACATCCTGTAAAAACTTGATTATGATTCGCAGTCCAACGGGTCGAGCACGCGGTATTCGCAATAGCCCGGCGTCGTGCGGAAGGCATCCGTGTCGGCGTCCGCGCCGACGATGAAGCCGTACCCGCCGCCGGTCGTGCGGACGGCATTTCGGGGCAGCGCGTCGGGGCAGCCGTCCACGTAGATGAAGCGGCGCGCCGGTATGCTCCCCGACCCCGGCTCGTCCGCTTCCGCGCGGAACACAGGGGGACAGGTGCCGTTGATGGCCTCAATGACGTCGGAGACAATGGCCGAAGCTGTCGGCCGCGCGCCTGCGCCGCGGCCGTAGAGCACCACCTCGCCGACCGCCGTGCCGGTGATGGAGACGGCGTTGAACACGTCGTTCGTCGCGCTCAGCAGGCTGTCCAGCGGAACCAGATACGGCGCTGTGCACACCGTGCCGTTTTCGTAGACGCCCAAGAGCTTGATGGAAAATCCGTGCAGCAGCGCAGCTTCGACGTGTGCGGGCAGGATGCCGCGAATGCCCTCGATGGCACGGCAGTCGCGCAGCCGGATGCTTTTCCCCGACGCGATCGAGGCGAGGATGCAGATCTTGCGCGCCGTGTCCAGCCCGTCGACGTCGGCGGTCGGGTCCTTCTCGGCGTAGCCTTTTTCCTGTGCGAGCCGGAGCGCATCGTCGAACGCCATCCCGTCGTCCAGCAGGCGCGTGAGAATATAGTTGGTCGTACCGTTGAGGATGCCCGCGATCCTTCGGATGCCGTTGGCGCCGAAGGAGCCGTGCAGCGTGGAGATGAGCGGGATGCCGCCGCCTACCGCAGCCTCATACAGGTAAAACACGCCGTTTTGCTGCGCTGTCTCGGTCAGTTCGCGGCCGTATTCCTCGACGACGGCCTTGTTGCTGGTCACCACGCTTTTGCCTGCTTCCAGCGCCGCCTTGGAAAAATCGTAGGCCGGGTGCAGGCCGCCCATCGTTTCCACCACCACGCGGATGTCGGGGTCGCCGACGATGAGGGAAAAGTCGTTTGTCACTGCGTCGCGCAGCGGATGCGTGTCAAAGCTGCGCAGATCCAGCACGCGCCTGATGCGCAGCGCTTCGCCGCCGAGGCTGCGTGCTATGTGCAGGCCGTTGCCTGTGATTACCTCGTACACGCCGTTGCCGACGGTGCCGAGGCCGAGTACAGCGATATCGATCATCGGTTCGTTCATACCTTTCTTTGCAGCCTCCGTCCCCGCTTTGCGGCGGGCGGAGGCCGATTTGCGCACAAAAGCGCCGGGGTGGCTGCGGGACCGTGTATTGTCCGCAAAGCGGACGGCGCGTACCATTCGTGAGCCATTGTATCTTTGCAATAAAACAAGGGAAGGCGAGGCGGGTTCTTCGTTTTTCAGATCCCCGTATAAGCATGGGCGTCATCGGAAATGTTTCTGCCGCATAACTTGAAAATGCGGCGCCGGTTCGGTTCTTCCGAAGTTTCCGTAGGCGTTCGGCTTTGCCCGAAGCCGTCCCTGCCGCCGCATGGAGTCCGCATAGCTTTCGGGCGCAGTCCAAAGCTATGCAGATTTCATTATACCACACAAAAGTACGTTTTTCAAGCAAAAAGCTTCGAAGGGCGGATATTTTTTTGAAAAAACGATTTACATTTGCGAAAAATTGTTGTAAAATAAAAAAGTCTTTTGTTTGATCGCCCATTTTGCGGCGCCGCCGGTTTTGCAGGCGCCGCACCCCTCTTCGATCGGAAAGGAAGGGATGCACCGATGATCGTACTCAAGGAGCTGCCGGAATCCGCCGCGCGGTGTCTGAGCGAGCATGGGAGAAACGTAAAGGACGCGGTGCTGACGATGCGCGCCGACCTCGGCGTCGATATGGTGCTCAAGGACGTTTACGTCGCGCTGTTTGCCGACCGGCTGTGTGTGCTGGAAGGCTCGGTCGTCATCCGCCGGCCGGAAAAGCTGCTGCTTGCCGACGCGCGGGACCGCGAGACGTTCTTTGCCGAGTCGAGATACGCGGAATTTGAGAAGGAAAAGCTGACCGACGTACACGTGGAGACGCTTGTCAGCAGCGGCATGGCCGTCGGTAAATACGACGGCGCCGAAACCGAGCTGTTCCGCTTTACCAACACCTGCAAGCACGATGCGAACGTGCTTTGCAGGGCTTACGGCGGCCTCGTGCGCGACGGAAAGGTCGACGAGGAACAATTCAATAAGGAAACCGAATCCAATCATTACTGTCCCAAGTGCGGGATGCGCTATCCCGACATCGAGCGGCGGGTCTGTCCGAAGTGCATGGATAAGGTGCGGCTCATCAAGCGGCTGGGCGGGATGTTCTTCCGCTACCGCGGCTATATTGCGATGGTTATGTTCACTTTTGTGATGATTACGGCCCTCGGTGTTCTGACGCCGTACATATCCAACACCGTGTTTTATGACGACGTACTGACGGAGGGCGGCCGTTTCTACGGTGAAATCGGGAAGATGGTGCTGCTGATCGTCGGTGTGCGCATCGTGTCGCTGCTCGTGTCGCTGGTCAACGGCATCATCTCCGCCAAGGTTGCCGCCGAGCTGGTGTACGACCTGAAAAAGACGATTTTTTCCGCCATCAGCGCGCTGTCGCTTTCCTTTTTCTCCAACCGCCAAACCGGCGGTCTGATGACGCAGGTCAACAACGACGCGACCACGATTTACTGGTTTTTCTGCGACGGGTTCCCTTATTTCGTGACCAATCTGCTGCAGCTCGTCGTAGTGCTGGTGATTATGCTGGCGACCAACTGGCTTCTTACACTGTATACCTTTATCACGGTGCCGCTGTTCTTCCTCTGCTTCAAGCTGGCATTCGCGATGTTCGACAAGCTGCATGCAAAGGCGTATTCGAGAAGGCGCTCGTTCAACTCGCTCATCTCCGACGTGCTCAACGGCATGCGCGTGGTCAAGAGCTTTGCGCGCGAGAATGAGGAGCGGGAGCGGTTCGGGCGCCGGTCGGTTGCCGCCGCACAGGCCGATACGGATATCGGTGTGCGGAGCAATACCGTTTTCCGCGCGATGACCTTTCTGATGCGCATCGGCTCGATTGTCGTCTGGGGCGTCGGCGGCTGGCAGGTTATGCAGGCGACGGGCGAGATGAGCTACGGTACGCTGATGGCCTTCGTCGCCTATGTCAATATGATTTACGCGCCCATTGAATTTTTTGCCAACGCCGTCAACTGGTGGGCGGAATGCCTCAATGCGCTCCAGCGTTTGTTTGAAATCAAGGACGCCGTCCCCGAGGTCCGCGAGAGCGAGCACCCGGTGACGCCCGAGAGCATCCGCGGGGATGTGGAGTTCCGTAACGTCTGCTTCTCCTATGTGGAGAACCGGCAGGTGCTTGAGGACATCTCGTTCACCGTTCCTGCGGGCAGCACGCTGGGAATCGTCGGCCACACCGGCGCGGGCAAGAGCACCATTGCCAACCTGCTCACGCGGCTGTATGACCCGAAGTCGGGCGAGGTGCTCGTCGACGGGATCGACCTGCGGGAAATGTCCTTCCAAGCGCTGCACGGAATGATCGCCATCGTCTCGCAGGAGACCTACCTCTTCCGCGGCACGATTATGGAAAACATCCGCTACGCGCGCCCTGATGCGACGAACGAGGAGGTCATCAACGCGGCAAAGATCGCGTCGGCGCATGATTTCATCATCAAGTACCCGGACGGCTATGAAACGATGGTCGGCTTCGGCCATAAGGACCTGTCCGGCGGCGAGCGGCAGCGTGTGTCTATTGCGCGCGCCGTACTCAAGGACCCGAGCATTCTCATTCTCGACGAGGCGACCGCCGCGATGGACACGCAGACCGAGCGGCAGATCCAGTCGGCGCTCAACCGTCTGACCGAGAACCGCACGACCATCATCATCGCCCATCGCCTCTCCACCCTCCGCGACGCCGACCGGTTGATTGTCATCGAAAACGGGAAGATGCCTGAAGCGGGCACCGCCGTCGAACTGCTGGAGAAGAAGGGCGTGTATTACAGGCTGTATAAGATGCAGGCCGAGGCGCTGAAGACCATCGGCATCGAGGAATAAGACGCGACAGGCAAAGCCGCCCGCGCGGCGCCGGCCGAAAGGCCGGACGTTCCGCTTGCTGCCGGGTAAGGAGCGCTTGCCGGCGTCCGACGTGTTTGGGCTGTCCGCTGCTGTGTGTTTCGTTGGAAAGGAAGGCGCACATTTTATGAAAAACGATTTTCTGGATATCGTCAAAATCACATATTTTACACCCGAAAACGCAAAATTTTACCGTACGCCGGGCGGGTTTGCCGGGCTGAACGCGTTTCTGCCCAAGGTCGGCGCCGACGATTTGAAGGAGCAGGAGGACGGCGAATGCATCTGGCAGGACTTGGGGCGTGTGTTCTTTCACCGCGCGTTCCCGTATGAGCTGCCCGACGAATTCATCTCGGTGCTCGACAAGGATTCCAAGGAATTCGGCATCATCCGCCGGCTGTCCGATTTCGACGACGGGAGCGCCGCGATTATCAGCGCGGAGCTTGCGCGGAAGTATTTTGCGCCGCATATCACGAAGGTTCATTCGGTCAAGGAGCGGTTTGGATATTCCTACTGGGAGGTCGAGAGCGACCGCGGGCCGCTCTCCTTTGCGATGCACGACACCTTCCGCAACATCGCCAAGATCACCGAAAGCCGCGTCGTTCTTACCGATGTCGACGGCAACCGTTACGAAATCGACGACGTGCTCGCGCTCGACGGAAAAAGCTACCGCAAAATCGAACTGTATCTCTGAGAAACGCGGGGGCGCGTGAAAAGGGAAAGAAAGGAAGTGCTTTTCCCATATGTCGGATACGCCGCAAACACAGTATACACCGGCAGAGGCGGCCTTCGCGGCGCGGGTCTCGGCGGAGACCGGCGAGGAGGCCGTGTTTGTCTTTGCCTACAATCTGTCTTTTGACAACGAGTTTATCGACGGCTTTGCCGCCGTTGCCGGCGGCGCGCTGTATGCAGCCGATTCGCCGGGCGGGGCACTGAAAAAAACGGTTCTGCCGGCCGGCGCAGAGGTCCGCTATGTGCAGAATGTCGGCTGCGCGGCCATTGAATACGAAGCCGACGGCGTCCCCGCCGAGCTGCTGCGCACCGATATGCGCAATTCGCGTGCGTTCCAGAACGCGGTGATGCTGCTGCGCGCGCTGGGAGAGGGACGAACCGTTTCCGCCGATGCGAGCCTGCACCGCACCCGCTGTCCCAAGTGCGGCACCCCGTACCGGCACAACAGCACGGTCTGTCCGCACTGCATCGACCGGAAGAAACTGCTGCGGCGGCTCTGGCCGTTCGCGAAGCCGAGCATGAAGCCGCTGCTGGTCGCGGTGCTTCTGTTTTTTGCAGTCAGTGCGCTCGACGTGGTGATGCCGATCCTCAACCGTATTCTCATCGATGATTACATCAACAAGCCCGGCGCGTCGACAAGCGGCTTTTTTGCCGTTATCGCGGCGATTGCGGCCGTGCTTGCGTCCGGCGCGCTGTTCTCGGCCATCCGCAGCGTACTGATGGTCAAGACCGGCAACAGGATCGTCGTCCGCGTGCGCGAGGCCGTTTACGCCAAAGTGCAGCAGCTTTCGCTGGCCGGTATTACGAGGCGTACCGCAGGCGAGCTGATCACACGTATTACGAGCGACACGCAGGTGATGCGCGAATTTGTCGTGGATACGACGGTCGAGCTGCTGCAGATGCTTTTGTTGTTCGTCTCGGTTGTCGGCATGCTGTTTGCGATGGATTGGGTGCTCACGCTGATGATCCTCATTCCGCTGCCGCTTGCGGTGCTGATCTTCTATGCTTTCCGGCGGCGGATGAACCGGATGTACCACAAGCAGTGGCAGTCGGAGAGCGCGGTCAATACGCTGCTGCACGACGTATTTTCGGGGATCCGCGTGGTCAAGGTGTTCGGCACCGAAAAGCGTGAGGAGGAGCGGTTCGACCGGGCCGCCAAGCGCGTGGCGGATATCTCCAAGAAGAACGAGACGACCTGGAACCTGCTGATGCCGTTCGCCAATTTCCTGATGGGCATTGGTGAATATGCGGTTCTGCTGTTCGTGGGCGCGAAGGTCATCGCGGGCGAGGTGACGCTCGGCGAGCTGAGCCAGTTCCTTACCTACGTCGGTATGCTGTACGGCCCGGTTCGCTGGGCGGCGTTCATTCCCCGCCGGCTGACCCGTGCGATGACTTCCATGGCGAAGATTTTTGAGCTGCTTGATGAGGAGCCGGATATCTGCGATAAGCCCGCCGCGTGCGAGAAGGACATCCGCGGCGACATCGAGTTTGACAATGTCAGCTTCGGCTATAACGATTATGAATACGTCCTCAAAAACATCAATCTGCGTATCCGAAGCGGCGAGATGGTCGGCATCGTCGGCCGCAGCGGCGTGGGCAAGAGCACGATGATCAATTTGGTTATGCGCCTGTACGACGTCAACCGCGGCGTTCTGCGCATCGACGGGGTGGATATCCGCGACTATTCGCAGCATGCGCTGCGCGACAAAATCGGCGTCGTGCTGCAGGAAACCTACCTGTTCAAGGGGACGATTTACTCCAACATCGCCTACGCACGCCCGGGCTGTGATTTTGAGGACGTCCTGCGCGCGGCACGGCTGGCCAATGCGCACCAGTTCGTGATGAAGCAGCCGGACGCCTACGACAGCATCGTCGGCGAACAGGGACACACGCTCTCGGGCGGCGAGCGGCAGCGCGTCGCCATTGCGCGTGCGGTTCTGCGCGACCCGCGCATCCTCATTCTTGATGAGGCGACCGCTGCGCTGGATACCGAGACCGAGAAGCTGATCCAGGATGCGATCAACTCGCTCACGCAGGGGCGCACGACCATCGCCATCGCGCACCGGCTGTCCACGCTGCGCAACGCGACGCGGCTGGTCGTGCTCGAAAAGGGGACGATCGAGGAATCCGGAACGCACGACGAGCTGATGCAGCGCAAAGGCCGTTACTACGGCCTTGTGATGGCGCAGCGCCAGATGAGCAAAATGATTCGGAAATAACCCGATTGCTTTGGAGGGAATGCCTCTTGACAAAGCGACCTTATCCCTGTAAAATATAAAGGAAACGTAAAATTTCGGAAGGAAAGCGGGCTTGTAAGCGTATGATGGACAATCTGAGCAAGACAATGGACAAGATCGTAGCCTACTGCAAGGGCAGAGGCTTTATCTACAGCGGCAGCGAAATCTACGGGGGGCTGGCCAACTCGTGGGACTATGGTCCGCTCGGCGTGGAGCTGAAGAACAACGTCAAGCGCGCGTGGTGGAAGCGGTTCGTGCAGGAGAGTCCGTACAATGTCGGACTGGACAGCGCGATTCTGATGAACCCGCAGGTTTGGGTCGCATCCGGGCACGTTGTCAATTTCAACGACCCGCTCATCGACTGCAAGCACTGCCGGATGCGCCACCGTGCCGACACGCTTGTCGAGGAGTGGAACAAAAAGCACGGCGTTGAGATGAAGGTCGACGGGCTGAGCAACGACGCGCTGTACGAATACATCGTTGAAAACGGCGTGACCTGCCCGGGCTGCGGCAAGAGCGAGTTTACGCCCATCCGCAAGTTCAATATGATGTTCAAGACCTTTCAGGGCGTCACCGAGGACAGCCAGTCGGAGGTTTACCTGCGGCCCGAGACGGCGCAGGGCATCTTCGTCAATTTCAGGAACGTGCAGCGCACCACGCGCCGCAAGGTGCCCTTCGGCATCGCGCAGATCGGGAAATCCTTCCGCAACGAGATCACGCCGGGCAACTTTACGTTCCGTACGCGCGAGTTCGAGCAGATGGAGCTGGAATTCTTCTGCAAGCCGGGGACCGATTTGGAATGGTTCGCTTATTGGAAGGACTTCTGCAGGCAGTTCCTGCTTGATCTGGGCATGCGCGAGGAATCGCTGCGCCTGCGCGACCACGACAAGGAGGAGCTGAGCCACTATTCCAACGCGACGACCGACTTCGAGTTCCTCTTCCCGTTCGGCTGGGGTGAACTGTGGGGCGTGGCCGACCGCACCGACTACGATCTGAAGGCGCACGCCGAGCACAGCGGACAGGATATGTCTTACTTTGACCCTGAGGACAATTCAAAATATATTCCGTATGTCATCGAGCCGTCGCTCGGCGCCGACCGTGTGACGCTGGCGCTGCTCATCGACGCGTATGACGAGGAGGAGCTGGGCAAGGACGGTACGAGCGACATCCGCACCGTGCTGCGCATCCACCCCGCGCTTGCGCCGGTGAAGGCGGCGGTGCTGCCGCTGTCGAAGAAGCTGGCCGGCCCCGCACAGGAGCTGAGCACGAAGCTGTCCAAGCGCTTCTTCACCGAGTACGACGACAGCGGCTCCATCGGCAAGCGCTACCGCCGCTTCGACGAGATTGGGACGCCGCTGTGCGTGACCTATGATTTCGACAGCGAGAACGACGGCTGCGTGACCGTCCGCGACCGCGATACGATGGCGCAGAAGCGTATCCCGATCGAGGGGCTGGAGGCCTATATCGAGGCGCGGATCGGGTTTTAATGCCGTTATGGCAGGCGCAGGCTTGTCGGTCGAGTCCGGTTGGGGATTTGCCCCGCCCTGTCGCATACCCTCAAAATTTTTGCGCAGGGGATTTTCAGGGTAATCGCCCCTCCATGCAGAGCGGGGCGGAAAAAATCCTTTTTAACGGTCTGCCCGTTCGCTGCGGGCGAACGCGGCTGCGGCGGATTGACAGGAAACGGTAAATTTCACCGCATTTATGCGGGCGGCAGACCGGCGGCTCGAAGAAACGCCTGTTCTGCTGATAAAAGCATTTCAATAAAATGTTGAACGCCGCCCGTATGGGCGGCCGGAACGGATCAAACGGAGAAGGGCAGGATGCAGAGCATGGAAAATAACAAACGGCCGGAAAATATGGCGCGCATCACGACGAAGGCATTGGCAGATGCATTTATTGACGAACAGGTGCGGGAGCTTCGCGAACAGATTGGGGATAAAAAGGTGCTGCTGGCGCTGTCCGGCGGGGTGGACTCGTCGGTCGTCGCGGCGCTGCTGATCAAAGCCGTCGGGAAGCGGCTCGTCTGCGTGCATGTCAATCACGGGCTGTTGCGCAAGGGCGAGCCCGAGCAGGTGATCGAGGTCTTCCGCAACCAGATGGACGCGAATCTTGTGTACGTCGACGCGGCCGACCGGTTCCTTGACAAGCTGGCCGGCGTATCCGACCCCGAGACCAAGCGTAAAATCATCGGCGCCGAGTTCATCCGTGTGTTCGAGGAAGAGGCACGCAAGCTGTCGGGCATCGAGTTCCTCGCGCAGGGGACGATTTATCCCGATATTCTCGAAAGCGACGGTGTTAAGGCGCACCACAACGTCGGCGGCCTGCCGGAGGATCTGCAGTTCGCGCTCGTCGAGCCGGTCAAGCTGCTGTTCAAGGACGAGGTTCGCGTCGTCGGCAAGGCGCTCGGTCTGCCGGACGGGATGGTTTACCGTCAGCCCTTTCCCGGTCCGGGGCTGGGTGTGCGCTGCCTCGGCGCCATCACCCGCGACCGTCTGGAGGCTGTGCGCGAGTCGGACGCCATACTGCGCGAGGAGTTCGCGAAGAACGGGCTTGCGGGTAAGGTCTGGCAGTACTTTACCGTCGTTCCCGACCTCCGTTCCGTCGGCGTGAAGGACGGTGTGCGTACCTATGCGTATCCCGTCATCCTCCGCGCGGTCAATACCACCGACGCGATGACTGCCACCGTTGAGGACGTTCCCTTCGCGCTGCTGCAGCATATCACCGCCCGCATCACTGCGGAGGTGCCCGGCGTCAACCGCGTGCTCTACGATCTCACACCCAAGCCCTGCGCTACAATCGAGTGGGAGTAAGACTGTTCCGCATCATCTAAGAAGGCGCGGTGAAACGGGCTTTTGCAAATGTACACACTTGTCGGAAGACTTGCGGATAAAAGGAGTGGAATGGGGCCTTGCGGGGCTTTATTCCGCTTTTTTATCTGGATAAACGTTTAAAACGCTTGACGCTTTGCGGGCTATAGCGGCGTGCGGAAGCAGTTGTTTGCGAGAAACATTCGATTTTACATTTGACTTTCGAAGCAGAGGAGGCAATTATGGGGATTTGCAGGCAGCTCTTGTATCTATAACAAAATACAGGAGGATTTTGTGCAATGGAAAAGATTTTACTTGATACGGATATCGGCGGCGATATTGACGATGCGATTTGCCTCGCCTATTTGCTGAAGGAGCCGCAGTGCGAGCTGCTCGGCATCACCACTGTTTGCGGACAGCCGGAAAAGCGTGCGGCGGTTGCGGATGCGATTTGCAAAGCCGCAGGCGTAAAGATTCCGATTGTGGCGGGAATGGACAGCACCCTGCAGCCGGTTCCGCTATATCCGACGCCGGACGGCGCGGGCGCGTTGGCGCATTGGAGGCACGATACCTTTGCGAAAACAGACGCGCCGGCGTTCCTGTATGAAAAAATCAAGGAAAACCCACATGAAATCGTGTTGATCGGCATTGGAAATATGACCAACATTGCCACGCTGTTCCGCACATATCCCGACGCTCCCGAATTGCTGAAGGGACTTTATGTGATGAATGGCTATTTCGGCCGGGAGCAATTGCCCGATCCTTATTATAATTGGAATTCATGGGCCGATCCATTGGCATCTAAAATTGTGTTTTCCGCTCGTATTGGGATACATAGAGCCGTTCCTTTGGAAGTGACCGATCAGCTCACGATTGAAGCGGAACAGGCAGGCACGCTTTTGCGGGCGGACAGCGATTTGATGAAAGCCGTATTCGATTTTGGAAACGCGTGGCTGCAAAGCGCCGGAAAATTGACCTTACACGACCCGCTGGTGGCAGTCAGCGTTTTTCACCCGGAGATTTGCAGCTATGAAAAAGGATTTGTGCAGGTAGAAACCGAACAAAAAAGCAATATGGGCGGCACTTCCTTTGTTCCTACGCCGGACGGAAATGTGGAGATTGCAAAAACGGTGGATAAAGAACGTTTTTACCGTATTTTGAGTACCGCCTTGAATACGGGGATTTTGACACCGAACCGACACGATATACCGCCGTTGGTGGTCCGTCGGGCAAAATCGGCCGGTGCCGCCGGCGAAGCGTGGCTGAACACGCTTGACCGTCGGATCGCCGATTTGGAAAAGCAATGGGAAATTTCTGTCGGCAGCGCGTTGACGGGCGGAACGCACGCTTTCGTCGCTTATGCGGACGGAAAAGACGGCGGATGCTATGTTCTCAAAATAGATATGCCTGAAAATCTTGGCGGCGTGTTTTCCAACGGCATAACCGCCTTGCGTGCGGCAGATGGACGAGGATACGTAAAGCTGATCGCCTGCGATCTTGAAAAAAAGGCCTGCTTGCTGGAACGCTTGGGGAAGCCCATCGGCACACTTTCTTATTCCGTACCGGAACAGCTTCGTATCATCTGCTCCGTTTTGAAGAAAACCTGGGAGGTGCCTGCGGAAAATGCGGGACTGCCCACGGGCGCGGACAGCATTGCCTGGTTTCGGCAATTTATAGGAGACGCTTGGGAAAGGCTGAACCGGCCCTGCTCGCCGCAGGTTGTTTCAAAAGCGTTCTCGTATTTGGAAGCAAGAGAAAAAGCGATGAACCCGGCGGAGTTTGTGCTGGTTCACGGGGATGCGCACGGGAATAACACATTGCAGGACCTATCCGAAGAAAACGCTTTTAAGCTTGTCGATCCTGACGGTATTTTTTATGAAAAGGCATATGATCTGGGCGTTCTTATGCGGGAATGGACGGAAGAATATCATGAAGCTCCCTTGCGTAAGGGCCTGGAGCGCTGCCGGTATCTGCATATGCTGACCTGCGTTCCGGCACAGGCCGTTTGGGAATGGGGGTATTTGCAGACGGTTTCCACCGCTTTTGTCTTACTGCAAATCGGGCAGGAAAAGCAAGGGCGCGCTATGCTGGATGTGGCTGAAGCCTGGTGCTTGTCAGCGGCCGGCGACTGCGGCGGACGCGGATAGATGACGGAGGACGTGAAACGCCCGAAAGCCTTGATTTTCAAGGCTTTCGGGCGTTCATACGTCCAAATGATTTTTGCGGCGGCTTTATGTTTCAATCAGAAGTGTTTTGCATGGCCGAAGCAGGTGGAAGGACGGTTCGGCCGGCCGTCGGCCCCCGCAGCGTCAGCTTTGCTTTTCGTTCGGCGCGGAACCCGATTCCTTTTTGAATACGATCTCCGTTTTGTTATACGAGAATGAAATATATTCCGCCGGTTCTAAAATCAGGTTTTTGTTTTCCTTTGCCAATGTGGTTTTGAAGGCTTTGCATTTGTCGGCAAATGCTTTGTTTTCTCCCAATGCAATCACGCAGGGGATTAAGTGTACCGTTAGATTCTTAGACGTATAATTCGGCACAACATAATCGGACAGCCATTGGATGTACCACGGGAGCTGCCGCTCCAATATGTAATCGTCCGGCTGTACGCATTTCAATTCCACCAATTTGATGTAAATTTCGTTTTTTATCTTTTGCAGGATTAAAATATCGATTTTTTGCATGCCTATTCCGCACGACACTTCGTTTCCGATCCAACAGCTCTCGTCCGGAAGCGGCAGCAGCAGTTCTCTGAGAGGGGACAGGTCATAATTCTGCATGATATATGCCTGAAAATGGGCTTCGAATTTTTGCGTCCGGTTCGCCTTAATCAATAAACGCTTTTTTATGTCCAGAGGGTCGGTCGCGCCGCCGTATGCTTCTGGGCTTTCGGAAGGCTCGATTTTGCGCTCTTTTTGATTAAAGTCGAAACTTTGGATGGTGTTTGAATAGGAATTGTCGTTTACCTGCTTCAATTGATTCAGCAGGCGTTCAAATTCGTATTCCGTAATCATCGTACAGCCTCGGTTGCCTTTTAACTTCCGGTATATCATGCTCCAGCACATCTCGTGCGGATGTGTAATCTGGTCCAGGGAATCCAGATATAAATGCTCGGAGACGCCGTAGGGGAATACGGTGTCCGGCTCGATTCGAACCCGAAAGGCCAGCGGCTTGCCAAGCTCATGGCGCAAATAATTATTCGCATTGCTTTCGTCGAAGAAAGCGGATGAAGAGGCTTTGAAAACCCCATAAAACGCCCCTTGCGTGGTTGGGGTGGCGCAAAGATAAAAAAGAATCTTATCTCCCGCTCTGATTCTGGAAATATCCGCGATCATTTTAACAAAATTTGTTTCCACCGCGTAGTTGAATGACGTTTCGGGTTTGGATAAGAAAGAAACCTCCCTGTTTCCTGCGCCGGTGCCTGCAAAGCCGTATCTGAGATGATATTGGAAGGTTGTGTTGTTTACGATGAAAACATGATAGTTCATTGTATTCCTCCTTGCCGTATCGTTGTTTTCGGGCTGTTCGGGCCCGGCCCGTTCCCTGCGCCTTTTCGCGGATGCGCCTGTCAAACCGAAGCGTTTGTATGGATTTGGAAAATTTTAGTATATCATGCGGTGCATATATTGTCAACGGCAAAGAAAATGCGGCTGTTTGCCCTGTGCGGTGCTGCAAGAATAGTTATCGGTCGGCGTCCTGCCGGTCAGCAGTATGCTGTCCGTTGCCCGGCGGGCCGCCGACTGACCGGCAAAATTTCGGCAAGTCGGCGCCGGAGGACGGCCGAAAGGGGCCTGCGGTTTCCGTCCCGCTCCTTATAGGGCAAGCCGCCATTTCCCCAAATCCCCAACGCCCGCACAGCGGGCGTTGGGGCGTAGAGGAGAGATGAGCAAAAAGCCTA
>CAJFRY010000010.1 GCA_904419545.1 Candidatus Woodwardiibium gallinarum
AGGTGCGCACGCCGGCTTCCTGCACCGAAAAAGGCGAAGAATACCGCGCCTGCGCCTGCGGCGAGGAGGAGACCCGCTCCATCGACCCGCTCGGACACACACTGGTCAAGACCGAAGCGGTAGAGCCGACCGAAACGTCTGCGGGCAATATCGAATACTGGACCTGCACGGTTTGCGGCAAGCTGTTCTCCGACGAAGCGGCGAACAATGAAATCACGCAGGCCGAAACGGTTCTGCCCAAACTCGAGCACACACACGTTTACGGCAGCTATGCGTATGACGGGAACGCGCACTGGCAGACCTGCGCCTGCGGGCAGACGAGCGAACGCACACCGCATGCCTTCGGCGCCTGGACAGTGACAAAGGAGCCGACATACACCGAAGAAGGCAGCCGCAGCCGCACCTGTGTCTGCGGGTTCACGGAAACCGAGACGCTGCCGTGCGCCGTACTCCTCGGTGACGTCAATCTCGACGGAAAGGTGACGCCGACCGACTATCTGCTGCTCAAGCGGCAGCTTGTAGTCGAGGACTGCCTGACGGAAGCCGGTAAACAGAGAGCCGACATCAACGGCGACGGAGCGCTGACGCCGACCGACTATCTGCTGCTCAAGCGTATGATTCTCGGACTTTGAGAGCCGGCGATCCGAAACCGATACGGAATGCAGGAAAGCGAATGAAGCCATAGACTGCGGCGTCACATAACACCCGCAGCCGCAAAGCAGCGTGAGGCGCCGCCGGCGCCTCACGCTTTCTGCTTTTCTCCTTAATTTTTCCTTACGCCTCTGCCGGATACGGTTCACTTTCGGAAGCAAAGTCCCGTTTACAGGCGTACAAACGCCGTTTTGGGAAAATCGCCTTCCTGCGTCTGCGGCTTTTACAGCGGCGCGCCTTGCCGGCGCACGGGGCCGTGAAAAAGTCCCCGGTCAGGAAAGAACCGCATAACAAAGTCCCCGATAAAAGCAAGGTACCTGTCTGCTTTTATCGGGGCTTTTGCGCAGATATCCATTTTCGAAAAAAGCGTTTTTTCGGCACTCCTTTTTTGCGGCAAGCCTCGGATACGCCGCAGGCGCCAAGCGCAGCGCCCCGCCAGCTGTCAAAAGCCGCTTCCGCAGGCTTCACGCCTACCGTGACCGGGCGAAGCAGCCGCCGGCAGGCTATCCGCAAGGCGATGCCATACGGCCGCCGCTTTTCCGCGGGCGGACAAAACCGCCGCACACGACCGCAGAGGCGTCCTGGGCGGTCGAATCTCCCGACCGGCCGCGCAGCACCGTCACGACCACCCGTAACGGATGACATAATACAGCACATAAAACCAGTTGAGCAGCCCGTGGAAAATCGCCCAGCCGACCGAGCCCCAGTTCACGTAGGAAATGACCATCGCCAGACCCGCGCCGAAGGAAAGCCCTTTCCTGATATTTTTGGTTACGTTGTGGTTGACGATGGTTTTATTTTCGCGTTCGCGCTTTTCACCGTAGATCAGCTCCTCCACCGAAACCTCCAGCACCTGTGCGATCTTGTGAAGCGTGTCGATGTCGGGCTGCGTTTTTTCGTTTTCCCAGTTCGATACGGCCTGCCGCGTCACGCACAGCCGCTCGGCAAGCTGCTCCTGTGTAAGCCCCTTCGCCTCACGGAAGCGGCGGATGTTGCGTCCGACCATTGGTTCCCCTCCCTTTCCGTATTCCTCATACCAGTATACGCAAAGTGTCCGACAAAAGGCAAGCAACGGTTTATTGCGCGCCCGCATTTACGGGATTTCAGGCTTCCCCGCACAATTCTGAAGGCGCAATTATGCCTTCAAGGCTTCAGCCGTGCATTGTGCGGAAAGCCTTTATACGGCAATCCGATACAAAAACGTCTGATTCAAAAGCAGCGCCCGGCTTGCCGTTCCCCGGAAGGCGCCAATAAACGGCGGTATCCCGCAGACGGCAAACCGTTGGGCGGCCGCATCACACATTGAAGCGGAAGAGCACCACGTCGCCGTCGCGCACAACGTAATCCTTGCCCTCGCTGCGGACCAATCCGGCCTCCTTCGCGGCATTGAATGACCCCTTCTCCATCAGCGTATCGAAGGCGACGACCTCAGCGCGGATAAAGCCCCGCTCAAAATCGGTATGGATCTTGCCTGCGGCGCCCGGCGCCTTCGTCCCCTCCGTGATCGTCCACGCACGAACCTCCTTCGGGCCGGCGGTCAGGTAGCTGATCAATCCCAGCAGCCGGTAGGACGAACGGATGAGCTTGTCCAAGCCGCTTTCGGTCAGGCCGAGATCCTCAAGGAACAACTTCTGCTCCTCCTCGTCCAGCTCGGCAATTTCGGCTTCGATTTCGGCACAGACGGCAATAATCTCCGCGTTTTCCTCTTTCGCGCGTGCTTCCAGCGCGGTATAGAGCGGATTTTCGGACAGCGGACGTCTGATGAATTCCTCACTGATATTGGCCACGTAGATGGTGGGCTTATACGACAGCAGCTGCATCGGCTTGATCAGCTCCCGCTCCTTATCGTCCAGCGGCACGGCGCGCGCCATGCTGCCTGCGCCCAGCTCGCCGATCAGACGTTCGACCAGCGCCAGCTCGGGTGCGGCGGAGGCGTCCCCCTTGAGCTGCTTCCTGAGCCGGTCTGCGCGGCGCTCGAGCGTCTCCAAATCGGCAAGCACCAGCTCGGTGTTGATGGTGTCCACGTCACGGACGGGATCGACGCTGTCTTCCACGTGGATGATGTTGCCGTCCTCAAAGCAGCGGACGACGTGTACGATGGCGTCCACCTCGCGGATGTGCGAAAGGAATTTGTTCCCCAGCCCCTCTCCCTGAGAGGCACCGCGGACAAGGCCCGCAATATCCACAAACTCAATGGTCGCAGGGGTGTATTTTTCGGGTTTATAAATCTCGGCGAGCGCGTCGAGCCGTTTGTCCGGCACGGCGACCACGCCCACGTTCGGTTCGATGGTGCAGAAGGCATAATTCGCACTTTCGGCGCCTGCATGGGTGAGTGCGTTGAAAAGCGTGCTCTTCCCGACGTTGGGCAGACCGACGATTCCTAATTTCATTGCTGTTTTCCTCACTTTTTCAAAATCATTCCGCAACTATTATACCTTCCCCGTTGCCTCTTTGCAATAGAAAACTTTCATACATATTTGATTCAATTATAATTTGAATAAAAATTTTACACTGAAAAATTATTTTCAAAAATCTATTGACAATTGCAGAAAAATATGGTATTCTATGCACAGGAAAAGAAAATCCGAGTTCAAAACTCAACTATGAACGTGGACCGTCAAATGGAGGAATAAACGATATGGTTACGAAAATACTGGTCGTCGACGACGACAAAAACATATGCGACCTTCTGCGGATGTATCTGGAGAAGGAGGGCTACGAGGTCAAAACCGCGTCGGACGGTGTAGAAGGCGTAACCGCCTTCCGCATGTACGAGCCGGATCTGGTTCTTCTGGACATTATGATGCCGAAAAAGGACGGCTGGCAGGTCTGCCGCGAAATCCGCGAACATTCGTCCAAGCCGATCATCATGATTACTGCCAAGGGCGAGACGATCGACAAGGTGCTCGGTCTGGAGTTGGGCGCGGACGACTTCATCGTCAAGCCTCTGGACATGAAAGAGGTATTCGCCCGCATCAAGGCGGTACTGCGCCGCTATGCGAAGCACGACACGGCCGACGGCGAGCTGATCAAATTTGAGAATATCGAGATTTCACTGCAAAAGTATGAGTTGAAAATCTGCGGCAAGCCGGTCGACCTGCCGCCTAAGGAGCTGGAGCTGATCTACTTCCTCGCCTCCAATTATAACCGCGTGTTCACGCGCGATCAGCTGCTTGACAAGGTCTGGGGCTTCGATTACCTCGGCGACTCGCGCACGGTGGACGTTCACATCAAACGTCTGCGCGAAAAGCTGGAGGGCGCTTCGGATAAATGGGTGCTGAAAACCGTCTGGGGCGTCGGTTATAAGTTCGAGGTTCTCTCCGAATAAGCGCTTTACGCATGCAGTGCCGGTCTACGGCTTGCATAATGTTACTCCTTTCTTTCTCTCCGCAAAGAGAGCCGGGCAACCGGCTCTCTTTTTGCGCAAAAAAGGCTCCGGCTTTACACCGGGGCCTTTTTCCGCTTGATTTCGGACGGTTCGGTTATATTTTATTCCGCCTTCTTCTTTCTGGATACCACGATGGCTACGATTACAATGACCACAACCACAACGGCAGCAATCACGATCCAAACCCACATGCTCCCGCTGTCGTCCGCGTCCGCCTGAGAAGAAGCAGCCGAGGAAGCGGGCGCAGAGGAAGCAGCCCTCGAGGATTCTTCCTCATCTTCTTCAGAGGATGCCTCCGAAGCCGCAGCGGAAGACTCGTCGTCCTCCTCCTCGCTCGACGCCGCAGAGGACTCTTCCGGCTCGCTCGATTCTTCCGGAGCGCTTGATTCCTCCTCCGGTTCGGCCGCGATAATCTCGCCGGCCGTTACCGCGTCGGTCGCGTCGATGTCTTCATAGATTTCCACTTCGCTCACGAATACCCAAGCGCCGGGCGCATCCATCACGACGCGGACATAACTGGTAGCGATTGCTTCGTCGAGGGTAAGCTTCGTTTCAGCCAGCTTGGCTTCATTGACCTCGCCGGTTCCTTTGATGGTAGCGACAGGTTCTCTATTATAGGTTTCACCGTCTTCGCTGACATAGATGCGGTATTCGGTCGGATTGCCGACGTTGCCCGTAGCCATAGCAGCCGTATGGAAGATCATCTCCTTAAGCGTGACCTCGCGCTCGAACCGAAAGTCGATGCAGACCGACTTGCCTTTCTCATAGGCATCTTCCACCGTCTTGGCCAGTGCAATCCAGCCATGCCAGGCATACCAGTCTTTGATTTCCGGATTTTCCTTTATCGCCTCGTCCCGCGCGGCGTCCAGCATGTTTGCGTCCGGGATTTCACCGTCAAACAGCTTATACTCTCCCACTTCGTCGACGTACCACGGCTGGCCGTATTGTGTCGCGTCCGGTACGGTGTAGGTTGCGATGTCCTCAATTCCGTCCAGCGTTTCGGCGGACGCATAAACACCGGCAACGGAGAACGCAAGACAGACCGTGAGAATAAGGGCAAGGATCTTCTTCATGTCGCTTCTTCCTTTCTTCCATTCGGCGCGATAAGCGTCGATATTTGTCAACCGTTTTGGTTGGCTTATACAGGATTATATCATTTGAAATGTATTTTATTAACCAGAATTACTTGGAAAAACGTCCGATATTTTTCAAATGTCCAAAATATAATCAAAATATCCACGCCTTGAAGCAACCACTTGAAAAACGCGCGCGCATCTGTTATAATGATTTTGTATACCTTACATACGAAGGAAATCGGAAGGAGGGCAAAGCATGAAGGTCATTGTACTCTCCTGCAACACGGGCGAGGGGCACAACACCGCCGGCAACGCGATCATCGAAGGCATGCACGCCCGGGGTGTGGAAGCGGATATGGTCAACGCGCTTGCGCTGATGGGCGTCAAGCGGTCAAAGCTGATCTGCGGCACGTATATCAAAATGGTCCGCAAAATCCCCGCGCTGTTTGGTTTTATCTACAATCTCGCGCTGCTGACCTCCACGCATCGCTTCAAATCGGTGCTTTATTACGTCAATAAGCCGTCTCAAGATAAATTATATGACTATATCGTTCAAAATGACTACGATACGGTCGTGCTGCCGCATCTTTTTCCGGCGGAAACGATTACAAGCATCCGCAAAAACAAGGCCATTACGAATTTCAAATGCTACGCTATCGCCACCGACTACACCTGCATCCCCTTTTGGGAAGATCTGGAAATGGACGGCATCGTCATCGGCCACAAGAGCCAGCTCGGTGAGATGATCGAGCGCGGTCTGGACCCGAAGCTGCTGGCGCCGCTGGGCATCCCGGTCTCGGCGAAATTCGCCAAAGCCTACGACAAGGCGGAAACGCGCGCCAAGCTGGGACTTGGCGGAACGGAACTGATTTATTTGATTATGACCGGCAGCATGGGCTCCGGGAACGTCAACGCCATCCTCACGCCGCTGCTGGCCGCCTGCGGCGAGAAGGATAAGATCCTTGTCCTCGGCGGGCGAAATGAAAAGCTGAAGAAGAGCCTGCGCGAAAAATACGCCGGCGAGCGCAAAATCGACATCATCGACTTTACGACCGAGGTGGAACAGTATATGGCCGCCTGCGACGTGCTGTTTACCAAACCAGGAGGCTTATCGACGAGCGAGGCGGCGACGATGGGTGTACCGCTCATCCACACCAAGCCCATTCCGGGCGTGGAATCACGCAACGCGAAGTTTTTCTCGTCGCTGGGGATGTCGATCTATGAAAAAAACGTGCCCGCAATGGTGCGCAAGGCCGTTGCGCTTGCGCACGACGAGGACGCCAAGCGCGAGATGATCCGCCGTCAGCATGAGAACATCAACCCCAACGCCGCCGGCGACATCTGTGATTATATCATCCGCTCGGCAAAAGGCTGAAGAAAGGCGGTTTGTGACGTCGTTCGGCGTTCGATTTCCGCGCCGGAACGCGGCCGGCTGCGCCGCTGCCGCGTTTTCCGGACACACATAAAGGTGCCGGCACGTGGATGAAGTCAGTGTCCGAAACATCCGAGCCGCACAGGACGCAGGGAATCTCCAAAAACATCTCCTGCATCTGCCGGGCGATCCCGTTTTTACGCTTATGAAGCAGAGCGCTCGCAGCGGCGCTCTGCTTCTTTGCCTGTTTGCCGAGCATCCTTCGGACGACGGCACGCAAAAATCGGATAGAAGGGATGGAGACGTCATTATGTATGCAGAACCGGTCAGGCATCATTTTATCCCGCAGTTCATCCGCGCCGCATCAGTGCGCCTTATGCGAAGTTTCGGGAACGGTACCGCCCTTTCAGAGCGGCTTACCGATGAAGCGTTTCATCTTCCGGAAAGACACAGCAAAAATGTCGGTGGTGCCGCAATTCTCTTTTCATATTCCCGGGAACGGCAAAGCTGCCGCCGGAAAACCGGCTTCCTGCGCCCACCGAAAACAGCGAACACAAACGCAGCCCTGAAAGGGCACTGAAAAACGCAGCACCGATCATCACAGACGGCCGCCCATGTGCGGCCGTTTTTATCTGCTTATTCTTGCCGTCCTAAGGATCGGCGTGTTCTCCCCGATGCTTACCTGATTCCGAACATTTCTTCAAGTTAATCTCTTCGGTTATACACTGCGTTCATCCCCTCTTGTAAACACGGCCGCCGCCTCTATTCAAAATTCCAAACCTGTTCAGTCGCTTCCTTACGGCGCGCCCGTTTTTTACCGCTGCTTTACAGGCACGGCAGTCGCGTCTGAAAAAAACGACAGCCGGACGTTATGTCCGGCTGTCGGCAGGGGCTTCCCTGATTTTATCCTATATGTCCCTTCAATTCCGTTGGCCAAGCAGACGTTCCGCCCGCTCAAGCGCGCCGCCGTACCATTCGGGCAGCACTTCCTTCGCCCGCACGGCGTCCAGCCACGCACAGGAAACGCATTCGCGCGAATCGAGCCGCGGTTCGCCTTTGCAGGCAGCAAGGAAGAGCGTAAGGCACTTCCGCTTGCCGCCGGGCAGATCATAACGGATTTCCGCGCGGAAATCCGGCTCCGGCCTGACGATAAAGCCGGTTTCCTCGTACACCTCACGGCAGGCCGTCTGTTCTTCGGTCTCGAACGCCTCCATATGTCCCTTCGGAACGCTGCAGGTGCCGGACCGCCTTTGCAGCAGGCACAGATATTCCCTGCCCGCGCCGGTTTCCCGGTACACGATCACGCCGCAGGACTTCGGATACAGCGCCTCCACCCGCGTCCTGTAATAGCGCTCCTGGAACTCGACGGCTGCGGCGATTTCTCCCTGATGGAACACCACCCCTGCGGGCGCGGCCACCAGCTTGTCTTCCGAATCGTCCTCCCGATGGATGATGCCGATAACGGCCGCCGTATACGACGGAACCGGCGTATCCACGCCCAGCAGGTAGACGTCCAGTTCCTCGCCGTCGCCGCCCATCACCCCGGGCAGATAGCCATAGTTGAGCGGATAGGTGAGGGTATATTTCTCTTTCCGATGCACATAGCCGACAGGCCGGTCGACGGCAATCTCCACCGTCCTGCCCAGATAGAAGTCCGCCAGCGCCTTCCGGCGGAGCAGCGCAAAAACGGCATCCTTTACGCCGTCCTCCCGCATCGCCGCCACGTCGGCGCGTGCCGCGCCCAAACCCGCAGGCTCCTGCAGGACGGAAATGCCGGCAGGAAAGACGGCGATCAGATACGGCAGCGCCTCCCGGCCGTCCGCCGAATGCGCGCCCGCCAAAAACAGCGAGCGGCCGTCCCAAGGCGCGGGAAGCAGCCAAAAGCCGGCGCTTTTGAGCTTCGGCGCGGCTTCCGCGACGTCCGTCAGGCTGCCGGCAAAGACGTCCAGCGCAACGCCGTCATACGGCGACGGCCGGATTTCGCGGACGACGGCGCCCAGCGTCTCCCGCAGTCGGACGGCGAGCCGTTCACACGGCATTTCCTTTTCACGGTCGGACATAGCCATTCTATTCCTTTCTTTGTGTACCCGAAGCGGCAAGTCTGCTTCCCTATATTTTTCGATACAGCAGCGCGCGGCCCCGCTTGCCGCCGGGCGCGATATGTCCGGTGCGCAGAAGCAGGTTCACGGTCATCCCGGCGATCATCGGCGTGACATGCGCTGCGGACGCAAATTCCGCTGCGGTGAATTCGGGCGGGAGCGCGTCGGGAAGGAACAGGCCGTAATCAGCCGGCTCGTTGTAGAATTCGATGTCGCAGAAGCCGAGCGGGAGGCGGTCCATCCGCTCGGAGCCGCGCTTGCCGCCGTTTCCCCAGCCGTTTTTGAGACGGACTTCTTCCAGCTCAAGGAAGACGAGGCAGAGGCGGAAGCCGTCGCGCAGCAGATAGTCGCGCAGCGCGTACAGCTCGCGGACGCAGTCATAGCGCGTGCCTTTTTTCGGAGAACGGCGGGGCGCGGATTTTTCACCGGTCTTCGGGTCCAGCCACGACAAACGCTTGACGGCGGCAATTGGATAGACGACCGTGACCGCATCAAGCGGAAGGAACGCATCCAGCTTCGGTTTGAGACGGTAGAGCGCGCGGGTCTGGATCTCGATGATACCGTCCTCATTGCGGATATCGGCAAAATACCGCCCCACCCCGACCTCGTGGAAATCGGCGTCCGGCTCAAAATAGAATTTGAGAAAATGGTGCAGGCTGCCCTCCGATACGCTGCCGATGCCGCTTTCGGCGCGCGGCGAACGGGAAGCGAGCGCGAGAGCCTGCTCAAAGTCCCGCATCTTATTTGTTCTTCATCTTGATTTTCATCCGCTGCGCGTTGTCAAGGATGCGCTTGCGCAGGCGGATGTTCTTGGGCGTGACCTCGATCAGCTCGTCGTCGGCGATGTACTCGATCGCCTCCTCCAGGCTGAAACGGATGGGCGGCACGAGCCGCAGCGCCTCGTCGGCGCCTGAGGAGCGGATGGCTGTGAGGTGTTTCTTTTTGCAAACATTTACGACAATATCGTCGCCCTTGGAGGATATACCGACGAGCATGCCCGCATATACTTTCATGGCCGGCTCGACGAACATCGGGCCGCGGTCCTGCGAATTGAAGATACCGTAGCTGGTGGCCTCTCCGTCCTCATACGCGATGAGCGAGCCGGTGAAGCGCTTGGTGATTTCGCCCTTTTCGGGCTGGTAGCTGTCGAAAACGGTGTTCATCACACCCTCGCCCTTGGTGTCGGTAAGGAACTCGGTCTTATACCCGAACAGGCCGCGCGTGGGGATGAGGAATTCGAGATGCATCCGCTCGCCCTTCGGCTTCATATCGATCAGCTCTCCCTTGCGGTAGCCCATTTTTTCCATCACGACGCTGACACTGTCCTTCGGCACGTCCACAACGAGACGGTCGATCGGCTCGCAGCGGACGCCGTCAATCTCCCGATAAATGATGCGCGGCGTGGAGACGAGGAACTCAAACCCGTCGCGCCGCATATTCTCCATGAGTATGGACAGATGCATTTCCCCGCGGCCGGCGACGTTGTACGAATCGGCGCTGTCGGTCTCCGACACACGCAGCGACATGTCTTTCATCGCTTCCTTGAACAGGTAGTCGCGGATATGGCGCGTGGTTACATATTTTCCCTCGGTGCCGGCAAACGGCCCGTTGTTGACCGAGAAGGTCATCTCCATCGTCGGCTCGCCGATCTTGACGAAGGGCAGCGGCTCGGGCGTATCGACGTCGCAGACGGTGTTGCCGATGTTGATATCCTCGATGCCCGACACGCAGATGATATCGCCGACCGCCGCCTGCTCGCAGGGGACGCGGCGCAGCCCGTCGATCTGGAACATCGCCGTAATGCGGCTGCGGCGGCTGATGTCGCTGTGGTAGTCGCAGACGCAGACGTCCTGCTTGAGACGGAAGGTGCCGCGCTCGATGCGGCCGATGGCGATTTTGCCCACATAGTCGTTGTAATCCACCGCAGAAACAAGCATCTGCGCAGGCCCGTCGGGGTCTCCCTCGGGCGCAGGGATATGCGAAAGAATCATATCGAACAGCGGGCGCAGATCCTCGCCCGGCACGTCCGGCGAAAGGGACGCCGTTCCGTTACGGCCCGAGCAGAATACGACCGGACTGTCGAGCTGGTCGTCGCTCGCATCCAGTTCAAGCAGCAACTCGAGCACCTCGTCACCGATTTCATAGACGCGCGCGTCGGGGCGGTCGATTTTGTTGACGACAACGATGATGCGATGGCCCAGTTCGATGGCCTTCTGCAGCACAAAGCGGGTCTGCGGCATCGGTCCCTCGGCCGCGTCGACGAGCAGCAGCACACCGTTGACCATTTTCAGGATACGCTCGACCTCGCCGCCGAAATCGGCATGGCCCGGCGTATCGACGATATTGATCTTCACACCGTTATAATACGTCGATGTGTTTTTGGCAAGTATGGTGATGCCGCGCTCACGCTCAAGCGCGTTGCTGTCCATCACGCGTTCCTCGACGATCTGATTGTCCCGGAAAAGGCCGCCGAACTTGAGCATTTCGTCCACAAGCGTGGTCTTGCCGTGGTCGACGTGCGCAATGATGGCAATATTCCGCAGGTCCTCTCTTTTCATATGTGTCTGTCCTTTCCTTTACTGCTTACAAAACTTTTATATTATAGCAGAAAAGGCGAAAAAAAGCAAATCTTTTTTTGACATTCCGGCGCCGTTTTGCATAAACTTTTTATGAGACAAACGAAAGGAGCGAGCAAATTTGAACAGAGCCAGCAACACGGGGCTGATGACCATCCGGCTCACGCGCGACAACCGCTTCCCCTTCGCCGGCGTGGAGGTGCAGCTCACGGACGGCAACAAAATATACAACACCATAACCGACCAGAACGGGCGCGCCTCCTTCAATGTGGAAACGCCGCCCTTCTACACCTCACAGATCGTCAGCCCGGCCGCACAACCGTTCACACAGGTGACCCTGCTCATCAGTTCGCCGGGCTACGTTTCGATACGCGTGGTCAACCTGATGGTCTTCCCGCTGACCGAAACGACCTTCACGCAGAATATGGTCCTGCTTGCCGGTTCACCCGCCGGAACCGTGCGGACGGTAGTCATCCCCACACACCATCTGGCGCGCGGACCGCTGGGCAATTTGCCGCCCGCGCCTCAATCGGAACCGACGGTCAAAGCCGTGCCCACCGTCGCGGAGACCGACGACGAGGGCAACGTGTACAACCGGCGTGTCATCGTGCCCGAATACATCACCGTCCATATGGGGCCGCCCAGTTCAGACGCGCAGAACATCACCGTTCCCTACATATATTACCTGAAAAGCGTTGCCTCCAGCGAAATTTATCCCACCTGGCCGACCGAGGCGCTCAAGGCAAACATCCTCGCGCAGAACACGCTGGCGCTCAACCGCATCTACACCGAATGGTACCGCTCGCAGGGCTACCCGTTCCAGATCACCTCATCGCCGGCCTACGACCAGTATTATGTGCACGATGCAGGAATCTTCGACACGGTGTCGGTTCTGGTAGACGAATTGTTCGACCAATACATCAGCCGTCCGAACGATTTTGCGCCGATCTATTCCGAATACTGTGACGGCGTCATTGCCACCTGCGACGGAATGACGCAATGGGGAACCGTTTCACTCGCAAGGCAGGGCATGGACGCACTGGAAATTCTGCGGTATTACTACGGACAGGATATTGAGCTGAGGACCGCAGAGGTGGTGGAGGTCATCCCCGACTCCTATCCCGGCGAGCTTTCGGAAGGATCGACCGGCGCGGACGTGACGGCGCTCCAAACGCGGCTCAACCGCATCGCCATCAACTACCCGGCAATCCCCTTCATCCGTCAGATCGACGGCATTTACGGCGCAGGGACGGAAAATGCGGTACGTGCGTTTCAACAGAACTTCGGACTCCCCGTGACCGGCATAACGGACGAAGACACATGGTACCGCATCATCTATATCTACACGGCGGTGACAAGGCTGGCCGAGCTGACAAGCGAGGGTGAACGTCCCGTGTCTGACGACTACCCCGGCCGGATCCTGACCATCGGCACGCGCGGGATCGACGTGCTGCGGATGCAGTACTATCTGCGCGTCATCAGCGAAGCCGATCCCAATATTCCCTCGACCATGATCGACGGCGTGTACGATGTGGACACGCGCGACGCGGTATACGCCTTCCAGCGCGACTACGGCCTAATCCCGACCGGCGTAATCGACGAGACGACGTGGAACAAGATCGTCAATGCATATTATTATGTGCTCGCAAACGCGGAGGTGAGTGAGCCGTATCCGGGCGAGCCGATTGCACGCGGATCGCAGGGAGCCAGCGTATTGTTCATTCAAACTGCGCTCAACGCCGTAAACCAGCACGTTCCGGAAATTCCGAGCGTAGCGGACGACGGCATTTTCGGCGAAGAAACAGAAAGAGCCGTAAGAGCTTTCCAAAGCTATTACGGACTCACTGTCGACGGTATCGTCGGACCCGAAACCTGGCGGCTGCTGGCGCTGGAAATGGGCACAAGCCGCGAATTGGACGAAAGCGCTAAAGGCTGATGAATTCGTCATCCTCCTCCGGCATATCGTCACCACCCGAACGCGAGGACTCAATCTCGTCCTTCATAATCGCGACGAAGGGCGCGTTCGGTTCAAACTCGATGGCGACCGTCCTGCCATTGAACTCACAGACATATACGTAAGACGCCGCGCGGATATTCTGATTAAAATTAAAACGCGTACCGATGATGCCGTAGCGCTTCTCCTTATCATTCTTCTTAAACTCGGCCTTCGGCAGGAACGCGATGGCGGTCGACAGCTCCAGCGAGCAGACGACGGTCTCTTTCCGGCCAACGCTTTTGGTCACGGTGAACGTATTCGCCCCGACGGCATACTCCATCTCGGTGAGCGTATAACGTACGACGACCTGAATGCAGATGACCAGCAATATGAGAAAAATGATCTGCGCCAGCCACCGATAGGTCGCCAGCGTGGACGCAAACACGGCTGCTATGACGGCCAGCGCGACGCATACGGACAGCAGGACCACCGCCTGACGCGGACTCCTGATGGGCTTACATTTTTTCACCGGGCAACCATCCTTTCCGAAATTGCGGCATACGCCGCTGATTCCGATTTTTACAACATATCAAAACGGGGTGTTCAGAACCATGCAATTTGATGACATGACCAAAGAAAAACTCTTAGCGATGGACAACAGAAGCCTTGCCGAGCTGATCGGGCGGATTTCCACAGCCATCGGCGCCGACCAGCGCAAAACCGGCGCACTGCTGTCGGACCTCGACGGATTGAAAAAACAGTTTGCCAAGCTCAGTCCGGCCGACGCAGAAAAGCTGCTGAGCTTGGCCGGCAAGGAAAAGAGCGAACAAATCCTGCGGATGCTGCAGGAGCAATGAGCGGGGCGCGCCCCCGCTGAGAAAGGAGGAACGGCGCGTTATGGACAGCGACTTTCTCGGCAAGGTAAAAACCCTGCTGGCCGATCCCGAATCGCTCGAGCGGATCACCGCCATCGCCAGAGGTCTTTCCGCCCCGACGCCGGCAGCCACGCCCGCAGCCGCGCCTGCGTCTGCGGCCGAATCGCCGGCCGCCGGTACAGAGCAGCCGGCAAGCCCGACCGCAGCAACACCCGAATCGGCAGCAGCCGGTCCGGCAGCCGCGCCCGCAGGAGCTTTTGCGCGTCCGCAGAGCCGCGACTCGCGGCTGACGCTGCTCGAAGCGCTAAAGCCGCTGCTGCGCGAAGACAAAAGAGGCAAGATCGACTCGCTGCAGCGGGCAATGACGATGGCAACCGTACTCAAGGGTCTGCGATAAGCCCGTTAGCCAAACGTCCATAGCAAGGATACCAAGACGGTTCTCTCCGGCCCCGCATAAACGCGCTCATATACCGTTGGCCACCCTTGCAGGAGCTGCGCTTCCTTCTGCCCAAGGAGCCGCTTGTTGCGCAGAGGCCGAAATGCCTGACGTATAGAAATGCTTTGAACGATCACAAAAATCTCGAAAGGAGGCAGCTTTCGCCACGCGAAAGCAGTGGTTATAAAATGTACAATACCAAGCTGGCCGGCGGCAGCGCCGACCGTGAACAGCTTCTGCGAATCCAACGCGAGCTGAACGAAAAATACGAAAACGAGCAGCCGCCGGCTTCCTCCGCCTACACGCAGGAGGCTGCCGTGGCCGTGGCCGACGAACGGCCGGAGGAAACGCCCGCATTTGCGCCCGCACCGCCCTGCCCGCCGCACCAGCCGCCGGGAAAATCCATAGGCGGCTTTCTGTCGGGGCTGCTCTCAAACATAAGCATCGACGACCTGATCCTCATCGGCATCGGCATCCTGCTGCTGCTCGACGGAGACGAAGGCAACGACGCAATCTTAATCCTGGTTCTTGCTCTGCTGTTTCTCTGAGAGAAACGTCACAAAATCATGAACCGTTTTCCGCTCCCTCGCAGGCAGCGCGCGATACGCATCCAAGAGCTGCTCGGTCTGCGAGGGGGCGCTTTTGCGCGCCCGCGCGCGGTCGGGAACCGTCATCCCGACGGCAAACATAAAGTCTTCCAGGTCGATGTCGTTGAAGCTGTGCTCAGCCAGCTTCTTGATCAGCTTGGGGCGCGGCGGATTCTCCTGCGTGCCCTGTGCCAGCTTGCGCATCTGCACGTAGCTGATGTCTGCCTCAATCGCGAACTGCCGCCAAGAGCGGTCGCCCTTTGCCCGTTCGAGAAGGATAGCGAAAATCTTTTTACTGAAACGGTTATTTTCCATTTTCATTTTTCTCCCTTCAAATTTCAGCCGAGCGCTTCCTCAATAACGGCGCGTACCGCCTCGAGGTCCCGGCAGGCAATGCAATATACATAATTCCCGCTGCTTTCAATGACAGCGTTTTCAAACCGCGTAGTATCCAGCTCGGGATAATTGACGGCGCCCTCCAGCAATTCGTCGATTCGGAGCTGCAGAAAGCGCTTTGTCGGTTCGATATCCGACGCGTCCCTGACTTCAAAAAGCGCCACCTCATCCTGATAGGTTTCAAAGCTGAAATAGAGCGCATACTGCGCATAGACGCTGAAATCGGGCGCCGGCGACTGTGCACCGTACTTACCGAGGATCATCTCCTCGTCCATGTATTCGCCCAGTGTATCGGAATACGAGCTGTAAATGCTGCCGCTGTCGAGCGTGCAGGTCTGCTGCACCGTTTCGAGCAGCGTTTTGAGGTTGACCGGCTCTGTGGCATCGGGCGCGGACGCCTCGGAGGCGTCGGAAGGCGCAGAGGAGGGAGTGCTTTCATCGCCGGTCCCGCCACAGGCGGCCAGCGAGAGAAGCAGCGCGAAGGTCAAAAGAAGCAGAAGGCTTTTTTTCATCATTTCGATTCCTTTCCGTTCGTGTCAAAATACGTCAGCGCGGCGCCGATGACCGTAGCATACTGCGCGTGCACCGGCATGCGGAAGTTGAAGCCGAACATACCGCCTGTTTTGGCAAACAACGGTTCGGCCTGCGGGATGGTGGAGAGGTTGCCGGTAAGGATAACGTCCCTGAGTCCATGGCTGCGCGCGGCAAAGATCGAAACCATCGCGATGGTTTCAAACACTAAATTCAGGATGCCCAGCGCCAGGTCGCCGTTGGTGGCAATATCGCTGACCTTTCCGAAATTGGCCGCGGTGGTCTCCATCACCAGCGTAGGACTCAGCTCACGATCGGTAATGTCGCCGATGCGCAGGTCAATATGCTCCAGATCGCCTTCGGACGCAAGCGCGCTGATGATTTCGACGTTTTGCACGCCGAGCATCTTCTTCGCCAGCCCAATCAGCGTACCGCCGCCGACACCGGTGCCTCCGAGATACTCAATTCGGCCGCCTTTGGCGTGAACAAGCGCCGTGCCCGTGCCCATGCTTACGATCACCGCCTCCGGCAAACCGGTCAGATATAAACCGCCGCGGCCGGTGGAGACGAACTCACTGACATGCTCGGTCTTCAGCCCGTAAATTTCTGAAGAAATGTAGGCCGAGCCGACGCCGGTAATCATCACGCGTTCAATATCGGTGAGCGCGATACCGTTCTGCGAGGTAAATTTGCCGAACCCTCCGTAAACCGAGGCGACCGGATCCGCCGCCTTGACGAACAGCGGCTCAAGCAGCTCTGTCCCGCGGAAGCCGCAGATCTTTGTCGTGCTGCCTCCGACATCTATCCCGATGATAATTTTCATCCCATCCCGTGCCTTCCTGTCCCTTGATATTTGAAATACTGTTTTATTGTATACTGTTTTACACGCTTTGTCAAGGGACAACCCGTTTTGCAATTTTGTAAAAAATCGCGCTTTCCTCTTTTCTTTTGCGCATTTGTATGATATGATATAAAGGAGTACGGTGCCGAGAGGGATTTTATGGACGTTTACGCAAAGCAAAAGGCTGCGTTTGCCGCTCGCATTGCCGATGGACATGCGGCGCACGCCTATATCCTCGAGGGAGATGACGGCGGCGAGACGCGGCGGTTTGCGCTGTATATGGCCTCCGTGCTGCTCTGCACGGGGGACAAGCCGCCCTGCGGACGATGCGCGAGCTGCAAGAAAGCGCTTTCGGGCGGCGAGACGCTGCACCCGGACATCCATCTGTACGAGCCGGAAAAAAACGCCGGCTTCTCGGTGGAAACGGTGCGCAGTATCAAAAAATCCATCTACCTGCTTCCCAACGAGGGCAACAAAAAAGTATACATCCTCTGCGGCGCACAGAAAATGAGCCGCAGCGCACAGAATGCGCTGCTGAAATTCTTTGAGGAGCCGCCGGCGTCGGCGGCATTCATCATCTGCTGCGACCGTCGCGACGCGCTGCTGCCGACTGTGCTTTCGCGCGCGCTGCTGATTTCGCTCGGCCCGCTGCACGACGAATCGCTGCGCGCCTATCTGGCCGACCGGCACAGGGCCGAGCTGCCCGAACGGCTGGACGCGGCCGTCCGCTACGCGCAGGGCAGCATCGGGCGGGCGGAGGCCTTCCTCACCCCCGCATCACAGGAGGCGCTGCGGGCAGCGACGGACTTCTGCACGCTGCTGTTTGAAAAAAACGGCACATTCAGCCTTGCGGCGCAATTGCTGCCGCTTTCGGCAAAGCGCGACGGCTTCGACGCGTTTCTGACCTTTGCGGAGCTGTGCGTATTGGACGTGCTGCACGCGCACACCGGCGGCCCGGCGCCATTGGTGCTGGAGCCTGCTGCGACGCAGACATACCGCGCCTCCAGCACACGGCGTGCGCTGTGCTTTGCGCTCGATGCGTTTGCCGACGCCCGCGCAAATCTTGCCGCCAACGCCAACGGACGGCTGACAGCCACACAACTCTGCGCAAGGCTGGCGTCTCTTTGACAGGCGCGTGAAAGAAAGGAAATATATGCGGAATGAAAAACGAAAAAAATAAAAAGGGCAGGCGGCAGGAGCCGGACGCGGCGCCCCCCGAGGAAGCGCGGCAGGAACCGGCTGCGATACCCGCCGGAGAAACGCGGCAGGAGCCGGCCGAGGTCGTGGGCGTCCGCTTTAAGGAAGCGGGAAAGGTCTATTACTTTGATCCCGGCGAACTGTCTTTGCATCCGGGCGAGCAGGTGATCGTCGAAACGGTGCGCGGTTTGGAATTCGGCACCGTAGCCGCCGGAAACAAAACGGTCAGGGCGTCGGAAATCGTCGGTTCGCTCAAGCCGGTCGTGCGCATAGCCACGGAAGCGGATGTGCGTAAGAACGAACAGAACAAGCAGCTCGAAAACGGTGCATGGGCAGTCTGGACCGAAAACGTGAAGAAGAACGGCCTTGTTATGCAGCTTGTAGACGTGGAATACACCTTCGACAACAGCAAGCTGATCTTCTACTTCACCGCCGACGGACGCGTGGACTTCCGCGAGTTGGTCAAGGACTTGGCGGGCATCTACCGAACGCGCATCGAGCTGCGGCAGATCGGCGTGCGGGACGAAGCAAAGCTGATCGGCGGCATCGGCGTGTGCGGCCGTCCGTTCTGCTGCAAGAGCTTTCTCTCAGACTTCGCGCAGGTTTCCATCAAAATGGCCAAGGAGCAGAACCTTTCGCTCTCCTCGTCGAAGATCAGCGGGGCCTGCGGACGGCTGATGTGCTGCCTGCGGTTCGAGCATGAGGTGTACGAAGAGGAATATGCCAGCTTTCCCAAGGCTGACACGCCTGTCAGCACGCCGGCCGGAAAGGGCATCATCATCGAAATCAACTTCCTGTCCGGCAAGATCAAGGTGCGGCTGGACGGGGACGCCAACTCACCCGCCAAGGTCTATACAAAAGACGAGATCAAGGTGCTCGGCCCCGCGCGCCGCAGGGAGCAGAAGGGGCCGGCGGATGCCGAGCTGAAGAAGCTCGAAGAAAAATGATACGACTTTTTGTACTGCAGCTTGGATTTGCAAAAAAAACAGATATTGTACGGCATATTTCTCCGGGCATGGCCCGGAACATCATTCGCTTTTGAGAAAGACGGATGAAATGTTTTCGACATTTTCATAAGTATAAAAACGCCGCGCATACGCGGGAAAGGGTCTACGTATGGTTTTTTCGTCATTGATCTTCCTCTTTGCCTATCTGGCGGTCACGCTCGTGCTCTACTATGTCGTGCCCTTCAAGGCGCGGAACGCGGTACTGTTTGCCGTATCGCTCGTCTTTTACGGGTGGGGCGAGCCGAAGTACATCGTCGTGATGCTCTTCTCCATCCTCGTCGCTTATATTTTCGGCTTTTTCGTCGGAAAATATCGCGAAAGCGCACCAAAAAAAGCGCGGACATATCTGATTGTCTCCGTAATTCTGAATCTGAGCGCACTTTTATTCTTCAAATACGCCAATTTCTTCATTGAGAATCTTGCGCTCATCCCGGGCCTCGGCGGGCTGGAGCCGATCGAAGGGCTGAAGCTGCCGGTCGGGATTTCGTTCTACACCTTCCAGATCATGTCCTACACGATCGACGTGTACCGCGGCGACGCGCGGGTGCAGCGCCGTATCGTTCCCTTCGGAACCTATGTCACGCTCTTCCCGCAGCTCATTGCCGGTCCCATCGTCCGCTACAGCGACGTGGACGAGCAACTCACCTACCGAAAGGAAACGGTGGATAAATTCGCCTCGGGCGTGCAGCGCTTCTGCGCGGGATTGGCCAAAAAGGTTCTGCTGGCCGACACGGTGTACGTCCTCCTCAACTACTATCATGAGGCGTTCGCATTTGAGCAGACCGTTCTGGGCGCCTGGCTGATTGTGATCCTGTATACCTTCCAGATCTACTTCGATTTCTCGGGTTATTCCGATATGGCCATCGGACTGGGACGTATGCTGGGCTTTGAGTTCCTTGAAAACTTCAACTATCCCTATGTTTCCAAAAGCATTACCGAATTCTGGCGGCGCTGGCACATTTCGCTGTCCACGTGGTTCCGTGAATACGTCTACATCCCGCTCGGCGGCAACCGGAAGGGCAAGCTGCGGCAGTACCGCAATATTGCCGTCGTCTGGCTGCTGACCGGCTTCTGGCACGGCGCGTCGTGGAATTTCCTGCTGTGGGGCGCATATTTCGCCGTTCTGCTGATTGTGGAAAAGCTGTTCTTATACAAATGGCTTCAAAAGGCGCCCGCCGTGCTTGCACATATCTATACGATGTTCTTCGTCTGCATCAGCTGGCTGATTTTCTATTTCACCGATCTCGGAGAGGGCCTGACCTGCCTGAAGGCGATGTTCGGCGTGGGCGTATCGTCGTTCGCGACGCCGACAGTTGTCTACGACCTGCTGCGTTACCTCCCGCTGCTGGCCGTCTGTGTATTGGCCGCCACGCCGCTGCCCAAGCGCATCTTTGACGCGCTGAAAAACCGCTTTGTGACAATGCGGTACGCACAGGTGCTGCTGCTGGCCGGCGCGTTCCTGGTCATCACGGCATACCTGGTTGATTCGACCTTCAGCCCGTTCCTTTACTACCGCTTCTGAAGGCGGCCGCACTGCATAGAAAGGTCAATACGATGAACAAGCATGAAAAAACCCTCAATATCCTGACCGTCGCCGTTTTCCTCGTGCTGCTGTATACGCTGACGGTGATTTTCCTGCTCAAACCGGCAGAATCATTCTCGGAGGAAGAGAACCGCAAATTGCAGCAGTTTCCGGAATGGAGCGCCGAAGATTTTTTTGACGGCACGTATTCCACGAAAATCAATGAATATTTTGCCGACCAGTTTCCCTTCCGCAACACATTTGTCGGCGCGAAGGCACTGGTGGAAACCGCGCTGCTCAAGCAGGAAAACAACGGCGTCCTGCTGGGTGAAAACGGCCAGCTCGCCGTCCGGGGCAGCACGCTGACCTATTTCGACGAGGACGGCCAGAAACAGACCGCGACGGTCGATTTCTATTTTCCCGACGAGCTGGAAGAACAATCCGGATACATCCGCGAGCTGAAAGATTCCCTGACGGCAGCAGGACGGCAGTTCGCGCTGGTGATGCCGCCGCGCACGGTGGATGTGGCGTCAAGCGCTTTCCGCTACCCCGCGGACCACTCCGAAGCGCTGCTGAAGGACGTCTCGCGTCTGTTTTCCGACTGCAATTTTGTGGATTTGGCCGGCGAGATGAAAACGCGCTTTGACGCCGGCGAATACGTCTACTACAAGACCGACCACCATTGGACAACGCTGGGAGCCTATTACGCCTACTGTGCCGTTATGGAACAGTACGGGCTGGAGCCCTATCCGCTTGAAAGCTTCACGCGCGAGCAGGTGAGCGATTCGTTCTACGGCACCACCTATTCCAAGGGCGGCTTCAAATTTATTGCACCGGATCCGATTGAATATTTCCATCATAACGAGCTGACGCCCGATCAGTTCAAAACGACGGTGTATAAATGGAACGACAAAGGCGAACTGTATGCTTATTTTGAGACGGAGGCATTCTACGACAACAGCTTTCTGACACAGAAGGACAAGTATTCCGCTTTCCTTTCCGGGACAAACCCGCTGACCGTCATCGAGCGCAAGGACGGCGTCGAGCGTCCGAAGATGCTTATCTACAAAGACTCGTTTGCCAACAGTCTCGCTCCCTTCCTTGCGCTGCACTTTGACCTGGTGATTGTAAACATGGACGATTATATCACCATCCAGCGCTCCTACGTCGCGGAAAACGCTGCCGACGCGGAATACGTGCTGGTCATATACAATCTGGACAACCTGCTGTCCGCGCCGAAATTTAACACCATTAAAGGCTTGGCAAATTATCTGAAATAGGTTGACAAATGCGTTTTTCGGGAGTAAAATAAGACTATACTTTGAACGGAGGTTTTTAGAATGGCATTTTGCACCAAATGCGGCACCCAGATTCCGGACGGCGCTGCGGTCTGCCCGTCCTGCGGTCAGGCACAGGCCGGCGCGCAGCAGACCTATCAGCCCCAGCAGGCGGTTCCCCAGTACAACGCGGGTCCCTCCCTCGTTTCGCAGGTTTACGGCAAGCCGAAGAGCAAGCTGGAGAAGCTGCTGATTCTCTTCTCGATGATTTTCTTCGTTTTGGCGGCGCTTGCGCTGCTCATCAGCCTTATCCGCGGCATCGTCGATGCGACCGATCCGTTCCTGGGCGGGTTCGGCACGTTTTTGGATGTGTTCTTCGGCGGCATCTATCGTGCTGCAATCTACTCGTTTATGGCTCTGGCGCTGGCTGTTTTCAAAAACAGACTGAAATAAGCGTCCATACTTAACCCAATTCAAAACCATACAAAACCGAACATACTTACGGGTTTTTAACTGTTTGATTGGGTTTTCGTATTTTTAACTTTACATAGCAAAAACGGGCGGCGCTTTCAACAAGCGCCGTCCGTTTTGCCATTCGAAAAAGCCTTTGAAGCTCCTGCGGCCGCAGGAGCGGACACTCCGCAAAATAACCGATGCAAATTGCCGGCTGACCTTTCGCTTCCACTTGTGCAGCGTGCGGATGCCGTTCTGTAAAAAATCGCTGCCCTGCGTCTCTCTGTATTCATCACGTCTTGAACATTTTTAATCGGCAGACAGGTATTCGGCTTTCGGGCCGAACACCTGTCTGCCGTTTCATCAGGATTCGCAGACCACGGCCGAATTGTTAAAGCTTACTGTCGGTTGACAAGCGCCAGAATTTCTTCGGCGCTTTTGCCGCCGACCGCCTGCGCCGTCTTGACGCCGTTTTTGTAGACAACCAGCGTCGGAATACTCATAATTCCGTGCATTTCCGCCAGAACGCCCTGCTCGTCCACATTGATTTTGCCGACGGCAATCGAGGGATTTTCCGCTGCGAACTGCTCGATCACGGGTGCAAGCATCCGGCACGGACCGCACCATGCAGCCCAGAAATCCAGCAATACGGGCTTGCTGTTTTTTTTGACAAACGTATCAAAATTCTCTTTTGTGACAACAGTGACCATGCTCATAACTTCCTTTCCGCTGCATGCTTCCCGCAGCTTTTTCACGAATCTTTTCCCGCGCCGCCGGCTTCACAGATACTGCTCCAGCAATTCTGCTGCCGCGCGGACATACTTCGCGCAGGGGCGCCGGCTGTAATATGCCTCGGTGCGCGCCTCGGGAACAGGTGAATCCGGCCCCGGACCGAGCGCGAGCAGCTCGCGGCAAATGTAAGAGCCGTGCTGCGCCGCGAACGCTTTGGCGAAATCCTGTACAACCGTGTACAGATGCGTTTTCTTCTCCCGGTCGCTGCCGGTGCCCGCGCCGTAACGCAGGCTCAAAACCATCGCCGCGCCGCTGACGGTGCCGCAGGTCTCGCGCAGGCGGCTGAAGCCGCCGCCGAACGCGGCGGAGATCCGCTCGGCCTCCTCCCGTGACAGCCCGAAATCCGGTGCAAACGCCATCACGACCGACTGCGCGCAGTTGTATCCGCTTCGAAAGAGCGACTCGGCCAGCTCAGGGCGCGTCATTGCCCCAGCAGAGCGGCGGCAACCGTTTCGCACGCGGCGGCAACGGCATCGCTCTCGTAGTCTTCGATGCGTCCCTCATCACACAGCGAAGCAATTTTCGGGTCGATCGGCAGCGAGAGCAGAAGCGGCAGTCCGTGGTCGGCCGCAGTCTTTTCCACCTTCGATTCACCGAACACCGAAAACGTCTCTCCGCAGTGCGGACAGACGACGCCGCTCATGTTTTCCACAAGCCCCAAAATCGGCACGTTCATCATCGACGCCATCCGCACCGCCTTCTCCACGATCATCGCAACCAGCTCCTGCGGGGAGGCAACGACGACGATACCATCCACCGGCAGCGACTGGAACACGGTCAGCGGCACGTCGCCCGTCCCCGGAGGCATATCGACAAACATAAAGTCCACATCGCTCCAGATCACGTCCGTCCAGAACTGCTTGACCGTCCCGGCGATGACCGGTCCGCGCCAGACGACAGGATCACCCGGATCCTCCAGCAGCAGGTTGATGGACATCACCTGAATGCCGTCACGGGTCAGCGCGGGCAGGATGCCGTCGGCGCAGCCCTGCGCTTTCTCCTGCAGGCCGAACACCTTCGGGATCGACGGGCCGGTGAGGTCGGCGTCAAGCACGGCGGTGCGGTAGCCCTTCTTCGTCAGACCGGACGCCAGCAGCGCGCTGACGAGCGACTTGCCGACCCCGCCCTTGCCGCTGACGACGCCGATAACCTTCTTTACCGACGAGAGCTTATTTGGTTTTTCCACCTGGATTTCGGGTGACGCGCATTTTTCCTTACAGCTTGCGCAGTCTTGTGTACATTCGCTCATGGTTTGATTCTTCTTTCCTCTTTTTTCTATTGCAAATCTTTTCCTGAAATGCTATACTGTATACATACAATGGGTGTTTTCCTGCGCCGAACCTGATGATGCCGATACATGCTTGCGCTGAATGCGGCTTTCATCCCCCAAACGGTCCGGCGTGCCCCTGCATCACAATGTTCCCGAATTCCATAAGAAAGGAAGGCTTTCGCTGCACGAAAGCGAGGATCATAAACGTGAAAAAAATCCTTTTTGCCCTTCTGCTGTCTTTGCTGCTCCTGCTCTCGCTTTCAGCAGGCGCGGCCGAGCAGACCGCAGCTTTTTCACTTTCCTATGTCAACGGCGCAGTGGGCGGCACGGTCGAGGTGGCTCTCACCTGCGACGCCAATCCCGGCATCAGCGGCGCAGCGCTCAATATCGGCTTCGATCCCGACACGCTGCAATATCTCGACTGCACGATGGCAGAAGGATTCGACCCCGGTTTGTTCAGCGCCGTAGAGACCGAAGGACAGCTCCGCGTGACGTTTACGGACCCGTATGCGGATTTTTATGAGACCGGAAAGCTGCTGTCCATCCGCTTCCGCATCATCGGTGAAGCGGACGGCGATGTGCTCAGCACGCTCACCCTGTCCGCGCCGACCGGCGCCGTCGCCGACGTGCGGTACCGCAGCGTTGAATGCAGCGTCACAAACGGCGGCGTCTACATCGGCGGCTCGGCGATCCATCTGCTGCCCGGGAGTTCTTATATCCTCGACCGGGAGAGCGGCTACATCACCGGCGTAGCGCCGCAGACCCCGCCCGCAGCCTTTTTACAGAATTTTACCGGCAATCCAAAGGTCGAGCCGTCAGGCGGCCGCTATATCGCCACGGGCAACGCTATCGCGGCGGGCAGCGAGCGATATACGGTCATTGTGACCGGCGACCTCAACGGAGACGGCAGTCTCACCGCAGCCGACTATCTGCTTACCAAGCGCTCTATCGTACTCCATACGGAGCTGACGGACGCACAAATACTCGCCGCCGACATCACGGGCGACGGGCGGCTCTCGCCAAGCGATTACCTGATGCTCAAGCGCATCGTTTTGGGACTGGATTGACATTCATTTGTGATAGGCGCGATGATGCATTATGGTCATCGCGCGGTAGATCTGCTCCGTGAGCACGACGCGCATCAGGCGGTGCGGCAGCGTCATTGGGGAGAACGAAAGCCGTTTGTCGGCCGCCCGCTTGACCGCATCGCACAGCCCATGAGACGAGCCGATGACAAACACAAGCTCGCCGGCATCATTCGCCGCCCGCTCAACGGAGGCGGCGAACGCCTCGCTGCTGCACGACTCCCCCTCGACGCACAACGCATACACATACGCCCGGCGCGGGATCAGCGCCTCGATATGTCTGCCCTCCTTACGGAGGGCTTTTTCGATTTCCGCAGGCGAACCGTCGCCCGTGTCCTCCTCCTTCACACAGACGCAGCGGAAATTGCAGAAGGCAGAAAGCCGCTTCTCATATTCCCGCTGTGCCTCGCGCAGGTAAGACTCACGGAAGTCGCCGACATGGATGAGCGTGACGCGGATCACTTCCGCGGCTTGCGCGTACGCTTTTTGCGCACGGAATATCCGAACGAGCCGATCTTCTTGCCCAGTGCAAAATATTCGCCGTGCGCATATGCGGCCAGTGACGCCTGTTCGAGATGCAGCTTGCCGTTTTCATCAATGAACCGTTCGTCCACCGTAACGCCTACGATGTCCGCGATGAACATATCGTGGCTGCCGAGCGGCAGGATGTCCGTCACCCTGCATTCCAGCGAAACAGGGCATTCGGCCACCGAGGGCGCACTTACCTTTGCCGACGGCGATACAGTGAGGTTGCAGACTTCAAATTTTTGTATATCCCGACCGCTTTTCACGCCGCAGAAATCGACGATGCGAATCAGATACGAACTCGGCAGATTGATGACGAACTCGCCCGACTCCTTGATGAGCGCATATGAAAAGCGCGACGGACGCACCGAGACGTAGGTTTTGGGCGGATCAGAGCTGAGAATGCCCGTCCAGGCGACGGTAAGCACGTTGGGTTGTTCCATACTTCCGCAGGAAACAAGCACAACCGGCACCGGCGCCAGCAGCGTGCCGGCGTTCCATTCGATTTTAGCCATAATGAATAACCACAGCTTTCGTAATGCGAAAGCATCCTTTCTGTCGGAATTAAAGTTTGAGAAACGTACCTATGTATTTTGTTCTTATCGAGCGCCATCCCGTTTATGAAATGGGAAATTCGCAGACATCGCCCTGCGGAATTCAAAAATTTCAAATCTGCACGAAAAAACGGTATTAAAAAAGCCTGACACGGAGATATATTATACGATACCGCCGCACTGCGTCTTATCCTTCGCGCTGTTTTCCGCTGCCTTCGTCCGCAGCACAGATTGTACCGCCTCCGAGCAGATAGTCGTCCTCATAAAACACCGCCGCCTGCCCGGGCGATACGGCACGCTCCGGCTTGTCGAACTCAACGACGGCGCCGCCGTCCTCCGGCCAGACAGTCGCAGGCGCAGGCTTCTGGCTGTAACGCAGCTTGGCCGTCACCCGCATCGGTGCGGAAGGCGTCCGGCCCGAAAGGAAGCTGACGTCCCGAACGCGCAGGCGCTTCCGATACAAATCCGCTTCGCCGCCGAGAATCACGGTATTGGCGGATACATCCCTGCCGACGACGTACAGCGGTGCGGCGGCGCTGACGCCTAAACCCCGGCGCTGGCCGACAGTGTAAGCCGCCGTCCCTTTATGGCGTCCGAGAACCTCGCCCGAGACGCTGACGAAATTCCCCGGGCGCAGGCAGCCGGGACGTTCCCGCTCAAGATAGGCGCGGTAATCGCCGTCCGGAATAAAGCAGATATCCTGACTTTCCCTGGATTGCCCGGCAGCCAAACCGAGGGAAAGCGCCAGTTCGCGCACCTCCCGCTTGGTCTTATCGCCGAGCGGAAAATAAATTCGCGCAAGCTGCGCCTGCGTAAGCATATAGAGCACGTAGCTCTGGTCCTTCGTCTCGTCCGCCGCGCGGCGCAGAAGGAACGAGCCGTCCGCCGCGCGCTCCTTGCGGACGTAGTGGCCGGTGGCGATGCCGCCGAAGCCCATTTCCAGCGCACGTTCGAGAAACAGACCGAATTTCAGGCGGCGATTACAGTATATGCAGGGATTGGGTGTTTCGCCGCAGAGATAAGCCTCCATAAACGGCTCGATCACCCTGCTGCGGAACGCCTGCGTCAGTTCAAATACCGAAAAGGGGATTCCCAGCTCGGCTGCAGCATTTTCCGCCGCGGCAATCTCCGTGTCCGCATCGCTTTGCAGCCGCATCGTCGCGCCCGCGACCGAAAAGCCGTCATTCAGCAGCAGCCGGACGGCAACGGTGCTGTCCACCCCGCCGCTCATCGCCACGAGCAGCCGTCTATCCAAGACGGATCATCTCATCGATACAGCGGCGCGCCTTTGTGATCGTTTCGGCTGGCAGCGTAATTTCATAGCCGCCGTCTGAGACGCAGCGATAGACGTCCATCAGCGTAGTCAGACGCATATTCGCGCAGTAAAGCTTCTTCGACAAAGGGAAAAACCGCTTGTCCGGACATTCAAACTGCAGATGCTCCGCGATGGACAGCTCGGTGCCGATGATGAAATCCGTCTGACCGCTTTTTTTTGCAAAGTCCATAATCGCGCTCGTCGAGCCGATGAAATCCGCATGCGCGAGCACTTCCTGCCGGCACTCGGGATGGACGAGCAGCAGCGCGCCCGGATGCGCGGCCTTGGCAGCCCGCGCCTCCTCGCCCGTGACGGCGGCGTGCACCGGGCAGCCGCCCTGCAAAAGCATAATATTCTTCTGCGGGAGCTGCTCTTTGACATACGCGCCGAGGTTGCAGTCGGGGATGAACAGGATATCGTCGCTTTCGAGCTTTCCGACGATCTTGACGGCAGAGGAGCTGGTTACGCAGACGTCGCATACGGTTTTCAGCTCTGCCGTGGTATTGATATAGGCGACGACGGTATAGGTGGGATATTTCTCCTTCAAATGCTCAATCAGCGACTTGTCCATCTGCTCGGCCATCGGACAGCCCGCATCCGCCACCGAAAGCAGCACGCGCTTCTCGGGTGAGAGAATTTTGACCGTCTCGGCCATAAAACGCACTCCGCACATCAGCACCGTGCCGGCTTTTGCCTTCTGCGCCTGCACGCTGAGCTGGAAGGAATCGCCCACGAAATCGGCGACTTCCAGGATCTCGTGCGCCTGATAGCTGTGCGCGAGGATGCAGACGTCGTTTTCGCGTTTTAAGCGGAGGATCTCATCCTGTATTTGCCGTGTATTCAAAAAGCAACACTACCTTTCGGTTTTAGGATAAAAAAGCAATTTTCGGTGCATCCTCAGAAACGGCATCCCCGCAACAGAAAACCCTTTCGGAAGCCGACGGCTCCAAGCAGTCCGAAGCATCTTTTCCATAAAATTATACTACACCGCTTATTAGAAATCAATACCAAAACGCGCATTTTCTTTTGTTCACATCTTCTTTACAATCGGCTGTACATATTCTATTTGCGTCTGCCGCAACCTAATAGGGAAAATTTGAACCGAAAGGATGAAATCGTGTTGAAAGCTTTTTCCGTTTTCCTGTTCGCGGTCCTGCTGTCTTCGCTGCTCTGTGTGGGCGCGGCGGCGGGCGGCGGAGACATCTCTCCCGCGCTCGACATACTCCGCAGCGAGCTGACGCTGACCAAAACCGGCGTCGTCGGCAGCGAGGTAACATTTACCGCATCCGATTTTGAATCCCTCTACGGCAGCGAGGTGAGCTTTATCACCGTCTCCTCCCTGCCGGACGAGCAGGCCGGACGTTTATCGCTCAATGGCGTAGACGTGATCGAGGGGCAGACGATTGCCGCCGCGTCACTGTCCTATCTGCGTTTTGTCCCCACGTCGAACACCGCCGGTGAAGCAAGCTTTACCTTCAAGAGCCGCGCCTCGGGCTGGGAGGACACCGACGTCACCTGCATCATTACGCTATCCGAAAAACAGAATCTCGCACCGATCGTTTCGGATCTGACGCTGGCTACCGTTGAAGGCGTGTCCGTATCCGGCCGTCTGCCGATCACCGAACCGGACGGCGACGTCTGCACGACTGCGGTAGAAACCTATCCGACAAGCGGCAGGCTGTCCATTGAGGAGGACGGTACGCTGCTCTACACCCCGCTGGAGGGCTTCCGCGGGACGGACAGCTTCACCTACCACGTGACCGACGCGGTGGGCAACCGTTCGGCCACGGCGACCGTTACCGTCAACGTGGAAAAGAATGACAGCGGCATCGTATTTTCGGATATGGAAAACGATGAATACCTTTCCGCCGCGCTGGAAATGAGCGAGAAGGAAATCATGACCTACAAGCTGACCGGCGACCGGTACACCTTTGAGCCGACAGCCGAAGTGAGCAAGGTAGACTTTGTCGTAATGCTGATGACCGCGCTCGACCACGAAGTCGACCTGAACCGCAGCGACGCAGTATTTGCCGACCTGGACAAGCTCTCCGCCGGACGCCGCGCGTATTTGGCCGAAGCGGCCGACGCAGGCATTGTTCCTGCAGACGGCACGCTTTTTGAGCCGCTGAATACCGTCACGCTGGCCGACGCCGCTCTTTATATCCGCAACGCGCTGGATATCGACAGCGCTGAGCAGGCAGGTCTGCTCTCAGGCGACGGAGCCGACGTACTGACCAAGCGCGACGCCGCGCTCATCCTGCAAAAGGTGCTGCGTTATACCGAAACCCATTGAATGTACCGATTATCGGCAAAGCAGACGGACAAATTTCCGTCTGCTTTGCTTTTCTGCGGGCGGGTGTTTCCGATAGGTGCCCTTTTTCAAAAAGGGCACCTATCGGGCTCGCCCTCCATAATTTTTTCGGGTAAAAGGAAAGCAGTGGTGCAGAGACAAAGACCGTACTGCTTTTCTACGGCAGTACGGTCCAGCCATATTTTTATTCCACCACAAAACAGAGTAAATCTTCAAATCCGAAACGCTCCCGCGGCTCGTTGCCATAGGCAACCACCGTTGCCAATACATAATAACGCCCCGCCGAAAGCGCCGCCAATGCTTCAAAAGAAGTTTCAATACATTTCGGATTTGCGCGATCTGTAAAATCGACCATATAAACCGAATCGACCATACAATTTTTCAGCGTCCATACTTTGATTTCACCATTGACAACCAATTCGGGCAGCTCGTTCAATTCAAACGCTCCTTCGGCATACGCATCCAAAACGCCGGAATATGCGTTGCGGACAATATAGTAGCCCATATTCAGCTCTGACCAGATCTGCGTACCAAACGCCATGACGGCAGAACTACCTGATATATACTCCGTATGACTGCCTTGCTTCATCTCCTGATAAACATACGGCCAAAACACCTCGGTATACCCGTGATGGCGCCCCTGATAAACCATATTCTCATCAAACGTATATTCGGTCAACCGTGTCACGAAATCATAACCGGCATCGGAAATGCATACGCTGATGATTGGTTTCACGCTCCAACAGAGATCGCCGGCGTCGGTGATCCACAATTCACCCGGCATAGCGCCGTCGACAAAATAAAAATCTTCCGGCTTCAAGGTACGCGGATCGACAACAAGCAAAAACGCCCGTTGGTCCTGAGCGGCGTAATCGGACAATTCATCGGCATACACCATGTTGTTTTCCCATTGCAAATGACAACGAGAAACATATTCGTTCAGATAAATATACCTCATAAGCAGATTACCGCCCATATTTGCCGGGGTCGTACAGGCGCTGATATACATTTTATCATTATAATATCGAATATCCGAAAAATACATTTGTCCATATTCGCATTCAAAAAACAATTTGTCTTTGTAATGTAAAGATTCATTATAGAAAGCAATCGTCCATGGGTCACTTATGGCCATATAACTGCCTCTGTAGCTGCCTCCGCCTTTTGTTTCGAAAACGGGAGCCCCGATATTCCAAGAATGCTGCCGGTCTTCCTGAAGCGGCGTTCCATTGTAATCGTATTCATAAACTGCAGTCTTTTGTTCACGAGCAACGCTTGCGATGAACGTATTCGACAAATACCATACATATTGAACGGTCATTGTACGGTCATAGATTTCCCACAGCAATTCCCCGTCGTCGCCAACCGCCAGCATTCCGCCGCTTCCGAAGACCAATGCTCCGCTGTGAAATGCCGTTACGAAAATTGAATCGGTTTCCTCACTCACCAAGTATGTCAGATATATATTCGTCCAGGCATTCCTGCCGCCCTCATATTTGTCCAGTTTTATCCTTGTTCCGGCTTCCTGGCCGGGCAAAATTCGAACAGAATACTCGATTTTACTCGCATTTTCAGGTGCGGCGGGGAGCGGTTCGTAATGAAAATACAGGTTTTCGGCCATCAATCGCTCTTCTTCCGTGATCTCCGGTTCCGCTATCTGCCGGCCCTCCAACGTAACAGATCGATTGTTATACTTTAAATCCATAAACAGCGTTTCAAAAGGAAAATCATCGCGCGAAGTTTCGTCCGGCGCGGAAGAATCGGAGGCTGTACTTTCATCGGAAGTATCCTCTGACGAGACGGCAAGCATCCCTCCTGCCGACGACTCCTCCGGCTGCATAGTCTGTCTGCGAAGCGCGAACAGGAGCGTTGTCGTCAGCAGCGCCAGCACGATGACGACCGCAGCGGCGTATGGAGGCGGCGGGGCGGGCGATCGGATGAAGAACCGTCCGCAGCGGTGCCGAGCAGCTTTTCCTGCGCAGGCAGGGGGAGACGTTCGACGGTTTTCAACGTCTCGCAAATTTTTCTGCGTTTCATATCGTTTCTCCTTTTCCCCGAATGGGCGGCAGTCCTATGAAGGCAAACCGGCAGTCAAAATTCTGCCTTCTGCAAGATACACAAATAATCGGGAAGCAGTATCTGTGGGGCCGCACGCGTTATCACATCACAGTGCACGCAGTTTTTTCATCGCGCGCTGGTAACGCTTCTGCGCCGCAGGGACAGTGATTCCCAGCAGCGCTGCAAGTTCTTTATACGGCAGCGCCGTGTACACGCACAGGATGACGACCTCGCGTTCGCCCTCGTCGAGAAACCGCAGCAGCTCCAACGCCTCGACGGCGGCATAACGCGACTCGGCGGCGGGAACGTCGTCCAGCGGCTCGGCGCGGCGGACGGACGCCCGGCGCAGGCAGTCGACAGCCTTGTGCCGCGCGATGGAAAGCAGCCACGCGCAGGCGCTGGTCCCCTGCCGATAGGCAGAAGCACAGCGAAAGGCGTCCGGCATCGTTTCCTGAAGGACGTCCTCCGCGTCGTGATAATTGCCGGTGACAGCGTAAGCGACCGAGAACACCGAACGGCCCATTCGTTCGTACAGCGTCGCCAGAGCCGACCGGTCGCCTGCGGCAAGCGCAGCCAAAGCGCTTTCGCATGCTTTTTCAACGGCGTAAAACACTGCGTACCGCCTCCTTTTCCCCTCTCACTTTATATATCGTTTCAGGCGCCGGATTGCGGACAAAATTTCTTGTGTGTTTCGACTGGAGCCGCAACCGCATGATTTGAAAGAACGGCGTGCTGTCAGCACGGACGGCGGCCGCCGCTCCCTCCCCGGCGACGGGTGTGAAGCGCTCCGCGCCATCCGCGACGGCAGAACATCCCCGCCGCGTATACACAAAAGAAGCGGATAGAAAACCGCCGATGCAGCCGGCGATGTCGGCAGGCCCGTATCTTGCAGCCAAGCGGCTCGGAAATCCCGCACGGCTTCGCTCAGAAGAGCAGCTCTGTCATCTCAGGCGGGAACACGCGGGCAAACAAATGCCCGTGAAGCGAAAAAACGGTTCAACCGCAGCACAAGCCGCATAAGCAGATATGAACAGAAAATTCCCCCGCATAGAAATGCGGGGGCGGGTCGTAATGCAGCCCAAACGTCAAGCAACGACCGGTCCAAAGACCGGGCAGAGGGGAACGGCCCCGAACAGAATTGCGGCTTCAAGTCAAAACCGGCGATTGAAGACCATACGGCATTTTCCCCCAACCGGGCAGGGCAGGGGCCGCAGCCGTTCGCACACTGCACCCCTCCAAAAGCGGGCAGCAAAGCGCTATTTCTTCTCCTCACGCACACCGTCGGGAAGCTCCGCGCGGACGACAGCGGTGAAATACTTATCGTAGATGACGTAACCCGGCTTGGCGCCGGCGGGCTTTTTCACGAAGCGGACGGGGGTATAGTCGACCTGCACATTGACGCCGCCCGACGCCTTGGAATGGTAGGCGGCAAGCATCGCGCTCTCGGTATAGTCGAGATCGGTCGGCTCCGCGCCGCCGGTGAACAGGACGGCGTGCGAGCCGGGAAAGCCCTTGACGTGGAACCAGATATCGGTTTTATCCGCGCCGAAGGTGAGCGCGTCATTTTGCAGATTGTTTTTCCCCACCCTGACGGTGCGGCCGCTGGTAAGCGTAAAAGTGAGCGGCTTGCTCGGCGCGGGACGGCCGCCCTTTTTGCCGCTTTTGGACGCGCGGGCGTCGCCGCAGATACCGGCCAGTGCCAGCTCCTGCCGAAGCTCCGCGAAATCGCGCTCGCTGCCGGCGCGGGAAACGGCGTCCTGCACGCTGGAAAGGTAGTCCAGCTCGCGCTCGGCCAATGCGATCTGCTCGGTAAGTACGGTCTGCGCGTGCTTAGCTTTGGCGTACTTTTTATAATACCGCTGGGCGTTCTTCGACGGGCTTAACCGTCCGTCGAGGGTAACGTCGACTTCGCGTTCAGTCCCGTAATCATAGAGCCGGACGCGCGTATCACCCTGCTTGAGCTTATACAGATTAGATGTGATCAGGTCGCCCATCCGGCGGTATTCGTCCATCCGCGCACAGTCGGCAAGCTCGGCGCGCTGGGCGGCCAGCTTCTTCTCGGTACGGGCGCGCGCGCCCGCAAGCACGCGGCTGAGATCGGCGGAGAACTGCTTTTTATGGTTTTCAGCCGATTTTGCGGCAAAAAAGGCGTTTTGCAGCGCCGAAAAGCTCGCGCAGGGGGTACACGTATAGCCCGCGCCGTACTGCGTGATCGGCGTATACGAAAACTCGACCATCGCGCCGTCCGGGCCGGTAAGCAGCGACGGTGTAAACGCACCGGCTTCAATTTTACGGCAGAGCGCATCGAAGGCCGTCCAGAGCCGCTCGGCATTGGACGCGTCGACCGGCGCATCGGACGCGCCGAGCGCGCGGAAGGCAACCTCACGGGCCGTCAGCGGTGAAAAGGCGAGGAACTGCGTAAGCAGGAAGCGGTCGGCGGATATTCCGGCGTTCTCCCGCACGAGGGAGAGGAAGCTTTCGCGGTCGGACGCAAGTGCGTCCCGCTTATCCTGCGCGGGCGGACGCTCGTAGGGCGCGCCGGCAAAGATACGACGGGTCTTGGCGGTGATATCGGTCGTGTGCAGCGCACCGAGGATGCGGTCGCTTCCGTCACAGAGAAAAAAGTTGGAGTACTTGCCCATAATCTCAGCATAAATCCGTTTGATTTCGCTGTGGCCGAGCTCATCGAAACCTTCCAGCTCAAACGCAAGAATGCGCTCGTTGGGCAGCGCACGGACCGAGCGGATCCGCGCCGACTGCAAATGCTTGCGCAGCAGCATGCAGAACATTGTCGGCACGGCCGCGCGGCTCTCCTCCTCGTCGGTCAGCGCGACACGCGCATCTGACGGGCAGACCGAGATAACCAGCGTCCGACGGCCGGTCCCGGGGACATAGAGGCAAAGCTCCACATATTCTTTTGCGGTATGGTTGACGCGTTCGACCTTCGCACCCTCGAGCGCTTGCAGCTCGGCAGCGACGGCGCGCGCGAAAAATCCATCAAATGGCATAGTGTATCCATAGCTTTCGTACAGAAAAGCCCAGCTTGTCGCTCAAGGCTGAATGGGGCTTTGCCCCACACCTTATTTCATGTCTGCCGAACAGGCCGCTTTGCGGTTTGTTCGCCCGCCAAAGGCGGAGGATAAAAACGGCCCTTTTCAACCGTTTTTGATGCAATACAGTCATGAATCCATGCGCAGGGAAAAGGAATTTGCGGATCACCACGCAAAATCCAAGCACCCAAACAACGCATAAAACGCCGGAAACCCTTGGCTTTCAAGGCGTTCTGCATTGCTCGGTGCACATTGTTTATCCCCTCAAAAATTTTTCGGACGGCGTTCTGTCATCCGCTCCTCAAATCCTTTCGACAGTCTGCGCTTTCGCACAGCGAAAGCCTCCTCCTTTCGGAATGCATGTAGATTGGGCAACTCGTACAAACCACAGCCGTTCATGCTCCTGCTTGAACGGCTTCATTCGCGGTCAAACGCCGCAGAAGCGGTCGTCTTCGCGAAAGATCTCGACCCGCAGCGCGGGGAAGCCGCCGCGCAACCCTTCGGCCAGCGCCGGAAGCACAACCGCCTCGGTCGCATAGTGGGTGGAAACGGCAAGATTGATGCCGTACTCGCCCGCGTCAAGGATCGCGCTGTGATTGGCCTCACCGGTCAGCAGCGTATCGGCGCCGGCGAGGACCGCATCGCGGACGTAATCTTTGCCGCTGCCGCTGATGACGGCCACGCGCTCGACGGGACGGCTGCCGTAGACAACGGCAGGCGCGCCGAGCACGTCTTCCATATGCGCGCGGAAGGCTTTCGCCGTCATTGGCGCATACAACGTTCCGATCCGGCCGAAGGGCAGGAAAGGGACGGCATCGCGCAGGCCGAGGACAGAAGCGAGGCTGTCATTGACGCCGCCGGAAACACTGTCCAGCCGCGTATGGCAGGAAACGGCGGCAATTCCCGCGCGCACCAACGCGAGGATGCGGCTGCCGACGCTGTCATCCGCACGCAGCGATTCCGGCGGCTCGAACAGCAGCGGGTGGTGGGTGACGATGCACTGCGCGCCGGTTTGCGCAGCGAACGCAACAGCCGGGCCGGTTACGTCGAGCGCAACGACAACGGCCGTGATTTCCTGCGCAGGACAAGGATCGACGGCCAGCCCGTCGTGGTCCCACGGTTCGGACAGAGACGGCGGAAAGAGCGCATCGAGACAGGCGCAAAGCTCGGAAACGGTCGGCATAGCAAGCATTCATCCTTTCATTTCAAAAGAGCCGGGCGCCGTCCCGCAGGCGGCACCCGGCTTTCCTCGATTGTTCAGTCACGCATCAGCACGCGGACGGCGTCCGCCACGGAGGCGGCGTTCAGCCCGTGCATCTCCAGCGCGTCGCTGGCCTTGGCGCTCTTGCCGAAGCAGTCGTTCACGCCGACGCGCTTCATCCGCGTAGGCTGTTTTTCGCTCAGCAGTTCGGCAATCGCGCCGCCCAGCCCGCCGATGACCGTATGCTCCTCAACCGTGACCACACGGCCGGTTTTTGCAGCGTATTCGAGCACAAGCGGCTCGTCCAGCGGCTTAATCGTATGGATATTGACCACGGCGGCATCGATGCCCTCGGCAGCCAGCAGCTCACCGGCTTCGATGGCGGCGGCGACCATAATGCCGGTGGCAAAGATCACGGCGTCCTTGCCGTCGCGCAGCACACGGCCCTTCCCCAGCTCAAAGCGGTAGTCGGCGGGATCGAAAACGACCGGCACCGCATAACGGCCAAGCCGGAAATAGACCGGTCCGTCGTATTTCAGAATCGCCTCGACCGCAGCGTAGGCCTCGGTCGCGTCGGCGGGGTTCACAATCGTCATGTTCGGCAGCGAGCGCATCAACGCCAAATCCTCGCAGAACTGGTGCGTCGCGCCGTCCTCCCCGACGGTAACGCCGGCGTGACTGGCAGCGATTTTCACGTTCAGCTGCGGATAAGCGACCGAGTTGCGAATCTGCTCATACGCGCGGCCGCAGGCGAACATTGCGAATGAGGAAACGAACACAGGCAGTCCCGCAGCGGCGATACCTGCGGCCGTCGAGACCATATTGGCTTCGGCGATGCCGCAGTTGGCAAACCGATCGGGGAATTTTTTACCAAACACCGCCGTCTGCGTCGAGCCGGAAAGATCGGCATCCATCACGAAGAAATCGTATTGATCGCCCAGCGCCGCAAGCGCCTTTCCATACGCGACGCGGGTGGCCACTTTTTCGTTTTTCATGCCTCTCTCGCCTCCTTCGCGCGCATATAGGCGTCATACAGCTCTTTACGCGCCGTCTCATATAACTTTTCATCCGGCGCCTTACCATGCCATTCGGCAGCGTTTTCCATATACGACACACCCTTGCCCTTAACGGTGTTGCAGATGATGACGCTCGGCCGTTCATCACGCTCGGCACGGAGGACGGCTTGTTCGATCTGCTCGAAGTCGTGTCCGTCGATGGTCTGGACATGCCAGCCGAAGGCGGCGAACTTCTCGTCGATGGGCAGCGGATTCATCACCTCACGGACGTCGCCGTCGATCTGGAGATGGTTGTAATCGACAAACGCGGTATGGTTGGACAGCCCATAATGGGCAGCGAACATCGCTGCTTCCCAGACCTGTCCCTCCTGCAGCTCGCCGTCGCCGAGGATCGAATACACACGGTAGCCGAGGTTCCGGCGTCTGGCGACGAGCGCCATCCCGTTGGCAGCGGAAAAGCCCTGCCCGAGCGAGCCGGTGGACATATCGACGCCGGGCGTGGAATTCATATCCGGGTGCCCCTGGAGGAAGCCGCCGCGCTTGCGCAGCATTGCAAGCGCCGATTCGGGAAAGTAGCCGCGCATCGCCAGCGCCGCATACAGCGCCGGACATGCATGTCCCTTCGAGAGCACGAAGCGGTCGCGCGACGGGTCGCGCGGATTGACGGGGTCGATGTTCATCTTGTCAAAATAGAGATAGGCGACAATCTCCGCAATGGACAGCGAACCGCCCGGATGTCCCGAGGCCGCTCCGTAGACCGATTCCGCCACGAGCAGCCGTATTTTTGCCGCCGCCTCCGCCAGCATCCGCTTTTTTTCGTTTGTCATCTTTACGCAAACATCCCTTTCTTGGCTCTTTGTGTGTGCTGTGCTTTCTCACAGGCTGCGCAGCGCGTCGATCACGCGCCGGAAATACGCCGGCGGCTCTGCCGTAAAATGCAGCCGTTCACCGGTGGCAGGGTGGGTGAATTCGATATATTTTGCGTGCAGGCACTGCCCGTGCAGGCCGAACCGCTCGGCGCGGCGCGCATCGGGGCAATAAACGGGGTCGCCGAGCACGGGGTGGCCGATCGAAGCCATATGCACGCGGATCTGGTGTGTGCGGCCGGTATGGAGCCGGCATTCGACCAGCGAATACCCGCAAAAATGCTCAGTCACCGCATAATCGGTAACGGCGCGCTTGCCGTTTTTTACGTTGACGGCCATCCGCTTGCGGTCGGTCGGATGGCGGCCGACCGGCGCGTCGACCGTCCCGCGTTCCTCACGCGGAGTGCCGACGAGAACGGCGTCATACCGTCTGCCGAAGCTGTGCGAAGCAATCTGCTCGGCCAGCCCGCGGTGCGCGCGGTCGGTTTTGGCGACGATGAGCAGACCGCTGGTGTCCTTATCGATGCGGTGCACGATGCCCGGGCGGAGCTTTCCGTTGATGGAGGACAGGCTGTCCCCGCAGTGCGCAAGCAGCGCGTTCACAAGCGTGCCGTCAGGATTGCCGGGCGCGGGATGGACGACCATCCCCTGCGGCTTATTGACGACGAGCAGCTCGCCGTCCTCATATAGGACGTCCAGCGGGATGTCCTGCGGCTGCGCTTCGATAGGCTCCGGGTCGGGAAGCACAGCTTCGATCACGTCGCCGGACTCCAGCCGCCGGTTCTTCGGCGCGGGAAGGCCGTTGACGCGGACCGCACCGCTCTCGATATACTTCTGCGCGCCCGCGCGCGAAACGCCGAGCAGCGCGGCGGCGTACACATCCAGCCGGATGCCGGCCTCCGAATCAGGTACCGTCGCCGTCATGGCTTTCCTCTTCCCGCGCACGCAGGCGCTTCTCGACTTTTCCCTCGAAAAACACGATATACACGCCCAGCAGCACCGCGCCGAAGGTGATGAAGATATCCGCGACGTTGAATATGGCGAAGTCAACGAACGTGAATTCAAAGAAGTCGGTCACGACCTTATACCCCATCTCGTCGGTGACGAAAAGGCGGTCAATCATATTCCCCGCGCCGCCGCCGATAAGGAAAGACAGCGCCGTCGTCAGCAGCGGATGGCGGGACACATATTTGCACAGCAGCACAGTCATTATGACCAGTGCCGCGGCGGACAGCAACATATACACCCAGCGGTGCTCGGCGAGGATGCCGAACGAGGCGCCGCGGTTCTGCCAATAGGTGAACTGCATCAGATGCGGAAGAAACGGGCGTGTCTCCCCCACCTCCATCGTCGCGCGCACGACCGCTTTCGTAATCTGATCGACGGCGAGGATGCCGGCGATGATCAGGACAGGTGCGAGATAACGTTTCTGCATCGTTCACAAAGGGCCTGCCCGTCCTCATCGTGGGTGCAGGCTTCACTCGAGACCCAGCAGCGCACGCACTTCTCGCCGGACGCGGGCGAAACCGCCACGGCGATGCCGGAAGCCGTCTCCGTAAACGCTCCGGCGGGCGCCGGGCCGCTGCACAGCTCGACCGAGCTTACGATGAAAATCTCCGGCAGGATCGGCTCGAATTCGCGGAAAAGAGCAAACGCCTCGTTCTTTTCATCGCCGCAGACCGTTACGCAGGCTTCAAGGCTCTTGCCGATGGTGCCCGCCGCGCGGGAAAGCTCGAGCGCCTTCATCACGTCGTCGCGGTAGGTGAAGAGCGCGTCGTACTTCTTCTCCACTTCCGGAAAAGCATACGCGGGCTGATAGGCAGGCAGGCGGTTATAGAACACGCTTTCAAGATTTTCACCCTCGAGATGGCTCATGCTCGCCCAGACCTCCTCGGCGGTGAAAGAGAGGATCGGTGCGAGCAGACGGGTCAGCGCGCTGACGGTGAGGTACATCACGGTCTGCGTTCCGCGGCGGCGGGGGTCGTCCTTCCGCTCGCAGTAGAGGCGGTCCTTGGTGATATCGACATACAGCTTGGACAGATCGATGGCACAGAAGCTGAGAATGTCGTGGTAAACGTTATGGAAGGTGTACTCGTTATAGGCGTTCACCGCATCACGGACGAGGCCGTTCAGGCGGGAAAGCGCCCATTTATCGATATCGGTCAGGCTTTCGGGCGCGACCATATCACGGTTGGGATCAAAGTCGGTCTCAGGCGTACCAAGGTTTGCCAGGAGAATACGGAGGGTATTGCGGATTTTACGGTAGCTTTCCGAAAGCTGCTTGAAAATCGGCTCGGACACGCGCACATCGACGCGGTAATCGCTGGAAGCGACCCAAAGCCGCACCATCTCGGCGCCGTATTTCTTGATCATATCCTCGGGCGCGACGGTGTTGCCGAGCGACTTATGCATTGCCTTGCCCTCGCCGTCGACCGTCCAGCCGTGCGTAAGCACCGCTTTGTAAGGCGAGCCGCCGCGGACGGCCACCGCCTCCAGCAGAGAGGACTGGAACCAGCCGCGGTACTGGTCGGCGCCTTCGAGATAAAGGTCGGCCGGCCACTTCAACTCTTTACGGCCCTCCAGAACCGCGAGGTTGGTGCTTCCGGAATCGAACCAGCCGTCGAGGGTATCGGTCTCCTTGGCGAAGTGCGTTCCACCGCACTTGGGGCAGGTATAGCCATTGGGAAGCAGCTCGGACGCTTCTTTTTCAAACCACACGTTCGAGCCGTGCGCAGCAAAGAGCGACGCCACGCGCTCGATCGTCTGTTCATCGCAAATGATTTCGCCGCAGTCGGCGCAGTAAAACACGGGGATCGGCAGCCCCCAGTAGCGCTGGCGGGAGATGCACCAGTCGGAGCGCTCCTTGATCATCGAAACCATGCGGTCTCCGCCCCAGGCAGGGATCCATTGGATGCCGCCGCAGGCCTTGAGCGCATCGTCGCGGAAGCGGTCGACGGCACAGAACCACTGCGGCGTCGCGCGGAAGATGATCGGGTTCTTGCAGCGCCAGCAGTGCGGATAGCTGTGGGTCAGCTCCTCGGAGGCCAGCAGCGCGCCGCTCGCACGCAGGTCGTCGAGGATGGCGGCGTTGGACGCCTCATAATCCATCCCGGCAAACTTGCCGGCGTCGGCCGTCTGGCGTCCTTTATCGTCGACCGGCACGAGAATTTCCATGCCGTATTTCATACCCGTGCGGTAGTCGTCGACGCCGAAGCCGGGCGCGGTATGGACGCAGCCGGTACCGCTGTCCATCGTCACGTAGTCGGCGCAGACAACTAAGCTGTCGCGCTCGAGGAAGGGATGCGCGGCGGTCATATACTCCAACTCGCCGCCGGAAAAATGGGCAAGCTCTTCATACGAATCCAAACCGCCCGCCTGCATCGTTTTGGCGCAGAGCGCAGAGGCGGTGATATAACAGTCGCCGTCCGCGGCGCGGACAAGAACGTAATCCTCGCGCGGATGGAGCGCGATGGCCATATTTCCTGGCAGGGTCCAGGGCGTGGTCGTCCAGATGACGAAATAGGCGCGCGACAGATCGCAGAGCGGCGCGAGCAGGCCCTTATCGTCGCGGACGCGGAACTTGACATAGATGGAGGTGCAGGCGTCATCCTGATATTCGATCTCAGCCTCGGCGAGCGCGGTCTCATCCTTAGGGCACCAGTAGACGGGCTTCAGGCCCTTATAGATGTAGCCCTTGCGGTACATCTCCCCGAACGCACGGACCTCGGTCGCCTCGAAACCGGGGGTCATTGTGAGATAAGGGTTGTCCCAGTCACCGACAACGCCCAGACGCTTGAAGGACTCACGCTGGATGTCCACAAAGTTCGCGGCGAAATCCCGGCAGGCGCTGCGGAAGGCGGGGACCGTCATCCGGCTGCGGTCAAGCTTGTTTTTCTTGATGATGGCGCTCTCGATGGGCATGCCATGGTTGTCCCAGCCGGGGACATAGGGCGTGCGGAAGCCCTGCATGCTCTTGGACTTGTTGATGAAATCCTTGAGGATCTTATTCATCGCCGTGCCCATATGGATGTTGCCGTTGGAAAACGGCGGACCGTCGTGCAGCACGAAGCTCTCGTTGCCCTCGTTGGCGCGCAGCATGCCGCCATAGAGGTCGTTCTCCGCCCATTTTTTCAGTGTCTCCGGCTCCCTGACGGTCAGATTGGCGCGCATGGAAAAATCGGTCGCGGGCAGATTGAGCGTATCCTTATAATCTCGCATTCTGTCTCATCCTTGTCTGTCGTGAAATCATGGAAAGTGCCGTGGAAAAACACGGCACAAAGTCGCGTGCGGCGCCGGGGGAAAGACGCGCAGCGCGCAGGATATGGACTTACTCCGCCGGCGTCCCGTCCGGCTCCGCCGTTTCATCCGGCTTTTCGCGGTTCTTTTCGAGCTGCTCGATAAAGTCCTCTTCCGGCTCGCCTTCCGGCACAGCCGGCTCGCTCTCAGGCTGCTCCTCGGAAGGCGACGGCTGCGGCGCGGCCTGTACGGCGGGCTGTTCCTCCGGGAGCTCTTCGCTGCGCTTGGCCGCCTCCGCCGCAATTTCATTCTGAATCGTCTCGCGCACATCGGTGAAGATGCGGCCGACGATCTCGTTCTCGTCGGGCAGCACAATGTCCTCGATCTCGTTGACCGAAAGGCTCTGCAATTCTTCGATGTGCTGACGGTAGAGGTCGTACAGATTTTTCTTGAAATCGATGATGCGGGTACGGATCTCCCACATCTCGTTCTTTTCTTCCTTGAGCTGCTCGCGGAAGGAGGCGATGATTGCGTCGCAGCGATCCTTAATCGAGCCGGTGATGACGTCGGCGCGCTCGTTGGCGTCGCGGATGATCTTCTCGCCCAGCTTCTGCGCCTTCAGCAGCGTGCTGCGGATGGCTTCCTCCTCGTCGCGGATCTCGTCAAAATTGGTCACGACGATTTTCAGCTTGCGCTCCAGCTCGTTGTTTTCACGATAAAGCTCAGTATATTTATCAATGAGGAACTCGATGTAGTCGTCCACCTCGGCGGGGCTGTATCCTTTAAGCGTTTTGGAAAACGCCTTGCTTTTCAGTTCATGCGGTGCGAGCATAGTTGTATCTCCTTCATAGAATCAGGCCGTCGGTACGGCGTCAATAGACCGAGGGCAGCAGAAGCTGCACTACCATCACAAGCATCACGGTAATGATATAGGTAAAATCCACGGGAGACGACGCAAAAAATTCTATGCGCGACAAAACGCCCCGCACCGGCATGAGGAACGGCTCAGTCGTCGCATACAAAAAGCTGTATGCCTTGCTGTCCTCCGCCGCGGAGAAAAACGGATAAAGCACCCGCAGAACCATCATAAACGTCAGCGCCGTCAAATAGATTGTCACCGTCGCCGCCAAAATCAGCAACACAGTATTCAAATTCGATCACCACTCATCTGCAAAAGGCTTAAAAAAGCTCCTTCTGTGCGGGCGCACCGTCCTCGCGCGCCTGCTGCTCGCCCGAGACTTCCACATTTTTGGGAGTGATGACATAAGTCGAGCTGGCTACGCGCTTGATGTTGCCCTCGATGGCAAAGGCGACACCGCTCATAAAGTCGATGATGCGGCGGATGGTCTCCTTGTTCGTCTCTTCCAGATTCAGCACGACCGTTTTGTGCGCGAGCAGGTGCTCGGCAATCTGGGTGACGGCCTCGAAGCGGTCGGGCTTGATAACCTTCATCTCCAGCGCAGAGGCGGAGAGCACGCCGGAGCCCGAGCGCATATCCCGCTGCGCGGTCTGCTGCGCGGTCTGGATGCTCTCGTTCACACCGCCCTCGTCGGCGACGTCGTCATAGCTGTCGTATCCGTCGTTGTAGCCGTCCACATCATATTCATCCTCGCCCTTGAACATGTCCTTAAAGCGATTCATAACTCCCATTGCTCAAAACCTCCAAAATTTATAATCAATTTCTTTCGCCGAAAATCGCACGTCCGACGCGCACCATATTGGACCCGCAGGCGACCGCCTGCGCATAATCACCGGACATGCCGGCCGATAAAATGTCTATAAAGCTATTATCCACTTTTTTGGTGCGGATGTCAATAAATTTTTGATAGATTTTTCGGAAATAGCCCAACTTTTTTGCATCTTCCTCACATTTCGGCGGTACAGTCATCAATCCGCGGACGCGGATGTGCGGAAAAACGGCGAGACTGTCCACAAACGCTTCGGTCTCATCAAACGGCACGCCGCCCTTCGCGGCCTCGCCCTCAAGGTTGACTTCGACCAAGCAGTCCATTGTCTTCCCGAGCGCGGCACAGCGCTTCTCGATTTCCGCAGCCAGCGGCAGGCTGTCAAGCGACTGGATCATATCCACCTTATCCGCGATATACTTGACCTTGTTTTTTTGCAGCTGCCCGATAAAATGCACCTGTACATGCGCACGGTCAATGGCGTCATATTTATCCAAAAGCTCCTGAACACGGTTCTCACCGATGACCGTCACCCCGCAGCGGATAGCGGCGTTGATGCGCTCGGGCGGCACGGTTTTGGTCGCGGCGACAAGCGTCACATCCGGGCCGACGGCGGCGCGGACGGCTTCAATGCGCTTGCGAAGTTCAATGTCCTCATTCGTCAATTCAAAATCTTCCCTTCATACAGGTTGCGTCCGGACACGACAACCGCGTCGTACAGCGAAAGCTGCCCCTTCAAAACGGTAGGCCGCCCGTCGAGCATCGGCATCTCGCAGATATACATGCCTTCGTCCTCATAGAGCACCTTCGTCTCCTTAAAATGAACGACATTACCGTCAAGCGTATAGACGCCGGTCTTCCCGTCGACCACACGCAGCGCAGCGACCGGGATGCGGATGCCTGTATAAGTCTCGGTCAGCAGCTTGGCAGGCTGACTGCGCGCAAACGCAAAACCGGCCGGCAGCTCATTGGTCGTAAGCACGAGCACGGCGACGTCGCTGTCCGTGCGCGTGACGGTCTTATAATGCGTAAATTCGATGCGCAGATCGTTGGCATATGGGAACGAAACGGTGTAGGATGCGTTCGAACTTTTGCCCTCTGTCAGCGCGGCGGCCTGCCGTTTGTCCATTGTAAAGGCGATATACCAGCGCGATTCGGGCGAAATGCGGCCGACGGCGCCGTCGTGCGGTGCAGGCTCGCTCTCGGTCAAGGCCAGAAAGCCGTCGATGGTCAGGTCCTCCAACGCATCGGGCGTGAAAATGCCCTCATACCCGTCGGCGGAATCATAGAAATATCCGCCGAAAGGCGCCTGTACAAACGAACCGCGGCCGCCCAGCGAAGCCTCGAGCGAGCGGATCTCCTCCTCATAGCGTTCGATCTGTGCCTCGAAGCTGCCGGCCGGCAGATACAGGCTGCGGCGGCGGTTCATCAGCACCAGCAGCTCTGTGTCGCCGCGCAGGGCGGCAGCCGGATCACCCGCCTCCAATGAACGGATAACGTCGAGGATTCCGTCGGAAATCGAAGCATCCAGCCTCGTCAGCTCGGTCGAGCCGGCGGAGGTAAAGCCCTGCGACTGCTCGAGAAGCTCTATTTTTTCGTTCAGCTCACGTATACGCTCCTGCGTAGATGCGTCACCCGCCTGGCTGTAGACGGCGGCCACGTCCTGCCCGCGCGCAACCTTTTCGCCGTCAGCGGCGAGATAGGCGCACGCGCCGCCGGCGGAAGCATAAACCGGCTCCTCATCACGAAAGATATAAGCCGTGACGTCGGTCTGCGCCTCGGCATAGGCCTGCATCGCGTTTTCAACCTCGACAAAATCACCGACATTGAGCGCAAGCTGCAACCCGATATATGCAATAATCAGCAGCCCCACAACAGCGGAGCCAAACTGCTTGAAAACATTCCAGACCGCACGCGGCCTCCCCTTGTCCCGGGGGCTTCCGGGCGGCAAAGCGGCTTGTTGTTTCATCCCGGCTCTCCTTTGTCTTCTATTATAACATGCGACCGGCGCGCTGTTAAGCGGTTTTTGACAATATTTACAGACGTTTCACAACTCCCGTCCCCGATTTCCAGACGCAGGTCGGCGGGGATGCGGTTGAAATAGGTCTCCTGCCGCTTCGCATAGCGGCGGGAAGCGCGCTTGGCCGTCTCGACACAGGTCTCCAGCGTTTCCGCGCCGCAGAGGAAGGGGAGCAGTTCCTTATATCCGATGGCCTGCGAAGCCGTCGGCGTACCGGCCAGCCCGCGGGCGTAAAGTGCGCGCGCCTCGTCGAGCAGCCCGTCGGAAAGCATCCGGTCGAAGCGGCGGTCGATGCGGGCGTAAATCGTTTCACGCTCGCCGCCGAGACGGACGACGAATGGGTCGAAAAGCGGTTCGAAGAACCGGCCGGCCTTATCCTGCTCGCTCTTCGTGCGGCCGGTCAGTTCATAAATCTCCAGCGCACGCACGACGCGCTTGACGTTGTTCGGGTGCGCGGCGGCGGCCGTTTCCGGGTCCAATGCCGCCAGTCGCGCCCAAAGGGCATCGTTCCCCTCGCGGCGCGCGAACGCATAGAGCGCTTCACGAACCTTCTCATCGGCGGGCGCGGTCGGCGCGGGGCCGCCGGAAAGCAGCAGCTCGATATACAGACCGGTGCCGCCGGCAAGGATGGGCAGCCGTCCGCGCCGGCAGACGTCCCGTGCGGCGGCCGTGGCCAGCCCGACAAAATCGGCCGCCGAGAAGGCAGCGTCAATGTCCAAAATGTCGATGAGATGATGCGGTACACGCACGCGCTCACCGGCCGTGGGCTTGGCGGTGCCGATGTCCATCCCGCGGTAGACCTGCATCGAGTCGCCCGAGAGGATTTCTCCGTTCAGTTCCTCGGCCAGCCGCAGCGCAAGCGCGCTCTTTCCGGACGCAGTGGGGCCGATGACGACCAGCAGCGGGATGCGGGCGGCCATCACGAGATAAACATCGCGTCGCCGAAGGAGAAGAAACGGTACCCCTCCGCAACGGCGATGCGGTAAGCCTGCATCATATGCTCATAGCCGCCAAAGGCCGAAACGAGCATCAGCAGCGTGCTTTCGGGCAAGTGGAAATTGGTGATGAGCGCGTCCATCACCTTGAAGCGGTAAGAGGGATAGATGAAAATATCGGTTTCGCCCGAAAAGGGATGCAGAACCCCGTTTTCATCAGCGGCGCTCTCGATGGTGCGGCAGGAGGTGGTGCCCACAGCGACGACGCGGCCGCCGCGCGCCCTGGCGCGGTTGACGGTTTCGGCAGCCTCCTCTGTGACGCGGATGTACTCGCTGTGCATTTTATGCGCGGTCAGGTCGTCCTCCTTCACCGGCCGGAAGGTGCCGATGCCGACGTGCAGCAGCACGCGGGCGATGTCCACACCCTTGTCCGCAATACGAGCGAGCAGTTCGTCGGTAAAGTGCAACCCTGCCGTCGGCGCTGCGGCGCTGCCGGCATATCTTGCATAGACGGTCTGATAGCTGCTGTTGTCCTCGAGACGGGTTGTAATATACGGGGGCAGCGGCATAATGCCGATTTCGTCCAGCTTTTCCATAAAATTCCCCTTGTAATCGAAGCGGATGAGCCGCACGCCGCCCTCGAGCACACCGGTCACGTGTCCCGTCACGCCCCCGGGATAGGCAACGACGGCGCCCGGACGGGTCTTTTTCCCGGGACGGGTAAGGCATTCCCAAAGTTCGCCCTCCCCCTCCGCGCGCCGGAGCAGAACCGTCTCCACCGCACCGGCATGGCCGGCGCTCGTACCGAAGATGCGCGCGGGAATGACCTTGGTGTCGTTGAGGACGAGGCAGTCGCCCGGATGCAGCAGGTCGGCAATGTCGCGGAACAGCGCGTGCCCAACCTGTCCGGTCGTGCGGTCGACCGTCATCAGCCGGCACATATCCCGCCGCTCGGACGGCGTCTGTGCAATGAGCCGCTCAGGCAGCTCGTAGGAGTAAGAGGAGCGCCGCAGCAGATCGACGCTTGACATATGAATCGCCCCCGACATACACTAATATTAGCGGTTGACGGCCCGACAGCCTCCGGCACACCGCGTCTGAAGCCAATCGGTTTCGGCCCGGCAGAGCTGACATCCTGCCGGTTCTCAGCCGCCGCGTTTTTCCTGCGGTCCGCGCCGCTTTGAAAGTTTATTATATAACGGCGCGCCGCTTTTTTCAAGAGTTTTTACCCGAAAGGTTTGGAATAAACGAATGAACACACCGATTTTCAGGGGCGTGGCTGCCGCCGTCGTGACGCCGACCGACGAAAAAGGGGTAGACTACGTCTCGTTTGCAAGGCTGCTGAATTTCCTCATCGACAGCGGCATCGACGCCATCGTCGTCTGCGGCACGACGGGCGAAGCCTCGACCTTATCCGAGGACGAGCGGCGGGAAGCAATCGCCTTCACTGTCCGGCAGGTGCGCGCACGCGTGCCGGTGATTGCAGGGACGGGCTGCAATGCGACCGACCGCTGTGCTTCGCTTACCCGCTACGCAACCGACGCGGGCGCCGACGCGCTTCTGGTCGTGACGCCCTATTACAACAAATGCACACAGAACGGACTGATCCGCCACTATGAGGCCGTCGCGGACAGCACAGACAAGCCGGTCATTGTCTACAACGTGCCCACGCGCACCTGTGTAAACATAGAGCCGCGCACGTATCAGGCGTTGGCGAAGATTCCCAACATCCGCGCCGTGAAGGAGGCGTCCAGCTCGGTCGTGCAGGCCGCACGGACCAAACGGTTGTGCGGCGACGCGCTGGACATCTACGCGGGCAATGACGACCTGACTCTGCCGCTGCTGTCCATCGGCGGCGCGGGCGTGATCTCGGTGGCGGCCAACGTGGTCCCGAAGGCCGTCAGGCGGATCACAGACTGCTTTTTCGCCGGCGACGCAGACGGCGCCGCAAAGGCACAGCTTGCACTACTCGATTTGGCCGAAGCACTTTTCTGCGAGGTCAATCCGATCCCGGTCAAAGCGGCGCTGGCTGCGCTCGGCTTCTGCCGCGACCACCTGCGGCTGCCGCTGACGCCGATGGAGCCGCAGAACCGCGCCAAACTGTTCGCCGCCCTGCGCGAATTCTATCCCGATATCCCCGAATAAAGCATGCGGGGCCGCCGTATTCCGACAGCCCCGCATCGTTCCGGAAAATTCACCAAACTGTGATATGCCCGATGCGGCTTTAGCGCATCGGGCATATCAAGCATTGTCCATCTGCCGGTTTCAGTCACGCTCGCCTCACCGGAAAGCGGCGATTCCCGCACCGAAACCCAAGCCGTTTGCCTGCCGCTGCGTTCAGGCAGACAGACGTTCCGCAAATGCTTTATAGACCGCCCGCTTCCGTTTCACCAAACAGTCCTGTACATCCTCCGATTCCGGGCACAGAAAGCCCTTCTCTCTTGGCCGAATCATTGCTCTTCGGAATTTCAGCCGGTTCACGGAACACAATGCACATATAAACTCATCTTCATAGAAAAAGCGGCCGGGTGTTTCGCCCGATTCCGATTCAGGCAAGGCATGGCTCTCCAACCTCAAAATTGAGCCGCCGCAATCCGCCGAAGCCCGTTCCGAAACACGCAATTGCCCTGCGCTTGAAAGCGCTGCAGACAACCAATGCAGAGCAGATTTTCTGCAGATGCCTTTACGCGAATCGAGGCAATACTTTCCCTAAATTATAAGCCCAACGCGGCCAGAAGCGGCGTTTCCGTTCTGTGCTTTTTCAGGACGCGGTCTCACGGATATCGGCAAAGAAAGCGCGCAGCAGCCGTTCCTGCTCGGCCGAAATGGCATACAGCATCTTTTCATACGCGGGGTCCCCGATGAGGTTTTCCTCCGACACATCGATCGTGTCGCCCTCAAGACGCAATTGAATCATAGTCCCGCCGACGGCGCAGACGGCAAAATCCAGCGAATATAGCTGGCAGAGCAGCTTGATGGCCGCCAGAGGGAAGAACAAATCGCCGTATTTCTTCCCGAAAGCGGGATCCTCAAAGTCATTCCTGCACATTGCCTCAATAAGCGGACGCGGCAGCGCGCAGTCAAAATTGACACAGAGGAAAAAGGTATTCACCGTCTCGCTCAGGTCCACATTTACGACGCGTCCGGCCATATAGGTGTATGCGAATTCAATCATCAGCATCAGCGCGCTCTGGAAATCGCGTTTATCCAGCAATGCCCAGCAATTCTGCGTGCGATAGGCACAGGAAAAACGCGAAGCGATCATCGGCGCGATCTTAACGATGCTCCGTTCCACATCGCGGACAAGCATATTCAGATTCGAAGCATCGTAATACACACGGTTGAGGCCATTGAACACGCGCAGGAACTGACCGACCTGCCAGCTCAGCTTCACGACATATTTCTCGCGCTTGGCGAACAGCCGCTCTATCGCGCTGCGGAATTCGGGATCGTCGCGAAACGCCTCGCCGAAATCAAAATATTCGAGCAGGTTCTTTTCCCCCAGATCGGGCTTCATTTCCATAAGCCGTTTGACCATCGCGGTATTGGAGGTCATCACCTTGACGGCATAGCAGTCATAGCAGCGCTGCACAATGCCGCCGAACATATCCCCCACGACCAGCAGCGAGATGCGCATCCGCTCGCCGATTTTCATCCGCTGCATTTCCTCCACGTCACCCTCGGAAACGACGCCGCGAATCGTGTTCCCAAGCCGCAGCGTGCGCAGATAGCGTCTTGCGCGAAGATTTTTGGCCACAACATTCATATTCAGGTCGATCAGCAGCGCGGGAACCGTAAACTCCTCGATTACATTTTTATTGATCTCGTATAAATACGGGTGATTGGACGGCAGATTCATTTCAACAACATTCCTTTCCGCATTTTTCCGGCACCGGTCCTGTACCGTATCGCTCTGCTTTGCAAAATCCAAGGAACCTCTGAATAGATAATCTTTTTCTGTTCCCGCTCGCATATTAGCCGTTTTCGCACTCGGTTAAGACACGATTTCAGTGAAAACCAAATCCGAAGCAGATGTATCCGCAGTATTCTCTCCATTCCCTTTGGAGGATAATAAGGCAACATCCACCCATTCATCCAATGGAAGGAGCCCGTCTATCATTCCCGAAAATTCCTCACGCTTGGCTTTCTTTTTGCGGCAAATGTTTCTTGTTTCATTGCCTTGCGCCACCATGGATTTGATGGCCTTTTATTTTACCATATCCCGAACTTCTATAGGAATGCAGACAAGTCAGAGGTTCCCTAAATCTTTTTCGCCTCCGCAACCGCCTCCGGTGCCGTATGAGCCGGTTCCATACCGGTTGACAGCAGAAGGAACCAGGACGCAATGGTCAGCAGGCAAACGGCAATGTCCGAAACCCACAGCGCCGTTCCGGAGAGAAGCTCTGAAAAGTTGAGAACCACGCCGCAGCCAATCAACAAA
>CAJFRY010000011.1 GCA_904419545.1 Candidatus Woodwardiibium gallinarum
GCCTCTCTCAAGCCTATTATAGCAGAAAGCAGGAAATTTTGCGGCTCCTGTTTTCATCCCTATTTGTGCCGGTGCCGCACCGGCATGGTGATTTTTATGTAAGGTACGGAGCAACTCAGTAATATGTTATTACTTTCGGAAACTGTCAATACAGTTTCCCTGCTTGTTACGGTATAGGACTTTTATAAGATTATTCATACATCACAAGGGGCTTGCTATGATAAGAGAAATTAACCGTTCGGAAATACCCGAATGTGTTGTGTTGATACGAGAAAGCTTTCTAACTGTCGCAAATGAGTTCAATTTCACTCAAGCAAATGCACCAGGGTTTACCGCTTTTTCCATAAACAATGAAAGACTATATTGGCAATATGATAACGAAAACAGGAAAATGTTTGCTTTTTTATACGGAGGTAAAATCATCGGCTACTATTCCTTGTTGTTCGGAGAAAACAAGGAATGTGAATTGGATAATTTATGTGTAAATCCGGTATATCGGCATCGTAAAATAGGTGAACAATTGTTAAATCATTGTTTTACATTCGCCAAAGGCTTGGGTATATCCAAAATCAAAATCGGTATTGTTGAAGAAAATACACAATTAAGAAAATGGTATGAAGCCCATGGTTTCATACATATAAAAACCGAGAAATATGCTTTTTTCCCATTCACCTGCGGCTATATGGAACAAAATATACAGCAGAGCACAAAATGAGCATAATCCTATACAAGGCAATACCCGCTGAAAAGAAATTTATCTTTTCGGCGGGTGTTTTCACTCTTCCTTATGTGACGTTGGCATATGCCGTCCTAAATTTTTTGTCAAGACGTGACGAAAAAGATGCAGCTCTAAACGCGGACAAAAACAAAACCACGCGCCGAGCATATCTGTCTGCAGCGACTTGCCGCTGATACAGTTGTGCAATCCAATTCCGCACCTGTTTTCACCAGACAAGGCGGCTTTCCGGTTAAAGTAACGATTGCTGCTCCTTCCTTATGTACGCGTTGCACTTCCTTACACCGCTGCTCGCCGGATCGGCCGGAAATTTCCTGAAGGTATACGGTTATGATGAAGGGACTCTACCGATTGAACATCCGTGGCCGTCTGCAATGAAAGGCGCCGCAAATTTTGCGGTACTCCCGTTATCGATGTTTTACACATGAACATATTCCTTTTTGAGATTGCTGACCTTAATGAATGCCGATAACAACAGGTCGGCAATTCAGGATCAAAAGCACAATTTTCCTAATGTTGTTTCCATCCACTTCCTGTTCCATTAAATCTTTCATTCTCATATTAAACAGGTTATATGCTGTAGGGAACTTGATCAACAAATATTCGTACAGCGGCGAATAATCGCCGCTTCTTAATTCCGCCTGGATTTTTTCGGAAATGAAATCCTTTTCACTTCCAACAATACAGCCGTTCTGATAAAGCACCGTTACATTCCGCATCAAAACCGGAGAAGTGCCGCTTGCGCGACGCTTCTCCGCTAAAGTATCGATATTTCCTGCCAAGGTCCTTTTTCGTATTGTTCGTACAATCTGAGGCTGTTCATTTTGTCATATTCATACAGACAACTCTTCCCTATCCGCGCGCAGCCAGTGCATCCGCAAGCTCGTTCAGCTTGGTGGCCGTCTCCTCCGAGACCGCCGAGCGGATGGAGACCATCGGTTCAAGCACGGCGACGTCCTTCATCTCCGCCAGCGCCGCAAGCATCACCTTTCCGGCAGACGGCGCCCAGCTTCCGTTTTCAATCACGGCGGCGGTGCGCTTCTGCCAGTTTTTCGCCTTCAGGCGGGAAAGGAAGGCCGCCATCGGCGGAAGGACGGCGCCGTCATAGGAAGGCGCGGCCAGCACAAGCGCATCGTAGCGGAAGGCGTCCGCCACAGCGCGGGAGATATCGCTCCGCGCAAGGTCGACCGCGGCCACACGCTTCTCGCCGCGGCGCGCCAGCATATCCCGCAGCCGCAGCGCAGCCGAGGCGGTGTTGCCGTAAATGGAAGCGTAAGCGATCAGCACGCCGCGTTCCTCGGGGCGGTAGCTGCTCCAAATATCATATTTTTCCAGATAACCGGACAGGTCGCCGGTCAGCACGGGGCCGTGCAGCGGGCAAATGATCTTAACCGGCAGTCCGCTCAGCTTCTTCAGCAGCGTCTGCACACTCGAGCCGTATTTTCCGACAATGTTGATGTAATAACGCCGCGCTTCGTCCGCCCAGTCGCCCGGGTCGCCGGGAAGTCCGAAGCGGCCGAACGCGTCCGCAGAGAAAAGGACCCCATCGGCCTCGTCATAGCTGACCATCACCTCCGGCCAATGAACCATCGGCGCCATAAAAAAGCGGATGGTATGCGCGCCGGTTTCCAGCGTATCGCCCTCGCCGACAACGACGGCGCGGTCGCCGAAATCCCTGCCGTAAAAGGATTTGATCATTTGGAAGGTCTTCGCATTGCCGACGATGCGCATCGCCGGATAGCGGTCGGCCAGCAGCCGCAGTGCGGCGGAATGGTCCGGCTCCATATGCGAAACGACGAGGTAATCGATTCCCCGGTCGCCTGCCGCCTGCTCGACACCGGCCAGCCATTCAGCGGCCACACGACGGTCGGCAGTATCGAACAGAACAGTCTTTTCGTCTGTAAGCAGATAGGAATTGTACGTCATACCGTTCGATACGCGGTATTGTCCTTCAAAGAGGTCCAGCGTTGTATCCGCCACAGCCGTAGAAAGCAGCGACGAGGTAATTTGTCTTTCGTTCATTTAAGATAACACATCCTTTTGTAGATTCTACTTCTATTTTAATCCATTTTCCGCCCGCAAAACGCACGCCGCAGAAGAAAAGCCGCAAAAATGCTCCACAACGAGCGAAAGCCAAGCGCCGACGGCGGCTAAACCAAGCGGATAGCAGAAGAAATACGCAAGTACTGAGCGCACCCGCCGAACACGGCATAAGGACGCGCACGACCGGCCGCCCCGCCGCCGGTATTCATCTCGAAAAAGCCGGCAAAGAGCAGCAGCAACGGCTGGTTCGTCATACCAGCAACCGTGATACATTCTACCGGCAGTCAAAACCATCGGCTTCCCGCAAACGTGATGAGAACGGAAAACACACTCCGATATGACGGAACTGACAGCCTTCAGCTCTTTGCAAACCAGCTCAGACGCTTATCCGGAAAACAACAGTTTTTATACTGAAACGCAATTCAATATAGTACAAAAAACCTTCGCGCAATCCGATTTTACGATGGCGTTTGCCATACCGTTTGATTGCGTTCTCATATGACATACGGTTATCGGCTGCTGAAACTACAGACCAAATGCCGACTTACTGTTGCTGTATGCGCTCGCCGCTGATATGCGCCAAAGGTGCCTATACAGAAAATAACGATAGTTCAGTACATCCCATCCCTTTTCGTTTTCTTCCTTACTGTCGTCAAATTCCGACAACCGGAAATATTTTAACATACCCAACTGCCAAAGTCAACAGAAAAAACCGGGGCCGTGTCTGACGCGGCCCCGCCTTTTTTCAAATGCTGTAAAGCAGTTCACCGTAGGTCGGAAACGGCCAGTGTTTTGCACTGACAAGGGTTTCCGCCTCATCCGCAGACGCACGGAGCTGCTGCATAGCCACAAAAACCACGGTACGGCAGAAAGACGCCTGCTCAGCGGCCGTGGGATAGACTCTGACCTCCGCAAGCGCATGCTCCAGCTTTTCCGCATCGGACTTGATGCAGGCAGCCAGCGAAGATAAGCGGCGCACCGTATCCAATTCGACCGAAATATCGATATCCTCTGATAGCGCCCGTTTGTCCAGCGCAGCGGCCGACAGCTCGCTTGTATAAGCAACGATGGCGGGAAGAATATCCTTTTTCGTCAGCTCGACCATCGTCAGTGATTCGATCTGAATCGTTTTGATATAATTATCCAGTAAAATTTCCATCCGCGAGCGGATCTCGGCTTCCGTAAAAATACAGTGCCGGGCAAACAGACGGACATTCTTTTCGGCAGTGAACAACGGCAGCGCTTCAGGCGTCGTCCGCAGGTTCAGCAATCCTCGGCGCTCAGCTTCTTCCATCCACTCATCTGTGTAGTTATTGCCGTTAAAGATGATGCGCTTATGCTCACGGATCGTCCTTCGAATGAGTTTATTGAGCGCCTCGGTAAAATCGGGTGCCTGCTCAAGCTGATCGGCAAACTGCGAAAGCGCCTCGGCAACGATGGTATTGAGTACCAGATTCGGGCCGGCGATCGAAAGCATCGAGCCGAGCATACGGAACTCAAATTTATTGCCGGTAAATGCAAAGGGCGAGGTGCGGTTGCGGTCGGTGGTATCCTTCGGGAAATGCGGCAGCACATCAACGCCGATCTGCATCTCTACCTTTTCACGTTTAGAATAGCTGCTCTTGGATTCAATGGCCTCTAAAATTTCAGTCAACTCATCACCCAGGAACATAGAGACGATAGCAGGCGGCGCTTCGTTGGCGCCGAGGCGATGATCATTACCCGCGCTGGCAACCGAAATACGCAAAAGATCCTGATACTCATCCACCGCCTTGATGACCGCGCAGAGAAACAGAAGAAATTGCGCATTTTCATACGGCGACTTCCCCGGCTCCAGCAGATTATAGCCGGTGTCAGTACACATCGACCAGTTATTATGCTTGCCGCTGCCGTTGACGCCGGCAAACGGTTTTTCGTGCAATAGACAGGTCAGGCCATGCTTGGACGCAATTTTTTTCATCAGCTCCATCGTGAGCTGGTTATGGTCAGTGGCAATATTCGTAGTCGTGTAGATAGGCGCCAGCTCGTGCTGTGCGGGTGCAACCTCATTGTGTTCGGTTTTGGCAAGGACCCCCAGCTTCCAAAGTTCTTCGTCCAGCTCGGCCATAAAAGCCTTGACGCGCGGCTTGATTGCGCCGAAATAATGGTCCTCCAGTTCCTGCCCCTTGGGCGGTTTAGCGCCAAATAGTGTACGTCCGGTATATATAAGATCCTTACGCTGCTTATAGAGCTTTTCATCGATGAGAAAATACTCCTGTTCGGCCCCGACGGTCGTATAAACGCGTTTGGCATCGTGTCGACCGAACAGACGGAGGATACGCAGAGCCTGCTTGTTCAGCGCCTCCATCGAGCGCAGCAGAGGGGTCTTCTTGTCCAACGCCTCACCGCCGTAGGAACAGAAAGCCGTGGGAATATAAAGCGTCTTATCTTTGACAAAGGCGTACGAAGTGGGATCCCAAGCGGTGTAACCGCGCGCTTCAAAGGTAGCCCGCAAGCCCCCGGACGGAAAGGAGGATGCATCCGGTTCGCCCTTGATAAGCTCCTTACCCGAAAATTCCATAATCACTGCGCCGTCGTCCGCGGGTGTGATAAAGCTATCGTGCTTCTCGGCAGTGATACCAGTCATCGGCTGAAACCAGTGCGTGTAATGCGTAGCGCCCTTTTCGATCGCCCACTCTTTCATCACCGTAGCAATGACGTTGGCTATGGAAATATCCAGCGGTACGCCTGTATGGATGGTCTTTTTCAGACTTTTATAAGTATCCTTCGGCAGACGAGACTGCATCACGCCTTCATTGAAAACCATACTGCCGAACAGTGCATTGACCGTGCTCATTTTTTACCGTCCTTTTCCTCGTTATTGTCAAAGCAGCTCGACGCCGCCGGCAGTGCAGACCCGCAGCGTCTCATCGTCCCAGACAGAAACCTGCACCTCGCCGATGTGCGCCTTGCCGAGCATCAGCATCGACAGGCGCGACTGGCCGATGCCGCCGCCGATGGTCAGCGGCAGCTTATCCTCAAGCAGCAGCTTATGAAAGGCCAGCTTCCTGCGGTCGTCGCAGCCGGCTTCGGAAAGCTGTGCGTCGAGGGAATTCCGGTCCACACGGATACCCATCGAGGACACCTCGAACGCACAGCTGAGCACGTCGTTCCAATATAACAGGTCGCCGTTGAGATTCCAGTCGTCGTAGTCGGGCGCGCGGCCGTCATGCCGCAAGCCGGACCGCAGCCGGCCGCCAATCTGCATCAGGAACACGGCTTTATGCTCCTTCAGATACGCATTTTCACGTTCTTTAGGTGACATAGCGGGATACAAATCCTCCAATTGCTGCGTGGTCACAAACGCAACCTCTGCGGGCAGCTCGGTGGTTAGCTGCGGATAATGTGTCTTCAACTCAGACAGTGTGCCGGCAATCGCGCCGCTGATGGCGCGGACGGTCGTTTGCAGATAATCAAGCGTACGGTCGGCAGGTGTGATGACCTTTTCCCAATCCCACTGATCGACATAAACCGAATGCAGGTTATCCATTTCCTCGTCGCGGCGGATGGCATTCATATCCGTATACAGTCCCTCGCCCGCCTTAAAACCGTATTTATAGAGCGCCATCCGTTTCCATTTGGCGAGTGAATGCACCACTTGTGCAACGCGGCCGGTTTCTTTTATATCAAAAGCAACGGGTCGTTCCACGCCGTTCAGATCGTCGTTAAGACCGGTAGACGGCTCCACGAACAGCGGCGCCGATACGCGTTTAAGATTGAGCGCGTCACAGAGTTTTTGCTCAAAATTCCGTTTCAAAAAGCCGATAGCGGTCTGCGTCTGATACAGATCAAGAAGCGGCGCATAGCCGGTCGGGATTACGGTCTTGCTCATCATTAGTCATCCTTCCGTATTTGGCAATAAAAAACGCGCCGCGGGGAAAAGCCCACAGCGCCGTCGCTGTCAAATATATTATATCCTACCCGTCATAAAATGTCAAGGGATTTCAGAAAAAAGCGGAACATCATCCTTATGAAAATTCGTGCAGTCTCGACCAAACGAGCAAATCAAATATGCAGCGCGCGGATGCTTGCCGGCGAGACAGTTGTTCCTGCAATACGCATGTCCCTGCCGGACCATACAGCAAACGAAAAGAATCCTCTCCATAGTATTAACAAGCAGCCGATACACTTTCCCCGCGAAATCTCATAACAAATATAGGCAATGACCTACATAACCCCGATCGGCAATTGCCGTTTTAACGTTCATTCCGGTCAGCAATACCTAAAATCCGGTCTTTTCCTTTACATCTGGGCTGCCGCAAGTCTCCGAAATCCCAAACGGCAGCCCCCCTGTTTGTTATTTGTGGTACAGCTTCTTTGTCTGATAAACCGGTTCACACGTAAGATTGGTACCCAGTTTTTTGAACACATCCGAATCGACCTGCGACAGAATAACGGAGGAATGCACTTCGCAGCCGGCTAACTCGGCAAGTGCCTCCATCGCGCGTGCCGCGCGCTCGTCCGTCGCCGCACAGATGGAAAGCGCAATAAGGACCTCGTCGGTATGCAGGCGCGGATTGCGGTTGCCGAGATGCTCAATCTTCAGCTTTTGTATCGGTTCAATGATCGTCGGCGAAATGAGATGCACATCATCGTCGATCCCCGCCAGCGCCTTGAGCGCGTTGAGCAGCAGCGCACTGGAAGCGCCAAGCAGAGACGACGTTTTGCCGGTGACGATACGACCGTCGGCAAGCTCCATCGCCGCGGCGGGCGCACCCGTACGGTCCGCCTTTTCCTTCGCGGCGGCGACGACCGGACGGTCCTCCGGCGAAAGATTGGCGGTGCGCATCAGCAGCTCGGCTTTATACGAGATATCCTCCGCATCCTCACCCAGCAGTCCCTTACGGCCGGCACAAAGCGTCTGGTAATAACGCCGGATAATCTCCTGATTCGAGGCACTGCGGCAGACCTCGTCGTCCACAATGCAGTTGCCCGCCATATTCACGCCCATATCCGTCGGCGAACTGTAGGGCGACGTTCCGTAAATCTGTTTGAAAATGGCGTTGAGAACAGGAAAAATTTCAATATCCCGATTGTAATTGACCACCGTTTCACCATACGTCTCCAAATGAAATGGATCGATCATATTTACGTCGTTCAAGTCAACGGTAGCGGCCTCATACGCGATATTGACGGGATGCTTGAGCGGCAGGTTCCAAATCGGGAAGGTTTCAAACTTGGCATAGCCCGCCTTTACGCCGCGCAGGTTCTCGTGATAAAGCTGCGAAAGGCATACAGCCATTTTTCCGCTGCCCGGCCCGGGCGCCGTCACCACCACGAGCGAACGCGAGGTCTGGATATACTCGTTGCGGCCGTAGCCTTCCTGCGAAACGATCTTTTCGGTATTATTGGGATACCCTTCGATCGGATAATGGCGATAAGTCTTAACACCCAGTTCCTTCAATCGCTGGCGAAACGCTTTGGCCGCCGGCTGCGACGCGTACTGTGTAAGCACGACGCTGCCGACGTAAAGGCCCGCAACACGAAAGGCGTCGATCAACCGCAGAACGTCGAGGTCATAGGTAATGCCGAGGTCGCCGCGAACTTTGTTTTTTTCGATGTCGCAGGCGCAAATAGCGATGATGATTTCCGCCTGCTCGCGCAGCGCAAGCAGCATTTTCAACTTACTGTCCGGCTTGAAGCCCGGCAGCACACGCGAAGCATGATAGTCGTCGAACAGCTTGCCGCCGAACTCGAGATAGAGCTTACCGCCAAATTTATCGATGCGCTCGCGAATTTTCCCGCTCTGCAGTTCAATATATTTTTCGTTATCAAAGCCGATCTTTCTCATTCGTAAATCCTTCCTTTTGAAAAATCGTCTGATCGGATCTTACGTTCTGAATATACTTAGAGCGCGCTATACATTCAACTCCGCACGAACGGCTACGCCGGTGTTTTCGTCAAGAATCGGACGGACAAACCGCTCCAAAAACAACTCGGTCTGCCGGGGCGCCAGACCAATGAACGCCGTCGGATCGAGAATGCTCTCCATTTCTGCCTTTGACAGTCTGAAATCGGGGTCGGCGCTGATAAGCTCGATGAGCGTCGGCTCTTCGCCGGTCTGTTTATAGCGGACCTCGGATTCGACCGAATAGGCGCGTATCTTCTCGTGCAGCTTCTGGCGGTCGCCCCCCTTCTTGACGGCTTCCATCAGGATATTTTCGGTCGCGATATACGGAAGCTGCGAGCGAAGGCGCTTCTCCGAGATTTTCGGATAGACGACGATACCGCCGGTGACGTCAATGAGCACGTTGAGAATCGCGTCCACGGCCAGGAATCCCTCCGCAAGCGACAGACGGCGGTTGGCCGAGTCGTCCAGTGTGCGTTCGAGCCACTGCGTCGAAGCAGTCATCGGTGCATTGGCAGCGTTAGCCATTACAAACCGGGCCAGTGAGCAGACACGCTCGCAGCGCATCGGGTTGCGCTTGTAAGCCATCGCGGACGAACCGACCTGATTCTTGCCGAACGGCTCCTCCAGTTCGCCGAAGCTCTGAAGCAGGCGCATATCGTCGGCAAACTTGTAGGCGCTTTGCGCGATGCCGGCGAGGACGTTCTGGATGCGCATATCCTCCTTGCGCGTATAAGTCTGACCGGAGACCGGGAACACCGACGCAAAACCGAGACGTTCGGCGATGCGGCGTTCCAGTTCGAGGACCTTATCCGCGTCGCCGCCGAACAGGCGCAGGAAAGACGCCTGCGTACCGGTCGCGCCTTTATTGCCGAGGAGGCGCAGGTTATCTGCAACAGTTTTCAGGTCACCGTAATCGATGGTGAAGTCCTGCAGCCAGAGCGAAGCGCGCTTGCCGACAGTCGTCGGCTGCGCGGATTGCAAATGGGTATACGCCAGGCAGGGAAACGCTTTATATTCTTCCGCGAACGCAGCGAGGTTGCGGATGACCGTGACCAGCTTGGCGCGGACGACGCCGAACGCGTCGCGGATGAGAATCATATCCGCATTGTCGGTGACATAACAGCTTGTCGCGCCGAGATGGATGATCCCCGCAGCCTCGGGACAGACTTCCCCATAGGCACGAATATGCGCCATCACATCGTGGCGGGTCTGCTTTTCGATCTCGGCCACGCGGGCAAAGTCGATATCCGAAACCTTCTCACGCATCTGCGCAAGCTGCGCGTCGGTGATGGGCAGTCCCAGCTCCTGCTCGCTCTCAGCCAGCGCAATCCAGAGCCGACGCCAGGTTTCATAGCGGTTCTGAGCGGAAAAAATACGCTGCATTTCAGCCGACGCATAGCGGCCGCTGAGCACGCTCTCATAAGATGTGTTCGACATAGTTGTTCATGCCTCCCCCTATTTGTTAAAATGAAAAATACCGGACTGCACCCTGAAAAATGCGCAGATCATATGCGGAGGGAACGTTTTTGTACAGATTGCTGCCCGTCCGCTCGGAATGGCCCATTTTCCCGAACACCCTGCCGTCCGGCGAAGTGATGCCCTCGACCGCGTCGACCGAACCGTTAGGGTTATAGTCGATGTCCATCGTCACCCGGCCGTCAAGGTCGACGTACTGCGTAGCGATCTGGCCGTTGGCCGCGAGGGAGGCCAGCAGCTCCTCCCCGCAGACGAAGCGTCCCTCGCCGTGCGAGATCGGAACGACAACCGTCTCGCCGACCTCGTACAACGAAAGCCACGGCGACAGGTTAGAAGCGATGCGTGTGCGGACCAGCCGCGACTGATGGCGGCCGATCTCATTAAAGGTCAGCGTCGGATTCGCTGCCGACGGTGCGACGATCTTCCCGAAAGGGACCAGACCGAGCTTGATGAGCGCCTGAAAGCCGTTACAGATGCCGCACATCAGCCCGTCGCGCTTCTCGAGCAGCTCGGAAACCATCTCGCTGACATAATCGTTTCGGAAAAAGGACGTAATAAACTTCCCAGAGCCGTCCGGTTCGTCACCGCCGGAAAAGCCGCCCGGCAGCATGATGATCTGGCTCCCTCGTCCGCGCTCGGAAAACGCTTTTACGCTTTGCGCGAGGTTTTCGCGGTTCTGGTTATTGATGACGAAAATTTCAGGGTCCGCGCCGGCTTTTTTGAATGCGCGCGCGGTATCGTACTCGCAGTTGGTGCCCGGAAACACGGGAATGAGCACCTTCACGCGGCCGCCGACGACAGCCGGCGCTTTTTTACAGCCGTCCGTGTAGGTATAGATGCGCGGCGCGGCCGGATTGGACTGCGGCGCACGGGTAGGATACACGCTTTCAAGCGTGCCGGCAAATGCGTCGTACAGCGCATCGAGCGAAACGCGTTCCCCGCCGTAAGCCATTTCGGGCGCATCGGTCGTCCGGCCGATGCAAAGCGTGCCGTCGGGAATCGCCGTACACTCAAGCAGAAACGCGCCGTGCAGCGGCTTGAACAGCTCGTCAAGGACCGCTTCGCCGTTGAAAGCAAGACCGATGCCGTTGCCGAAGCACATTTTGGCCGCCGCTTCGGCAATATGATGCGTCAGCGCGCAGGCCGAAAGGATGCTGCCGTCTGCGATGCCGGACTCCACGAGCGCAAATACGCGCTTCTGCGACACGGCTTCCGGGACGCCGTTTGCGGCATAATTCGGACGGACAAGGCAAACGAAGCTGCCCGCACGCTTGAATTCGGGCGAGATGACTTTTGAAGCCTTTGTCATCGCCACCGCGAAGGAAACGAAGGTGGGCGGCACATCGAGCTGTTCGAAGGAGCCGCTCATCGAGTCCTTGCCGCCGATGGCGCCCACGCCGAAATCGAGCTGTGCATCGAACGCGCCGAGCAGCGCGGCGAAGGGCTTACCCCAGCGGGACGGCTCTTTTCTGGGCTTTTCAAAGAATTCCTGGAACGTCAGATAAGCGTCCGCCGCCGAAGCGCCGGAGGCGACCAGTCTGGAAAGCGAATCGACCACGGCGGTGTACGCGCCCGCGTAAGGATTCTGCGCAGCCAGCGCCGGATTGCAGCCGTAGGCAAAGACCGAGCAATCGTCCGTTTCACCGTCCTGCACGGGTATTTTCGCGGCCATCGCCTGCGCAGGCGTGCGCTGGTACTTGCCGCCGAAGGGCATCAAAACCGTCCCTGCGCCGATGGTCGAGTCGAAGCGCTCGCTCAGGCCGCGTTTCGAGCAGATGTTTTTATCGGAAAGCGCCGAGCGCAGCCGTTCGGTAAAGCTGCCGGAAAGGGGCTCCTCGGCGACTTCCCCGCTGCCGACGAAAATTTCAATATGCTTGGATGCGCCGTTGGAATTGAGGAATTCGCGGCTGATGTCACAGATCGTCTTACCGCGCCAGAGCATCCGCAGGCGCTTTTCGGCCGTGACCTCCGCGACGACGGTCGCCTCAAGGTTCTCCTCCTCCGCCAGCGCGAGGAACGCTTCGACATCTCCCGGCGCAAGCACGACGGCCATCCGCTCCTGCGATTCGCTGATGGCAAGCTCGGTGCCGTCCAAGCCGTCGTATTTTTTCGGAACGGCGTCGAGGTCGATGCGCAGGCCGTCGGCCAGCTCGCCGATGGCGACCGACACGCCGCCCGCGCCGAAGTCGTTGCACTTTTTGATCAGCCGCGAAGCGCGCGGGTCACGGAACAGCCTTTGCAGCTTGCGCTCCTCGGGCGCATTTCCCTTCTGCACCTCCGCGCCGCATTCCTCGATGGAAGAGACGCTGTGCGACTTGGACGAGCCGGTCGCGCCGCCGCAGCCGTCGCGGCCGGTGCGGCCGCCGATGAGCACGACGACGTCGCCCGGTGCGGGCGTCTGACGGACGACGTTTGACGCCGGCGCAGCGCCGACGACCGCGCCCAGCTCCATATGCTTGGCGACATAGCCGTCATGATACAACTCGTCCACGATGCCGGTCGCCAGCCCGATCTGGTTGCCGTAGGAGGAATAGCCCTCGGCGGCCGAAACGGCAATTTTGCGCTGCGGGAGCTTCCCCTGCATCGTCTCGGACAGCGGCAACAGCGGGTCGCCGCTCCCGGTGATGCGCATCGCCTGATAGACGTACGCGCGGCCGGAAAGCGGGTCGCGGATCGCGCCGCCGATGCAGGTTGCCGCGCCGCCGAACGGCTCGATCTCGGTCGGATGGTTATGCGTTTCGTTCTTGAACAGCAGCAGCCACGGCTCGGTACGGCCGTCGACCTCCACGTCGATTTTTACGGTGCAGGCGTTGATTTCGTCCGACTCGTCAAGATTTTTGAGAACGCCCTCATGCTTGAGATATTTTGCAGCCAACGTGGCGATGTCCATCAGCGTCACCGGCTTGTTGCGTCCCAGTGCAGCGCGCACCTCCAGATAGCGGTCATATGCCTGCGACACCGCTTTGTCTTCAATATCTGCGTCGTCGATGACGGTAGCAAAGGTGGTGTGGCGGCAATGATCCGACCAATAGGTATCGATCATCCGCAGCTCTGTCATCGTCGGGTCGCGCTGTTCGGTACGGAAGTAATCGCGGCAGAAACGGAGGTCGTCGGCGTCCATAGCCAGCCCGAGCGAATCGACGAGCGAGACGAGCGCATCGTCCGGCATCGTTATGAAGCCTTCGATGTGCGCCACATCCGGCGGCGCGGACGTCTCCGCGACGAGCGTGTTCGGCAGCTCAAAAGAAGCCTCACGGCTGTCCACGGGATTGATGACATATTTCTTGACTGCTTCAACCTGCCCGGCGGTCAGATCGCCCTCCAGAAGATACACCTTCGCCGAGCGTACGAGCGGGCGGGCGCCGCCGGACACGAACTGGACGCACTGCGAAGCAGAATCGGCGCGCTGGTCAAACTGGCCGGGCAGGTATTCGGCGGCAAAAACCGCGCCGTCGATCTGCGGCAGCGCTTCGAGTACGTCGTCGACCTGCGGCTCGGAAAAAACAGTGGCAACGCACTTTTCCAGCACGTCGGGCGAAACGCCCTCGACGTCATAGCGGTTGATGATGCGTACGCTGCGGATGCCCGCGATGCCCAGAAAATCGCGGATTTCAGCGCACAGTGCGCGCGCCTCGTTGGCATAGGCGGGCTTCCGCTCTACAAAAATTCTGTTGACCATATCGCTTACGACCGTCCTTTTCGCTGCAATGCTTTTTGACCGATATCCCTGCGGCAGAAGGCGTTCTGGAACTTCACCCGATCGACTGCGGCGTAGGCGCGTTCCACTGCCTGCCCGAGCGTGTCACCGGTCGCCGTCACGCCCAGCACACGGCCGCCGGCAGTGACGAGACGGCCGTCCTTCAGTACGCTGCCGGCGTGGTAGACGACGGCGTCCAAATCATCGGGGATGGTGATCTCGTACCCCTTTTCATAACTGCCCGGATAACCTGCGGAAGCAAGGATGACACAGCAGGCGGCGCCCCTTCGGAATTTGACCTGTTCGGCCGTCAGCGCGCCCGACGCGCAGGCCTGCATGACCGTCAGCAGATCACTTTCCAGCAGCGGCAGGACGACCTGTGTTTCGGGGTCGCCGAAGCGGCAGTTGTACTCGATGACCTTTGGGCCATCCTTGGTGAGCATCAGGCCGAAATACAGGCAGCCGCGGAACGGGCGGCCCTCGGCCTTCATTGCGCGGACGGTGGGGAGGAAAATCCTTTGCATGCATGTCTCCGCAACCTCGTCCGTATAGAACGGATTGGGCGCGACGGTCCCCATACCGCCGGTATTCGGCCCCTTGTCGCCGTCGAGTGCACGCTTATGGTCCATCGACGAGACCATCGGCACGACGGTCTCCCCGTCGGTGAATGCGAGGACCGAGACCTCCGGCCCTTCAAGATATTCCTCGATGACGACCGTCTCGCCGCTCTTGCCGAAGCGGCCGCCGAGCATCATATCGCGCAGCGCGGACTCGGCGGTCTCCCGGTCGGGCGCAATGACCACGCCTTTGCCGAGCGCCAATCCGTCGGCTTTGATAACGGTGGGATAACGGTCGACGCCGCGGACATAGTCGAGCGCCTCCTCATAGCGGTCGAACACGCGGCAGGCGGCGGTGGGGATGCCGTATTTCTCCATCAGGCCCTTTGCAAAGGACTTGCTGCCCTCGATGGCTGCGGCCGCCTTGGTCGGGCCGAAGCAGGGGATGCCCTTTTCGCTGAGCAGGTCGACCAGACCCATCACCAGCGGATCGTCCGGCGCGACAACGGCGAAATCAATCGACTCGCGCACGGCAAAACCGACGATTTCGTCCAGCGCGGTCGCAGCGATCGGCACACAGACCGCGTCTGCGGCGATGCCGCCGTTCCCGGGCAGCGCATAAATCTGCCCGGCCGCAGGGCTCTCCTTCAGCTTTTTGATGATGGCGTGCTCTCTCCCGCCGCCGCCGACAACCATAATTTTCATCGTTGTCCTCCCGCTCCTTTCAATGCCTTATTCCGCGCTTATTCCTCGTAGATGGGGTGCTTTCTGCACAGCTCGGCGACACCGCTGCGCACCTCGTCGGCGCTGTTTTCGAAATCCGCCGCCGTGCGCTTGATGTACTCGGCGATGACGGCCATATCCTCCACGCCGAAGCCTCTGGACGTGACGGCCGGGGTGCCGATGCGGATGCCGCTGGTTACGAAGGGACTCTGCGGATCATTGGGAATGGTATTCTTATTGACGGTGATGCGCACCTCGTCCAGCCGCTTTTCCAGCTCCTTGCCCGTGATGTTGAACGGACGGAGGTCGACGAGCATCAGGTGGTTGTCCGTACCGCCGGAAACGATGTTGAACCCCTGCGCAGTAAGCGCCTTGGAGAGCGCAGAGGCGTTGGCAATGATATTGCGCTGGTACTGTTTGAAGTCGTCGGTCAGCGCCTCGCCGAGCGCGACAGCCTTGGCGGCGATGATATGCATCAGCGGGCCGCCCTGCGTGCCCGGGAACACCGCCTTATCGATGGCGGCAGCGTATTCCTGCTTGCAGAGGATCAGACCGCCGCGCGGGCCGCGCAGCGTCTTATGGGTGGTGGTGGTAACCACGTCCGCGTAAGGAACGGGGCTTTCGTGCAGGCCGGCAGCGACAAGACCGGCAATGTGCGCCATATCGACCATCAGGTATGCACCCACTTCGTCCGCGATTTCGCGGCAGCGCTTGAAGTCGATTTTCCGCGCATAAGCGCTCGCGCCGGCGACGATCATCTTCGGCTTGCATTCGCGTGCGATTTCGAGCATTTTATCGTAGTCAATGGTATGGGTTTCATCATTCACGCCGTAGGGGACGATATTGAAGTATTTGCCGGAGATATTGACCGGCGAACCGTGCGACAGATGGCCGCCGTGCGCCAGACTCATACCCATCACGGTATCGCCGGGCGTGAGCAGCGCGAAGAAGACCGCCAGGTTGGCGCTTGCGCCCGAGTGAGGCTGGACGTTGGCATGTTCGGCGCCGAAGAGCTTCTTCGCGCGGTCGCGGGCGATGTTCTCGACGATGTCGACATACTGGCAGCCGCCGTAATAGCGCTTGCCGGGATAGCCCTCTGCATATTTATTGGTCAGAATGGTGCCGGCTGCCAGCAGCACCGCCTTGGAGACGATGTTCTCGCTGGCAATCAGCTCGATGTTATCGCGCTGGCGCTGCAGCTCCAGACAGGTTGCGTCGTAAATCTCTTTATCGTATTTTGCAAGCTCATCCAAAAAGAACATGGAAATTCAGCCATCCTTTCTTCAATTGCCGTTCTTTGATCAATGGTGGAACAGGCGGCAGCCGGTGAACGCCATCGTGATACCGAGCCGGTCCGCCTCGGCGATAACAAGGTCGTCACGAACAGAGCCGCCGGTCTCGGCGATATAGCGCACGCCGCTCTTATATGCGCGCTGGATGTTGTCCGAAAACGGGAAAAACGCATCGCTGCCGAGCGAAACACCGGTGATCCCGGCGAGGAATTCTTTCTTTTCCTCAGCCGTAAGGACGTCGGGACGGATCTTGAAGGTGCGCTGCCAAACGCCGTCAGCCAACACATCGTCGTAATCTTCGGAGATATACACGTCAATGGCGTTGTCCTTATCGGGGCGGGAAAGGCCGTCGACGAATTCGAGCGAAAGCACCTTCGGGTGTGCGCGCAGATGCCAGATGTCTGCCTTGTTCCCTGCCAAACGCGTGCAGTGGATACGCGACTGCTGGCCCGCGCCGACACCGATGGTCTGGCCGCCCTCCGCGTAGCAGACCGAATTAGACTGTGTATACTTCAGCGTGATAAGCGTGATGAGCAGATCGCGCTTGGCGTCCTCGGGAAGATCCTTGCGCTGTGTAACAATGTTGGTGAGCATATCGGCGTTGATCTCGACCTCATTGCGGCCCTGCTCGAAGGTAACGCCGAACACCTCCTTTGTCTCAACGGGCGCGGGGACATAATCCTCATCAATGGCGACGATGTTGTAGCCGCCTTTACGCTTCTGCTTTAAAATCTGAAGCGCCTCGTCAGTATAGCCGGGCGCAAGGATGCCGTCCGACACCTCGTGCTGGATGGTTCGTGCGGTGGACGCATCGCAGACATCGGACAGCGAGATCCAGTCGCCGAACGAGGACATACGGTCCGCGCCGCGTGCGCGGACATATGCGCAGGCGAGCGGCGACAACTCGGCGCCGCCGGTGAAGTAGACCTTCTCCAGCGTCTCGGTCAGCGGAAGTCCGACAGCCGCGCCGGCGGGAGAAACATGCTTAAACGATGTCGCCGCAGGCAGACCGGTTGCTTTCTTCAGCTCACGGACAAGCTGCCAGCCGTTGAGCGCATCCAGCAGATTGATATAGCCCGGACGCCCGTTGAGCACGCGGATCGGAAGCTCGCCCTGCTTCATAAACACACGCGCGGGCTTCTGGTTGGGGTTGCAGCCGTATTTCAGTTCCATTTCTTTCATAATCAAAGAGCCTGTCCTTTCCAATGTCCTGTATTATTCCGCGTCCGGGCCGAAACGGTTAAGGATGACCGTTTTTTCGCCCATATTGGTTTTCAAGTCCAGTTCACGGACAAAAAGCGAGACTTTATTATCCGCGTTAAGCGCCTGCCAGACCTCGTCCGCCACACTTTCGGCGTCGTTCCCCATCTCGATCTCAACCGGCGCGCGGCTGAAGGAGGGCAGCGGGTCGCCGTCACCGCCGTAGGTATGGATAATATGCCCCACACCCGCATCCACATCGCTGAACTTATAGAAGAAACGGCGGCATTTCTCGCTCTGTTCGTCCTTGCGCAGGACGGACATCAGATAGGACATCTTATGGTTAGCCGTACAGACGGCGCCGCTGATGCGGGGAGTATAGTTCGGCGCGTCCGGTTCATAGGTACGCGTAAGCAGCGCATCGCGGAAGCAGCCGCCATTCTCGATAAACTGACATACCGTATCGGTTTGGTCGCCGTTGGTCACGACCGTCCATTTGCCGACGGTGCGTACAGGATAGTAGATGATAAGCGAAGGATCGGTCATTTTGCTTTCGTCGACCGCCTTTGTGCGCACAGCACGTTCTTCCTGAACGAACATACGGTTGCGGCTGTTCTCGCTGCGTCCCATAATAAAATAAACCATCAGCGCCTTCTTGCCGTCCGCGCTCCTGCCCAGTGCAATCCCTCTGCCGGGATAGTTGAATTTTTCGAGATATTCCCCAAGTTTCATTTTCCGTTCTTCCTTTCCGCAAGCTGGCGGCTGACCGCTTCGACTGCCGCCGGCAGGATGAGCCATTCAGCCTGCTCCATCACTCTTTTTTGCAGGATTTCGGGCGTATCGCCGTCCTCCACATCGACTGCCTTCTGCGCGATAATCCGACCGCCGTCAGGGATCTCGTTGACAAAATGCACGGTCGCACCGGTTACTTTTACACCCTTTGCCAGCGCCGCTTCATGGACGCGTAGCCCGTAGAAGCCCTCCCCGCAAAAGGCGGGGATCAGCGACGGATGGACATTGATAATCCGTTCAGGATACCGCGCCGTGAAGGACGGCGAAAGGATGCACATGAAGCCCGCAAGCACGATCAGATCGATCTGTTCCTGTTCCAGAATTTCCAGCAGGCGCGCTTCAAACGCCTCACGGGCATCAAAAGCCTTCCGCGAAACCGTATAGGTGCGGATCCCGGCGTTTTCCGCGCGGGTGAGCGCATAAACCTCCGGTTTGGAAGAAATCACGGCTTCGATGCGGCCGCTGTGCAGCGCACCGCAGTTCTGCGCGTCGATAAGCGCCTGCAAATTGGTTCCGCCGCCGCTGACAAGGACGGCGATACGCACCGGGGTCAGCAAAGGATCACCCCGCCGTCGCCCTCGACGATTTCACCGAGGACATAAGCATCCGTACCGCAGCCATGCAACACATCCAGTGCCTTCGAAGCCTCGGCGGCGGGCACAATCACCGTCATGCCGACGCCCATATTGAAGGTATTGAACATATCGCGTTCGGGAATGCCGCCTTCGCGTGCAATCACTTCAAATACGGGCGGGGATTTGACCGCTGCTTTCTCAATCTTCGCGGAAAAGCCCTCGCGTATGGAGCGCGGGATATTTTCATAGAAACCGCCGCCGGTGATATGCGAGATGCCCTGAACGCTTACTTTCCCGAGCAGTTCCAGAACCGGTTTGACATAAATGCGCGTCGGCGTGAGCAGTTCTTCGCCCAGCGTGCGCGAGAACTCAGGACAATAACGGCCGACAGTCTCCGAACTGATATTGAACACCTTCCGCACAAGCGAAAAACCGTTTGAATGCACGCCGGAGGACGGAAGTGCCAGCAAGACGTCCCCCACTCGCATCCCGTCGCCGGTAATGATCTTCGCTTTATCCACCACGCCGAAGGAAAAACCTGCGAGGTCATACTCATCCTCGGGATAAAAGCAGGGCATTTCTGCCGTTTCACCACCGACAAGCACACAGCCCGCCTGCACGCAGCCCTCTGCCACACCTTCGACGATGGACGCAATTTTTTCGGGTATATTCTTCCCCGTCGCAATATAATCAAGGAATACGAGCGGCTTGGCACCCGCACAGATGATGTCGTTGACGCACATCGCCACGCAGTCGATGCCGACCGTGTTGTGCAGGCCGGTGAGGAAAGCAATCTTCAGCTTGGTGCCAACACCGTCGGTACCGCTCACGAAAACCGGATTGGCAATTCCGGTCAAATCCGGCTCGAACAGGCCGCCGAAGCCGCCGATACCCGAAAGGCAGCGCGCATTCGTCGTACGTGCGATATGCTTCTTCATCAGCTCGACCGCCTTATAGCCGGCGGTGATGTCTACCCCGGACTCCTTATAGCTCTCGCTGTAGCTCTTCATTCGTTTCCAATCCTTTCCCATCGTTATTCTTTATACCATACAGTCGGCACAGAGGCCGCCCGCCAGCAGATGCACGTGCCGGGCGGACAAATAGCCAACCGTGTCCGCGCCTCCCATGCCGGCATCCGGCTGCGGCGCGCCGCCGAAGCGGCAGGGATGCGGACAAATCGGCAGCATCACACGCAGATGAACCTCCCGTGCGCCGCAGCCGCGCAGAAGTGCAACGGCTTGCCCATTGACACGGTCGCCGACGAGGACAACGCGTTTTCCCCGCACCGCAGCAGCCACCGGATTGAATCCGCGAGCCGGGCAGGCGGCAAAAAAGCCGCTGACATACCGATTTTCCACAAAAGCGTTCACAAACGGGATACCCGACTGCTGCGCATAACCGAGCGCAGCGTCGGCCTCGGCGCCCGGCAATGCGGCAACGACGTCCCCCCTGACCGCATGCTCAAGTGCAAGCAAACTGCCCGCGCGTCCGCGCAGAGAAGATACCGCAACACCGTCCAGCACCGAATCGGCACGTGCGGCCGCAAGCAGCTCAAGCGCACACAGCGCCCGTCCGCGATCCGAAGGCGGAAGCAGCGTTTCCAGACCGCCGTCTCCGGCCGCAACGAGCTCGCCCGGCGCCACATCACGCAGAAAAGGCAGCCCGCCGCCGTCAAGTGCGCAACTCTCCGAGGCAAAAGCATAACCGCCGTCCGGCAGCTCACCGATACAAAGCGGACAGGCGCCGCGCGGATCACGCGCCGCAAGCAGTTCATCCGCCGTCAGAAGCACAAGTGCAAAAGCGCCCTGCAAACGCCTGAGCGTCTGCACGAGGGCTTCACGTTCCGAAGCGCCTTCATTTCGCGCGGAAAGCCATAAACGGCAGACAGCCTCGGCGTCCTCTGCAGTACGGCAGAAAACACCGCGGCCGGCCAGAACTTCGCGGAGCTTGTCCCCATTGGTGAGGTATCCCTCCAGCACGAGCGCGGCATGCTCAGCCACAAAGGCGCTGGCTGCACCGACGCCGCGTACATAGCCTGCAGCGCAGCGGCCGACGCCAAGCGAGGCAAGCGCCTGCTCATCCAGCCCTTCAGCGACCGTCCCTACCCCTGCGCAGGCACGAAATGCATCGCCGCGGCCGACGATCAGCCCGCAGGACTCCCGTCCCCTGTGCTGCAGCAGCGACAATCCGCGTAACAGCTCAGCCGCCGCATTGCGAAGCCTTCCGGCGCGCAGAGCGAACAGGGCGCCGCGCTCCCGATCCGTGACTTGCATACGCGGTTATTCGCCGAGCACGCGCTTCATCATTTCGCGGTAGGCATCCTCCACGCCGCCGAGATCACGGCGGAAGCGGTCCTTATCGAGCTTTTCGTTCGTCTCCGCATCCCAAAAACGGCAGGTGTCGGGCGATATTTCATCCGCAAGCACGATGGAGCCGTCGGACAGACGCCCGAACTCGAGCTTGAAATCCACCAGCTTGACGCCGAGAGAGAGAAAATACGCCTTGAGCGTATCGTTGACCTTAAAGGCCAGCGATTTAATGGTTTCAATTTCCCCGGCCGTAGCGAGCTTGAGCGCTCTCGCGTGATAGGCATTGATCAGCGGATCGTGCAGTTCATCGTTTTTATACGAAAATTCGATGGTCGGCGCATCGAACACGATCCCCTCCTCCACACCGTAACGCTTGGCAAAAGAGCCAGCCGAAATATTGCGGATGATGACTTCCAGCGGTACGATGGAAACTTTTTTCACCACCGTCTCACGATCGTTGAGTTCCTGCACGTAATGGGTAGGCACGCCGGCTTTTTCCAAAAGCCGCATCAGATAATTGGACATACGGTTGTTCACCACGCCCTTACCGACAATCGTACCCTTCTTCTGACCGTCAAAAGCAGTTGCGTCATCCTTATACGAGACAATATAAAGCTCCGGGTCGTCGGTTTTATAAACCTTTTTCGCCTTACCCTCATAAAGCTGTTCGCGTTTTTCCATCTTAATAACCCTGCTCTCCTTATATGTATAGTTTCCTTCCATCAAGCGTTCGAAAGCTCATTTTGCAGCGCCGCTTCCTTCTTACGGACAGCGGCAGCCATATCCGCGCGCGCAGCGTCCAGCTTTTCCGCAAGGGAGGCGTCCTCCACGGCGAGGATCTGCACGGCCAGCAGCGCGGCGTTGACGGCGCCGTCAATGGCGACGGTCGCCACAGGAATGCCCGAAGGCATCTGTACCGTGGACAGCAGTGCGTCCATTCCGCCAAGATCGGACGATTTCATCGGGATACCGATAACCGGAAGAGTGGTGCCTGCGGCCAGCGCACCGGCAAGGTGCGCGGCCTTGCCTGCCGCAGCCAGAATCACGCCGAAGCCGTTCCGCCGCGCTTCCGCCGCGAACCGAGCGGTTTCAGCCGGTGTGCGGTGCGCGCTCATAATATGCATTTCCGCCGGTACACCGTAGCCCGTCAGCGTATCCAACGCCTTCCTGACAACCGGAAGGTCGCTGTCGCTCCCCATAATGATCGCAACTTTTTTCATAATTTCCCGAATGCCTCCTGTTTTCCTGCGCCTGCCGCCATCCGACAAAACAAGAGCGTAGTGCCGTTTACACTACGCTTTTATTCCGACTGCACGCGTCAAAGGCTGCAACTATTGCGTTATACCCGCAAGAGCGGTCGGTGACACCTTCAGTGAGGAATTCAGACGATGCGGGCAGTCCGAAAAAAGCGGAAAAACAGCGCATACGATTCGGAATCCTCCTCTCAAAATGGCACACAAAAGTATGTAAATAGCTTACCACAGACGACGAATTTTGTCAACGTTCAGAGATGTAAACAATGTGTGAAGTGCGGCCTTTCAAAACATCACCTTCGGGTTGACATACCGCTCCCGCTTTTCCGTTCCGCGTCCATACTGAACGGCGCCGGCCGGGCAGCGGTGGAGGCAGGCCAGACAGCGCGTACACTCCCCATTCCAGACCGGGCGGCCGGATACGAGCGAAACCGTCCCCTCGGGGCAGACAGACACACAGCGTCCGCAGCCCGTGCATCGGTCGTCGGCCCGGAACTTTTTGACGCTGCGGTGCGTCTCGTAATAACGGTGCAGCAGACCGGACAACGGCTTAACGGCACCGGCAGCGACGTCAAACCAGCTTTGCTTCTCCACAACGGCAGCGGTGATTTTATCCAGCCGACGGTCAGCCTCCGCAAGCATCGCAGCGCGTTTTTCGGCCTTCGGCGGCGCAAAAAGCAGGATGTAGTTGTCAGGCATCCGCACCGAAAACGCAGCGGAAAGCATGACCCCGCGCGGCCGCAACCGCGCCCGCAGCGCGTCGAGCGTTCCGCCGGCAGAGCCTCCGCAGGTAATGACCGCATAAGCATAATCGCAGCCGCCGAGCGTAAGACGGTCGAGAAAGCGCTCCACAATCGCAGGAATACCGTACCAATAGACGGGAAACACAAATCCGGCGCGCTCACAAGGCTCCGGAAAAGCAAATTCCTCCTTCTGCATACATTCGGCAATCGAAACAACGCGATCAGCCGTACCATGCGAAAGGCGCGCGGCAGCGTACAGCGAATTTCCGGTGCCGGTAAAATAAAAAATCATCGCTTCAAACTCCCTTTCCCTGTCCGTCGGGCGCACAGCCGGCCGGCTGCGAAAGCGACTGCCGAAAAGAGCAGAAACGCGCCGAGGTTGACCACAACCACCGAGGCGCCGGCGGGGGCATCCGACGTATACGAAATACAGATTCCGATAAAAAAGCAGACAACCGAAAGGATCGCAGATGAAACCGCCACGCCGCGAAAGGAACGGAACAGCCGCATAGATGTCAGCGGCGGGAACACGATGAGCGCAGAAATCAGCAGCGCGCCCATCAGCCGCATGCCGAGCACAATGGTCACCGCCGCAAGCACGGCCAGCAGCATATTGTAGCCGCCCGCGCGGATTCCGGACGCTTTTGCGAAGATCTCATCGAAAGTGACGGCAAAAATACGATGGTAAAACAATGCAAAGACGGCAAGCACGACGGCCGACAGCGCCACGCTCAGGCACATGTCCGATTCCGATACCGACAAAATCGTACCGAACATATAACTGTTGAGGTCGATGTTCGTCCCGCGTCCCAGCGATACGGCAAGAACGCCTACGGCCAGCGACGAGGTAGAAATGAGCGCAATGGCCGAGTCGCCCTTCAGCCGTCCGCTGCCGCTCAGGCGCAGAAGCAAAATGGCAGCGACGACGACAACGGGCAGCGCCACGCCCAGCGGCGCGAGGTTCGCAGCCGACGCGACGGCGAGCGCGCCGAAGCCAATATGCGAAAGTCCGTCACCGATCATCGAATAGCGCTTGAGCACAAGCGAAACGCCGAGCAGCGACGCGCAGAGCGACAGGAACAGTCCGGCCACTATGGCATGTACCATAAAAGAATAGGAAAACATTTCGGTTATCATTTCAATCATATGCCGCACCCTCCCCGGATAATCCCCTGCACAGACCGCTTTTCAAATATTCGGTCTTGGGGCCGAAAAACAGCGGCTCGTGATGCAGATGCAGGACGGTCGTCGCGTCACGCAGCGCGCCGGCAAGGTCATGCGAAATCATAATCACGGTCGTGCCGCTCTGATGAAGCTCCCGGATAACGGCGTACATTTCCGCCGCAGCGGTCGGATCAAGACCCGCCACCGGCTCATCGAGCAGCAGAAGTCCGTCGCCCGCACAAAGCGCGCGTGCGAGCAGAACACGCTGCCTCTGTCCGCCGGAAAGCGAAGCGCAGGGCTGCTTTTGCAGTTCTTCGATACCGAGCCGCCGCAGGCTTTGCATCGCCGCTTCCTTGTCCGCGCGGTTATAAAAGGGACGCAGCCCCAGCCGCGCGGCGCGTCCGGAAAGCGTTACCTCCCAGACAGATGCGGGGAAATCCGAGCGGTCGGCCGACTGCTGCGGCAGATAGCCGATGCCGCGGCGGCGCAGCGATTCGTCAAAAACAATACGGCCCGCAAGCGGCGCTTTGAGGCCGAGCAGCGCTTTCGCCAGCGTGCTTTTGCCGCTGCCGTTTTCACCCACGACACAGAGGTAATCGCCCCGCTCTACCGAAAAGGTCAGATCCCGCAACACGACGCCGCGCTCATAAGCCAGCGAAACGCCGGTGCATTCAATCTGCGGCATGCGCATACGCCTCCTCCAATGTGCGAAGATTCTGCCGCATCAGCGAGAGATAGGTCTCGCCGCGGTCGAATTCCTCCTTTGTGACGTTGCTGCAGCTATGCAGCATAGCGGTCACGGCGCCGGTATCGGCCGCAATGGCGTCCGCGACGGCGTGATTGGAAAGCTCCACATAAAACACGGTTCCGATCTGTTCGTCACGCACCTTATCGGTCAGCATAGACATTGTGCGCGCAGCCGGTTCGGTCTCATGCGAACAGCCCGGAAAGGCGGCAAACGCCTCGATTCCGTAGCGGTGGGTAAAATAAACAAACGGAAACCGATCGCCAAATACAATCGTTCGGATTCCAAGCCGCTCCACTGCGTCGGCGAAATCCTCATCCAGTGCCGAAAGCTGGGCAACAAAAGCGTCGCGGCGGGATTCATACCCATCGCGGTGCGCGCCGTCGACAGCACAGAGCGCGGCGGCAATGGCTTCAGTCATCCGAACCGCATTCTGCGGGTCAGTCCAAATATGCTCGTCATAATTGTGCTCCGCATCTTCCTCTTGCAACGGCTCGACGCTGTCGATAAGTTTGAGCGAATCAATATCTTCCGAGGTTTCAAGCAAAGTCTCCACCCAGGCGTCAGACTCGCCGCCGATGTATAGAAACAGATCGCAGCCGAGAATGGCTTTCATATCCGAAGGGGACGGCTCATACCCATGCGGCTCAGCGCCCGGCGTCAGCAACAGCTTAACCGATGCATTCTCCCCTGCGACACGGCTTGCAAAATCGTACAGCGGGAAATTGGTCGCTACAATCTCCAGACCCTCCCCCGCTTCGTCTCCGCCGTCCGAGCAGGAAGCAAGCGGCAGCACAAGCAAAAGCAGAGCAGACAATAAACAAAGCAGGCGTTTCATTGCGAAATCTCCTTCCCGCAGCGGCCGCAAAGCCCGTACAACACCGTTCGGCCGCTGTCGAGTGTAAAGCCGTGCTCCTTTTCGATGTGTGCCTCCATCCGGCGCATAAATGCACAATCGAGGTGCTCCAGCGCGCCGCAGCGCAGGCACCGGAGATGCACATGCCCGTCGCAGCGCCGGTCATCCGCCAGTCTGTAGACGGCCGCGCCCTTCCCCGGCTCATAGCGGCGCACGCCGCCCTCCGACGCCATCTTTTCCAGCGTGCGGTAAACCGTCGTCTCCCCCACGTTGGCGCCGGACGCCGAAAGCCTTTCGCAGATTTCCCGCACTGTCAGACAGTCACCGCTGCTGCGCATAATACGCACAATCTCAGCGCGCTGTCTTGTTTTATAGGTCTTACCCGTATTCATAAGACCAGCCTCCAATTTGAAAATGATTTTCAAATTGGATTATAGCACAGAATCATCGATTTTACAAGAGGTCAAACCGAAAAAAACGCAAAACGCAGAAATAAAAATACATTGGATAACAAAATTGATCTGCAATCGAAGCACCCCCATTTCAAGCGGTGTTCATTAAAAAACAAAAAAAATAAAGCGTTTTTCCGAAGAAAAAACGCGCAAATAGAAGGAAGCCTCCCTTGATTTTTATCCGCACGCATATACCTGTTGCGGACTTTGCATTTAACCGACGAACAAAGGTTTTCCGAGCATATCCGTAACCAACGTCGTCTCCACTGCGCCTTATCCGCATCGTATTTTCGGTTTTAGGGAAACATCCGAAAAACAAAGTCCACAGCAGCATGTCCAAACAGCAGAAGCACCAAGCCGACGGCACGCTTTCCAAAAGTACAATGTGTTCAGGTGGCACTGTCACAAAACGCTTCTTTGCATTTTGCGGCGACAATCCAATAAAACGGCAATGTATCGGCAACCCTCTGACAGATTTTCGCAGATCGCCCCCCCTGCATTCAGAAGCCTTTATGCGCCCATCTTTGAGACAGAAGGCACACAAAAGCGTCGCCGTTTATTACAATTCCGTTCAAATAAACAGCATGCGGAAGGCATATCCCTATACCTTCCGCCGCAAATGAATTCAGCATCCATATGATACCGGAACACACGCCCGGGGTGTTTGACATTGCCTTGCTCTTTCGTTTCGAAAACGCACAGCAACAACGCCCTCCCGCTTTCGGCGGCAGGATGCAATGTTTTCATAACGAAAAGGAGCGTGCAGTCAGCCTTCGCTCTTCTCGTTCTCCTCGTCCACGATTCTGCGGAATTCCCGGAGCAGCTTCTGAACCTCCTTCTCCTCCATCACGGAAAGAAAGAACATCAGCGTCAGCGCGGAGAAGCCATATTTCCCGCTCTCCAGGTCAAACAGCGCACGCGGAGAAATGTGCAGCAATTCGGCAATCTTCTCCTGCGAATATCCATGTTCGGCGCGGAAGTTGAGCAATCTGTTTTTAAGCAATTGTTGTAATGCTTCTTTGTACGCACGCATAATACAGTAAACCTCCTGATTTCTTTCAGAAACAGAATAAGTTTACCATTATCGGGCGCCGCGTGCTATGAAGTATACTTCTTCTTGCGGCATACTTCTGCTTTTTTATTGAAAAACTCTCCCGAATGCAGAGCAATCAACCCCAATTTGCGAAAAATTCATTGACATTTCGAGGAAATTTTTATAAAACAAGCAAAATCAAAAATGCACATTGCCGTATCGGGTTTGCGGCACAACGGCAATCAGAACTTCCGCTCTGTCCTGCGAACGGAACACCGACTTGGGGACCCGGATCAATCGGCAAATTCTCAGACGAACGGAATGGCAAAAAAACGAATGATATCTTTAAGCCTCCGCTTTCCTTATAGAATAGCACGTTTCTCTGCATTTTGCAACCGATGCCGCATATTCTTTTGGCGTCTCAATTTTCCTATGCCCGCAAATCCGTGAACAACAAACGATTTACAGATATGAAGCAAAAGCAACAAATGACAATTGACTTTTGACCATTCATTTATGCACATTTGTAAAAATTGTATTGACATTTTGTCGGATATCATTTATACTGTACATACTTCACACAAAATAAACGTTTTATATTCTATAGCAAAAGCTTGTAATGCCGATGAGTACTGCCGTTTGACAGACAATATCAGCTGACTGCATGCCTATATCCGATTCGATTTCCGAAGCGCACCAAGTGTCAAACATATCCAAGGCATCCGCAAAAGATTTCAATGTTTTTTAAAATTTTTCGGTATACAGTCCGTCCCGTATAACGTCAAAGACGCGAAACCTGTCGTCGTTCCCGCACGGCTCAACCACAAAATCGTCACCGAAACGCACCCGGATATCTGCCGCCCGTTCGATTGTCCGCAAACGAAAAAACAAAAGTCTTCGGCGGAAATTCCGCTCCGCTTTCAGGCAGCAAAGAATATTAGGAGGCAAGTTATGAAAAAAAGCATTTGTTTTCTCCTTGCGCTTTTATCCGCCGCCGGTTTATCCGGCTGTTCGCAGGACGCCGAGGAACAGATTTCCCGCATCGAAGCGCTGGAAGCACAGGTCATCGAACTTGAAGCATCCATAGCGGCAAAAGAAACTGAAAAGGAAATACTGTCCGCTTCTCTGGCAGACGCCGAGCAGAAACAATCGGAGCTGTCCGCCAAGCTGCAAAACACGCTTAATGAGAAAGAGGAATTGTCCTCCGTGCTTACGGAAGCAGAGCGCGCTCAAGACACCCTGCTAAGCGCCAGTCAATCCCTGCAGAGCGAGATTGATCGGTTGAAGAACGCGCTCTCTGACGCCGAGGACGAAACCGAAGTTCTGCAGGAAAAACTCCGTCAGGAAATGGCCGATATGCTCCAAATAGAAGATGTTTTCCATCTTTCCAACGGAGATAAAGTTTTATTGACATATGATCACAATCGTCCGGATTACAAATACTGGCGGCTGACGCTCCTGTTGAAAGACGGAACCTTAAAGGACATTCACAACGATTACAGCGTAACCGCCTTTGCCGCCTCGCCCGACTGCACGAAATTCGCATTTTCCAATTTTGAAATGGAAGGATCCGCAGATGGCTACTGGTATGACTGTAATACTGGGAAAACGACTGAGATATCCCGGGAACAACTTGGAATTAACCATGGCCCCGCAGATTTTTTCTGGCTGGACAACCGATATTTTCTGTTTCTGTCGAGATTCGACCATGGCACAATCTCACAGGGCGGCGACGTTTACGTTTACGATACCGAAACCGATGCATATCGGCTTCTGATCCAAGGCAGCCGACTGGTAGAGATACAGTCTTTCGAATACGCCTCACATGCACTGTATCGCCGAGATACCGTTTTTTTCCACGCCGTCCGATTCGATGAAACGCTGAATTATACAACACAGAAGTCGTTTACCGTCAGCATCGAGAACCTGATGCAGATGGTCCGGGACGGCCAAACCATGACCTTCGACGGAGATAAGCTGTTTTGATGCGGACGATTCGTATGGGTAAAATCAGATTGCATATAACCGCCATTTCAAAACACACTTGGAGGCACATATGAAAAAGTTTATCAGCATCGCCCTTGCGGCCCTTACGGCTGTCGGCCTGTTCGGCTGTTCACAGGACAACGCGGAGGACGTCTCGCGCATCAGCGAACTTGAAGCACAGGTCGGCAGCCTCGAAGCCTCAATAGCTGCGCTTGAAAGCGAAAAAAACGGACTGGATTCCCAGCATTCCGATGCGAAAGCGGAGAACGAAACGTTCGCCGGAGAAAACGAGCAGCTTTCAGAGGTGCTTTCGACCGCCGAGGAGGAAAACGAAACGCTTGAAGGCCGAATCAGCGAACTGGAGGCTCTGCTCGCCGAAGCCGACGATTACGAGCGGATTGCCCTCAGCGGCGGCAACACGCTGCTTTGGAACGGGGACAGTCTGTTTATGCAGCACAGCGACGGCCGCGTGGAAGAACTGCAAAACAAATATGTTAATTCCGTAGCCGCGTCGCCCGACGGCAGCAAGGCGGTCTGGACCAATTTTGTGGCGGAAGGCAGCGATGCGGCAGGCTCGCTCTGGCTTTATAACCTTTCGTTGGCGCAGCCCAAAGCGCTGCTGACTTACAGCGAACTCCCGGCCAACCGCGACATTTCGTACGCCGGATGGCTGGATGATCGATATATTCTGTTTATCCTTATGCCGGTCTTCGGCACGATTGCGGTCGGCGGCGATGCGCTGTACGTTTATGATACGGAGACCGGCGCATACGCGCAGGTGGCCGAATGTGCGTATACGTCTGGTCTGCATCCGGAGTTGACTTCTTTTACCGTATTCGGCGACAGCTTTGTGGTTCTAAATCTGGTTATGACCGACGGAAATACCGACAATCCCCAAAAATCACATTTAATTCTCCCTATTGAAGAAATTCATTCGCTGATCCAGCATGAAGATTCAAAGTTGATCTCCGCTGAATCGTCAATTTGATTTGGAAACCGATAATAACAGGAGACGCAAATGAAAAGAATTGTTTCTATTATCCTTGCGGCCCTGACGACCGTCAGCCTGTTCGGCTGTTCGCAGGACGCCGAGGAACAGATTCTCCGCATCGAAGCGCTCGAAGCACAGCTCGCGGAATGCGGCGAAGCGCTTTCTGACGCAGAGAGGGCGATAACCGAGCAGGAAAACGCGTTCGCGGCCGAGCGCGAGGAACTGAACGATGCGCTTCTTGACGCGGAAGCGAAGCTAAACGATTGGAAGAGCAAAAACGAGCAATTGCAGTCGACGCTCTCCGCCGCAAATCAGGAGAACAGCCAGCTTCGGCGTCAATTGTACAATCCATCGCTTTCGACCCGCTCGAACCAAACTTTCTTTCTAAAAAACGGCAGCCGGCTGTCCATAGCTTATGATGCAGACGCAAAGCCGAATGACCCCCATTACACATTGACGCTCTGTCGAGCCGACGGCAGTGAAGCGGAAATCTATGCAGGCGGCAGCCTTACCTCCATTGCCGTCTCGCCCGATGAAAGCAAATTTTGCTTGACCAATTTCAGTATAGAAGGTTCTTCCGACGCCTTCTGGTATGACGCCGAAACCGAAACGCTGACCGAAATCGGCAAAGACGGTCTGGTGCCAAACTGCGGCGCTTCCGCGTTCGCATGGCTGGACGACCGCTATTTTCTGTTTCTTTCGCAATTTGACCATGGTACGCTTTCGCTGGGCGGCGACGTATACGTTTACGACACCGAAGCCTGCGCCTATGCGCCGCTGATAGACTGCGCCCCGCGCGTACAGATCACCGCGTTCCTGCGGCCCACTTACTCCGACTATCGCCCTGATTGGGATGTGGGAAGTCTCGACTATATACTCTTTCAAGCGGTGATCTGGGATGAGACCTGGAACGAAATCGAGTTCAGAAGCTTTTCCCTGCCGCTGGCCGAATTGCTCGAAATGGGCGTAAACAATGATACAAAGACTTTTGACGGCGAGAAAGTTTATTGATGAATCATTTTGTATTATATTTGCATATATTTCATCATATGTTTAACATTATCCCCTATGCAATGATATTTGCATAGGGGTAATGTTTTAATCTAAATATGTTTTGTTCAAGAAAGCAATTTGAAAATTACCTCCTTTCTACTTCATAAAAATCCACCAAAGTCCTTCCTACAGTTTCTGCCAACAAATTCTCTTCCTTTAATAAAAAATCTGCTTCTATTGGATTGTCATGGAATCCAAACTCCAATATAATTGATGCAATGCCAAAATTTTTAGGATATACCATTTCACCAAATGCAAAAGGATATTCCCCCTTAATCGCACGCCCTGAACGATCACTTATAGTTGGAAGAACTTCGTCAACAGCATCAACCAAATTCAACGCAAGCGAAGAGGTATTATACAAATCATTGTAGAACGCTACTGAACCACTATGAATCTGTAAATCATCTTTATCTCTTGCATTTGAATGCAAAGCCAGATAAAGTCCTTTTTCTTTGTTGACGATCCACGCATCCGCTTCCTGAGGACGACCAGTATACTGTTGGTCTGCGTTATGAATATCTGTTACCATTACATCAACCCAATAACCGTTAAGAAAGTTTTTCAAATATGCTGCAATATTCTCCATATTTTTTCTCTCACTTACTTCGGAAATCGGATACAGTGTTCCGTCGACCTTGGTATAGGGCTTATGATGATTTGCCGGGCTAAGATAAAGATGCATATTATACACCGTAATGTTAAAGCTGCAACGCTGACTTTCATATATTGCGGTTATCGTCATCGGTCCGTTTTGAAGAGGAACTATATGTGCAATATGGGTGTGATTTTTGAATTCTTTCCACACATAAAGTTCACCGGAATCCGTTATCCATTCCGCGTCTACAGTATATTGCAAATCATTATCCATGCATGCAATAATTTCAAAGCCACTATTTTTTATCGCCACAGGCCTTTCCGGAATCCCATACAAAGTAAGCTTTCTTTCGGGCTGCTGCGTTGTCGTGCTTGTCGAGGTGCTGACGCCGGAGGCATAGAACTGCATGCCGGTACGCTGTTCCTCGGTCAGCGCTTCGGCGGAAAGCACGAAACGGCTTCCGAAATCCGCAGCGGCTTCGGCAGTCACAGAATTCGATGCGGTCCCGGCCGCGCCGACGGATGCGGCCGTCACGGCAGCTTCTGCGTCCCCGGCGTTCCCTGCATCTGCGGCAGTCTCGCCATTCGCGGCGGTCTCGCCGGACGCCGTGTCCGACGGGACGATGACGACGAGCCGTCCGCCGTCCACGCCGACCACCGGCTGTCCTTCGTCGGCGAAGCTCCTTGCTTCTTCACACGTGCAGGACTTCCACCACATATAGTCCCCGCTCTGCAGCGCGTCCAGAATTTCCGGCAAGCCGCCCTCGGGCAGCGAAACGCCGCAGTTGTTCAGGACCGCACGCGCCACCGAGAGCGAATCGTCCCGCGCAGCGGCGTCCAGGTTTTTCAATGTCCAATCGACTATGTTTTTGTACTGTTGGTTTGTCATTTCATTACCTTCTTTCATTTTGCATGATTTCATACGCTGCGGCGCCCTTTGCGTCCGCGGCATTTTTGTTCGGCTGCGTACCGAAGATTTTAAGCGTCAGCGGCTCAGTATGATCGGAAGACGTATCGGGACAGACGTCTTCATTGCTATCCCCTCCCCTCTTTTTTCTACTGTACTCCCAGTATAACGGTCAAACCGGACAGTTCATGTCCGGTTTAAAATAAAATATTTTTTTGCAAAAACCTTTTTAAACCGGACATGAACTGTCCGGTTTGCATGTTATCTTTATAGCAAAGGACGGCCAGCGGCCCTGTCTGCCGGAAATCCGGGGCCGTTTCCGCTGCCTTTATGAAAAAAGCCGAACCAGTCGTTCGGCGCTGCAAATGAAAGGAGGTGATGCAACGATGATTTTCGGTATAGAATCGACATATCCATCCAACGGAAAGCTGACCAACGGCTACCGGCTGTTCGATTGGGTGATGCGCAAGCAGGATGTTCCCCGCTTCTGGCTGCGCGGAATCACCGGCGAATACGGCGTTACGCGAGAGGAAATGGCGTTCCTGAAAGCGAACGGATGCAGGACCGCTTTGGTTCTGAACGGCCTTACGGAGCGGATCGTATCGCAAAACGGAGCCGTGCCGGAAGCGCAGCGCGCGCTCGAAGCCTTGCGACGGCTGCGGGTACCCTCGTTTTCGGAGATTGCGCTTTTTGTGCGCTTTGCGCCGAATTGGAGCATGAACCACAACTGGATGCTCAGCTTCGCGTATACGCTGTGCGAAAACGGATACATTCCGGGCTTTATCGGCAACACCGACTCGTCAAAGCGCTTCTGCTTCGATCGGGAATGCGGCCATTACAAGCACGCGTCCGAAGCGGACAGCCGTTTCGGCGCGCTGTTCGGTGCGACCGAACCGGAATCTGACGCCCCGCCGGAAAGCTGGACACCGTTTTGTCCCTCCGACTTTACGCAGAGCGATATGTCGCTTTGGGAGACGGGCGGCCGTGTCGTTTGCGGAGACGTCTGCGCCAACGTCGTTTATGTGCGCGACGAAGCCATATGCAAACATTTTTTGTAGCTTTTGTTCGCCCTTTTATCGGAAACGGCATATGCTTTGCGGATATCTTCCGATACGAACCGGCACAGTATGATGAAACCGCATGTGCATCCATAATTTCCCTCCTTTTTTACATAGCCGTTATTCAGCGGCAAAAAAGCACCTGCCGGCGCAAACCGGCAGGTGCTTTCCCTCGTTGATATTATTTTCCATTTACGGCAAGCGCTTTGGCACGCTCGCCGAAGACGCGGAAGCGTTCTTCTCCCCGGACCGAATCGAACCATTCCCAGCCGCTCGGCGCGGTCATTCCGTAATACGGGAGGTCGATACGCGCATCATAGAGCGAACATTCCTCGAACGGCTCACGCGAGCCGTCGGGAAGCAGGAGAACGCCCTTTCCCTTGACGAGCCGAACACCGCCGAAGACAAACGCCTTGCCGGCCTCCATCTCCGTGCCGTCGGGGATATCCGCCCATTGCCGGAACAGCTCGAAGGCGCGCTCGAGACAGATGTAGCCTTCCTCCTTCCGCCCGCAGCCGAACAGCGCGCAGGCCGTACGGAAGCAGGTTGCGGCATAGAGGCCGAGCCAGCCTGCGGGCGACTGCCCGTTTTCGCCGAAGCTTTCCATGAGCTGCATGCGGTAACGGTTCCATACGGCCGCTTTTTCGGGCATCCCCCAATAGCGGGTGGGACGGGTAAGAAAATGCACCATAAGCCGGAAATTGTTGACGTCGTGGCGGAGACGGCCCTCGGCATGACGTCCTTTTTCGCAAAGCGCTTCCTCGAGGACCTCGTCCTGAATGGAAGCATAGCTTGTGACCGGCGCGAGCGTCTCGCGGACGCCGGTCCTGTCTGCGAAAATCGTGATCTGCCCGTTTTCTTCCGCGCAATAGGTGTACTCTGCCGCTCCCACATAGCCGTCAGTCAGCCCGACCGCCTCATAGCGGCGCAGCAAGCCGTCCGCGAAGGGCATATAGCCCTCTCCCGTCCCCTGATAGGCAGTGAGCTCGTAAACGGCTGTTTTCAGCCCGTCGCAGTACTCGTTTTCGGTGCGGACGATGCCGACGCCTTCGGCAAAATAGTATTTTTTCCGTCCGCCGCGATAAGAAAGGCCGTCTTTCAATCCGGAAATGTCCAGCGTGAGAACGAGACAGCGGTCAAAGGTTCCCGCCTTTGTGGCGATGCTGCCGCCGTCCGCACAGTTGATCCGGGTTTTGACCGGCACCGTCCCCCACATCATATATTCGACCAGCGGCGATGCGCCCGCACGCCATTCCTCCGACCAGATGCACCCTGCAGCGTCCTGAAGGATTCCGTAGACGTCGTTGAAGAGAATCGGTGTTCCGGCGCTGTCCCAGCCTCCTTTCCATTCAAACGACCAACGGGGATGAAGCGTAAGGGAGACGGCACCGCCGTTCTGTAATATGCCGAATTTTTGGAAAAAGTTCCAATGTCCCCTCGCGGTGTATTCGGGGTTGAACTCCGGATCGGTCGCCATAATCCGTCTCGCTACCGCGCATGCCGCCTTCGTATGGGCCTTCTGCAGGGACGTTTCGGCAAGCGTCTCGACACGTTCGGCCACGTGGGACACGTCGCAAATGACTGATTCGCCGTTCTCCAGTTTGCGGCAGTATTCATTTCGGATCGCTTCAATCATATCCTGCCAGGAATTCTCGTCATAACGCAGCCGCTCAAGCGCTTCGAACGACGTGAAAACCGCGCCGTCCGCATCCGCGTATGCGACGGAAAACTTCAGTTCCATATGCAGGACGTCGGGCGTGTCGCCGGACGCGTATTCCCACACGTTCCCCGCAGCAAGCGGCAGAAGCCCCTCGCCGCCCGCGATATGGTACGCTTTCAAAAGCCGGACGGCAGTAAAGCCGTCCTGTATGTGTTCATGCCTGACAATCCCGACGCCCTCTTTGTAATAGCTCTTGTACAGCGAGCAGCCTTGGAAGTCGGCATACCTTGTGAGCCAGAGCCGGCAGTCCGTAAAGGTGCCGCAGGGCGTTTCCACGGTCTCCCGATCAGAGGCAAAGGTCAGCGTCGCACCGTCCGAGCCGACACGGGTTTCGCCCACGGCGAGGCTTTCGTCAAAGAAGCGGCCGTCGCAGCGGGACGAGTTGCGGAATATTCGGCCGATCTGCCAATCTGTTGAAGCAAGCCAACCGTCGCTGATGCGTTCGTCCTTCCAGTAGCAGAGGGCTCCGTCGATAAACCGCAGTTCCGCAGCGTCGGCAGTAAGGAAATAACGTTTTTTCTCCTTGCCCAGAAAAGCAACTCGTCTTTCCTCAAATTCGAGTGCGCGCGTGATGAGCGCGTGATATACATCGGACGGCCGAAGAAGTCCGAGCGCCCTGTCCCACGCTTCCGCGCCCTTATCCGGCTGCTCCTGCCGAAAGCATTCACGGCCGAGCCAGAACCATTCACGCGCAAGCGCCTGTACAAACCCTGCTTTCTCCAGCATAGGAATCTGTTTGTTCCGTATAAAATCGATTTTATCCGCACCGTCAGGCAATTGCTCGTCCTCGCGGGCGACGATAAACGCCATAACCTCGTCGTTTCGGCCAAGCACGGCCGCTTCCTTCACGCGCGCGAAAAGCGCGTCGTTCTTTTCTCCGGGGAGCCACCACCAGCCGCGCATCAGCACGTCGGCCAGCGCGTGGTACCTGACGTCGGATTCGGGGAGCGATTCCACTTCCCGAAGGACGTCGGCGTATACGGCGGCAAACCCGTTTTTGCTGTTTTTCATCTGCCAGAGCTTGAGTTCTTCAACCTTTTTCATCACACGCTGTACGAGCGTATCGCCGCATTTTTCATTCATTGCGCAAAGCTCCTTTCGTATCCGTTTTCTGCCGTCATGAAGCTGCCACTTGACCGTTCCGACAGAAATACGCAGCCGATCCGCGATTTCGGCCACCGAAAAGCCGTCGAAATAATGCAGACGAATGATCCGCTGCACCTTCTCCGGCAGCCTTCCGACCGTTTGACGCAGTTCGGCCCGTTCCTCGGACGATACAAACGCTTCCGCAGGGTCGCAGTTCCGGTCGTCAGCCAGAGGCAGGTTGTCGACAACGTCCAGCGGGAGATAGCTATGAAAACGCCTGAGCTGGTTCAAAGCGCAGTTTTTGGCAATCCGACAGACCCATGCGGCAAACTTCTGCGGCTCCTGAAGCGTATCCAGCTTCATCCAAGCTGTGACGAAAGCGTCCTGCGCCGCATCCTCCGCCATAAACGGGTTGTGCGTAACCGAAGCTGCCGCCGAAACGACTGCTCTCTGATAGCGTCTGACCAGCACTTCATACGCGTCCTGTTCGCCTGCAAGCGTCAGCATCACGAGCGTTTCATCGGTTTGGTTCTGCAGCAAGTTGTATCCTCCTCTCATTCTTATGAGAATTCCCATTTTTAAGCGCTTGTCTTTATAGATGCAAACCGGCGGGAAAAGGTTGGGAAAAATCATTGCCCGTGATTTTTTTATAAAACATTGCGGAAATCAAAGCCGGAGAACAAAAAAGCGCTCCGAAAAGCGAAACGCGCCTTCAAACACCGGACAGACCGGTCTTATACGGACATCGGAGGGCAGGTACAATGCCGTCAGGCAAAGACGACTGCCGATTTTTGCCGTTGTCCCTCGGAGCGTATGCCCGTTCGCCGCCCGATGAAATCAGAAACGCTTTCAAAGGACGGTTGTCTTTCGGCCGCTGCTTCATGCAGCACCTCTCTGTCAGAGAGAAAAGCACAGTGAATAAAGATTCCGCTCATTCACTCGGTTGAAGAAACATTTTCGGGTCGTTCCTTCCGACGTAGCTCGGACGGAACACCCGGAGGCCGATTCGTCGGAACGGCCGCCAATACCGGTATAAGTGCCGCTGTATGATCCGACAAGTCATCTTTTGCTTATGCGCATCGAAAACTGCGTTCTGTTTATGGACATTTTAATTTTTGATTGGTATTCATGCGCCTTTATAATCCACGCAAGCACGAAAAGACCATACAACGTTCGCGGTCTATCTGCGCCGACTCGCCGTCGTGAAAAGGCGGTGCGCATCCTCGAACTTAAAACAAAAAACGCTGAAACCAAAACAAATTGGATTCAGCGCCACACTGTCAAAAAGCAAAGAAAAAAATGAAGACCCAACGCGGGCAATAAAGCAAAAGCCGCGCACAAAACACGGTGCGCGGCCTGTCTGCGGCAACTCGCCGCTGGCCCGCCCTGAGGGACTTGAACCCCCGACCCTCGGAATCGGAATCCGGTACTCTATCCGCTGAGCTAAGGGCGGTCATATGAAATTATTCCTTATATTTTGTGAGCGCTGCGGCAATACGATACAGAAGCCAGCCGAACAGCATCATACAAACATAGATACCCGTCAGCGCCAGCGAAAAGAAGCCTGTCGCCTCGTAAAGATCGGAAAACGCGGAAAAAATCATCTCACAGACAACCGTCGAAACGACGGCAGGAAAGAACAGAAACAACAGATCCTTCACAAAAAAGCCTTTCAGAGACGCCGGCCGCGTTTGCCGGATCATAAAATACGTGGCATAAAACGGGATAAAAAACAACAGAGCGGCGGCCAGAAACGAAATGAGCTGCACAATGGCATTATCCAGCATCAAAAAGTTGACCGCCATAAAAACCGCAGGGAGCAGCACCGCAAACACAACTTTTACTGCAAGCGCTTTGTTGGTATACATATAGATGCCGCCCTCCCCTGCAATCGGTCGTCAGGTGTTATTATCCCCGTGACGGATGGTTGCGCGCTTGATTTTGCCGCTGAACGTCTTGGGCAGCTCGCTGACAAACTCGATGATCCGCGGGTATTTATACGGCGCGGTGGTATGCTTGACGTGTGTCTGCAGTTCCTTGATCAGTTCATCGCTTGCCGTATAGCCCTTCGCCAACACGATGGTCGCCTTGACGACCTGACCGCGGACAGGGTCGGGCGCAGCGGTGACTGCGCACTCCAACACACAGGGATGCGTCATCAATGCGCTTTCCACCTCGAACGGCCCGATGCGGTAGCCCGAGCATTTAATCACATCGTCCGAACGGCCCTCAAACCAGTAATATCCGTCCGAGTCGCGCCAGGCGGTATCGCCGGTGTCATAAAAATCGTTGCGAAAAGCCTTCCGATTCGCTTCTTCGTCCTCCTGATAGCCCTTGAAAAGGCCATAAGGATAGTGCTTGGAAAGATTTTTGATAACAATCGAACCGACCACGCCGTCCTCACACGAATTGCCGTTTTCATCCACGATATCCACATCATAATCGGGAGAAGGCTTACCGGTCGAACCCGGTTTAATAGGAAATCCGTCAAAATTGCCGATTATGGCCGGCGTTTCACTCTGACCAAAGGCCTCGGTCAGCGTCAGACCGGTCAACTCCTTGAACCGGTAAAACACTTCGGGATTCAGCGGTTCTCCCGCCATACAGCAATGCTTAATCGAAGAAAAATCATATTTCTGGATATCCTCTTTGATTAAAAAGCGGAAAATCGTCGGCGGCGCACAGAAAGTGGTCACGCCGATTTCCTGAATCAGCTCCAGCGTATTATGTGCATTGAATTTTTCATTGTCATATGCGACAATGACCGCTCCACAGATCCACTGACCGTAAATTTTCCCCCAACCGAACTTGGCCCAGCCGGAGTCGGACATCGTCAGATGAAGCTTGCCGTCTTCACAGTGCTGCCAATATTTCGCTGTAATAATATGGCCGACCGGATATGTATAGTCGTGAAGAATCATTTTGGGCATCCCGGTCGTACCCGAGGAGAAATACATCAGCATCGGGTCGGTCAGTTCATTGGGGATACGCGGCAGCTCGGACGACGAAGCGGCAATCTCAGCACGCAAATCGAGCATGTCTGCCGGCACACGGTCGCCCACTACGGCAACGGCGCCAAGCGTTTCACATTCGGGGCGTGCCGCAGTGATATAACCGACAAGCTCGGGATCATCCACGGAAAGGATCATGCGCACCTTTGCCAGATTGCAGCGATACACAATGTCCTTAACGGTGAGCTGATAGGTGGCAGGAATGCAGACCGCGCCAATCTTGCAAAGTGCAAGAATGCTAATCCAAGTCTCCGGGCGCTGCTTGAGCATCATCATCACCCGGTCGCCCTTTCGAATGCCCGCACGAAGGAAAAAGTTGGCGCAGCGGTTGCTGAGTTCGCTCAGCTCACGGAAGGTAAACATACGGCGGTCGCCCGCGTCGGTACACCAGAGCAGCGCATTTTTTGCAGGGTCAAGCCTGGCCCACTCGTCCACCACGTCATAGGCAAAATTGAAGCCGGCCGGCACATGGACCTTATAGTTGGCCTTCAGGTCCTCATAGGATTCAAACGCAATACGGTCGAGAAATTTTTCTAACATCGTTTCCTACCCTGCTTTAAAAAATCTTTGGTGTTATAATGCTCCTTTGCGCCGTAATTTCAACGGAAGCGAAAAACGGCCAACAGCAACTGGCGGTTGGCCGTTTGGTGATCCATCGGAGAATCGAACTCCGGACACCATGATTAAAAGTCATGTGCTCTACCGGCTGAGCTAATGGATCGGATTAACAGCCTAAGTAGAATACCACAACACGCGCCGTTTGTCAAGTGCCTAAAAACAAAATCTTACCCTTATACGGCAAAAATCTTCCGATTTTCGCCTTTTACGAACGATAAAAGCGGAAATTGGCAATCACCTTACCGAGAATGGTCACATTCTTGGCAAAGATCGGCTGCATGGATGAATTGCAGGGCTGAAGGCGCACACCGCCGTTTTCTTTGTAAAACTTTTTCACAGTTGCCTCGTCCTCAATCATCGCGACAACGATTTCGCCGTTTTCCGCATAGTGAACGCCGTTGACGATGACAATGTCCCCGTCAAGGATCCCGGCTTCGATCATGCTTTCCCCCATCACACGCAGCGCGAAGAGGTCACTGTCTCCGCCGGCCATACTGACGGGAAAATCCACATAGCCGTCATAATTTTCAACCGCAAGAATCGGTGTGCCCGCCGTCACGCGGCCGAGCAGCGGCACACGCAGCATCCGCTCGCCGTCGGAATACTTGGCGCGTCCGAGACGAAGCGCGCGGGATTTCCCCTGATCCTTTTTGATATAGCCCTTCTGGTCAAGGCGGCTGAGGCACGCGTGCGCGGTGGATGTGGAACGGATGCCCAGCGCGCGGCAGATATCGCGGACGGATGGAGCGTAGCCCTCATTCTCAATCATACTTTCGATGTAGCTGTAAACGTTTTGTTCCATCGGCGACAATTCAGTCATTTTCAACCATCCTTTCCCGCAAAGCGGGTCATTTAAGGCGCAGGCACACAAGCGGCGTCAAACAACGCCCGTGCACGGTCGATTCGACCGCAGAGATAAAGATAGCCGAACAGACATTCCAAGCCTGTGGCCCTTCGGTATTCCACCGCACCTGCGCTCCGGGGAGCGTGAGCGCTTTTGGCATTGCGGCCGCGTTTATACATATCGGTTTCATTTTCGTCCAGCAGCGGCAGCAGCTTCTCCACCGCTGCGCTCTGTGCGACGGCAGTTACATAACCGCGAGCAAGCCGATTCAGCTCTGCGGGCGGACGTTCGCCCGCGCAAACGAGTTTTTCGCGGACCAGCAGCTCAAAGACCGCATCGCCCATATAAGCGAGCGCCAGCGGACTTGTTTCGGAAAGCCGTACGCGCGGCATTACGCTTTCTTCCATTTCGTGCCCTGCGGCGTATCCTCCAGCGTCACGCCCATTTCTTTCAGGCGCGCGCGGAGTTCGTCCGCTTTCTGATAGTCCTTTTCTTTTTTTGCTTTGGTGCGTTCGGCGACGAGCGCTTCGATTTCGGCGTCGCCGTCCACCGTTTTCTCCTCCGGCAGGAAGCCGAACAAGCCGAGAAGTTCATCGTAAAAGCCGAGAAGCGTTCGCAGAATGTCAGCGGAAACGGACTCGTTTTTCAGCAGCGTATTGATATCGCGTGTGATTTCAAAAAGCACGGCAATGGCATTTGCGGTATTGAAATCATCGTCCATAGCCGCAAGAAAATCCGCCTTCCGCGCCATGATTTGCTCAGCTTCCGCGGCAAGCGACGGCGCATCCGTCGCGTTGCCTGCGTTCTCCAGACGGAAAGCGAGGTTTTCGCGGCAGTTCTGCAACCGTTCAAGGGCAGCGGCAGACTGTGCAAGGATCGCCTCGGAAAAATTGACGGGGTTGCGGTAATGAGACGCGAGCAGAAAATAGCGAATGGCGCCGTACCCGAATTTTTTTGCCGCATCCCGCACCCAGAAACAGTCGCCGGCAGACTTGGACATTTTACGGTTATCCACGTTGATATAGCCGTTGTGCAGCCAGAAGCGGGCCAGCGGCGCGCCGGTGGCGCACTCACTCTGGGCAATCTCGTTCTCGTGATGCGGGAATGTGAGGTCCTGTCCGCCGCAGTGGATATCGATGTCGGTACCGAGATACTTGCGCACCATCGCTGAACATTCTATATGCCAGCCGGGCCTGCCCTCTCCCCACGGGGAGGGCCAGCTAATCTCTCCTTCTTCCTTCTTCGCTTTCCAGAGTGCGAAATCAAAGGGGTGCCGTTTTTCGTCGTTGACGTCGATGCGGGCGCCCGCTTCCAACTCCTCGAGGTTATAATGCGACAGGCAGCCGTAATGAGGGAAGGAATCGGCAGCAAAATAGACATTGCCGTTGGATTCGTAGGCGTTGCCTTTATCGATGAGCGTCCGTACGATTTCAATGATTTCGGGGATATTCTCGGTCGCGCGCGGATGCACGGTCGCCGGACGCACACCGAGTCCCCGCGCGTCAGCGAAATACGCATCAATATAGCGCGCCGCGATTTCGGGCACGGTGCAGCCCTCGGCTTTGGCCTTGGCAATCATTTTATCGTCCACGTCGGTAAAATTCTGGACGAACACAACATCATTGCCGCGGTATTCAAGATAGCGGCGCAGCATATCGAAAAGCACAAAGCAGCGCGCGTTGCCGATATGGATATAGTTGTACACCGTGGGACCGCAGGCGTACATCCGTACCCTGCCATCGCGGACGATCAATTCTTCCTTTTGTCTGGTGAGCGTATTAAAAAGCCGCATGCCCGTTTATCCTTTTCCAATTATTATTTTTATTTGGAGGGGTCGAGAAAATCCCAGTATTGCCTGATATAGCTGATGCCCGACCAGATCGTAAAAGTAACCATGATCAGCATCGAAAACAGCGAGAGAAAGCCGCCGGTCGGAAACACGATGGGCTCAAGAAGAACAATGATGATGCATAGAAACTGTGATACGGTTTTGATCTTACCCAGCATATTTGCCGCGACCACAACGCCCGATTCGCGCGAGACGACCAGCCGCATCGAGGTGACGGCAAGCTCGCGGAATACGACAGCCAGCGTTGACCAGAGAAAGACGTTATACAAAAGCCAATGCGGTACCGTGAGGTCGTCGGCGATGATGAAGTCCGATGCGCAGATGGCGATAAGCGCTCCAAAAATCATAAATTTATCGGCCAGCGGATCCATAAATTTGCCGAAATGGGTGATGATTTGCTTTTTGCGGGCAATTTTTCCGTCCAGAAAATCCGTGATGGCGGCAAGGATAAAAATCGCCGCTGCAATGATCCGTGACCACGTGGTATGCTCATATGTAAATACAGGATAAATGATGAAAAACGCAAAGAACGGGACCAGCACGATCCGCGCCAGAGTCAGCTTGTTTGCAATGTTCAGCTTCATTGCGGTTCTCCTTCACCAACGAATTTGCCGATAAGGTCATAATCGAGCACCTCGGTCACCTCCACGCGGATCAGTTCTCCTTCCCCTACACGGCGCGGCGCCGAAAAAAAGATTCGTCCGTCGATATCCGGCGCGTCGGCATACGTTCGGCCGTAATACGAACCTCCGGCCGTATCATAGCCCTCGCAGACAACGGCAAACGTCCTGCCAAGCTGCGCACGGTTATAAGCGGTATGGATCTTCCGCTGCTCGCGCATCAGCACGTCGTGGCGTTTGCGCTTGAGCTTTTCCGGAATCTGATCGGGCAAATCGTATGCCGGCGTCCCCTCCTCACGCGAATAAGCGAACACACCAAGACGTTCAAAGCGCGTCTCCCGGATAAAGGCACGCAGTTCCTCAAATTCGTCTTCCGTCTCGCCGGGAAAGCCGGTGATGACCGTCGTCCGCAGCACGATATCCGGAACCGCTCGTCGCAGACGCTCAACGGCCGATCGGATGTCGGCGGCGGTATCGCGGCGGTTCATCGCACGAAGCACGCGATCGGAAATATGCTGGATAGGCATATCGATATATTTGACTACCTTGGGATTGTTGGCAATCTCCTCAATCAGACCGTCCGTAATTCTGCCGGGGTAACAATACAGCAGACGCAGCCAGCGGATGCCGTCTATGGCCGACAATTCACGCAACAACGCGTCCAGCGCATAAGTGCCGTACAAATCTTCTCCGTAGCGTGTGGTGTCCTGTGCGACGAGACAAAGCTCGCGCACGCCGAGAGACGCAAGATCGCGCGCTTCCTCTACGATTTCACCCATCGGACGTGAGCGGAAGCGGCCGCGGATAGAAGGGATCACGCAATAGGAGCAGCGGTTGTCGCAGCCCTCGGCGATTTGCAGATAGGCAAAATGCTCCTGTGTGGTGACCACACGCTCGCCGCCGAGCGGCGCGGCATTGATATCGCCGAACCGCGCGAATCGCTTGTTTGCATACGCACTGCGCACGGCTTCACAGATGTCTCCGTAGGAGCCGGTACCGAGCACGCAGTCGACTTCGGGCAGCTCCTCCAGTATCTGTTCGCGGTAGCGCTCGGGCAGGCATCCCGTAACCACGATGCCGCGCAGGGTATGATTTTCCTTCAGCCAAGCGACGTCGAGAATGTTGTCGATGGCCTCCTGTTTGGCGCTCTCGATAAACGCGCAGGTATTGATGACGATGACGTCGGCGTCGACGTCCTCCGCAACGATTTCGAAGCCTTCAGAGGCAAGCTTGGCGAGCATAACCTCCGTATTGATAAGATTCTTCGGACAGCCGAGCGAGACAAATCCAACTTTGACAGCCATTAGCGTTCTTCCTGTTCCAATCTGCTTATTGCATCAGTGATGTCGGCCGATTCGTAGCCGCAGCGATAGAGATAGGCAAACGCCTTGCTCCTCTGCGCATAGTCGGCAAGATCCAACACGCCGAATTTCTTTTCGGTCAGCGTACGTATATTGTCCGTGTGGTCACACGTCTCCAGCGGTTCGAGCGCCGCGGCAACATCCTCAGAGGAAAAGCCGCGCGCGGCAAGCTCGCTGCGGATACGGAGCGGCCCCCACAGCTTATTTTCGTAAAACGATATGGCCATCCGCGCGCTCAGCGCCGCGTCGTCCACATAGCCGCGCTTGCGCAGCAGCTCGACAACCGATGCCGCCAGCTCTCTGTCAAAACGGGGCGTCAGCTTGCCGAGCAGCTTTTTGCCCGACATATCTCCGTAGGACAGACAGTCCATCGCCTTGCGGATACAGCGCAGCCGTTCGGCGGCTTTACAGACCGCCTCCAGCTCGCCGTCACCGAGCCAATCCCCCTCGGAAAAACCGAGCGTACGGAAATCCGCCTCGGTGATGCGATAGTTCTCACCGTCGATGAGAAGCACGGCCTCGTGTGCCTGTTCATCCAGAAATACGCCGGTCACGCGGGAGGGATGATCATTCACCGTCGTTCTCCGGCTCAAACGCATCCTCTGTATCCGGCTCGGATGCAACCGGCACTTCGCTGAGCTTTTCACGGATACGCGCCTCGATCTCAGAGGCAAGCGAGGGATTTGAAACAAGCAGTTCGCGTACGGTATCCTTCCCCTGCCCCAGCTTGGAGCCATTGTAGGAGAACCACGAGCCGCTCTTTTCGACGATACCCAGTTTTACGCCGATTTCGATAATCTCGCTTTCCTTGGAAATGCCGCGCCCGTAAATGATGTCGAATTCAGCCGTTTTGAACGGCGGAGCAACCTTGTTCTTGACCACCTTGCACTTGACGTGATTGCCGATGACTTCACCGCCGGATTTGATCTGCTCCGTCCGGCGGATGTCAATGCGTACCGAGGCATAGAATTTTAATGCCCGACCGCCCGTCGTCACCTCGGGATTGCCGTAAACGACGCCTACCTTTTCACGGAGCTGATTGATAAACACGACCACGCAGTTTGACTTGGAGATGGCGCCCGACAGCTTTCGCAGCGCCTGCGACATCAGTCGTGCATGCAGACCGACATGTGAGGCGCCCATATCACCGTCGATTTCACTCTTCGGCACGAGCGCGGCGACCGAGTCGACAACCACGCATTCAATCGCGCCGGAGCGAACGAGCGCCTCAGTGATTTCCAGCGCCTGTTCGCCGCTGTCCGGCTGGGAAACGAGCAGCGAATCAATATCCACGCCCAGCGCCTTGGCATAGACGGGGTCCAGCGCGTGCTCGGCGTCGATGAACGCCGCTTCGCCGCCGGCCTTCTGCACCTCGCCGATGATGTGCAGCGCAACCGTCGTTTTGCCCGACGATTCCGGCCCGTAAATTTCAATGATGCGTCCCCTCGGCACGCCGCCGATGCCCAGTGCCATATCCAGCGACAGCGAGCCGGTGGGCACGCCCTTGACCTCCATCCCCTGATTTTCGCCCAAGCGCATGATGGAACCCTTGCCGCACTGCTTTTCAATCTGTGCCAGTGCTGTCTCGAGCGCCTTCAGCTTTTCCCCGCTGAGTGCCAATTTACGCACACCCTTTCCAATCTTTCACATCCGATCGTTTTTCATCGGAAAGTCATGAGAACTTATGTTCCTAATTAGAATACCATATGCCCGCGCAATTGTCAAGAGCTTTTGTGTACAGGAAGCAAATGCTTTGCGCTTTTGCCGTTTTTCGTCAAAATCACTTAAAAAACAAATAGAATTTGTGTAAATATGCCATTTACATTCAACGGCGCGGCGATTACAATAAATAAAGAATACAAATTCATTGCAAAACGGAGGAGAATATGAGAGCATCTAACCACGGAGAACTCGGACTGATCGTCCTCAGCAGCTGTAAGGAGCTCGGACGGCTCGTAGACGAACGCATTCTGCAATTGCGTGCGGAGGAAGACGACGACAAAAGCTACCTCGTTCCCATTGAAGAGGTCCGCTTTTCCAACGGCGAGGGCAAGATCAAGCTGCTCGATTCCGTGCGGGGGAAGGACATTTATATCCTCTGCGACGTCGGCAATTACAGTTGTGAATACACAATGTTTGGCCGCAATCACTGTATGGGACCGGACGAGCATTTTCAGGATATCAAGCGCGTGCTCAGCGCCATCGGCGGCAAGGCTGACCGTGTAACGGTCATTATGCCGCTGCTCTATGCCTCCCGCCAGCACAAGCGCAAGGGACGCGAATCTCTGGACTGCGCGATGGCGCTCAAGGAACTGGAGAACCTCGGCGTGCATGCGATTCTCACTTTCGACGTACATGACCCCACCATCCACAACGCTATCCCGGGCACATCGTTCGAGAACATTTTTCCTACCTATTCGATGCTCAAATGCTTTATCGCCAACGAAGGTGCCAACATCAAAAAGGACAACATGACCGTCATCAGCCCGGATACGGGCGCGATGGATCGTGCAATCTATTACGCAAACACGCTTGGCGTAGATGTCGGCATGTTCTACAAGCGCCGCGATCACACCGTCGTCGTCAACGGCAAGAATCCCATCGTGCAGCACGAATACATCGGCGGGCCGCTGGAAAACAAGAAGGTGCTCATCGTCGACGATATGATTGCCTCGGGCGAATCGATCATCGACATCATCGGAGAGATTTCCAAGCAGAACGTGGACGAGACCTTCGTCGCCTGCACCTTTGCCTTCTTCACGGAAGGCGTCGCCAAGTTCGACAAGCTGTATGAGGAAGGACGTCTGACCAAGATTTACACAACCAACCTTTCCTATATCCCGCAGGAAATTCGGGAACGTCCGTGGCTGTGCGTGGTCGATTTGTCCAAATACGTGGCAAAGATCGTCAACACCCTCAACCACGACGACTCCATTTCTTCGCTGTTGGACGCGACGCATCGCATCCGCAAGCTGCTGAAGAAAAGCGACATGATCTGAAAAACGTTGTGATACGCCTTTGGTATAAAATAACAGAAAATCTTTGCCTTTTCAAAAACGGAGGACTCGGTTATGAAATGCGGTTTTGCCAAAATGTCCACAAAGGGAACCTTTGAACCAGTTTGGCCCTATGGGACGGATATTTACGGCCGCTTTCTTTATCTTGAATCGGGAAAGGAAAGAGTGCTGATCGCCGCGTTCGACCTGAGCGCCTCCTATCCCCGCGAGGCGGCGCGCTGGCGGCGTGAAGTTGCCCGTCGGACAGGGATTCCGGAAAAATCCGTGTGGTACCATGAACTTCAGATTCATGCCGCTCCGGAATTTGAACAGATGGCCGGCAAGGCGATGGATGCGCTGATTGACCGCTCTGTCGAGACGATTCTCGAGTTGATTGACCGCGCGGAGGAGTGCGACTGTTATGTCGCAGAATGCGATATGGGGACGGAATTTACCTTTAACCGCGAGCAATACGTGGAGGAGCTCGGCGGCGTAACGGTTTGGACGGGAATGTCCTTTGACGAAGAGGGAAGGCCGTACACCCAAAATCCGGACATCATGCTTTTGAGAGGCTATCAGCCGAAGCTGCCTGTTTTCGACCAGCCGATTTATTTTGATAATCCCAACGACCAAATGGCATATTTGTTCCTGTTCAAAAATAAAGAAGGAAAAACGATCGGGACGCTCAGCCGCTTTGCCGCGCATCCCGATGCGGCCGTTCTTTTTGAACAGCGCTTTCACCCGAACAAGGAGCATGAATATCACTATGATTTTGATTGGCCGGGCTATCTGTCGGAGGATATGGAAAAGGTGTTCGGCGGAATCGGGATGTATATCAACGGTCCCTGTGCCGATCTTTCCGCCAAGAAAAGCTATGACGGCATGGATACCTATGAAGATTCTGCCGCAGACTGCCGGCGGCTGGCATCGCTGATCGGCGGCCGTATGCGTGAAATTTTTACCAAAAATGCGGTCAAGCTGGATGTCGATGCGGCATTTAAGACGGAGAGTTTTGAGATCACCCTGCCGATGAAAGAGGATATTCCCTATACCTATGATGAGATCAGGAGTATCCAACCGCAGATCGACGAGGCACAGCGACGCCTTGACGAAGCAATTGCGCGCGGCGAGGCTCCCGCTCATATAAAGCGGCTGATTGATGACCGCTGGCGGATCGGGCATATCAATCATCTCATTCGCGGGGAGGAATACAGCTTTACCGAACAGCAGCTTGCCACGCATGAGGTGACGGTTTGCGTGACGGCGCTTCGCTTTGGCGGTTATTTGTTTGTCGGCGTTCCGGGCGAAAGCCTTGTTGACATAACCCTTTGGCTTCGTTCACGCTTCAGCGGAACAAAGACCGTTTCGGTCGATCAGGTCGGCGGATATTATAACTATATGGCCACGCCGCGTTCGATGACGCTCGGCGGATATACCTACTGGTCAAGTTGGGTGCGCCGTGACGCGATTCCGATTTTCAAGGCCGCGCTTGCCCCTAAGCTGGATGAATTTATGAGGGATTGAGGATGAGAGGAGACGAATGGCGATCGTCAGCCGCTCCGATTCAAAAAACAGTCTTGAAAATTTTCGCCTCTCGAAACCATACAATCTCCAACTTGGCAAGTCTTTGAATCTTTTTTGTCGCCTTTTATTGATAAATTGACAGAAGAAAAGCGACTCGATCCGAAAAAGCTATTGACAACCGCGTCCGGTTGTGATAAAATGATCCGTAATGAAAACTTGAATGTTTTCTCCTTATCTCGGTTGAAACAGGCCGAGATCGAAGTCCAGAAGGAGGTGTAGGAATGGAACAGTTGAAATCCATGTATGAGACAGTCTTTATCGTCAACAATACCATCGGCGAAGAGGCGGTCAAAGCCGTAGTCGAGAAGTTCACAAAACTTATTGCCGACAACGGTGAGGTTGAATCCGTCAACGAGTGGGGCGTGCGCAAGCTTGCGTATCCCATTCAGGATCTGAACGAGGGGTATTATGTACTCGTCAAGTTCAGTGCGCCGCATGCATTCCCCGCAGAGCTGAGCAGACTGTACAACATCAATGACTCGATACTGCGCTCGCTTGTAATCAAATGCGAACAGTGACAAACGGGAGAGACTGAAATGGCCAGCTTCAACAAGGTTATACTGATCGGTCATCTGACCGCCGACCCCGAACTGAAACAGACGACCAGCGGCGTGCCGGTAACGTCCTTTTCCATCGGCGTCAACCGACGCTTTACCAGACAGGGAGAGCAGCCGCAGACCGATTTCATCAACATCGTCTGCTGGCGTCAGACGGCGGAATTTGTGGCACGCTATTTCACCAAAGGCAAGCCGATTCTTATTTGCGGCTCGCTCCAGACCCGTTCGTGGGTCGATAAGGACGGCAACAAGCGCTATACAACCGAAGTTGTCGCCGACGAGGCGACGTTTGTCGAGCGCAAGTCGGATTCTACAGACGGTTCGCGCGATGCGCGTACCATACCGCAGCAGGGCGGCATCCCCGCCTACGGGACACCAAAGGTCGATGATTCGTTTGAGGAGCTTTCCGCGGACGACGAACTGCCGTTTTAATTGCTGCACACAAAAGCGGGCTGCTGCCCCAGCGCGCATTCCCGCTTGGAAAGGATGGTTTCATTATGGATAGAGAAGTCAGAGAAACGCAGAAGCCCTTCCGCTCGCATAAGCGGAAAAAGGTTTGCGCATTCTGTGCCGAAAAGATTGAGCACATAGATTATAAAGATGTACCCCGTCTGAGAAAGCACCTCTCGGACAGAGCCAAGATTCTGCCGCGGAGAGTCACGGGGACCTGTGCCAAGCACCAAAGACAGCTTACCGAAGCGGTCAAGCGTGCGAGACACATTGCGCTCATTCCTTATATTTCGGATTAGCAAAAACGCCGTCTATCGCTTCTGTACAGGAGCGTAAAAAACGGACAAAAGACAAAAAGCCCCTCCTATGGTAGAATAGAAATAAATCTATCATAGGAGGGAAATTTTATGCCAAGAGAGT
>CAJFRY010000012.1 GCA_904419545.1 Candidatus Woodwardiibium gallinarum
GAGGTCAATGAGATCCGCGATACGATCAACGCTCTGTACGGCAATGCGCCCGACCGCAGTCTGCGTGCGAACAATATGCTTTCCGGCAAGCTGCCCGAACTTTCCCGCCCCATCAGCACCGAATATCCCGGCAACGGCGGCAGGGCGCTGACCGACGGCGTGCGTGTGCAGTCCTTCGATTCGCAGGCCTGGGTCGGCTTCAACGGCCGTGATCCGGTAACGCTGACGTTCGACCTCGGGGAGGTTGTGGACGGGCTGGCCGACTTTGAGGTCGGCGCCTTCAAGAGCGAGGGATACGGCATCGGGCTGCCGGTCAAGGTCACCGTCTCTATTTCGGAGGACGGCGAAAGCTATACCCAGATCGGGGCCACGCTCGCACCGTCCAAGCTTTCAAGCACCGAGGCGTATTCGTTTATGATCCGTCTGGCGGGTACCGTATCGGCCCGCTATATCAGGTACGAAATCAGCACTACCTCGTCGGCCTGGCTGTTCATTGACGAGGTGACGGCGATCAAATACGAGGGAGAGGTCGACCCCGAGGATCCCGAGCAGAATCCCGGCGATGTGAACGATTACTATGGCGATACCGTCATCCCCGAGATTACCGAGCCGGAATACTGGGATCCCTCCGAGAGCGATTATGCGGAGGAGCAGAATCTCATTGCCGGCCTGTCGCAGCAGATCGAGCAGCTCGGTGCGTTCAGCGCGGAGGTTGCGAATACGAACTATAACTCCAAAGAAGATGCGACGATGCTCACCGACGGCGTATTTGCCACGAAGGCAACCTATGCCGACAGCGCTTACTTCCGTTTCACCAACGGGCTGGGCCGGACGATCATTTATGACCTGGGAAAGGAAAGCGCGGTCAGCTCGTTTATGGGCAGCTTCCTCTATGAGTCGAGCAGCGGTGTAAGGCTGCCCCGCCGCGTGGTCATTAAGGCCAGCCAGAACGGCATAGACTGGCAGACCATCCACACCACCAGCAATTTCCAGACGCTGGAGAGCGCCGCCCGCGTGGAGCTGACCGAATCGTTTGACAAAACGTACAAAGCGCGTTATATCAAATTCGAGTTTGAGGTCATCTCGCACATCTACTGTGACGAGCTGGCCATCTACGGCACCAAGCAGATCCCGGAGGATGCCGCTGACATCGTCGCTGACGAAATCGAAGACACCATATATCCCGACAAGTACATCACGCCCGATGACTTCCTCGGCGTCAATAATATGCTTCTCTCCTATCACTGCCTGCCCGATGACCTTGAGGGCGGCCGCATCACGGTGGACGAGTATCTGCCGCACGTCGGCTATTTCGATAAAGAGGGAAATCTGACCGACACCTTCTTCGATTCGTTCCTCTATCTGCCGTATACGGCCTTCAACTATTCTGATAACGCCAAGAGCCTGGACGGCTGGAAGTTCTATATCGAGAATCAGTTTGCGGAAAACCGTAACGTCAATGCGCTGAATACTGCCGTTGCGCAGGTGAAGGAAGAGCTGGGACTGGATGATTACACCGTCAGCGTGTTTTTCTCCATCCTTTACACCTTCCCCGAAGCCGGGGATTTCGGCGACATTGACGGCGACGGCGTTGTCGAGAACTTTACCGATATCGAGGACCGCAAAAAGGCGATCAAATGGATCATCGACGAGCAGATCAGGCTGTTTGACGAGGGGGATTACGAGAATCTGAAGCTGTATGGCTTTTACTGGTTCGAGGAAGCCATCAACTTCTCCGACCCGCATGAGACTGAGCTGATCCGCTATGCGAGCGACTATCTGCATTCGCTCGGCTATAAGCTGATGTGGATTCCGTATTATCAGGGCAGCGGCTTCTCCGACTGGAAGGAGCTGGGCTTCGATATGGCCTGCATGCAGCCCAACTACGCCTTCACCGGCACGGCGACGATCGACCGCCTCTATGACAACGCCGCCACGACCAAGCGGCTGGGTATGTGCGTGGAGATCGAGATCAACCAGTACGACTCGAAATCCGATATTCTCCGCTACAAGGAGTACCTTGCCGTCGGCGCCGAGACCGGCTATATGAATGCGGTCAAGTGCTATTATCAGGGCGGCGTGCCCGGTGCGTTCTATTACGCGTATAAGTCCACCGATCCGCTCATCAATTCGGTTTATCATGACACGTATCTGTTTGCCAAGGGCAAATACGATCCGAGCGAGATCATTGACGGCGAGATTGCCGACCCGTCCGACCTCGAGCTGGATACCACGTCCGGACGCGGCGTGTCCGGCTCTCTGAACGTGGAGACCGAGAGCGATTATCGCGTCCGTATCGAGACCTCGCCGCGCTTCGGAGCGGTCCGGCTTGAGAGCGACGGCACCATTACCTACACGCCGTTTGACGGGTTTGCCGGCGCCGACACCTTCACGGTCTATCTTGAGTATCTCAACGGCAACAGCAATCCGGCGACCGTCACTGTTCGCGTGCGCGAAAGCTGAAACGCCGCCCTTCGGGGCGAGAGAGGGAATGGGTTTATGATCGAAAAGATTAAAAACGAACAGACCGACGCACTCTGCAAGGCGTTTGCGTCGCTGAAAACGGTGGAGGAGTGCTATAAGTTCCTGGACGACCTCTGCACGCCAAGCGAAATTACCGAGATGGGCAAGCGCCTGTCGGCCGCGCGGATGCTGCGTGAGGGCATCACTTACAACGAGATCGCAGTCAAGACGGGGCTGTCCACGGCTACGATCACCCGCGTCAACCGCGCGCTGCGTTACGGCAGCGACGGATACCATATGGTGCTCGACCGGCTGATGCAATGAGCTTCGAATCGTATTATGCACTGCATTACGACCGGTTTTCCGGCGCCGATTATGCGTCCTACGCCGCCTTCTTTACGGAGGCGGCGCGGCGCTTTGCGGATATGGAGCTGCGCGAGGCGCTTGATCTCGGCTGCGGCGCGGGCGGGCTGTCCGCAGCGCTGGCCGGGATGGGGCTGGACGTGGTGGGGCTGGACGTCTCGCCCGAGATGCTTTCGGTCGCCCGCGCCAAGCATGGGAACGAAAGCGTTCTGCTGCTCTGTCAGGATATGCGCGCGTTTGAACTGTATGGTACGGTGCAGGGCGCGGTCAGCGCTTATGACTGCCTGAATTATCTCACCGGTCTCTCCGAACTGTCGACCGTGCTGGCGCTTCTGCATAACTATATCGAGCCGGGCGGCGTGTTCGTATTCGACGTCAACACGCCTTACCGTTATGAGCATGTATACGCCGACAACTGCTTCTGCTTTGAGGACGACGGCGCGCTGCTCGTCTGGCGCAACGACTACGCGCCGAGGACCCGCCGCAACCGGATGGATCTGACGATGCTCGTCCGCCGCGCGGACGGCCTTTACGAGCGTTTCGACGACGTCGCGGTGCAGCACTGCTTCGCGTTGTCGCGCATTGAGCGGGCTGCCGTACAGGCAGGCTTTGCCGTCTGCGGCATCTTCGGCGGGACGGATTTTTCCGTGCCGGCGTCCGACAGCGAAAAGGCGTTTTTCGTACTGAAACGAATTTGAAAGCGGCGGACGCAAAAATGCGTCCATCCGCAGAGCAAGGAAGGAAAAAGCCGAAAATGGCAAGAATCATACGCATTATGACAAGGGACGGCGCCGCGCGCGCCGTATTTGCGGAGACGCGGGACATCGTCGACGAGGCTGCGCGCATCCATCGGACGACGCCGACGGCCACGGCCGCGCTCGGCCGTGTGCTGACATGTGCTTCGATGATGAGCTCGCTGCTGGGCGAGAAGGACGATATTCTGACACTTCGGTTCAGCGGCGACGGTCCGGGCGGCGCGATTGTGGCCACCGGAGACTGGAAGGGGAACGTGCGCGGCTTCATCCAGAATCCCGCTGTCGATCTGCCGCTGCGGCCGGACGGCAAGCTGGATGTCGGCGGCGCGGTGGGAAAGGGGCTGGTGCGCGTGCTGCGCTCGGCCGGCGAGGGAGAACCCTATTGCGGCGTCAACGGGATCGTCTCGGGCGAAATCGCCGAGGATGTGGCGGCTTATTATGCCGCCAGCGAGCAGATCCCCACCGTTTGCGCAGCCGGCGTGCTGGTCGACCGCGACTGGAGCTGCCTGTCTGCCGGCGGCGCGCTCATCCAGCTTTTGCCCGGCGCATCGGACGAGACGGCGGCTCTGCTGGAAAGGAATGCCGCTGCGGCTCCCGCGATCAGCTCGATTTATAACGGCGGCACGCCTGAAGAGGCGGCCGCAATCTATTTGGCGGGGATCGAATATGATCTTTTCGATTCCATCGAATGCGGTTATGTCTGTCCCTGCAACCGTTCGCGAACCACCCGCGCGCTGCTGACGCTGGGAAAAGATGAACTGGAGGATATGTACCGTTCGCCGGAGGAAACGACGCTGAGCTGCCAGTTCTGCGGCCGGAGCTATGCGTATTCCAAGGAGGAGATCAAGGCGCTGGCCGAAAAAGCCGCGCGGATGGCGCGGGCGTAGTCTGTTCGGCTTGGCCTGCGGGCCGGGGAGCTTAGAACCGGGCGTTTCAAATTTGTCCGACGGACAAAAAGCGGTGCTGCCGCAAGGCTGCCATCCTCCGCTTCAAGGACCGGAACACGCAGGGACTGCGCGACGGCCTGTACTGCAAGGACGATGACGGGCGGCCTTTGTTTTTGAAGGGAAGCGGCATTGCCGGACGGGCGTCTTCGGTTGGGCTGCGGCGGAGGCGGTTGCGGCCGAGCCGGACTGTGAAGAGATTCTATGCTTTGCAAAAGGCTGTCCGGTCGTCCCGTCGGGCAGATACGCGCGTTTGCCCGGCCGGATATGCGGAGACGACTGCGTATGCCTTAAACCTGTTGTACGGAAATGGGGCCGCCCTATACGGCGGACGATGGATCAAAGAAAGGTGGTTTATTCCGATGACGGCAAGAGAAAAGCTCCTCCCCCTGCTGGAGGAAAAGGGCGCCGACTGTGCGCTGCTTCTGGACGAGGTCTCGATCCGCTGGCTCACACGCTTTGCCGCCAGTGACGGCGCGGCGGTTGTTGACCGCACGGTCGTGCGGCTGCTGGTGGATCCCCGCTACTATGCCGCGGCCAAGGACGCCGCGGCGGCGAGGCTCCTGCCCGCTGATGTTCATCCCGAGCCGTTCACCGGCGGGCTGCTCGCCGCGCTGGCGTCCCTCACGGACAGGAAGGTGCTGGTCGATTCCGGACGGCTGACCGTGCGGACGGCTGAACGGCTGCGCGGGCTGCTGTCCGGCGGCGAGCTGCTGTTCTGCGATGACGTCTGCGGGCCTTCGCGCCGCGTCAAGGCGGATTATGAACTCGACTGCATCCGCCGCGCGCAGAGGATTACCGACGGCGCGTTCGAGCACATCTTGGGATTTATCCGTCCCGGCGTGACCGAAACGGAGGTCGCCGCCGAGCTGGAATACTTCTGCCGCAGAAACGGTGCGGACGGGATGGCGTTCGAGACCATCGCCGTCTCGGGGAAAAAGAGCGCTTATCCGCACGGCGTTCCCGGCGATGTGGCGCTGACCGAAAATGCGTTCCTGACGATGGATTTCGGTGCGCGCGTGGACGGCTACTGCTCGGATATGACGCGTACCGTCGTACTCGGACGCGCGACGGATGAAATGAAGCATATTTACCAAACCGTGCTGGACGCACAGGAGAAAGCCATCGCCGCCGTGCGCGGCGGTGTGCTCTGCAGTGAGGTCGACGCGGCTGCGCGCAGCCATATCGACGAAAACGGCTATGCGGGACTGTTCGGACATTCGACGGGGCATTCCCTCGGACTGGAAATCCATGAGCGCCCCGCCTTTTCAGCCGTATGCGACGAAAACATCGGGCCCGGCACCGTGATGACCGTTGAGCCGGGCATCTACGTTGAAGGACTCGGCGGCGTGCGCATCGAGGATATGGTGCTCGTCACCAAGACGGGCTGCGAGGACCTGACCCATTCGCCGAAGGCGCTCATAGAGCTGTGAAGGACGTCCAATCTGCAAAAAGCCCTTGACAAAGCGGCCGGTTTGGTATAGAATAAAGCGTAAAAACACATGAAAACGAGATAGTGGAGGAATTTTTTATGATATCCGCAGGCGATTTCAAAAACGGCCTGACCTTTGAAATGGACGGCAACGTGATGCAGGTCATCGAGTTTCAGCACGTCAAGCCGGGGAAGGGCGCAGCCTTTGTCCGTGCCAAGCTGAAGAATGTCATCTCCGGCGCCACGCTGGAACAGACCTTCAACCCCACGGCGAAGTTCGCCGCTGCCGTCGTCGAGCGCAAGGACATGCAGTACAGCTATTCCGACGGCGATCTGTACTATTTTATGGATAACGAAACCTACGATCAGGTGCCTCTGAATTCGGATAAGCTGCCCGACAGCTTCAAGTTTGTCAAGGAAGGCATGGAGTGCCGTCTGGTGTCGTTCAAGGGCAACGTTTTCTCAGTCGAGCCGCCGATGTTTGTCGAGCTGGAGGTTACCCATACCGAGCCGGGCGTGAAAGGCAACACCGCCACCAACGCCACCAAGCCCGCCACCGTTGAAACCGGCGCCGAAATCAAGGTGCCGATGTTCATCAACGAGGGAGATGTCATCAAAATCGATACACGGACGGGCGAATATCTGGAACGTGTATAAAGGAGTAAAACGCTTCGCGTTTAACTCCGTGCGTTCGCCGACGGCGAACGCACATACGTGCAGGTTCCGGTGTTCCTGAGTAAAACGCTTCGCGTTTAACTCCCATGCAGCTTCCGCAGTCTCAGGCATCCGGCGCGGAGCGTCAAGAGCTGCGTGCAGGCACGCAGATTTGTCTTAGGCAGGTATTTTGTCGGATGAGGCGGCGTGTGACAGAGTGTTGGATGTACTTTGCTGATTGGAATGATTTTGAACGGTGCGCCGTGCGCGCGATGTCCGGGGCCGATGTGCCCCCTCAATAAATTGAAAGGAAGTACGAAACATGAACATTTCCGAAAAAGCCGCATACCTGAAGGGGCTTATCAGCGGCATGGAATACGACGTCAATACCAAGGAAGGCAAGCTGTTTGCGGGTATTATCGACCTGCTGGAGGACATTTCGCTTTCCGTTCTCGATCTGGAGGACGAGACGGCTACGCTCGGCGAATATGTCGAGGAGCTGGATCATGACCTTGGCGAACTCGAGGAAGATTGCTACAACTGCGACTGCTGTGAGGACGACGACTGCGATTGCTGCGGCGATTTTGAGGAACTGAAGTGCCCCGCCTGCGGCGAGTCCATCTATCTTGATCCTGACGCTATCCCTGAGGATCATCTCATCGTCTGCCCGTCCTGCAACCGCGAAATCGAGGTCAAGGAAGAAGAGGCCGAGTAATACGAAAACGCAGTCAAACGGGAAGACAAAAAGCCTTCGTATGATATATATCCGATTTTGCTCGCTCGCAAAATCTGATTATGCCCGGTTTTTTTGTGCGGTTTTGAATTGCGTAACAGTATAAGACCGGCTTTACACGGGGAAAGGCGGCCCTTCGCGCCGGACGCCGGCGAAAGGCCGGCGCCTTTCTCCTTTTCTTTTGCGAAAACGATACAAAGGGAGTGTAATTGGGATGAAAAAAGCCATCAACATCGGTATCTTTGCGGAGGATACTCCATATGAGCAGATCTTCGCCTGCCTGAAATCGGCCGGATATGCAGCCGCAGAATTGAATCTGTTTGAAGAAAAAAAGCCGTTTCCCTCGCTGTGGAACGGCGCGGACGAGGCTGAGCTGAAGGCGGTCGCCGCTTGCGCGGCCAAGTACGGCATCGAACTGGTCGGCGTGGTTTCCGCTGCGTTCTGGAACCATAAGCTCACCGCCGAAGACGCGCAGGAGCGCGCACGCGCTGCCGAAACGCTCCGCACGCTTGTACGCGCGGCAGCGGCGCTCGGCACCGATTCCGTGTTGGTCGTTCCCGGCGTGGCGGACGGCTCACAGTCGTATCTGCGGGCACTGGAGAACGCGCACGGCTGCATCGCTGCCGTTCTGCCGGAGGCGGAGGAAAAAGGCATATGTCTGGCGATCGAAAACGTATGGAATAAGCTCTTTTGCTCGCCCGTCGAGCTGCGCGATTATATCGATTCCTTCGGCAGCAGGGTCGTTAAATCCTATCTTGATGTGGGAAATATGTGCAAATGGATGTACCCGCAGCATTGGGTGGAGGTGCTGGGAAGCCGTATCCATCGCGTGCATGTCAAGGGTTATAATACTGACAACAATACCTTCTGCGGACTGCATGAGGGCACGATGGACTGGCCGGCGATCATCGGCGCACTGCGCACATACGGCTACGACGGGTATATTACCGCTGAGCTGTGGGCAGACGGTGATGTGGAGGAGGCCGTGCGCGGCATCTCTGCGGATATGGATAAAATTCTGGCAAGCTGAAGCATAAAATAAAATATTTTTTGAGATGAAAGAAAGGCGGTAAAGATTATGGCGGAAAGACTCAAGGCGGCGCTCGTCGGCGTCGGCAGCATGGGCCGCGGCCATCTGGACAACTATGTAAAACTGCTCAAAGAAGACGACTCGGACATCGAGATCGTCGCGCTCTGTGACGTGGATGAGAAGAAGTTCACCAATTACAAGGCCGACTTCAACCTCGGTCCCGTCGGCGAGGACGGTTACGATTTTGATGCCTTCTGTCTCTACACCGACTTGGACGAGATGCTCGAGAAGGAGACACTCGATATGGTCACGCTCGCGCTGCCGACCTACCTGCACGCGTGGGGGACCATCAAGTGCCTGAATAAGGGCATCAATGTGATTTGCGAGAAGCCGATGGCGACTACATATGAGGATTGCCTGAAGATGATTGAGGCGGCCGAGAAGAACGGCAAGCTGCTGATGATCGGCCAGTGCCTGCGTTTCGCCACGCCCTACCTTACACTTAAAAAATATGTCGATGAAAAGATTCTCGGCGAGTGTGTGGCCGCGTATTTCTTCCGCGGCGGCGACACGCCGCTGTGGTCGTACCAGAACTGGCTGCTCGACCGTTCGCGCGGCGGCGGTGCGCTGTTCGACCAGCATGTCCACGATGTCGATGCGGTCAACTTCATTTTCGGCCGTCCCGACCGTGTTTCGACAGCGGCCAAGACGCTGTTCGAGAAGAGCGCCTACGACACCTGCTCGACCAATTATTATTATGACAATTCCGACCGCCCGATCAACACGCAGAATGACTGGACGCTGTCCGGCCCGCATTTTTATCAGGATTTCCGCGTCAACTTTGAGCGCGGCACGATTATCCGTGATAAAAACGGTATGACCATTTATCACAAGGACGGCAAGGTCGAACCGGTCGAGCTGCCGCCGGAGAATCCGTATTATCTGGAAACGGTGTATTTTGCCGAATGCATCAGAAAGGGCTGCGCGCCTGACCGCATCCCCGCGCGCGATACGGCGGAGACCGTCCGCATCGTGTTGGCGGAAATGGCATCGGCCGACGCACATGGGAAAATCGTCAATGTCTGAACCCCGCAGGATCATCGACGTGCATACGCACGTCTTTCCCGATAAGATCGCACAGCGCGCGGCCGATAACGTGGCCAATTACTACGATCTCGTCATGGAGGCCGACGGTACCGTCGCCGGCCTCCTCGCGGGCGCACAGGGGCTGGACGCACGGTTCGTCATTTCATCTGCTGCGCTTAAGCCCGAGCATGTGGTCACGGGCAACGATTTTCTGCTTGCCGCCGCTGCCGCAGAGGAACGCTTCGTCCCGCTTGCGTCGGTGCATCCGGATATGGGAATTTCCGCCGCAGTGGACGAGCTGGAGCGCGCGAAGGCGTGCGGCGCGCGCGGCGTCAAGCTCCACCCGGATTTTCAGCGTTTTGTTGTCGATCGGGAGGACATCTTCCCCATCTACGAGGCCTGCGCCGAACTGGGGCTGCCGATCCTTTTCCACGTCGGCGACCGGAACAGCGACGCGTCCTCGCCCGCGCGCGTGCGGCATATCGCCGACCGCGTGCCCGAGCTGAAGGTCATTGCCGCGCATATGTGCGGCTACAGCGTTTGGGACGAGGCCGAGCGTGAGCTGATCGGTACGCCTGTGTATACGGATACGAGCGATGCGCTCATCGGACTGCCGCCCGAGCGGGTGTATGCGCTCATCGAAAAGCATGGGCTCGACCGCGTGATGTTCGGCAGCGACTATCCGCTGCGCACGACGCGCTCGGCGTATGACGCGCTCATGAAGCTGCCGTTCGATGAGGCGGAACGGGAGCAGATCTGCCGGAAAACGGCGTCCGGCCTGTTCGGTTTGTAATACGAAAACGCAACAGACCCGTATAAAAAACCTTCGCATAATCCATATATGCAGGATTATGCCCGGTTTTTTGTATGGGTTTTCCTTGCGTTTGTGTATAAAAATATGAAAAAACCTCTTGACAAGTCGGGGAAATGGGTGTATAGTAAGAGAGTAATCTGAAGATACGGGAGCAGTTTCGATTCTTATGAGCAAAGCACCGGCAGCAGCGAAGTTTTACTTTTTTAGCTTTACCTACTTTTATTACGGTAAGGCTTTTTCGCGTTTCGCTGCCCGGGAGAACGAAAGTGTGAATTGAACCATTTCGTCTGTCCTCGCCACACGGCCGCAGTGAAACACTGCGGCCGTTTTTTTCGTCTTTGGGGCCCCTTGGACGAAGGGCGCGCACGGACCCCCCCGTGTCGCACGGCTGCGCTTCTTTTCATACGATTTCTTGGTCAAACGGTTTCAAACCATTTGACCACCCGCGGCAAAGGCCGCCAAGAAACAGATATTGTATGGCATATTTCCCCGGACTTTGCCCGGAGCGTCAATCGCTTTTGCGAATGACGGATGAAAATGTTTTCAGCATTTTCATCAAATATAAGTATAAGGCGGCGGATTCGCGGTCCGCTGCCGCAGAAGATGCGCCTGTCGCGCCGAAACAAAAAAAGGAGTCGAGCATTATGGTAGTATTGTTGAAAAAAAATCCCGATCCGAATCAGGTCGATAACCTCGTCGCGTGGCTGAGGGGCCAGAATCTGCAGGTGCATATGAGTGAAGGTACCACGCAGACGATCATGGGGCTCATCGGTGATACGACGTCGATTGATATCGATTTGCTCAAGGCGCTGGACATCGTCGAGGATGTCAAGCGCATTCAGGAACCGTATAAGAACGCAAACCGCAAATTCCATCCGGCGGACACGGTCATTGAGGTCGGCGGCGTGAAGATCGGCGGCGGCAATTTCGCCATCGCGGCCGGCCCCTGCTCGGTCGAGAGCGAGGAGCAGATCTGCCTCGTCGCCGGGCTGGTCAAGGCCAGCGGCGCGAAGCTGCTGCGCGGCGGCGCGTTCAAGCCCCGCACCTCGCCGTACGCCTTCCAGGGGATGCGCGAGGAGGGCATCCGTCTGCTGTTGGAGGCCAAGGAGAAGACCGGCCTGCCCATCGTGACTGAAATTATGGACCTGTCCCACCTGCCGCTGTTCGAAAACGTCGACGTCATCCAGGTCGGCGCGCGAAACATGCAGAACTTTGAGCTGCTCAAGGCGCTCGGACACACGGATAAGCCCATCCTGCTCAAGCGCGGCCTGTCCTCCACCATTCAGGAGCTGCTGATGAGCGCCGAATATATTATGGCCGGCGGCAATGAGCGCGTGATGCTCTGCGAGCGCGGCATCCGTACCTTTGAGACGGCGACGCGCAATACGCTCGACCTCTCCTGCATCCCCGTGCTCAAATCGCTCACCCATCTGCCGGTCATCATCGACCCCTCGCACGCGACCGGCGTGGCCAAGCTCGTGCCGCCGATGGCGATGGCCGCCGTTGCTGCCGGTGCGGACGGGCTGATCATCGAGGTGCACAATGACCCGCCGCATGCCGCCTGCGACGGCCAGCAGTCGCTCACGCCGCAGGCGTTCGACGAGCTGGTGCAGGGGATCGAAAAGCTGCGCCCCTACGCGTACAGGTATTGAGGCGATGCGCATCGGAATCGTCGGGCTCGGCCTCATCGGCGGCTCACTGGCCAAGGCGCTCAAGGCGTATACCGACCATGAGGTGCTCGTCGCCAACCGCACTGCGGCGACCGCGCAGGCCGCCGTTGCCGCAGGCGACGCGGACGGGCTTCTGACTGACGAGGCGCTGTCCGGCGCTTCGGTCATATTCGTCTGCCTGTATCCCGGCGCTACGGTCGAGTATGTCCGCGCGAAGGCGAAGCTGTTTGCCAAAGGCGCCGTCGTGGTCGACTGCTCGGGTGTGAAAACGCCGGTCTGCGACGCACTGTTCCCTGTCGCGCGCGGGAACGGCTTCGTGTTTGTCGGCGGCCATCCGATGGCGGGGAAAGAGCAGTCGGGCTATCGGGCGTCGGAAGAAACGCTCTTCCGCGGCGCATCGATGATCCTCGTGCCGGACATCGACTCCGGGCTGGAAAAGCTGACGCGGCTCTGCACCGAGATCGGGTTCGCGCGCGTGGTGGTCACGACCGCTTCGCAGCACGACCGCACCATCGCCTATACCTCGCAGCTTGCGCATATCGTGTCCAGCGCTTATGTCAAGAGCGATACCGCGCAGAACGAAAGCGGCTTTTCGGCCGGCAGCTTCCGCGACCTGACGCGGGTGGCCTATCTCAACGAGGAGATGTGGACCGAGCTGTTCCTGGACAACCGCGGCCCGCTCTGCGCCGAGCTGCGGACGCTTCTCACCCATTTGCAGGAATACCTTCAGGCCCTCGAGACGGGGGACACCTCCCGCCTGCGCGCGCTGCTTAAAGACGGCAGAGAAAGGAAGACCGCGATTGAAAACGCTCACCGTACACGCGTCTGAAACCTACGACATCCTCATCGGGGAAAATATCCTCGCCTCCGCGCTCGCCCGGTTCGCCGGGAGCGGACGCTTCTGCCTGGTCACCGACAGCAACGTCGAACCTCTTTACGGCGATCTGGTCCGCGGGCTTCTCAAGGCGCACGGCTCCGTGAGCGGCTTCACCTTCCCGGCCGGCGAGCCATCCAAGACGCTCGGCACCTTTTCTCTGCTGCTGGAGCACCTCGCTTCCGCGGGGCTGACCCGCAGCGACACCGTCGTCGCGCTCGGCGGCGGCGTTACCGGCGACCTGGCGGGCTTTGCGGCGAGCTGCTATCTGCGCGGCGTCCGCGTCCTCCAGATCCCGACCACGCTGCTGGCGATGATCGACTCGTCGGTCGGCGGCAAGACGGGCGTGGACCTGAAGGCGGGCAAAAATCTTGCGGGGACCTTCTGGCAGCCTGCCGCCGTCATCGCCGACACGGCGCTGTTGTCTACGCTGGATAAGGACGTTTTTGTCGACGGTATGGCAGAGGCTGTCAAATACGGCATGATTGGTTCGGAAGAACTGTTTGGCGAAATCGAACGGGGACATCCCGATCTGGAAGCGATGATCTTCGCCTGCATCGACCAGAAGCGCCGCTTCGTCGAAGCGGACGAGCGCGACACCGGCAGCCGTCAGTTTTTGAATTTCGGCCACAGCTTCGGCCACGCCATCGAGAAGGAGAGCGGCTATGCGGTCAGTCACGGCTCGGCGGTCGCCGCCGGGATGGTCGTTGCCTGCCGCCTGTCCGAGACGCTCGGGCTCTGCGGTCCCGACACGACAAACCGCCTGCGTGCCGTGCTGCGTTCCTGCGGCCTGCCCGACGGCACGCCCTATCCGCCGGCTTCGCTCGTCGATACGCTGCTGCTGGACAAAAAACGCAGCGGCGACAGCATTACGCTCGTCCTTTGTAAGGGCGTGGGACGCTGCATTCTGCGCCGGATGCCCTTCGACGAACTGCGCGCGCTGACGGCGAAAACCTTCGCGTAGGGAGGGAGAACGATGGACATCACCATAACGCCGGGCAGGCTGGCTGGGACGGTCGCCGTGCCGCCCTCCAAGTCCGACCTGCACCGCAAATGCATCGCGGCGGCCTTCTGCGCGGGCGAGACGGCCATCCGCGCTTCGGCGCTCTGCGGCGATACGCGCGCCACCCTCGACTGCCTTGCGGCGATGGGCTTTGCCGTCTCGTTCGACGGCCAAGCCGTCCGCGTCGGCGCGCGTGACGAAGCCGTCCGCACCGCTGTCCTCGACTGCGGCGAAAGCGGCTCCACCGCGCGCTTCCTCCTGCCCGCCGCCGCGTATTTCCTCGATTCCGCCACGCTTACCGGCCATGGACGGCTCCCCGAACGGCCCTTTGCCGCGCTGACCGACGCGCTGCGTGCGTGCGGTACGGCCGTTTCCGGCGACCTGCTGCCCATCACCGTCTCGCGCGGGCTGCATCCCGGCGTTTACCGGCTGCGGGGGGACGTCTCGTCGCAGTTCCTGACCGGCCTGCTGCTCGCCCTGCCCGCGCTGGGGCAGGAGAGCCGCATCGAACTGACCACGCCGCTGGAAAGCGCGCCCTATGTCGAGCTGACGAACCGCGTGCTGCGCGCGTTCGGCGTGGAGGTCGAACAGACGGGGAACGCCTTCCGCATCCCGGCCGGCGCCGTTTACCGCGCGCCGGAGGGGCTGTCCGCCGAGGGCGACTGGTCGTCCGGCGCGTTCTGGCTGCTGGCGAAGGCGCTCGGCTGCGACGTTTCCGTCACCGGCCTATCCGAAACGTCCGCACAGGGCGACAGGCGCGTGACCGCGCTGCTGGAGGAAATCCGATCGCCTATGCCGTCGCGCGTCATCGATATGGAGGATATCCCGGACCTGCTGCCCGTGCTGGCAGTGGCAGCGGGGGCATCGTCCGGGCGGACGGTATTCCGCGGCGCTTCGCGGCTGCGGCTGAAGGAAAGCGACCGGCTGCAAAGTGTCTGCGCGGGCCTGCGGGCCATCGGCGGCTTCGCAGAGGAGACGGCGGACGGCGTCATCGTCGAGGGGACAAACGGCTTTGCGGGCGGGCGTGTGGACGCCTGCGGCGACCACCGCATCGCGATGGCCTTCGCCGTGGCGGCGGCCGCTTCCCAAAAGCCGGTGACCGTCTGCGGCGCCGAGAGTGCCGCGAAATCCTACGAAACCTTTTTTCAAGAATACGAACGGCTCGGCGGGAAGCTGACCGTGGAAGGGGGTGCGCGCGTGTGAGCGCCTCATTTGGAGAAAAATTGAAAGTAACCGTGTTCGGCCAGTCGCATTCCGAGGCGATGGGGGTTGTCGTCGACGGCCTGCCCGCCGGGCTGCGCATCGATATCGAGCATATGCGCGCGTTTATGGCGCGCCGCGCGCCGGGCGGTAGTCCGCTGGCTACCGCGCGCCGGGAGGCTGACGAGCCGGAGCTGGTGTCCGGCGTTGTGGACGGCGTCACCTGCGGTGCACCGCTGTGCATCCTTATCCGCAACACCGACGTGCGCAGCAGGGATTATGACAGCCTGCGCCGCGTCCCTCGTCCCGCCCACGCCGACTGGCCGGCCTATATCCGCTTCGGCGGGCATAACGACATTCGCGGCGGCGGCCAGTTTTCCGGCCGGCTTACCGCGCCGCTCTGCGCGGCGGGCGCCGTCGCACTCCAATGCCTGTCGGCACGCGGAATCGCCGTCTATTCCCACATTGCGTCGATCGCGGGGATTCCGGATACGCCGCTCGACCCCGTTTCGCCCGATACGGCGGCGCTGGAGGCGCTGCGGGAAAAGCCGCTGCCCGTGTTCGACACGCAGGCGGGCGAGGCGATGGCGAAGGCGATTCGGGCCGCGGCGAAGGATGGAGACTCGGTCGGCGGCGTGATCGAATGCGTCATCACCGGCCTGCCCGCCGGAGCGGGGGAGCCGCTGTACGACAGCGTAGAGAGCAGGCTGGCGTCGCTGCTGTTTTCGATTCCCGCCGTCAAGGGCGTGGAGTTCGGCGCGGGCTTTGCCGCCGCTTCGCTGCGCGGCAGCGAGAACAACGACGGCTATACCGTATCCTCCGGCAGGGTGTGCACGCTGACCAACCACAGCGGCGGCATCTGCGGCGGGCTGACAACCGGGATGCCGGTCGTGTTCCGCGCAGCCTTCAAGCCCACGCCGTCCATCGCGCACGAGCAGCGTTCGGTTTCGCTGCCGGAGCTTGCGGACACGACGCTTACCGTCACCGGGCGGCATGACCCCTGCGTCGTCACCCGCGCCGCGCCTGCGGTCGAGGCCGCAGCGGCGCTTGGAATTTACGACCTTTTGCTTTGCGCTAACCTTTGAAACGGATGAAAGGATTGAAATGTATTTATGGATTTGAATGAGATCAGAAACGAGATTGACGGCATCGACGACGAGCTTGTCCGTCTGTTTGACCGTCGGATGGCGCTTGCCGGTGAGATTGCGGCTTATAAGCGCGATAACGGCCTGCCCGTTTCCGACCGCACGCGCGAGCGCGAGATCGTCAGCCGCGTGACGCAGGGGATGGACGAGCGTCTTGCCGCCTACACGAAAGTGCTTTTTTCGACGCTTTTCGACCTCAGCCGCTCGGTGCAGGACCGCGCGCTGCAAGGCCCCTCCGCACTGGCCGATGCAATCCGCAGGGCGGCGGAAACAACGCCGCGCGAATTTCCGTCCGGCGCGACCGTGGCCGTGCAGGGGCGCGAGGGCTCCTATTCCTCGATCGCCTGCGACCGGCTGTTTCAGCGGCCGTCGATTATGTATTTCAATACCTTCGAGAGCGTGTTTCAGGCTGTGGAAAAAGGCTTCTGCCGCTACGGCATCCTGCCCATCGAAAACAGCCTCTACGGGTCGGTCACCGAGGTGTACGACCTGATGAGCAAATACAACTTCCATATCGCGCGCAGCGTGCGGATCAAGATTGACCACGCGTTGCTGGCCAAGAAGGGCACGAAGCTCTCGGATATCCGCGAAATCGTTTCGCATGAGCAGGCGCTCGGGCAGTGCGCCGATTTCATCAAGTCGCTCGGCGACGTCCGCGTGACCGTATATCCCAATACCGCCGAGGCTGCCCGCGCCGTGGCTGAAAGCGGCAGGGACGACATCGCCGCGCTCGCGTCGCACGACTGCGCGTCGCTCTATGGACTGAGCGTGCTGAAAACAAACGTGCAGAACAGCGATAACAACCATACCCGCTTCATCTGCATTGCCAAGGACATTGAGATTTATCCCGGCGCCAACCGCGTCAGCCTGATGCTCACGCTGCCGCACCGCCCCGGCTCGCTTTACCGGCTGATGGCCAAGTTCGCCGCCCTCGGGCTGAATCTGACCAAGCTCGAAAGCCGTCCCATCGAGGGTATGGACTTTGAATTCATGTTCTACTTTGATATCGAAGCCGACGTCTGCTCCGAGGCGGTGCTCGGCCTGCTCGGCGATCTGGACAACGCACCCGAGACCTTTAACTTCTTAGGTGCGTACTCGGAAATATGAGCTTCGGACTGATCGGCGCGAAGCTCGGCCATAGCTGTTCGCCGCGCATCCACGCGCTGCTGGGGAACGGGGATTACCGCCTCCTCGAGCTGGACGAGTCGGCGCTTGGAAAGTTTTTTGCCGCGCGCGATTTCCGCGGGATCAACGTCACCATCCCCTATAAGCGCGCCGTGCTGCCGCTGCTGGATCAAGTGGACGAACGCGCGTCCCGCATCGGCGCGGTGAACACCGTCGTCCGCGGCCCGGACGGCTGTCTGATCGGCTATAACACCGATTTCGACGGCTTTCAGGCGCTCTGCGCGTATGCGGGCGTGGAGCTCTCCGGAAAGCGCGTGCTTATCCTCGGCTCGGGCGGCACGTCGCAGACCGTGCGCGCCGCCGCGGAGGCGGCGGGCGCGTCGGAAATCCGCACCGTCTCGCGCAGCGGCGCGCTGAATTACGAGACGATGTACGGCCTGCGCGATACCGAGGTCCTCGTCAACACTACGCCGGTCGGGATGTTCCCCGACAATGACGGCTGTCCGGCCGACCCCGCCCGCTTTCCCAATCTGGCAGGCGTGCTTGACGTCGTCTATAATCCGCTGCGGACCGAGCTGGTCGCCCGCGCCCGTGCACTTGGCCTGCCCGCGTCGGGCGGGCTGCCGATGCTGGTGATGCAGGCTGTCCGCGCGCATGAGCTGTTCTTCGGCTGCAAGGTCGAGCCGCAGACGGCCGCGCGCGTGCTGCAAACGATCGCCGACGAGCGCGCCGACTATGTCCTCATCGGGATGCCGGGATGCGGCAAGACCACTGTCGGAACGCTGCTTGCCGAACAGAGCGGCCGCCGCTTTTTCGATCTGGACGCCGAAATCGCCGCCCGCAGCGGCAGAACGGCCGCCGAATGGATCCGAACGCGGGGTGAAGACGCCTTCCGCGCGTATGAGAGCGAGGTCTGCGCCTCGCTGGCTGCGGAAAGCGGCGCCGTCATCGCCTGCGGCGGCGGCACCGTCACGCGTTCGGAAAATATGCGCCGCCTGTGCCGCAACGGGACGGTAATCTGCCTCACGCGTCCGTTGGACGCACTCGCCACCGCAGACCGGCCGCTTTCGGCGGACGGTGTAGCTCATCTCTACAAGGCACGGCGTCCGCTGTACGAAGCATACGCCGACCTCACCGTCGAAAATGACGGCGACCCGGCGCAGACCGCCCGCGAAATCCTTGCGCGGGTGCGAAACAGAAAGGAGCCGCTCTGATGCGAATCGCTGTCCTCAACGGACCCAATCTCAATATGCTCGGCATACGCGAGCCTGACATTTACGGCCGAGCCGACTATGCGTCGCTTGTTGAAACGATCGAAGCCTACGCACGGGAAAACGGTGCGGAAGTCCTCGTGTCGCAGACCAATTCCGAGGGCGGGCTGGTCGGGATGATCCAGCGCTGCCTCGGGCGTGCCGACGGCATCGTCATCAATCCTGCCGCCTATACGCACACGAGCGTGGCGGTTCTTGACGCGCTCAAGGCCGTCGCGCTGCCGGCCGTGGAGGTCCATTTGTCCGATGTCTCCGCGCGCGAGGACTTTCGGCATCTTTCCTACGCGGGACAGGCGTGTGCGAAGACCTTCGCGGGGCTGGGCTTTGCGGGCTACCTGCGCGCCGTCGACTGGATGCTGGAAAATGTGTCCCCGCGCGAAGCCTATACCGGTGCGCTTTCGGAGGTCGCGGAGGGGGAACGTCCCCGCATCGCCCGCTTCGAGAGGCTGCCCGACAGGCCCGACGTCCTGCTGCCGCGCCGCGCCACGGCCGGAAGCGCGGGGTACGACTTCTTCGCGCCGGCGACCATCGCGCTTGCGCCCGGAGAGGGGACCACGGTCGATACCGGTGTGCGCTGTTGGATGGACCCGCGCTATGTACTGCTGCTCCTCCCGCGCTCGTCGCTCGGGTTCAAGTACCGCCTTGCGCTGGACAACACCGTCGGCGTAATCGATGCGGACTATTATTTCGCCGACAACCTCGGACATATCCGCATTCGGATGACCAACGGCGGAGATAAACCGCTTACAATCGAGAAGGGACAGGCATTCGCGCAGGGGGTGTTTGTCCCCTACGGCCTGACGGTGGATGACGAAGCGGACGGCCGGCGGACGGGCGGCTTCGGCTCGACCGACAAGCGATGAGGACGCTGTATATCGTCGGCGGCGCGATGGGCGTGGGAAAGACGACGACCTGCCGCCTGCTCTGCGAGCGGCTGGAAAACAGCGCCCTTCTCGACGGCGACTGGCTGTGGGACCTGCATCCCTTCCGCGTCACCGATGTGACGAAGCGGCTGGTCTGCGATAATATCGTTGCTGTCCTGAATAACTTTCTCGCCTGCTCGGAGCTGGAAAACATCGTTTTCTGCTGGGTGCTGCATCGGCAGGACATATTGGACGGGCTGCTTTCCCGCCTGCACACGGCGGGCTGGAACGTCCGCCGCATCTCGCTGACCTGCACGGAACCGGCGCTGCGGGCGCGGCTGGAGAAGGACGTCCGCGCCGGACTGCGGCGGCCCGACGTGATCGGCCGCAGCCTTGCTTACCTGCCGCTGTATGCCGCGCTGGATACCGAAAAGCTGGACGTGTCGTTGATCACGCCCGAAGAAGCCGCCGAAGGCATACTTTTGGGAGGACTGCGATGAAGCAGAAGCTCATCCTCATCACCGGATCGCCCTGCGTGGGGAAGACCGCCGTAGCCGAGCGCCTTTTCGGGCTCTGCGAGGACAGCGCCTATTTTGACGGCGACTGGGGCTGGTGCGTCAACCCCTTTTCGCTGGACGACCCGCGGCTGCGGAACGGGGACAGGACGATCGCGTTCGCGCTGTCAAATTATCTCAAGTCGGGATTCCGATATGTGATCTGCCCCACCGTGGTCGTGATCGGCGAAGAAATCCGCGCGTCTGTCCTGCGCGGCATCGACGCTGAGAATTATTCGACGGTCGCTTTTACGCTTACCTGCTCTGAGGAAACGCTGGCCGCGCGGCACCGCAAACGCGGCGATCAGACAACGCTGTCTTATGCGTGGCTGCGAATGCCGCCGCACCCCGGCGACTATGTCGTCGATACTGACGGCAGGACGCCCGAACAGGTCGCCGCCGAGCTCAAACGCATTGTTGACGCGGCAGATTGAATTTCGCGCCCGCCTTTGCACGCGTTGAATCCTCCTCTCAGCCTTTTTGCGTGCTTCAACCGGAAGGTTTTCGGGGGAGAGCCCGAAGAGGGACCCTTTTTACAAAAAGGGTCCCTCTCGGAATAAAAACGCCTTTCTTACTCTACGATCCGCGGGCGGATGAGCAGCGCGGCGGTCCGTCCGGCGCCGCTGCGGTATACGGCACGGTATTCTTCTTCCGTGACCGGCTGACCGTCTGCGGTCAGCAGTTCCATTTGCTGGCCGAGGATGCAGGCGTACAGTCCCGGCGCCTGCATACCGTTGCGCAGATAAAAGGCTTTCCGCCGTTCGCGCAGCTTTTCCTGCTCGGGCGGAGTGTCCGGCAGACCGAGCCGCTCGATTTCGAGAAAAAAGCGTTTGCCTGCGTAGCGTTCGAGAAGCAGTCTGAGCGCTTCGCTGCCGATGCCGCCGCCGCGCGCGGACGGGTCGACGGCGAAGTAATCCAAAAGCACGAATTCGCCGTGCAGCATCGTGACCGCAAGCCCCAGCAGCTCGCCGTTCCCGCCGCGCAGCGTCAAAAGCTCCATCCGTCCGCGGCGCGCCTGCCGGCAGATCAACCCAAAGGGCTTGCGCTCGGCGCGCGGAAAGGCGGTACGATACAGCCTTTTAAGCGCTTTCAATTCGTGCGAAGCGGTTTTTGAAAGTAAAACCATGGTTTCCTCCATAAATATGCGGATTCCGGCCGCCTGGTTTCCGGCGGCGGAGATACCGGGATTCTGTAATCTTGCGTGCCGAACAAAGCGAAATCACCGGAAAGCCAAGGACTTCAAAGCACAACGGCTTTATTCAGGCGCAGGTTTTTGCATAAACATTTTCTACAGGAATGCCGTCTCGCTCCTGCGGAAATACGCCTTGTTACATTGTTGCAAGGTCTGCATTTCATAGAATCGGTGAAAAAGAACCGATTCTATGAAATTGTGCAGCTCTTGCCGCCTGAACAAACCGCAATGCGGTTTGTTCAGCGGACATTTTAATATAAAACTTGACAAAACTTTTTGAATTTCATTCGGCGGACAGGTGTTCGGGCTTCGGGGAGAACGCCTGTCTGCCGCTCGTGTTTTATACTTATATTGGAGGAAAATGTTGAAAACATTTTCCTCCTTCATTCGCTTTTGCGAATGCCTTTCCAACCATTCTCGTGTCGAGCGGCGAAAATTCGGGCTTCCGGCGGCATCGGAGCATCTGAAAGTATAGCATAATCCGAAGGATTTGTAAAGCCGGCTTCCTTCGGATTTCACAAGCAAATGCAGCAAAAACGGAATACCGGTGCGGGGATTTGCCTTTTCATATCTGCTTTTCTGTAAATCTTTCGGGTTTGCGGCGCAGACGCAGCTGAAACAGGCGTATATCATTTGTAAATATTTTGACGTGAGCGTCAAACAGGGCGCGCCGTCGGCGTTTTTTCTTGACAAAAGGACGAAAAAATGCTATGATTAGATATATATTGCTTGCGGGGAGGAGGGTGCTTTCATGGGCGGCAGCATATTTGTGACGTCGTTTAAGGGCGGGGTCGGAAAAACGACCGTCTGTGCCAATCTGGCGGGCGCACTCTGCAACCTCGGGCATACGGTCCTGATTGTCGACGGCGACTTCGGCATGCGGTGTATGGATATCGTTCTCGGGCTGGAAAATGAAGCGCTTTTTGACCTCGGCGATGTTTTGGACGGGCGCGTGGAGCTGGAGCGCGCGGTGCTGCAGAGCCAGCGTGTGCCGTCGCTGTCCTTCCTGCCCGCGCCGATGAACTGCCGTGTCCCGCCCGCTCGAACGGAGGTTGCGGAGGTCATCGGCACGCTCCGGCAGTCCTACGACTATGTGCTCATCGATTCCTCTGCGGAGGAGAGCGAAACCTACGGCGCTTTCGCCGCTGCGGCCGATGATGCGGTTATCGTATCGCTGCACCAGTCCTCGTCCATCCGCGCGGCGGAAAAGACCGCGCTCTGTCTGGACAGGTACGGCTTCCGTAACCTGCGGCTGATCGTCAACGGCTATCGGGCTGCCGCTGCTGCAAGCGGGTTGCTGCCTTCGCTGCGGGAGATCGTCGACCGCAGCACCGTGCGGCTGTTGGGCGTGATCCCCTTCGACCCTCTGCTTCAAACCGATCAGGAGGCCGGCCGCATCACATTCGATGACTTTGCCTCCCGCCGTGCGCGCTGCTATGAGGCGGCTTTTATGAACATTGCCAACCGTATTACCGGCCGCCGTGTGCCGCTGCTGAAGAATGTGGCGTATCCCGTCAAGCGAAAAAAGTATCTGAAAGCATAAACGGCAAAGCGCTTTATGCCCGCACGGTTTTTCAAGAGGAAGCTGTTTTTCCCCGAAAAGCGGGGAATACTGCTTCGGGGGACTGACTGAAAGCGTTTATGGATTGGCGAATTTAATTAAAGGAGAGGCGTTGTGGCTGCGCCGGTCCGATACATACAGAAAGGATTTGGTCGAAAATGGATATCGCGATCATTGCCAACGACAAGAAAAAGGAATTGATAGCCGAATTCTGCATCGCCTACTGCGGCGTGCTCAGCCGACACAATCTGTGCGCGACCGCGACTACAGGGAAATATATCAGCGACTCTACGGGGCTGGAGATCGAGCGCCTGCTCTCCGGTTCACACGGGGGCGAACAGCAGATTGCATCGCGCATCGCCTATGACGAGGTGGATATCCTGATCCTTTTCCGTGATCCGTCCTCGCCCGACAGCTATTTGGAGAGCGAATGCGACCTGGTTCGTCTGTGCGATTTGCACAACATTCCGGTCGCAACCAACATCGCCACGGCAGAGGCGCTGATTATGGCGCTGGACCGCGGCGACCTCGACTGGCGCAACAATGTTAGAAAAAAAGGAATCGATCGCAGATGACAAATATCAAAAAACCGCGCGGCACGCTGGACATCCTGCCCGCGGAGACGCGCGCATGGCGTTATGTGGAGGATATGATCCGAAAGGAAGCCGCCGCAAGCGGGTTTGAAGAAATCCGTTTTCCCACTTTTGAATCGACCGAGCTGTTTGACCGCGGGGTCGGCGGCACGACCGACATCGTGCAGAAGGAGATGTATACCTTTACCGACCGTGACGGGCGCAGCCTGTCGCTGCGGCCGGAGGGAACGGCCGGCGTGGCGCGCAGCGTCATTGAAAACGGTCTGTACGCCGGCGCGATGCCGCTCAAGCTGTATTATCTGACCAATTTCTTCCGTTATGAGAAGCCGCAGGCCGGCCGCAGCCGTGAATTCTTCCAGTTCGGCACCGAGTTGTACGGCGCCGACGGGCCGGAGGGCGATGCAGAGGTCATCACGCTGGCCGACCGCGTCCTGCGTCGGCTGGGGCTGAAAAGCTGTGCGCTCCGCATCAATTCCATCGGCTGCGCCGACTGCCGGCCCGCCTACCGCGAAGCGCTTGTCGAATATTTCCGCGCGCACGAGCCGGAGCTTTGTCCTACCTGCCGCGAACGGCTGGAGACGAATCCTCTTCGCATCCTCGACTGCAAAAGTCCGGACTGTGCGGCCATCGCCGCCGGTGCGCCGAAAACGGTCGAATATCTGTGCGGGCACTGCCGCGACCACTTTACGCGTTTGCAGAAATTGCTGGATTGCTGCGGCATCCCGTTCGCAGTCGACCCCCGCATCGTGCGCGGTTTGGATTATTATACCGGCACGGTGTTCGAATTCATCTCGGAGGGGATCGGCGCGCAGGGCACCGTCTGCGGCGGCGGCCGCTACGGCGGACTGCTTTCGGAGCTGGGCGGACCCGACATGAGCGGTGTGGGCTTCGGCATGGGGCTGACCCGTCTGCTGTTGGCGATGCAGGCCGAAGGCGCGCTCCCCGCGCTCGACGGCGGCCCGCAGGTCTATCTTGCGCCCATCGGGGACGATGAACGCGGGAAGGCGTTCGCCCTGACAGCCGAGCTGCGCGCGCTGGGCGTGCGCGCCGAAACCGACCTGGTCGGCCGTTCGCTCAAGGCGCAGATGAAATACGCCGATAAGCTCGGTGCGCAGAACACCATCGTGCTCGGGACGGACGAGCTGTCCGCCGGAGAATGCACGCTGCTGCATATGGCGACAGGCGAGAAGAAGCGCATCCCGCTCTCCGCGCCGTCGATTGCCGAAAACCTGTAATTTTTTTGTGGATTGGAAGCGTTTATATATGGCTGAAACTCTCGGTTCTCTCAAGCGGACGCACTACTGCGGCGTCCTGACGGAAGGCGACATCGGCGCGCGCGTTTGCGTGATGGGCTGGGTGCAGCGCCGCCGCGACCTCGGCAGCCTGCTGTTCATCGATCTGCGCGACCGCACGGGGCTTGTCCAGCTCGCGTTCGATGAGCAAAGCGACCCCGCCGTGCGCGGGAAGGGCGTCTCCTGCCGCAGCGAATACGTCGTCGCGGCGGTCGGCACCGTCCGCGAGCGGCAGAGCAAGAACCCCAACCTGCCCACCGGCAGCATCGAGGTGTACGTGGACGGGCTGCGCATCCTTGCGGAAGCTGAAACGCCGCCGTTTGAGATCGTCGAAGGCACCAGGGCCAACGAAGAGCTGCGGTTGAAGCACCGCTACCTTGACCTTCGCCGTCCCGACCTGATGAAGAACCTGCTTTTCCGGCACCGCGTGGCCAAGCTGACCCGCGACTATTTCGACGAGAACGGCTTCATTGAGATCGAGACGCCGATGCTCATCCGCTCGACGCCCGAGGGCGCGCGCGACTATCTCGTTCCTTCGCGGGTGCACAGGGGCTCGTTTTATGCGCTCCCGCAGTCGCCCCAGCTTTACAAGCAGCTTTGCATGGTCGCCGGCTTCGACCGCTATATCCAGCTCGCGCGCTGCTTCCGCGACGAGGACCTGCGCGCCGACCGCCAGCCGGAATTTACACAGATCGACCTGGAAATGTCGTTTGCCGACGAGAACGACATTATGGAGATGGCCGAGGGCTATATGAAGCGCCTGTTCGCCGAAACGCTCGGCGTGGAGCTGAAGACGCCGCTGCCCCGTTATACGTATCGCGAATGTATGGAGCGCTTCGGTTCGGACAAGCCGGATATGCGCTACGGGATGGAGATCGTCGATGTTTCCGGAACGGTGAAGGGCTGCGGCTTCGCGCCGTTCGAGGGCGCGCTGCAATCCGGCGGCAGCGTGCGCGGCATCAACGCGAAAAACGCGTGCGAAAAGCTCACGCGCAAGGAGCTGGATAAGCTCACCGATTATATCAAGGGCTGCGGCGCCAAGGGACTGGCATGGGTCAAGCTCGGTGCCGACGGCATAACCGCCTCCTTCGCCAAGGCGGTCACGCCCGAGCTTTTGCAGGCGCTTGCGGCAAAAATGGACGGACAGCCCGGCGACGTGCTGCTCATCGCCTCGGGCGAGGACAGCGGCGCGCTGCTCGGACAGCTCGGCGCACTGCGCATTGAAGCGGCCAACCGCCTCGGCGTGGAGAAAAAGGGGTACAATCTCCTCTGGGTGGTGGAGATGCCCTTCTTTGAGTATGACGCAGAGCTCGGCGACTTCGCAGCGATGCACCATCCGTTCACCGCGCCGCTCGAGGAGTGCCTGCCCTATCTCGATACGGACAAGGCGGCCGTCCGCGCGCGCGCCTACGATCTTGTGCTTAACGGGATCGAGCTGGCCAGCGGCTCGGTCCGCATCACTGACCCCGCTTTGCAGAACCGTATCTTCGGACTGTTGGGACTTTCGAAAGAGGAAGCAAACGAAAAATTCGGATTTTTGCTCGAGGCGTTCCGCTACGGACCGCCGCCCCACTGCGGCATGGCTTTGGGGCTGGACCGGCTCGTGATGCAGCTTCTGGGGGCGGACAGCCTGCGCGACGTCGTCGCCTTCCCCAAGGTGCAGAACGCGTCGGAGCTGATGACCGAATGCCCGGCCGCAGTGCCCGAGAAGGCGCTGCGTGAGCTTGGAATAACAACGGAAGGGAACAGTCTTACATGATCGAAATCAACAATATCTGTAAAAATTTCGGCGCCAAGCAGGCGCTGCGCGATGTGACGTTCAACGTTGCGGAGGGGGAGATCATGGGCTTCCTCGGTCCGAACGGCGCAGGGAAGACGACGACGATGAACATCCTCACCGGCTATCTGTCCGCCACGTCGGGCACGGCGCGCATCGACGGTGTCGACGTGCTGGAAAAGCCGCTGCTGGCCAAGTCCAAAATCGGATTCCTGCCGGAACAGCCCCCGCTGTACATGGACATGACAGTGAAGGAATATCTTAATTTTGTATATGGGCTTAAAAATTGCCGCCTTCCGCGCGCACAGCACATCAAGGAAATCTGCGAGGTCGTGCGCATCAGCGACGTGTACGGGCGGATCATTAAAAATCTTTCCAAGGGCTACCGTCAGCGTGTCGGCATTGCGCAGGCGCTCATCGGGAACCCGAAAGTGCTTATCTTTGACGAACCGACCGTCGGTTTGGACCCGAAGCAGATCATCGAGATCCGCAACCTCATCAAGCTGCTGGGCAAGGAGCATACCGTTATCCTTTCCACGCATATCCTGCCCGAGGTGCAGGCCGTGTGTGACCGCATCGTCGTCATTGACAGAGGCGTTATCGTCGCCAATGAGAAGACCGAGGACCTGGTCAATGCCGTCGAAGGCTCGAGGCGGCTCATCGCCAAGATCGTCGGCCCTGAGGAGGACGTGCTGAAGATGCTGCGCTCGACTCCCGGCATCAAATTTGCCGAGATGCTCGGCCGGCGCGACACCGATTCGGTCAGCTATATGATTGAGTCGGAGGATAAGGTGGACATCCGCAAGCCGTTGTTTTACAATCTGTCCCGCAGCGGCTGGCCGCTTATCGGTTTGGAGGGGATGGAGCTGAATATTGAGGACATTTTCATTCGCCTTGTCGACCATGATAAGGAAAAAAGCAAAAAAGGCGCGAGAAAGGGAGGCAATAAGCAATGACCGCCGTATATCTTCGGGAGCTGCGCTCCTACTTCATCACGCCCATCGGCTATATCTACGCGGCGATGTTCCTGGCCGTGTCGGGGCTGCTGTTCGGCTACACTACGCTGCTGCCTGATGCCTCGACGACCACCGGAAGCTCGCAATTGGCTCTGTATTTCCTGTTTATGATGGGTGTGTTCTGCATCCTTATCCCGCTGCTGACAATGAAGCTGTTTTCCGACGACCGACGGTTGAAAACCGAGCAGCTCCTGCTTACCGCGCCGCTCTCGCTGTTCGGCATGGTGATGGGGAAATATCTGGCGGCCCTGACCGTCTTTGCCGCTACGCTGGCCGTCAACAGCTTCAATTTCTTCCTTCTGTATCGGTACGGCTCGCCAAACGGCGCCGTTATCGCCGCCAATATTCTGGGCATCTTCTTCCTTGGCGCGGCCTTCATCGCCGTCGGCGTATTCCTGTCCTCGGTGACGGAGAACCAGCTTATCGCCGCCGTTTCGTCCATTGCAATCATCGGCATGCTGATTCTGATTTCGTTCCTTGCCGATGAGATTCCCGTCGTCTGGGTCCGCACGGTCATCGACTGGTTCTCGGTCATGAGCCGCTATGCGCCCTTTACCAACGGCTTGCTGGACATCAGCGCAATCATCTATTATATCAGCTTTGCGGCCGTGTTTTTGTTCCTGACCGTCCGCGTCTACGAGAAACGCAGATGGTCCTGACAAACGGACAAAGCCTGTAGGAAAACGCAGGGTCCGAGGAAAAGAAGGCTTGGAGCACCGCCGAAAGCCTTTACTCCGCGTGCGGCGGCTTCTCCGCCGTTCGGAATCGGAGGCATCCGCTCCCTTTGCAAAATCAGAGAAAGGCATAAGGACATGAAAAATACGACAGCAAAGAAATTCAAATACGGCTCGCTTTCGGTTGTGATCACGGTCGTGTTTATCGCGCTTATCATCGGTGTGAACCTGATCGTCTCGTCGCTGGACGCGTCGTTCAACCTCCGCGTCGACCTGACCGAGACCGAGCTTTACTCCATCAGTCCGGAGACTGACGTCGCGCTGCGCGCCGGATTGGGCGACAATTATGAGACCTTCAAGGTCACCATCAAGTTCCTTGACGAACGTGATGTGATTGAATCCAGTCAGACGGCGCTCTATGTCCAGCAGCTTGCGGAGGAATACGCGCGCCAGTATCCGAACAACATCAGCGTCGAGTATATCGATATCACCAAAAATCCCAGCGCGGTCGAGAAATATCTCAATGAGACACAGACCTCCGTGGATCCCAACTATGTCATCATCGAAGGCGCGTACCACTACCGCATCCTGCATCTGGCCGCCTTCTACATTACCTCGGAGGACACCGGCGCGCTTTACGCTTTTCAGGGCGAGTCGCGCTTCACCGCCGCCATCCTCCAGTCCTCCATCGAGACGCCGCAGATCGTCGCCTTCACCACGCAGCACGGGGAGTCTACCTCCCAGTCGATGATGCTGATGTTCGACGAGGCGGGGTTTGAGGTCCGGACCATCGACCTGGCCTCCGAGGAGATCCCCGAAGACGTGCGCATTCTCGTCATCTCAAATCCGACCAACGATTTTCAGGGCTTCGACGGCGAAAATCCGAACGTCCGCACCGAAATGGTCAAAATCAATGAGTATATGCAGTCCCGCAGCCTGATCGTGCTGGTGAACAAGGATACGCCGGCCCTGCCGAACCTGCAGGAATATCTCTGGGAATACTGGGGCCTGGATTACAAGCCGCAGCACCTGATCAGTGATGAAAAGAGCTCGCTGCCCGGCACGGATACGTATTCGGTCATTGGCGAGTATGTCGGCACGTCCGAGACCGCTCCCAACGCCTATCAGCTCCACCAGACGGTTTCGCAGTCGGGCGCAGGCATCCGCACCGTGTTCCGCAACGCGACCGAGCTGGTCGTTGATACAAGCAAGAGCGACAAGATCGTGGAGGTCGCTTTGCAGACCTCGCCTGAAGCGACGAGCGAATACGGCGGCGAGACGTCGACCGGCTCCTTTCCGCTGCTGGCGCTTTCGACCGATATGAATTATGCCGCCGACAGTTCGGCACAGTACCGCTATGTGATGCTGGTCGCCTCGACCGATTTCGCGAACGACTCCTTCCTCACCAGCGGATACGGCAACCGCCGTATCCTCAGCAGCGCCGCACGGATGATGTCTACGCAGCGCAACATTCCTGAGATCGATTATAAAACGTTTGAGGATGAGCCGCTCACGCTGGACCAGGAGACGGCAAAGAATCTGACCATCTTCATCACCGTGTTCGCGCCGCTGATTATCATCATTGTCGGCCTTGTCGTGTATCTCAGGAGGAGACATCTGTAATGTTGAAAAAACAATATCTCATATCCGGTATTATCCTCGTGCTGGCGGTGGCGCTCATCGTTGTTTACTTCGTCTTTCTTCGGGAGGAAGCGCCCGAAACCGAGACCGATCCCTTCTTTGTCCTCTCGGACGAAGCCAAGGCGCAGCTCGATACGCTGAAGGACGACGTGCGCATCGTCCTTCTTCGGAGTGAAGCGGATATCGCTGCCGACGCACTCCGCACAAGAATGCACAGCTTTTTGGAGCTGTATCCGCAGGAGAACGACAAGCTCAGTCTTTCGTATGGCAGTTTGAGCGACTGGCCGGACGCGCCGGATGCGGACGCGGTCGTGTTCGCGGGAGCGGCAGGGACGGTGTATGTCCGCTATGACGACATTTATAAGCGGCTGGAGGACGGCACCGCTTACGCCTTCGACGGCGAGCGGCTCTTCACCGCCGCACTGCTGGAAGCCGACGGACGCGACACATCCGCTGCGAATGCACTGGCGCTGCGCGCGCTCGACGGCTACGATACCGACGGCGATACCGTCGGCACCGGCAACCGTGCGTTTATTTACCCCAATATTTCACGCTCGGACGTGCAGTCGATTAAAATCCGCAATGAAAGCGGCAGTTATGAGGCTTACCGCAACGAAAGCGGTACGTTTTACTTCCGTGATGCCGAGCTGTGCGGGTACGACAGCGAAAAGTTTGCTTCGTTTATGGTCAACTGCACCTATATGCTTTCCCTTTCCAAAATCAGCGACCCGCTGGATCTGTCCGTATACGGGCTGGACAGCGAGGAGAACGCGCTCGCCGTCATCGAGGTGCTGCAGACAAACAGCGATTACCATAAGATCCTTGTCGGAAATAAGACGGCTGACGGCAGCGGGTATTACGCCAAATATTATACAAAGGATTTTGTCTATATCATTGATACGCAGATCGAAAATGACGTTCTCTGCCCGCTGGTCAATATGCTGCAGGCGAACCTTGTTTACGGCATTTCGCAGCAGAGCGACCTCTACGGCGTGGACAACATCCTTATGAAGAAATACAATTATGAGGAGGGCGGCGAGGACACCGATATCATCGGCATGCTCATCACGAAGATCGATCCGTCCGCCAATTTGGAGCTGTATAACGAAAAGCAGACCGCCGGCGGCGTGCTGCTGAATAAAAATCTTTTTACCGGCTCCTTCACCTCCGCATGGAAGGAGAACGAGGAACTGCTCGGCTTCACCTCTTCAAACGGCAGCGAGATTTATTTTGACCTCGAGCTGGAAAATTACGCCGAGGACGGCAAGTACAGCGTCGCCTTCGGGCTGGTATTCGACAGTAAGGCCGATGCGGTCAAGCCGAATGCCGTCCGCGTGCAGCTTCACACCGGTGACGGCTTTACGGATGAGGGCAGCGTCTCACTGGATTCCTTTGATCAGGCCGACGGCAGCTATAAGCGCTATGAGCTGTCCTTTGAGAGTGAAGAGCCCGTTCGCTGGGTGCGTGTGCATTTCGACCTGCCGGCCGACGGCTACGTCGTCCTTGACGAACTGACGCCTTATGCCTCCGGCAAGGATGCCATCCCCGAGGACACTGTCACCAGCATATGGAAGCTGGTTTCGCCGACCGAATATATTCCGGCGGGCAAAAACTTTGCTTATCCCGATGCGACGGCCTTCAACGATTTTGTGTACGGCCTTACCACGCTTGTCGGCGACCGTGTGGTGGAGTACAATCTGGATGTCGCCATGCTCGAAAAATACGGCCTGACCGAGCCGGATATCGGCACGTCCTATACCTTCAACGGCTATACGGTGTATGTGTGGTTCTCCGAACCCAACGAGGATGGCAACCGCTATTGCTATTCTTCCATCACCGGTAAGGACGAGTCGGGGAAGGACGTCACGATGAGCACCGATATCATCGCCGAGGTTTCGCCCGAAACCGCGCCGTGGCTGGAATACGACGCGCTCACTTTCCTGGACCCGGGCATTTTCTCGATGTATATCAATCGCATCGATGAGATCACGATGTCCTACGGCGGCAACGATTACGTGTTTGCGCTTACCCGCAACGACGCCGGCGAGTTCACCACCGTTACCTGCAACGGTCAGCCTGTCGATACGCAGAACTTCCGTTATCTTTACGTCTCCATCCTCAACCTCAAGCTTGAGGGCGAGTACAGCGAGACCGACAGCCAGCCGGTCGAAATGTTCCGCCTGGTTGTCAAGAGCGGCAACCGCACGGATGAGATCGTCTTCTATCAGGTCTCGTCGGCGAAGGCGTACTATACGCGAAACGGCGAGGGCCGGTATTATATGCTGGTCGACGGCATTTCCAAGGTCCAGCGCAATATCCAGCTTCTGCTTGCCGGCCAGCCGGTGCCGAGCAAATGACGCGCCTGCGCCGCGCCGCGCTCTGCTGTGCGGCAGCACTGCTGCTGACCGGCTGCAGCGGTGCGCCGGACACGAGCGACTATCCCGTTCTGGCGTCGGCCGTTGCGGCTGCGAATGAAGCGGGAAATAAGCAGGTCAGCTTCCTGATGCAGTTTACCTTCGGCGAGGAGAAAACGACGATGCTCTTCGCACAGGGCGAATATACGGTTGGGACAGAGAACGGCTATGCGCTCTCCGGCAAAATGGCGCAGACTGTGCTGGGCGCCTCGGTGACTGTCGAGTTCTGCTATGCCGACGGCTGGTACGGTTACGTCCTTGACGGGAATGCCATCAGGCGCGAACAGACCGAGGAGTCGCTGCGCAGCGGCTTCCTGTTTTCCGATGCGTTCCTGTTCGACGAATCCGACGTGACGTCGATGACCCGTTCGTCCGGGGACGCCGGCTCGGGGATTTATGAACTGAAGATCGGCGGCGACCATACCGCTCGGCTTGTCGAGCTGCTCGGGGAGGATATTTATGCGCTTTCCCAGCTTTCCAAGCCCGATAAGAGCAAAACACAGGCCACGGATCTGGTCTGCGGCTATACGGTCGCGGCGGACGGACGGCTGACCGGCCGCACGCTGTCGTATACGCTGTCCCTTTATGACACGCCGCCCTATGTCCCGGGCGTGGAGCCCGATTATGAGGATTATCACCTCGAATTGCAGATTACCATGCGGATGCAGTATGCATACGACGGCGTCCAGCCGCCCGAGCTGCCCGATATGAATGAATATGAGACGGTCTCCGGCTGAAGCCCGCCGGAGAAAAAATGACGAAAGGAAACAGATACCATGCCTGTATTTTCGACTGATAACGGCGTCTTTTCGCTGGACGGCAAGCCGATGACCATTCTCTCCGGCGCTATCCATTATTTCCGCACCCATCCCGACCAGTGGCGTGACCGGCTGGAAAAGCTCAAGGACTGCGGCTTCAACACCGTGGAAACCTATACCCCGTGGAATCTGCACGAAAAAACGCCCGGATGCTTCGATTTCACCGGCATGCTGGACATCGGCCGCTTTCTGGACACCGCCGCCGAGGTCGGCCTGTACGCCATCGTGCGGCCCGGTCCGTTCATTTGCGCCGAGTGGGAGTTCGGCGGTCTGCCCGCTGATTTGCTGGCCGACGGCGATATCCGTCTGCGCTGCCGTGACGCGCGTTTTATCGAACGGCAGGCGCGCTACCTGAAAGCGCTGTTTGGCCACGTTGTGCCTCGCCAAGTCACGCACGGCGGCAATGTGCTTATGCTGCAGGTGGAAAACGAGTACGGCAGTTATGGCGACGATAAAGTCTACCTTGAGGCTATGCGTGATATCTATATCGAAAACGGCGTCGATGTGCCTCTGTTTACCTCCGACGGGCCTGCCGCCGCATATATTCAAAATGGGCGGATCGACGGAACGCTGGCGACCGGGAACTTCGGCGGCCATGTGGCTTACAGCGCAGCGCAGCTCAAATCGCTTGTTCCTGAGGGGCCGCATATGTGCACCGAATTCTGGTGCGGCTGGTTCGATCACTGGGGCGAGGCGCATCACACCCGTGATGCGGCCGACGCGGCCGGCACCTTTGCGCAGATTTTGGACAGCGGCTGTTCGGTCAATGTGTATATGTTCCACGGCGGGACCAACTTCGGCTTTATGAACGGCGCCAACTACCAGGAGCGCTACGACCCGACCGTCACCAGCTACGATTATGACTCCGTCCTCAGTGAAGCCGGCGATTTGACCGATAAATTTTTTACTTTTCGCAAGGTCGTTGAGGAGCGCTTCGGTGCGCTTCCGCCCGTCCGCGTGAAAAACAGCGAAAAACGCGCTTACGGCAAAGTAACGCTTGACGGCTGCCTGCCGCTTTGCGATGCGCTCGGCAAGCCGGTCGAGAGTGCCGCGCCCGTGGATATGGAAAAGTTGGGTCAGGCCTATGGCTATACGCTTTACCGCGCTTCGTTCGAGACCTACGGAGAAGATGTAACGCTGCGCGTGTTCAACGTGCGCGACCGCGTCAACGTGTTTGTGGACGGCGTGCGGGCCGGTGTTCTCTATCGGCGCAATGGTGACGAGCGCCTGCAGGTCAGCGGGCTGGCTGCCGGCCGTCATACGATTGAGCTGCTGAATGAAAATATGGGGCGCGTCAATTATGGCGTGCACCTGCATGACCCGAAGGGGATCGACGGCGTGGCCGTCAACGACCGCTATATCTTCGGCTGGGAGAATTTCCCGCTGCCGATGGAGGACCTGTCCCCGCTGACTTTCGGGCCATACCGCGCCTGCGGCGCGCCCGCGTTCTACGCCGGCAGCTTCGAGGTCGACGAACCGGCCGATACCTTCCTCGACGTGACCGGCTTCGGCAAGGGTTTTGCCGTTGTCAACGGCTTCAATCTCGGCCGTTTCTGGCCGTCGGAGGGACCGCAGAAGCGCCTGTATGTGCCCGCACCGGTTCTGCGTAAAGGCCGCAATGACATACGCTTGTTTGAGAGCGAAGGGCAGAGTGCGCCCTTCGTCACCCTGACCGACGCGCCTGACCTCGGCTGATCGGGAGATCCGGCCGGGTAGGATATAAAATCCGGACGAAAGGGGTTATTGCTGTGTTGACAAAACGAGTGACCGGCCTGCTGCTGGCCATGCTGCTCGTCCTGAGCGTGCTGTTTGCCTGTACGCCGGCGGAGAGCGGGGCGGAGAGCAGTCAGCCCGCACCGGCCGAATCCTCGGCCGAGGAAAGTGAGGAACCGAAGGTGCCCGATGAAAACGCAAAGCTCGTCTGGGACGAACTGTATGCCGATGAAGCGAACGGAATCGTTTCGCCGTCCGATGTGTACGGCGTCGATTATTACTTCGACGGCGAAAAGATCGAGGATTATGCGCGCGACCCTGCCGAGGGCGACGCCAAGCTGCTTCTGACCGGGGAGAGCGCGACCCGTGCGGTCAATTTCGCATATGGTTATCTGTTCACCTTCCCGTATACCGGCGTCATGCTGGATAACTCGCTCAGCGCCTACCGCACCAAGTACATATCCGAAAACTCCGTCCTGACCGTTTCATATGAGGACAAAAACCCCTACGGCGACAACGAGAACGGCTGGAACATCTATCTGACCGAATGGCTGAATATCCATATCAGTTCGCTTGATTTCTTGGCCGCTAACGAGCTGAGCCGCTCGCGCCCGCTGCCGGACAGCGAATCGCTGCTGGAAGGCTATACCGTGCTTGAATACGACATATACATGCGCAATCCCGGCGATGTCGAGTATCCCTATTACAACATTGCTATCCTGCGCCGCACCGGTGAATACGACCATTTCGTACTGATGGTGATGAAGTCCAAGACGAAGAACGACGAACAATTCGATAAGATTGTCGCCTCCTTCGCCGAGACCGAGCAGGTCGGCGAGGCGAAAAATCCCGAAACGGCCTTCGAGTTCGAGCTGCCCGAAAACTGGTCGGACGAGACGCGAAGCTATTACGAGCTGTTTTCCGCTGCGCAGAATGTGTCTTGGGGGGCTTTTACCAAAACCATCGTTTCCAAGCAGGACAGCTCCTATGCCGTCCGCCGCGGAGAAATCATCACCAACCTTGACCGCCTGCAGGGCGAGAACGGCTGGGATTATAACTTTGACATCCTGCCTACCTATTCCGCGCTGGGCTGGTACGGCACCGAGTCCTACTTCCCGCTGGATATGGCGGAGGAATTCGCGGGCGGCAACGGCTTCAACGGCAAGCCGGTTCTGCAGTTCACTTACCAGTTTACCGAGTCCAACAATGGGAACCTCGGCGGCTATAACCCCAGCTTTGATATCCTTCGCGGCCGGTACGACGACCAGTTCCGCCGTCTGGCGCAGGATATCAAGAGCTACGGCAAGCCGGTGCTCTTCCGCCTGAACAACGAGATGAACACCGACTGGACCTCTTATTCCGGTATCTGCGCGCTTCTGGACCCGGACATCTTCCGTATGACCTGGTCGCGGCTGTACGGCATATTCGAGGAAGAAGGCGTGGATAACTGCATCTGGATTTTCAATCCCATCGCTGTCTCCTGTCCGTATTCCAACTGGGGAGAAGCGCTCAACTATATGCCCGACCCCTCGCAGATGCAGGCGCTTGGCCTGACCTACTATGAAATGGGGAACGGCACGTCGCTGATGTCTTTTGAGAGTATGTATAAGACCCTCTATGAGATCAATATGCCCTATTTCGATAACTATCCGTGGATCATTTCCGAGTTTGCGGCCGGCTGCGGCGGCGAAAAGCTGTACGATTACGGCATCAGCGCCTACCGCGATACCGTCCTGGGCCGCAATCAGGCGCAGCAGGCGCAGTGGATCGCCGATATGTTTGAGGCGTTCTCGCATTACGGTGAGGAGGGCTACGAGTACCTGTCGCACATCAAGGGCGCGATATGGTTCTCCTGCAACGACTATGCGGATATCGACGGCAAGACGTACATCATCAATTATCTTGACCTCGCGCCCGAGCTGACGCAGTCGCTCGCAGCCTTCCGTGAAGGAGTCAATGCCACCGGCGCCAAAACCGTGCCGAAGGAATAACCGGCTTCGGAATCGGGCGCCGCTTGGGAGCGCACGGTTCCTTCGTCTGTATCCCGTATGAAACGGCGAAGTCCGTCGCATCACGTAATACTTAAACACGGTTCCAAACTGTACGAAAACGAGCATAATCGGATTCTGCGATCAGGCAAAAGTCTTATATACGGCTTGTGCGAAGGTCTTTTGCCTTACAGTTTGATTGCGTTTTCGTATCAAACAGCGGCCGCGGCAATACAGTCCGCGGCCGCATCCCTTTGCAGGCGGGTACGCTCTCAGGCTCCGGCATGGAGTGGTTCAGACGAAAAGCGTTTCGTACGGTTATGCATGGCGGATGTGCAAAGGCTTCGGATTTGCAGAAAAGTCGATGTAAAACGGCGTATTTTTCCCCTGTATAATCTGCCGAATAAAAACATCATACCTGTATTTTTGTATCAGAAAGGAGCGGCATCGTCATGGGCTTTCTGCCGGTCTGCCGTGAGGATATGCAGGCGCGCGGCTGGGATGCGCCCGACTTCGTGCTTGTCACCGGCGACGCATACGTCGATCATCCGTCGTTCGGCACGGCGGTCATTTCCCGCGTGCTTGAAGCGGCGGGCTTTCGTGTGGCGGTTCTGCCGCAGCCCGATTGGCGCGCCTGTGCGCCGTTCACCGCGTTCGGCCGTCCGCGGCTGGGCTTTCTCGTCAACGCGGGCAATGTCGATTCGATGGTTGCGCACTATACGGCGGCGAAAAAGCGCCGCAGCAACGACTGGTATTCGGCAGGCGGCAAGGCAGGCAAGCGGCCCGACCGCGCTGTGATCGTCTATTGTAACCGCATCCGTGAGGCCTATGGTGATGTGCCGATCATCATCGGCGGGATTGAGGCTTCCACCCGCCGCTTCGCGCATTACGACTACTGGGAGGACCGTGTCCGCCGTTCGATCCTCGTCGATTCGGGCGCCGACCTGCTCAGCTACGGTATGGGCGAGAACGCGCTGCGCCGCATCGCTGCGCTGCTTGACCGCGGCGTACCCGTCCGTAAGATTCAGGACATCCGCGGCACGGTCTATTTCACCAAGGATAAAGCCCATGCCCCGCATTACGATTGGGTTTGCTGCGGCGACTATGAGACGCTCAAGACCGATAAATACGCCTGCGCCCGCGCCTTCGCGATGCAGTACCGAAACACCGACGCCGTCACCGGCAAGGCTGTCGTCGAGGAATATGACAACGGCCTGCTTGTGCAGAACCCGCCGATGCCGCCGCTTACCCGTCCCGAGCTGGACGCGGTTTACGAGCTGCCGTACGAACGGATGTGGCATCCGATGTACGCGTCCGAGGGCGGCGTGCCCGCCATCGAGGAGGTGCGCTTCTCCATCACACATACGCGCGGCTGCTTCGGCGCGTGCAACTTCTGCGCGCTGGCCTTTCATCAGGGGCGCGCCGTCACCTCGCGAAGCATCGAATCGGTTGTGCGCGAGGCTGAGCTGATTACGCGTTTGCCCGGGTTTAAGGGGTACATCCACGACGTCGGCGGCCCGACCGCCAACTTCCGCGCGCCTGCCTGCGAAAAGCAGAAAACCGCGGGCGTCTGTCCCAATCGCAAGTGCCTGACGCCGACGCCCTGCAAGAATCTCATCGCCGACCACAGTGAGTACGTCGAGCTTCTTGCGCGCGTCCGCGCTGTCCCGGGGGTGAAGAAGGTGTTCATCCGTTCGGGGATCCGCTTTGACTATTTGCTGGCGGACAAGGACCATACGTTCTTCGATACGCTCATTGAGCACCATATCAGCGGACAGCTCAAGGTTGCGCCCGAGCACTGTTCTTCGTCTGTCCTGCGCTGTATGGGAAAGCCGGACATCCGGGTGTACGACCGCTTCCGCGAGCTGTTTTTCCGTAAGACAAAGGCGCTGGGGAAGGAGCAGTACCTCGTGCCCTATCTGATGTCCTCCCACCCCGGCAGTACGCTGAACGACGCCATAGAGCTGGCCGTCTACCTCCGCCGCAATAAGCTCAACCCCGAGCAGGTGCAGGACTTCTATCCCACGCCAGGTACCGCGTCGACGTGTATGTTCCACACGGGGCTGGACCCGTTTACGATGCAGCCGGTCTACGTGCCGCGCAGCTACGAGGAAAAACGCCGCCAGCGTGCGCTTTTGCAGTCTGCCCGGCCGGAGAATTACGACATCGTCCGCCGCGCACTCGAGCAGGCCGGCCGTACCGACCTCATCGGCTACGGCCCCGAATGCCTCATCAGGCCCACCAAAACGCCGCCGCGGCGGGAGAAGTCCGCTGCGCCGATGGCTTCACCGCGCGCGAAGGAACGCGTTCCAGGGTCCGCGCCCCGCGGCGGGAAAGCCACAGCGCCGGGGAGGGCGAAAAAGGGAAAGAAGCAGCAAAGCCAAAGGACGCGCTGAAAAGGGAGAATTGCATAAGGAAACAAAACTCCCCGCCGAAAGAAAAGGCTGTCTTTCTTTCGGCGGGGAGTTGCTTTGTGCGTCAGGATATGTATTTTTATATTGCTTCTATATTTTTCCCATGTTTTTCAAATAAAGCATATTCACCAGTATACCATTGCTTTTCCACCAGTTTTTTGCGACTGCCCATTGTTCGGGGTAGTCCGCCCACCCCCAAGGAACAGTCCACGAGCCATCGGAAAGCTGCGTTTTTTCAATGAATGTACACTCATAGTCGGCGAGTTCTTTATTGTCGGCATAAAAAATACTGTTTTTGCTGTTGAAAAACTGCGACGGTTTACAGACATAACTTGTTTCCCATTCGGATTTGTTCCGAGTAATGCTGTTTTTCACCTGCTCCACCAGCTTTGCTTTTAACGCCGACAGATTTATGACATCCGTCTGTCCTGATTCCTCAATGGATTCAGCAAGTCTTATGTAACAAAGGGCTGTGTGCATATCGTTTAAAAAGCCTTGCGAAACGTATGCTTCATAAGCCTCTTTTGCAATCCGGCAGCCGAGTTGATACAAATCGCTGTCCTTATCGGAAAATTGAATAATGAATCCGGCAAAATAAGCCGTAGGGTTATAGTCGGTATGACATGTAGATTCGCTTTCCGTATGCCACCAGGGGGCATGGGGATAATCGTTATTGCTTTTTACAGTATTGTACCAAAATTTCCCCTCAAAATCCTTACCGCTTGCAAGATATGTAAGTACGCCTTGCATCATCGGATGTTCCGCATCGGTAAAGTTGATTTCCCGCAGAATTTCTATTGCGCACCAAGTTTGTATGGGCGACGAATTGGGATTCCATGCATCGGCCTCTAATGCGTGACCGAATCCGCCGTCTTCATTTTGATAATATGAAAGCGCTTTCAATACCGGCTCCCTGCTTCCGTTTTCAAAATGGTATTGCCACCTAGCCAAATCAAGCGGTCTTGCGTTTCGATAGATGAATTCCTTTGCTTTTTTGAATGTTTCCATATTTCGCACCTCAAAAATCATACATCCATAATCGGTTATGGTTACGCTTCGGACGGCTGCAAATGTACGGCGTCCTTTTTTACTGCGTAATGTCCCTGACAATGTCCTCCGGATACCGGCCGGCGACGTGGAGGCAGAAGTCCCGGAGCATTTCCGTTTGCTCGGCTTTGCCGCCGTAGGTGTTCCCGGTCTGCGGAGACTGCGGCTCGATTTTAAAGTCTTGCAGCAATACGAAAACGTCGTTCCCTTTTGCAAGGCCGCCGCAGTGCTTGATGCATTGCAGCAGAGTGCCGAAACGCTCGCCGGCAAGCATCCGATTCAGCAGCGACAGTGTTTCCTGCGCGTGCGCCGGGGGGCTTTCTCTGCCATCGCCGGACGTGCAGTCCGGCGATGAACTTCATATGCTTTCCTCGGTCAGTCCCGGCTGTCCGGCGGTGAGACGGGCGGCCGTGTCCTGCCGGACGCCGCTCCGGCCGAGCAGGCAATCGCAGGAAACGCCGAAGGAATCCGTCCATTTCGCACGCCGCCGTACCCGAAAATCGGGTACGGCGGCGTTTTGCGCTGTTGCGGACTGCGGTCAGTCCTTCAGCTCCACGCGGCGGATCTTGCCGCTGATCGTTTTCGGCAGCTCGGCGACAAAGTCCACGCGGCGGGGGTATTTGTAGGGTGCGGTGTGTTTTTTGACGTAATCCTGGATTTCCTTTTTCAGCTCTTCGCTCGGCGAAGTTCCCTTGGTCAGCACGATGGTTGCCTTCACGACCTGACCGCGCGTCTCGTCCGGCACGCCGGTGACGGCGCATTCGAGCACGTAAGGAAGCTCCATGATCACGCTCTCAATCTCAAACGGGCCGATGCGGTAGCCCGAGGACTTGATGACGTCATCGATGCGGCCGACATACCAGTAATAACCGTCCTCGTCGCGCCAGGCGGTGTCGCCGGTGTGGTACAGGCCGTCGTGCCACGCTTCGGCGGTCTTCTCTTCATCACGGTAGTAGCCGGCGAACAGGCCGCAGACGGCGGCATTGCGGTCGGCGCGGATGACGATCTCGCCCGTCTCGCCGACCGGCACGCTTTTGCCGTTCTCGTCGACGATGTCCACGTCATACTGCGGGTTGGGCCTGCCCATTGAACCGACCTTCGGCGTCATCCCGTACAGATTGGCAATGGCCAGCGTTGTTTCGGTCTGACCGAAGCCTTCCATCAGCTTCAGGCCGGTCGCTTCGTAAAAGCGGTGGAACACCTCGGGATTAAGCGCCTCGCCCGCAATGGTTACGTAATGCAGCGACGACAGGTCGTAGCGGGACAGGTCCTCCTTGATGAAGAAGCGGTACATCGTCGGCGGCGCGCAGAAGGTGGTGATGTTGTACTTCTTAAACAGCGGCAGAAGGTCGTCGGCCTTGAAGCGGTCGAAGTCGTACACGAAGATTGCGCTCTCGCAAAGCCATTGGCCGTAGAGCTTGCCCCAGAGCGCTTTGCCCCAGCCCGTGTCGGAGATGGTCAGGTGCAGTCCGTCCGGCTCGACGTTATGCCACCAGCGCGCGGTAACGATATGGCCGAGCGGGTAGGAGGCCGTGTGCGTAGCGATCTTGGGGTAGCCGGTCGTGCCGGAGGTGAAGAACATGATCGCCGGGTCGTCCCTGCTCGTAGGAACGCGTTCGAGCGTGTCGGGGAAGGACGGCATTTCCTCGTCGAAGCTGTGCCAGCCCGGACGGCTGCCGTTGGCGATGATTTTGATTTGAAGGGTAGGGGAACTTTCCTGCGCCAGATCGACCTCGGCGGCGCACGCACCGTCGCCGGTGCAGACGATGGCCTTGACCTGCGCGGCTTCGAAACGGTATTCGTAGTCGTGCCGGACAAGCAGGCTCGTCGCAGGGATAGCGACGGCGCCGAGTTTGTGAAGTGCGAGGATGGACAGCCAGAACTGGTAGTGACGCTTGAGCACGAGCATCACGCGGTCGCCCTTGCCGATGCCGAGCGAGGCGAAGTAATTCGCCGTGCGGTTGGAGAGGGCGGAAATCTCGGCGAACGTGAAGTCGCGTTCCTCCTTGTCGCGGGACAGCCAGAGCATCGCCCGCTTGTCCGGGCACTTGCGCGCGAGCGCGTCGACGACGTCGTAGCCGAAGTTGAAGTTTTCCGGCGGCAGAAGCTCGATGCCGGTCAGGCAGCCGTTCTCGTCGATCTTCTCGCGGGCGAAGTTGTGATAGATCAGCCCGTCATATTTTGCGCCGGCCGTCTTTGCGTCCGCAGGGCGTACAACGGGCGCGGGCTCGGCAGGCAGCTCGCCTTCGGCGTCGGGCAGTTCCGCGACGGGCTTAAAGACCACTGCAAGAAAAGTGCAGTCCGTGCCGCCGGCGGCGACCATCCCGTGCGGATGTGAGGAGTCGTAGAAGACGCTGTCGCCGGGGCCGAGCAGCTCGATGTGGTCGTCAAGCTGGACGCGCAGCGAACCGGAGAGCACCATGTCGAATTCCTGCCCGTCGTGGGTAGACAGCGGGATCGGCGCCGTCTGTCCGGCCTCGTCGTAACGCGCGGTGACGACGAACGGCTCGGCTGCGCGATGCTTGAGCTTGGAAGCGAGGTGCCGGTAATGGAAACCGGCGCGGCGCTTGATCGGCATCCCCTCGCCGGCACGCGTGAGGGTGTAGAATGACAGCTTGGGGTCGTCCCCGCTGACGAGCGCGGAAATATCAATGCCCAGCGCTTTGGCGCATTTATACAGGAAGGTGAAGGAGTAATCCTCCAGGCCCTCCTCCATCTTCAGATACGCTTCCTCGCTCATACCCGTGCAGGCGGCCAGCTCCGCGGCGCTTTTTTCTGCGGTCAGGCGCGCGCCGCGCAGACGCGCGGCAATCTGACGGGTTTCGGTGTGCAGATTGTCCATTGAACCAATGCCTTCTTTCCTTTTGTTTTGCAATAAAAAAGGCTTTATCTCACAAAGAGATAAAGCCTTTTGAAACAGCCTTACATAACCACTCTTTTGCTGCGTCCATCAACGCGCTCCTCATTTTACGGCGGGACACCGTCCCGGCTTACTTATAAACGTTCGGCCGGACTGCTCGGAGGTGATAAGCGCCGCGCCGTCTTTACCGCCTCGCACCAACCGGCAGCTCTCTGAAAAGCGTCACACCGCGCCCGTATCCTCGTCTGTGCATGTATTTTCATTGACATTCATTATATCATGCTTTGCATCGGATGTCAAGAGCTTTTTTTGCTTTTTTCGCGTTTTATGGATAGACGGTGCTCCGCGCAGGCTCGGCTGTGGCTGTTCGGGAGCGTTTTTCCCAAGAAAATCCTGTTTTCCGTCCGTTTTGACCGCGCGGCTCCCTTTTGCGCATTGTCTGCTTGGGAGGAGAGAGGTACAGACGCCGTTTCCGTGCCGGAACGGCATTTATTCTTTCAGAGCGAGGATATTGTCCCGCAGCTTTACAGATGTAAAATGCCAATGGCTGACGCTTTTCAAACCCTTGTGCCCGCCTCCGGTGTCGTATTAACCGGTTCCATACCGGTCGACAGCAGAAGGAACCAGGATGCAATGGTCAGCAGGCAAACGGCAATGTCCGAAACCCACAGCGCCGTTCCGGAGAGAAGCTCTGAAAAGTTGAGAACCACGCCGCAGCCAATCAACAAA
>CAJFRY010000013.1:0-5599 GCA_904419545.1 Candidatus Woodwardiibium gallinarum
GAAATTGTTTTGCGGAACTTGCGGGAAGCAATCGAGTATGTAACGCAGTACGAAGCCGAGTTTATCCAAGAAGCAGCGGACAGCCGTTTACGGGAGCGCGACGCGGAGTTTTCTCGCAAGCGCGAAACACTTTCCAGAGCCGAAAGCCGGATTGCCGAATTGGATAACCTGTTCAAGCATTTATACGAGGATAATGTAACCGGGAAATTATCAGACGAACGGTTTATCAAAATGTCCCGTGATTATGAGTTGGAGCAGGAAAACTTAAAATCAATGGCAGAAGTGTTGCGGGAAGAAATCAAGCAGCAGGAAAAGCAAAAAACCAACGTTAAGGCGTTTATCAGCGTCGTAAAGAAGTACACCGATATGCAGGAACTTGATGCTTCCATTTTGCGGGAGTTTATAGACCGTATCGAGGTTTCCCATACCGATAAGAAATCCAAGACAAGGGAAATCACGATTGTTTATAACTTCATCGGTGCATTTGATTTTGAACGGGCGAAAGAAAAAGCCCAAAATACAACCGAAAATCAAAGAACGGCATAGCCGTTTGGCTATACCATCCCTTGCTTCAATGTTTTCTTAATTCACCGCCCCGTTTGGGCGGGGTGTTTTGAGCTTACCTGCTATTCGCGTTCCGGCTCTGTGCCGTCGCCCCGTACAGCCAACGGGAACGTTCAACGTTATCTGCCTCTTCCTATTTCCCACAGTCCGCAAGTTCTTCGATTGTCGGTTCGGCGTCGCCGAACCGACAATCAAAATCACTATATGCAAGCCGGAAACCTATTTCCCCAATTTCCGCTCCGGTCGAAAATTTTCTTGACCGTTTCAGCCGGCAATATGGCTTACAGGCAACAAAGCGCGGCGGGAGATTCCCGCCGCGCTTAGCCAGTCAACGGTATTTATATAACAACCGGTATTGAAATCAACTCAAACCGAGAACCTGCCGCTTGAGCAGCAGATAAGTCGTGGGCGTGAGGCCATTGCCGTTGAAATTAGCCGCTTCATAATATGCACCGATCAGCGTACCGTTATCCATCAGAATTTCACGTTTGACAATGATATAATCGGATGCCGTTATCTTTCCGTCGCCGTTCACATCGCCGCGAATAACGACTGTGCAGGCGTCGGCTCTCACCCCGTTCTCCAAAAGCTCAACCACATGGCCCGTACCGACAGAATCGTCATTTTCCAGCACCGCGCCGGAGGTGTCCACGACACGCAGGCCGGTATTGGAAAACAGCTTCAAAAGCTGCTCAACCGTGATTCGCTCGGCAGGACCGAGAAGATAGCCGCTCGCGTTGATTTCGCAATCCTCATCCGCAAGCGTCAGTTCTCCGCCCCCGACCGGCGGCGCAGGCTTAATCATCGTGCCCAGCTTCAGGCATTCCTCCAGCACATAGCCGCTTGCCTTGCCGCCGGCACGCGTTTCCTCACAGACGACAAAGTAAAACCGGTCCCCATCGCCCGTCACGATGCCGCCGATAACCAGTACTTCCGTGCCCGCGTCGGCAATGCCGTTGCTGTCGGCGCCTGTACTCAGCCAACGGCGCAGATTTACGTTCTTCGTAATAACCGCATTGTAATGCGCAGCCGTGTCGGCAACCGTAACCACACAGGACACGCTGTCGTCCCCGCTTGCGGCGGTTATGACCGCACTGCCGACACCGAAAGCAAATACCTGCCCGTTGCGCACCGTCGCAACAGACGTATTGCTCGACGACCAGCTCACCGACGGATTGGCATCACCGGCCGCATCGCCGGTAATGCGCACACGCGAGGTATACACATAGCCGCGGACGAGCTTGCCGGAATCATTGACGCACTCGACATAATAAAAGTTTCCGATCGCTTCGCCGAAAATTTTGACCTCGGCGCCGGTCTTCGCAATACCGAGATGGCCGGCAGTGGAATCGGCCGCTGCAGCTCGAATATAAACATCTCCGGTCATCACGCCCAGCCTTACATCCTCGGGCGCACCGCCCGTGACCGTCAAGCTGCCGACACCGCCGAGCGCAAGCGAAAGCGACGTTTTATCCAGCGCCAGACTGCCGCTGTCGTCTGCAACAAGGACAGTGCAGGTGGCCGTTTTACCGTTCCTGCTTGTCGCGGTGATATTCGTCACGCCCAGCTTCTTTGCCGAAACCAGGCCGTTGCTCACCGTCGCCACAGACGGGTCGTCGCTCGACCAGGTGACCGACTTATCTGCCGCAGTAGCGGGGTAGACCGACGCCTCCAGTACAAAGCTCTGGCCGACGCGCAGCGTGATGTTCGACTCACTCAGCGCCACACGCGTAACCTCACCGGGGTCAATATTGCCGGTATCATAGTTGTACAGCTCGTAATCCTCAATCAATCGGATGAGGTTGTCCGTATAGCCCGGGTCACTGCAATAGCCGTCCTCGACGACATATTGGCAGGCGAGCTTGTAATCGGTCAAGCCGCGCAGATTTTCATAACGGTCGGACGTATTGAAAAGATTGCTGTGATCGTTCACACTTTCCTGCCAACTCGGATACGCACGCCAGAATTTTTCTTTGTATGTATTCATAAAAGACTCGCCAAGCTGGGCTTTGGCCGCTGCATAGCTATTGTACGCCGTTTTATTCTGCGTACAGTAGACCATCCCGTCCCACGAGCTGTTAGCCTTGATCCCGAAAAGGTTGTTTGCCTCCAGAGCAAGCAGACTGCGTCCGTAGTCACTTTCCAAAATGGCCTGCGCGATCGTCAGCGAAGCAAGGATGCCGTTCTGCTGCATATCCGCAGTCGCCATCGGCCCGATGACGTCGAGGAACTCGACCACGTGCTCCTGTATCGCACCGGCGGTCACGGGAGCCGCGCCGGCAATCAGTCCGACAGCCAGCAGCAGCGCCAACAACAACGGCGCAAGCCTTTTTTTACAGATTGTCATTTATGTACCCGTCCTTTCAACAATCCTTTTGCATATACGACTGTTTTTCAACACTTACCGCAAACGGTTTCTTTTATTATACCAGAAATCGGGGCGAGGTGTCAACCCGCGACGGCATTTTTTTCGGCGGAAGCACAAAAAATGCGCGGATTGCTCCGCGCATTTTTATGTATTTCCAGACTTTATCAGCCCTCAATAACGGTTATGCGTCGCACACCCTGGATGGCGCGGATATCCTCCTGCACCTTCTCGCTGACCTTCGCGTCGGTATCAAACAGCGAGCAGGCGTTATTCCCCTTCGAGCAGGAAACCATATTTTCGATGTTGATGTTGTCGTTCGAAAGGACGGTCAGCACCTGCGCAAGCATTGTCGGAACATTTTCATGCAGGACGACGATACGGTTGGCCGCCGAACGTGCCATATTGGTTGCCGGATAGTTGACGCTGTTTTTGATGTTGCCGTTCTCCAGATACTCGATAAGCTGGGAAGCGGCCATCGAAGCGCAATTTTCCTCGCTCTCGGGTGTAGACGCGCCAAGATGCGGGATCGCAATGACGCCCTCGACATCGAGCAACTCATCGGACGGGAAGTCGGTCACATAGCAGGCGACCTTGCCCGACGCGAGCGCATTCTTAATTGCGGCGGTATCGACCAAGTCCCCGCGGGCGAGGTTGATGATGCGCACGCCGTCCTTCATCTTGGCGATGGTCTCGGCATTGATCATCCCCTTTGTGTCCGGAGTCGAAGGCACGTGCAGCGTGATGTAATCGGCGTTTGCATAGATTTCATCATAGTTATCCGCCTTGCGGACGGCACGCGACAGGCTCCACGCCGCATTGACGGTAATGAAGGGGTCACAGCCGATGACGTCCATCCCCAATGCGACGGCGGCGTTGGCGACAAGGCCGCCGATGGCGCCCAAGCCGATGACGCCCAGCGTCTTGCCGAGCAGCTCGGGGCCGACAAAGGCGCTCTTGCCCTTTTCCACCAGCTTTTCCACGCCTTCCTGCCCCTTGAGCGTTTTCGCCCACGCAATGCCGGCATTGATCTTACGCGAGGAAAGCAGCAGCGCAGCCAGCGCCAGCTCCTTGACGCCGTTGGCGTTGGCGCCCGGCGTGTTGAACACGACGATGCCCTGCTCGCTGCATCTGTCGATCGGAATGTTGTTGACACCGGCGCCGGCGCGCGCGATGGCCAGCAGCTCGGGGCCGAAGGTCATCTCGTGCATTGCGGCGGAACGGACAAGAATGCCGGCGGGAGACGCGGCGTCCTCCGAAAGCGTATATTTTGCGCCGTCAAAGCGGTCGATGCCCGCCTTACCGATTTTGTTCAGAAGCTTGATTTCAGTCATCATTACCGATTCTCGCTTTCAAATTTTTTCATAAAGTCGACCAGCTTCTCCACGCCCTCAATCGGCATCGCGTTATAGATCGAGGCGCGCATGCCGCCGACCGAGCGGTGGCCCTTGATGTTGACAAAGCCGGCCTTGCCCGCCTCGGCGCAGAACTTCTTATCCAGCTCCGGGTCGCCGGTGACGAAGCAGACGTTCATCATCGAGCGGAAGGGCTTCTCCGCGGTGGGCTTGAAGAGCGACGATCCGTCGAGATAATCATAAAGGACGGCCGCCTTTTTGCGGTTGCGCTTTTCCATCTCTTCCAAACCGCCGAGGGACAGCGCCCACTCGTAGACCAGACCGGCAATATAAATGGCGTAGCAGGGCGGAGTGTTGTACATCGACTCGTTGTCCGCCTGCGTCTTATAATTGAGCATCACCGGCGTTTCGGGACGCGCATTGCCGATAAGGTCTTCGCGGACGATGACGACGGTCAGGCCGGAGGGACCCATATTTTTCTGCGCGCCGGCATAGATGAGCGCATAATCGCGTACATTGACCGGGCAGGAAATGATGCTCGAGGACATATCCGCAACCAGCGGAATGCTGCCGGTGGCGGGCACGTAGTTATAGGTTGTTCCAAAAATGGTATTGTTGTGGCAGATGTGGACATAATCCGCGTCCGGCGAAAACTTGTCGACATAAGGGACATACGAGAAGTTGCGGTCCTTACTCGAGGCAAGCACGTTCACCTCACCGTAGCGCGCAGCTTCGTCGGCAGCCTTCTTGGAGAACTGGCCGGAGACGATGTAGTCAGCCTTGCGGTTTTTGTTCATCAGGTTCAGAGGCACAGCCGAAAACTGCGTGGTCGCGCCGCCCTGCAGAAACAGCACCTTGTAGTCGTCCGGAATGCCCATCAGCTTGCGCAGGTTCGCCTCCGCCGCATGGATGATCTCCTCATAGACAGCCGAGCGGTGCGACATCTCCATCACGGACATCCCGCTGCCACGGTAATCGGTCATCTCCGAAGCGGCTTTTTCAAGCACAGGCAACGGCAGCATCGACGGGCCGGCCGAAAAATTATACACTCTGCTCATTTCATTACTCAAACCTTTCTCGCTGAATCTCAACAAGCCGCACGGCGGTCGTTCCCGGCGCGTCCGACTTCATTTATTACTATAATACTACAAATCCGCTTTGCCGTCAAGAGCATTTTCAAAGGGCAGTTGCTTTTTTTGCGCAGATGTGATATAATAGCCGCACAGAGCAGGCATAAAATCCGTATTCGTGCGGCGGCTATTCGAGTTTCCCACGCCGTTCGGCGCGGCAAACTCCGGGTCTTACGATTATGGCG